>NVVN01000008.1 GCA_002733355.1 Sulfurovum sp.
CCGAGTGACGCAGTGCAAATAACAAACAATACACTCCAAGCCAAAAAAGATACCAATGTCACAGTACAAGCCAAAGTAGGTACTGTACTTTCAAACACCATCACYCTCAACATCACATGGGTWGTARAYGGRCATGTCTTGCCACCTGAACCWGACAARRCAYTSAATGACTCTACGCTTCTTGGTATWGATGTSAATGACAATGGGGTTAGGGATGATGTGGAGAGGTGGATATATGAAACCTACAAAGATAAGCACCCTATACATGTGGATATTGGGATGCAGGCAGCTAGAGGATATAAACTTGTGCTGGAGACTCCTGAGAAGGCTAAGGAGATAGAAAAAGAGCTTGGTGCTCCTATATATTGTGAAGGTTACTTTTCTTCATTCGCGGATAAGTTTGGAGATAAAATATATATTCATCAAAGAATTATAGATGATAACTTTGATAAAAAATACTTCAACAATGAAGAAAGAATTCAGCAATACATGATATATCAAAATGTGTTATCAGGTGATTCATATACCGTTCCTTGGCCAAGTGAAGGTAAAAAGTATTGTGACTTTAATACCAGTAAGTATGAGGAGTAGAATATGAGAAGAATATTTTTATTACTTGTATTATTTGTATCATTCTCTTTTTCTGCCATAGATGAGTGCAAAACTGATGTTTACTTTGGGAATGGCATTTTAAGACTTAATTAAAAAAATGGGTGCATAAAATACCCCGCAAAGTATGGTATATTGGGGGTAAACAAAGGTTTATTTACAAATGGCTGTAAAAAAGTCTTAAAATATGTATCTATTGCCAATCTAAAAATACTCAAAATAGAGGTTCAAGAAGTGGAATTAAGAGATATTTTTGCAAAGATTGTAAAACCTCATTTAGCTCTAAAAGGAGACCAAAAAAGTCACAAGAAGTTATATTCAAAGAGTATTTTTTACAGCGTCAAACACTTAATCAATTATCAGTCAAGTACAATAAATCTATACCTTGGGTTATGAAGCAAAGAGATGGATATATCGTGGATGGAAAAGTCCATTATCCAAGAGTAGTAAATTTAGTTTGTGATGCCACGTTTTATGGCAAAAGGAAAGATAAGTTAGGCACATTAGTATTTAAGGATGTCGTATCACAAGAGATACTTATATGGAAGCATATTGAAAGTGAAGTCGTTAAAGACTATAGATACCTAAAAGAAGAGCTCATCCGTACTGGATATGCTATTGCAAGTGTGACTTTAGATGGTAAGAGGGGCTTGTATAAAGCCTTTGAAGACATTCCTATACAAATGTGTCACTTTCATCAAAAGAAAATTATACAACGATATATTACAATGAGACCAAAACTTGAAGCGAGTAAGGATCTCAAGAAAATAGTCTCCAAACTAACCCAAACCACAGAAAAAAACTTTACTCAAAAATTGGATGAATGGTACAAAGAGTACCAGAGTTTTTTAGATGAAAAACCTCTCTCATCTACTACAGGTAAACTTCATTATACTCATCCAAGAACTAGAGCTGCATACAGAAGTTTAAGAACAAACTTACCTTATCTATTTGCATATAAAAACTATAAAAATCTAGGCATACCAAATACAACCAATGCACTTGAAGGTGGAGTATTCTCACATATGAAAAATATGATTAGTTTGCATAGAGGATTGAGTAAGAGTATGAAGTTGAACTTAGTTGATTACTACTTGGTGAATTATAAGAAAAAGTAGAGAATTATGCACCCGAATTTTTAATTAAGTCACCTCTAAGCATTGACACCTATAACACTATATGTTATACTGTGCTATGATAAAAGAATTTGCAAATAGAGAGACAGAGCAGTTTTATGAAACAGGTAAGAGTAAAAAGATACCCTCTACCATACACAAAGTTGCTCTTCGAAAACTTGACTACCTTCATGCTGCACATAGCTTGGAAGATTTGCGTGTCCCTCCGGGCAATATGCTTGAGGCACTAAAAGGAAACTTACAAGGTAAATACTCTATACGCATTAACAAACAATACCGCATCGTTTTTCTTTTTGAAAATAGCGATGCATATAATGTAGAAATAACAGACTACCACTAGGAGAAAACATGGCAACTTTACAAAGACAACCAACACATGTAGGCGAAATACTCAAAGAGGAGTTTTTGGTACCACTTGGCATTACACAAAGCCATCTTGCAAAAGCATTACATACTTCCTTTCGTGCCATCAATGAACTGGTCAATGAGAAACGAGGCATGACCACAGAAATGGCACTTAAACTTGCCAAATACTTTGGTACAACACCACAAGTATGGCTCAACATCCAAAACCAATATGACCTCTATAAAGTGAGTATTAAAAAGCACAACCTCATAGAAGAGATTGAAAAATTTGAAGTAGCATAAGGAGTATAGGGGTCTATCATTGCGATAGTATAAAACCTCTTATTACATTTAGAATTATTGGTTACTATAGGCGATGAATAAAAATACACAAATGGTTTATACCTATCACAATGAAACAAAACATTCACAACTACGATATGCTAAGTCTTTAGGATATATGGATTGGGCAACACAGCCAAATCCATATCGTAGCTACTCAGAATCTCAAAAAACGGAATTACCTCTTTCTTTTGAAAATAAAAGTTTGGAATACAGTCAAATATTTACACAAAAACAAGAAGAAAGAGTAGTCGCTCCCTTATGTTTAGAGTCCGTATCACAATTTTTTCAGTTTTCACTAGGGCTCGCAGCCATAAAAGAGTTTGGAGACCAATCATGGGCTTTAAGATGTAACGCTTCAAGTGGTAACCTACAACCAAGTGAAGCCTATATCATATCTAAAGATATACAAGGCATAGAAGATGGTCTTCATCACTATGCCCCACATGAACATCAACTTGAATTACTGTCTCCAGTAACTAGCGATTTAGACTTACCCCACAATAGTTTTTTAGTCTCTTTATCTTCTATCGTTTGGAGAGAAGCTTGGAAATATGGTGAACGCTCTTGGAGATATACGCAACTTGATTGTGGTCATGCACTAAAAGCGTTAGAAGTATCTGCTTTAATCTTAGGCTGGAAAATAGAAGTTATCAGTACCAAAGATACAGAGCTTCAAAGTTTAATAGGTTTTGATCAAACACATAGATATGTGCCTGAAGAGAGAGAACTTTCCGATATGTTACTCTTAGTCACTTTAGATGATACGGTTCAGACTACAGATATAAATATCAATACTTTACGAAATTCTTTGGAAGATACCTATGCAGGAAAAGCAAATCAATTAAGTCTTAACTGGCATAAGTGGGACATCTTAGAAAAAATAGAAGATGCGACTTTATCAGATGATATGAAAGTTTTTAAAAATGATATCTATGAAGAGAACCCAACTCGAAAAATCTCAGGTTTAGCCAAAGATATCGTTTTAAATAGAAGATCTGCACAAATGATGAATAAAGATGATTGTACGATTACAAAAAATGAGTTTGAAACCATTTTAGGTTCTATTAAATCAAATAACTCTCCTATTCACTTAGTCATATTTGTCCATAGCGTAGAAGAAATAGACCAAGGACTCTATATTTTAATTAGAAATGATGCACACAAAGTTGAACTCAAAAGTTTACTAAGAGARGTGTTTCTYTGGGAGAGAGTTGATACAGATGCAGGAGAACTATACAAACTTAAAAATGGTGACATGAAATACATCTCACAAACCATATCGTGTAGTCAAGAAATAGCAAGTAATGGGTCATTTACCTTAGGCATGTTAGCCCAATTTTCAGAACAAATAAAAGAATTTGGTGCATCAAGATATAAAGAACTCTATTGGGAATGTGGCGCGATAGGACAACAGTTATACCTAGAGACAACATCTCTAAATTTATCAGCTACGGGGATTGGATGTTTTTTAGATGATATTTTACATGAGCTCATAGGACTAAAAGCAAATCAGTATCAAACACTTTATCATTTTACGGTTGGTCGTGGATTGGTTGATGAAAGGCTGAGTACATTGAAGCCTTATGCTAGCCGTATGATAGCTTTATGATAGGAATCAACTAGGGACTGTACTCGTTTAAATTGACATTGTATGTCCTTATTTTAGACTACTTTTAGTTTACCTTGATAATCTAACTATATAAAGGGCGTATCTAAAAACCCTAAAGGCATTAAGGAGCTAATATGGAATCACTTCTAAATTTTAAACCTAAAGAGGGTATAAAAGTTTCTCTATTTATAGGTGCCCCTAAACATGCGGGTATCATTACGCAACAAGAAGCCGAAGATTTGGGTGCAAAACTATTTACTTATACCTATGGTAGCGAAGCTATAGGGGAACAAACAACATGGTACTGGGCAGTAAATACTGAAGATGATACCATACTCTTAGCCCGCTACACTTACTTTGGTCCACCTACGGGCATCGCTGCGTATGATATGCTCGCACTCTTATGTAACAATAAAACTGTTCATGCTGCTAGCCTCATGACCTACAAAGGTTTGGAACGTTTTCTTAGAGACAATCCCTCTAACCCTGCCATCGCAGCTTCAGATAACTACACCATCACCCTAGCCCTAGATTCTGTTTTAGAAGCTTCAAACGACTACTATGGTATTGCCTTGGGACGTGAAGATTTGACCCTACCYTGTAAAGATACACCCATGAGTCAAAGTTCTATAATAAGAAGTATCATTCTTCATGACATTCAAACACTTAAAGTACTGACACAGTACACGAAAGCTGGACATGTAAATAAAAGTTGTCACAAAACACTTGAAGCACTACTACTAGATAACAAAAAGGTTGTAGAAATAGAAAAAGAAACCTCTATTGAAGTATCTGACATCCCCTTTGCAAAGATGGAAAAGAAAGAAAGGGTCATCGCAATTAACCAAGTCATAGATGGCTCTGTACGTGAGTTTCTTGTTATGGATGGAGGGGATGTAGAAATACTTGATGTCAAAGAAAATGGTGTAGATTTTGATATCTATATACGTTATCTAGGTGCATGTGATGGCTGTGCAAGTTCTAGTACAGGTACACTGTTTGCCATTGAAAGTGCACTCAAAGAGAAACTAGATAACAAAATACGGGTTTTACCTATTTGATTTCACCAAAAATAAAATATTCTTCTGTACATGCACTAACACTTCATGAGGTGCTACTCCTATTTCAGACAAGTGCCCTAAAGACTATTACAGTATAGTCTCGCTTATGAAAAAAACAAATGAACTCATTACCAAAGATATAAAACAACTCATCATCCAAATAGCGATACCTTCAAGTATAGGGATGTTTTTTAACACCATGTATAATGTAGTCGACACATATTATGTTGGTCAGATATCTACAGAAGCCATCTCTGCGCTTACCTATAGTTTCATGATTTTTTTCATGCTKTTATCTATAAGTTTTGGRCTCTCCTCTGCCATTACAGCVTATGTAGGTGGRGCATTGGGTAARCAYAAGAGAACTATGGCAGGCATTTATGCGTCAAATGGCATAAGTTTATTTATATCCATTTCTTTGATTTTGTCACTTATTAGCTTTTTACTTTTAGAAACTATATTTGTTACGATGGGTGCCACAGGTCAGGTCTTAGAGTATGCCCTAGAATATACCTACATCATACTTATAGGCATTGTTCCTATGCTTATAGGTTTGGGTGTAAATGCAACCTTGATAGCCCTKGGGGATACTAAAAGTTATAGAAATATTTTGATCATTGGATTTATTTTAAATGTAATTCTTGATCCATTATTTATGTATGGTTTTTATTTTGTTCCTGCCTTTGGACTCAGTGGCGTTGCCATCGCAACAGTCCTCATTCAATACATAACACTACTATATATGCTATATAAACTTTACAAAACAAACCTTTTTGATTTATCAAAATTTTTCAAATCTACTCCAAATATAAAAGCTTTTAAACAGTTAACCAGACAGGCTATTCCCAGTAGTTTAAACATGTTCTTGATGTCTTTTGGAAGTATGATATTGATGTACTTTGTATCGACTTATGGATTTAAGGCGGTTGCTGCATTTGGCATAGGGTACAGAGTTGAGCAGATTATTTTACTTCCAATGTTGGGACTCAATACCGCCGTTATATCTATAGTATCAAATAACTTTGGTGCTAAAAACTTCGACAGGATAGATGAAGTTATACACAAAGCCTTAAAATATGGATATATTATGTCTGCCATTGGCGTAGTGCTCATTGCATTGTTTGGTAAGACCATGATTATGGTATTTGATACAGACACGCAAGTTGTAGATACTGCGTACACGTACATCATATTTGAGAGTTTTATATTTTTTGCGTTTATAACATTGTTTATATCAGTCTCAACACTTCAAGGTATTAAAAAACCATTTATCATACCTTATATTAGTTTTTATAGGCAGATATTTATGCCTCTTATTTTCTTTTCTTTGGTTGTGCATGTTTTTAATTTATCCATTACATACTTATGGGTGTGTATGTTCATCATTATCACATCTGCAGCAATATATATGAAAATATATACAAAGAAACAATTAGAACTAGCTCGAAACTAAGCATGGGTATTTCAACCCTCTTTTACAAAATACTCAAAGTATAAGGGTTAAACCAAAATCAGGAACAGCTTTATATGTTACACTACCTAAACGTTTTACAAGGATTAAAAATGACATATAATGATTGGTATGAACAACATGCTAAAAAGCATGCAGCAATTATGAAAAAACTTGAAGGACTCGATGAATTTGATACCGTCCAGTACTTTATCTTTGAGAATATGGTAGAAAAAGAGCCAGACTTTTGTGAACTTTACGCTACAAAGACCAAATGCCATGAAATGTATGAACTCAACTGTTATATGTGCGGATGTCCACACTTTAGATTTAACAAGTCACCTGTCATGGAGGGTAATCTAGAGTTTCACTCTGTTTGTTCCATTAACTCAAAACGCGGAAGACAATCTATCACAAAGGAACAAGAAGTACACCAAGATTGCTCTGGATGTACCATACCTCATGGTGAAGATTATATATTTAGTAATTTTGATAGAGACTGGCTTAAGATGATGAAGAAGGTCAAAAATTAGTGCTAGGTAGATTTTCTTTTATGGTTGCATACGTTTTAAAAGTCAAACCCGTCTTCAACCTAAACATTTTATCTAAAATCTTTCTTGGTACGTTGGCTATGGCTAAAACTTCATCTATACTGTAATCACTTCCTTGCGCATCAAGTAAATCAATTATTTTCATAATATTAAAAGGTAGTTTACTTGGGGTTAATCGATTTTTAAAATAGGTATCGAGTTCTTTTTCTAAAATATTTTTTTCTATAAAAATAGGCTCATTTGGAACCTGCATAAGTGTATCCATATGCTCTTCATAAAAAAATGAAGCTCCTGCTCCTTTGAATCTTATGGCTATGAGGTTTAACTTTTCATTTGATTGAAGTTGTACAGACTCTTCATAGGCATTAATGAGTATGGCCTGAAAACCTTCAAGTACATAAGTCTTATTTTTAATATGTACTTCACAGTTTATTTCTTGATTGATTAAAACTATCATTCCACCATTTGGCATAAGTTCGCAGCTTGCACAATTTTCTATGACATCATAGTGTTCTATATACTTTTTTAATTTTTTATGCATAGTATATTATATGCTAAAAGTCTTTTAAAAAAAGGAAGAGGGGAACATTATCTGAACTATTTAGCTATAATCTACCCAAAGAAATATTTTAACAATAGGAAGAAAAATGTTTGGACTGCCACTAAGAAAAGGTTTCTCTATGAAAGTGAGCGGAGTAATCCTCAATCGTCCCGATATGCATGATATAGCAGCAGAATTAGGTGTCAGCACCAGTGATGTACTCACAAAAGACGGCATACTCACTGTTTATAACACCTCTAAAACAAGCCAAGAAATCATAGACGATAACGCCTTAGCCACATTTGTAGCCATGGCTCTAAATATCTCCCCTGAAGACATTAGCGAGTTGAAAGAAGTGGAAGAAGAACGTGTAGAGTTAGATTTTGATTTGAGTGAGTTTGAGGATGATGACTAGGCTCTTTGTGTTTTATAAAATACCTGCACTCATGGCGATGATAAGCGGTACATGGTAGTAAACAAAACTATTACATATCTAAAGGGCTAGCTACCCTACTCTTATTCAYCTCAGCTACCACATGCGTATAAACCATAGTAGTTTCCACAGATTTATGTCCCAACAACTCTTGAATGCTCCTCAAATCTATACCACTTTGCAAAAGGTGTGTAGCATAAGAATGTCTAAATATATGTGAAGTAACTCTTTTATGTATTTGTGCTTTTCCAGAAGCTTGCTTTATATTTCTACCTAAAGTTTTCTCATGCACATGATGCCTACGTATCACGTCAGATCTAGGGTCTTTAGCTACATTTTTCATCGGAAAGAGAAACTGCCATTTCGTTTCGTATTTGGCATTAGGGTATTTACGTTCAAGTGCATAAGGCAGATAAACAGATCCATATCCATCTGCTACATCTTTTGTATGTACACTTTCTACATATTCTATTTGTGCTTTTAATCTTTGTTTTATAACTTGTGGTAAAGGCACGGTTCTGTCTTTGAGACTCTTACTGTCCCAGATATACACTTTATCAAACCCTAAGTCTATGTCTTTTATGCGTATGTTAAGTGCTTCACTCATACGCAAACCACATCCATACATCAAGTAAACTATAAGTTGATATGTTCCTGTTAAGTTATCTATCACTTTTTTAACTTCTTCTTTGGTAAGTACTTGCGGAATATGTTTTCTCTCTTGGGCTCTAAGAGCTTGTATATTCCATGTACTCATATCTATACCTAACACTTCTTTGTAGAGAAATAATATCGCTGAAAATGCTTGATTTTGTGTAGAGGGTGATACCTTTCTCTCTACAGCAAGATACGTCAAAAACTGTTCTATCTCTGGTTTAGCCATTTCAATGGGGTGTTTTTTGTTGTGGTAGAAGATGTAGTGTTTTATCCAATGAATATATGTTTTCTCTGTCGATAAACTATAATGTTTTACTCTTACTTTATCTCGAACAACATCTAATAATTTCTTTTTTACTTCCATATTTCATCCTTTCATACACAAGACACTATGTCCTTTTAATGGATTATTCAACAAATAACGGACACTTTGTCCATATAATGGTGATTTTAGGACTAAAAGGACATTATGTATTGTTATAATCTTAGTCAAATTCCTAAAAAAGTAGTAAAAATCTTTCATATTGACATATTTTTAAAAATAAACGGACATTTTAATTGTCTGTTTATTTGAATATTTAATAGGAAAAGGTGTATAGTGTTCCTTGAATAAATAGTTAGAATTACCGCAATGTTATTCGATAGGAGTGTTAATATTTTTATTCCAATGACAATATTTATACTCTCTAACCTTATACTATCTTTTTTCGTTTTTTATTGGGTTAAGAGTTCATATTTTAGTGGGGCAAGTACTTTTGAGGTTTATTTAAAGATCGGGGTAGTTACCGTATTAACTAACTTAATTGGAAGCTTGGTCTTTGGAGTTACACTAGCACTTCAAGTTGCATTTGGAACTGGGGATACAGCTTGGTGGTTTATGCCATTAATTATTGCTCCGATAGAATACTGGTTATTATTTGGTTTACCAATATTAGGTTATTACCTTGTTCTTACTATTTCAACTTGGTATCTTGTGCACCATAAATAATTCTAACAAGGCGTTTAAACGGAACAAAAACAGTGGGTTACGTTTCGCTTCGCTACACATTATAACCCACAATTTTTCTCCGCTTAACGCGGCGTTAACTCCCACAAGAAACTTTTACTACTTGACAAATATAGTATAATTAAAGTATACTTTTTATACTTAATCATAAAAAGGATTTATGTGAAGTTTGAGTATGATGAAAAGAAAAGTCAGATTAATAAAGAGAAGCATGGTATAGATTTTGTCGAAGCTCAAAAGCTTTGGCAAGATGAAGATGCACTTGTTATCCCTGCGAACATTATTGATAATGAAGTTCGATATGCTCTTATCTCAAAAATACTCACTAAATGCTTTGTTGTAATATTTACTATAAGAGAAGATACAAATAGAATTATTAGTGTCCGAAGATGTAGAAAAAACGAGGAGAAAAATTATGAAAACAATAACAGCTAAAGAGTTTGATGAAAAATTTGACAGTGGTGAAGACATAAGTGAATATCTTGACTTTTCAAAGGCTACAAGACCCAATGCTCTCAACACAGACACTAAGAAGGTTAATGTTGATTTTCCAAAGTGGGTTATAGAGTCTTTAGATAAAGAAGCAAAAAAGATAGGTGTGACAAGACAGTCAATTATCAAAGTTTGGATAGCAGAGAGACTAAAAGAAGAGACTGGACATGTACAAGCAAGTTAACAAAACAGAGTAGCCAATAAATGGAGAACTTGGTGAGTCAATCAGCAGAAAATAAAGGGGACAAACTACTTTAATACATCTTTCCTAGGTCGTCCTCTCTTATTTAGTGTCGATAACATATCATATTTGGTTGCAATTTCTGTTTGCCACTTTTCATTACCAAGTGGGGCTTGTCTATTTACTGAGTTTCGTATAGTGTGCAGTTCTCCTTCTCTCATGTGAATATTAACGACGATTCACCGACCAATTGTTCCTTCACACCAATGCGAAACTAAACATCCCCATCAGCTGTCGATTACCCACGTCATCACTTGCACTTTTTCAACCTTTGTAGTATAATGTAGATACAAAAGGATACATTATGAAAAAAGCAATAAACATTCGTATAGATGAAGCCTTATTGACTGATTTAGATTCTTATGCTCATGAACTAGAACGCTCACGAACTTATATTATTGAAAAAGCCGTTAGTACCTATTTTGACACCTTAGATGAAATGATTTCTGATAAAAGAATAGACGATCTTAAAGCTGGTAAAACTGAGATCTACTCACTTGAAGAAGTAGCACAAAGGCTTGGTCTTAATTAATGTTCAAAGTAATCATTCCAAAAGCTACTTTTAAAGAATTAGAAAAAATAGATTCAAAAAATCAAAAACTTGTTTTTTCTAAAATAAAAGACTTAGAAAAAGGTTTGTTTACAACAGATAACGCCCTTAATGGAAAGCATAAGGGGAAGTTTAGGAAAAGGGCTGGTAATTACAAAATTGTATATTTAAAAGAAAATGATATTTTAGTTATTACACTGATTAGAATTGCACATAGAAAAGAAGTGTATTGAAGGTCTAACAAAACCTTGGGAAAATGATACTCAACCTAAGTTCTTAATAGAAATTTTAGAATATCATGTAATAATGACATAGTTAAATAGAAAAGAGAAATAATGAATACATTTCAAATAGCAGGTTCAGCATTAGATGGTTATAAAAATGAGAAACTAAGCGATGAAAGAATCAACGCTTTAGTCACACAAGCCAACGAGCAGATTGATGAAATAGCTCAAAATAAAGAACTCTATGATAGTTTTTTAACACAAGTTAATGCACCGAAAAAGATAGATAACATCATACTTTGGGTACTTTTTATGTCAAATGAAGATATATGTTCAGAATATATCGATGCATTCGATAAAGAYTTYAGTGACAACATTCCCATAAGTGATTTGGCAGATTTACTCATCTATATTGTGTTTTTAAAGAAAGTTAAAAACACAGAGTTAGAGGGCTTTGACTATTTATCAGACTATGAAGAAGAAGGCATAGAAGATGTAGATCAATTTGCTCTTACAAATTCCTTCCTTTATATTCAAAAAACAAAAGAAGTACAAATAGACTTTAACTTCTAGCAATCAGCTGGCTGAAAATCAAGACGAACAGCTGACGTGCGAGATACCCGCTACTTTAAAGAACTCAGACGGCTTTAAACTATAGTATTTCTCCTCCACTTCCTTGGACTGCTCAGCGTATGGCTCTGTCATGACTTCCTGCATCTGTCTTATGAGAGAGTAGTCACCTTTTGTGGCTTGCTGATATGCAGGCACAAGATGCCACTCTCTYAGAGTGTATTTTGGGTTGACAAGTTTCATGCGTTGTGAGAGTTYCTCWCGRGATTGGGGYGATGTAGCATTCACATCRATGTTRTTGSTAGTGTTAATATGYAWTTTCCATTTTACCAGCCACTCTGACCAACTTTTTTCAAGCATTTCATCATGTGTCGAGTCCTTGTAGAAGCTTTTTTTGAGTGGCTCAATGTCCTCAGGTATCTCTGAAAGTTCACGAAAGAAGATAGTGTAATCAACAGAAGTTTTCACCATAAGTTGTGCAAGCTCCCTAAAGAGTGTCGCATCATAAGTGTCAAGTCCAAGCTTAGAAGCCCACATCTTTTCCATTTTCGCTTGCATGACTTTAGAAAAGCCATCGTGAATCTCGCCCAGCTGAACTAAATCATTTTGATGTGATTTCAGTAACGGCTGCAGAGCCATACAAAATACATGAAAGTTACGCCCAGCTGCGTTAGGTTGATTTAGGAATGAAAAGTGTGCTCCACCACCAGTCCACGGCTGGTAATCCGGATCAAACAATTCGCAAAATCCAAAGGGACCATAATCCAGTGTGAAACCTCCTGCGGCGCAGTTGTCACTATTGAAATTTCCTTGGCAGTATCCAACGCGGATCCAGTTTGCCACAAGTGATGTGAGACGAGAACGAAACTCCTGTGCTAGTAACAGCACTTTCTTTTGTATTGTTAAACTCTTGTCGATAACCTCACTATACTCACGATCAATCAAGTGCAACACAATCTTCTCGAGTTCTTCCATCGCTTTTGGATGCTCATTTTTACGGGCACGTCGAGCAAAAAGTTCTATCTGACCCACCCGAATAAAAGAAGGTGCGACCCGTGTTGAGATAGCGACGGCTTCATCTATCATAACTTCAGGATCCTTCGAATGCGACCCTTCAGTATACCATGGCCGCTTCACTTTCTCCGTTTTTGAAGTGAACAAACTTAAAGAGCGCGATGTTGGCACTCCAAGTGCATGCATATGCTCCTGTGCCAAAAACTCTCGGATACTCGATCGTAAGACTGCACGACCATCAGCACCACGGCAGTATGGTGTCTGACCAGCACCTTTAAGCTGCATTTCCCAGCGCTTACCATTGATTACGCCCTCAAAGACAGAAATTGCACGACCATCACCATACCCATTACCCGTTTGGAAAGGGCATTGCTGRTARTATTCAGTTCCGTAGATGGAAAGAGCATAYCCTGTTGCCCAACCAACCTTTTTCATCGGTTTAGGTACTKCCGAKATATCTCCTGAAAACATTCGGATGAAGTCCTCCGTTTGTGCCAGACTATCAGAGAAACCCAATTCTTTAAAAAATATCTTACTGTGCGTAATGTACTCTGGGTCTTGTATCGGTGTTGGATTCACAGGGACATAATGTCCTGTAAATACTTGCCTCGAAGTGTGGTCGACACCATTTTCTTTGGCATCAGGATCACAGTTAAGCGTGTTCATGAGCGAGTAATCTACCAACTGTGCTAGATCGTTAAGCGTTTCTATAGGCGTTTTTATAGCCCGAGAGCTTTGTTTTATTTCTTTCATAGGTCGTCCTCTATCATTTAGTGCAGATAGCATACCATATTTAATAGCAGTTTCTATTTGCCACTTTTCATCACTTTGTGGATAACAAAAACTATAGTAAGGTAACTTTATGTGTGATAGTGTACAATCCGATAATAATATAATTTTTATAAAAAGGGACACCCTATGCCGAATAATGAAACAGATAAAGAAAAAAGCAAGTATAAAGTCATTACATATACTGATGTGGTAGCATTTAACTATACTCTACCTAATGAAGATGAACCAAAAACAATAGAACATGAACTCACCATTGTTTGGGAAGATACGATTGAAAAATTTGTTGAAGAACATGGTGCCGATAAACCCTACAARATCCATACCTTTAATCGAGAAAGAGAACAAAACAATCTCATAAACCAAATAGAAGATGAAGCTGACGACTTAATAGAAGAGGTACAAGAACAGATAGCTAACAAAATGAAGTTTGGCTTTGACTTTTCTGGGCAACTACATAATGACGACTAAATAAAAATATTCTTCTGCATATTTACTGGCACCTCACGAGGTGCTTCACATATATACTTCCAAAATTATATCAAGGAAAGTACCAAATGCCTGAACAAACAGATACACCTCAAGAAGAAATATATTATGACCAAAGATCTGTGGCTTTAAGAACTACTCAAAGTATATATTTTGTTCAAGAACATGACAAGGCATCTATGCTTGGCTTACTGCTAAATGACTATAAAGGAACACAAGTAGTCGTAGTCGTTAAAAGTAAGAAAAAAGCAGATGCACTGAGTGCATTTTTAAACGCAAAAGAGTTTAATACTACTGCTGTGCATGGAAACCATAGACAAGCACAGCAACAAAAAGCTGCCACAGAGTTTAATCTAAATTCTCTAAATGTTATCATCACCACAGATATGATTTTGAAAACACTAGCGTTAGAAAATATTAAACTTGTACTTTCTTATGATTTACCAGATATTACTCAGGATTACTACAATCGWTTRGCTTTTATGAAAGAGCTGGGTGTTGCCATGGCTCTTGTTAGCCCTGAGGATGAACCTTTGCTTAGCGACATAGAATACAATATGAAAAAAGAAATAGAAGAAAAAGTCTTAGAAGGTTTTGTTGCTTCAAAAGCTCCTAGTCATGCCGGGAACAAAAAAGACAGAACAAAAAAACCTCGACACCGTAGAAACAAAGTGAAAAAAGAACAAGATGCATAATGAAACTTATGCTAGACTAGTTTAGAGGTTCTTTTTTAGTAGATTGCATACTAATTACCTTACACCACTCCAAGTAAAAGCATCAACAAAGGCAATGTAAACACCGACAGAAAACAAGAAATGACGATAGAAAAAGCTATCATCTCTCTTTCCATTGGGTAAAGTTCACCCAGTATAAATGGTGTAATCGCCAAAGGCATTCCAGCTTCTAAAACAGATATAGCCAAATTTGTTCCTCCTCCACTTAGCAAGAAATAGATAAAAAAGAGTAAAGGCATTAACAAAAGCTTTAAACTAATGAGTCCAACTACATGTTTATACTCAATATGTTTGGGAAGTCCTTGAGCTAAAAAGATGCCCAATGAAATCAAAATGATAGGTGTTGCACCAGCTGCTAAAAGGTCAACAGTTCTTAAAACAACAAAAGGCAGTTTTATGTTCATCCATAACAAAAATATGGAGAATAGCACAGCCAAAAGTAAAGGGTTTTTCAAGGTATCTTTTAAAGTGCTCATGCCTATTTTTTGATGTACTGAAAACTCTAAGATGGCAATACCAATAGTAAATAGTAAGAATGTATAGAGTGCAATGTGCATACTAATAATACCCTCAAAATCTGGGAATAGTGAGCTTAGAATTGGGAAACCTAAATATCCTACATTGCCAAAAAAGACAGAAATAACATAAGTATTGACGATGCTTTTTGAAAATCCAAAATGTTTTAAAGTCAAATAGAGTGTTGCAATGACCAAAACTAAGATAATAAAATTTCCATATATAAATGATAAGTCATCAATGGTTTCTAACTTTACTTTTATCATACCTGAGAAAATAAGCGCGGGGAAAAGTAGATAAATGGCTAATTTATTTAGAACTTTTGTCCATGTATCATCTGCTATAGTAAGTTTGAGTACTGACCCTAGGGCTATGAGTAGCATTAAGGGGAGTAAGGTTTGAATGATTAGTTGCATTTTGGTTTTTCCTCTAAATAGCCTTACATTCCATTAGCTACAACATTCACTTCCATCTGTACTTGGTGTACAAGAGGGAGTCTCGGAAAACTTACCAAATGTAGGTATACAACAACCCTCTACTGTATCTGCACCATCTACACCGAAGACTTCTACATCTTCCATAGAGTGGTAGTTCTCCCAGACCATGCCTGTAGGGTCTTCTACCCAGTACTTGTTAGACTCTTTGTAACAGCACACTGCCCCTTTGTCTTCTTTACCTTTGATGCCCTTACTCTCAAAAAGTGTCTGTGCTTCTAGTAATGCTTCATCACTTTCATACTGTACACCTAAGTGGTTTACACCTTTTTCATGCCCTCGAGTAGAAATAGCAAAATTCAAAGCCAAATCATCCACAAGCCACTGCGCATAGTCTTCTTTTACTTTAGTAGGCTCTGCGCTAAACTGTGTAGAGTAAAACGCTATGCTATCTTCTATACTGTCTACAGACATGTGTATGTGTAGTCTTCTTTTTTCGTTCATTTTGAATCCTTTGTGTTATTGTACTCTGAAGACGTAAAAAATTAATTAAAGGGTGTAAAGTTCAGCTATAATTTCTAAAAATACTCTCAAGGTTGCAGTAATGCCTTTATTGGACATGCCTTTTTCACACCTTATGCTCTCAAACGCTTTACAGCAACTCCTTCATGACAACAACTACACCAAGCCAACACCCATACAAGAAAAAGTCATTCCTCTTGTATTAGACCACAAAGACATCATGGCTCAAGCGCAAACAGGCTCAGGGAAAACGGCTTCTTTTGTATTGCCCATTTTGGAACTACTTTCTCAGACTCCAACGGAAGGAAAACGGAAAATAAAAGTACTGGTACTCACTCCTACCAGAGAATTAACYTTACAAGTTGCAGAAGCTTTTACCTTTTTTGGAAAAGCCCTTGCCCCTAAACCAAAAGTTGTATCTGTCATTGGTGGCGAAGGCATAGGAGATCAAATATATGCCATCCAAAAAGGCTGTGATGTTATAGTCGCTACTTCGGGACGTTTTTTAGATGTACTCTCTAAAAAGCAAATGAGTCTGAAAAATTTAGAGTTCTTAGTRCTRGATGAAGCYGATAARATGTTAAACYTTGGCTTYACWGAAGARCTAGATGCCATWYTAGAAGCCATACCAAACAAACGTCAAAACCTTCTCTTCTCTGCCACCTACCCTGAAAAGATGTTAGAAATAGCGTCTAAAGTTACAAGCGAGGCCATACGCGTCACCATTGAAGATGAGACACCTACAGTAGAGACCATCAAACAAAGAGTTATAGAGGTAAACCCTGAAAACAGAGGCCCCCTGCTTCGTCAACTACTTAAAAAAGAAAAGTACAAACGTGTGCTTGTATTTATGGCAAATAAAAGAGCCACAGACAACATAGCTGAGAAGTTTAGAAAACGTGGCTACTTGGCCGAGTCATTTCATGGTGACCTAAGCCAAGAAGACCGAAACTTCACCATAGATGCATTTAAAGCCAATAAAATACAGATACTCTTTAGTACAGACATCATCTCTCGCGGGCTTCATATAGAAGGCATAGACTGTGTCATAAACTTCGACTTACCACGCTCCCCTGCTGACTACATCCACCGCATAGGAAGAACAGGACGTGCAGGTAGATCAGGTGTAGCCATAAGCTTCATAGGTCACGACGAACAAGCACACTTCAAAGTCATAGAAAAACGTAGCCAAGTCAAGCTAGAACGCGAACAAGTAAAAGGCTTTGAACTCACAGGTGATGCACCTAGAAGGGTTAAAGGTCCAGCACCCGTTAAAGGTAAGAAGAAAAGTAAAAAAGACAAGCTTAGAGAACTAAAAGCAAAAGAAGAAAGCAAAGCAGAAGCAACAAAAATAGAAAAGCCAGCAAATGACAGATAACTACTTTGAAAATGAATTCTCTTCCCAACTACTCTGTGAAACCRTCACGCACCCCAACATCTCTGTGGGGGCATTTAGCTACTACTCAGGTTACCACCACGGTTATAGTTTTGAGCATTGTGTGCGTTACTTAGACAAAAAAAGAAAAGATGTAGATAAGCTCATCATAGGCAAATACTGCTCCATCGGTTCAGGGGCTGTTTTCATGATGGCAGGTAATCAAGGGCACCGAAGTGACTGGGTGAGTACCTTTCCTTTTTATTACCAAGCCAACATATTTCAAGACTCAAAAAACCCTTACAAAAAGATGGGCAACACCACCATAGGTCACGATGTATGGATAGGCTCAGAAGCCATGATAATGCCAGGAGTCACCATAGGCTCAGGTGCAGTCATAGCAGCCCGTGCAGTGGTCACCAAAGATGTAGAGCCTTATGCTGTGGTAGGYGGTAATCCTGCAGCGTTTATAAAGTATCGGTTTTCTGAAGTTGAAATAGAGAAATTATTAAAATTAAAATGGTGGGAGTGGTCTGAAGAAAAGGTTAAGGAGATGATGCCTTTTCTTTGTTCTAAAGTTTAATATCATTCAACATTTTTATAGTGATTATTATGTACTACAGTGTGGATATATTAAAGCCTTGTGTCCCTGATACCTCTATATCTAAAGAAACAAAACCCTTGTCATTTGTAAGTATAAGCTCAGCATCTACTTTTTTAGCACAAACGTACTGTAAGGTATCTTCATAGTCTTTAAATAATGTATCTTCAGTTTCGCAAAGGCTTATGGTTTTTAGCACATCATTTTTTTCTATGCTGATGAGTTCACAAAATACAGAAGTCTCTTTTATAGCATTGATTGCTTCTGTAAAAGTCATCTTTCTTTGGCTTCTAAGTAAGTAAAATGTRGTTGTTAAAGTATCAGAGTTTACATATAAAGTAGTTCCCTCTTCCAGCATTTTTTTAATCACACCAATGGTGGCTTCGGAAGATTTTCTCTTATCATCAAAAATATCAACAATAATATTGGTATCTAAAAGTACCTTACTCAGCATACTTTTCCAATACATGATCCCTGCGTGCTTCTTTAGCATCTACATCACCTATCAATCCTGAAAATGAACCGACTATACGATCTAGAGCTTCTAATTTTTTTTGAATACTTATTTTTTTATATTGTATCTCTATGGCTTCCTGTGCTATCTGCGTTTGTGTCTTACCCTCCACTTTTGCTAATTCTTCCAAATGTTTTGCCACTTCATCATCAAAAAGAAAGTTTTTACGTATCGTCATAGCATATCCTTTATATGTATATAATTATACATATAGTAACATAATCATATTATTTACACAAGAGCCTTTCGCAAACTATCTAAATAGACCCCTATATACTTCTGCTTTTCCTTACGCCTATACTGCATCACCCATCGAGGATGGGGCAGAACATCTATGCTCTCAAAACACTTATGCTTGTCATTAAAAGCTTGTAGGTATTTTATATTTTTGCCTGTGCCTACACAAATAATGTTGGGCTTTGCTTGGGGGAGTGACATCTGTTTTAAAAGTGTCTCCGTGATGTAGGGCTCTAAACCCTTTTGCGTTTCTTTGTCATCATAGTAGTTGTAGTTCTTCGCACCTTTGAGTAAGCCTAGTGGCATCACAGTAGTAAAGAAAAAATCTGCATAAAACTTCACTACCCCTCCATAGGCTTCCATGACTTCAAACATAAAGGCAGCCGATATCTCTACACGTTTGTCAAAACTGTTAGGTATGTCACAGTACTTTTCCAGATGATACGCATCTGCAAACCCAATGCCTGTCACTCCTGAGCCAAGACGACCAGGGTTTATGCCTATGAGGTAGGTACGTGGGTTKGTRTCRTYATAATACTTGTTAAAAAATGTTTGCATGACTTCTTTAGTCTCTGCATTATCAAAGGGGTAGATGGCTTCTATGCCTTTGGGTAGTGGTGGGTATTTAGAGAGCGAGAAGTAGAAGTCTAGGATTTGTTTGGCAAACGTCATTTGTTATCCTGCGTAATAGACTTATCAAAAATGTCTAACATTAAGGACATATCACCTTTTGCCCCATAGACAGATGCTTTTATCATCTCATCTGCATTTATGCTTGTAAAACTGAGTGTGTATCCTGCTTCTTTTGCCACGTACTCCATAAAAATTCTCTGAACTCGTCCATTGCCTTCTCTAAATGGATGCAAAATATTTACTCCATTCATAAACACTGCCGCACTTTGTGTAAAGGTCTTTTTATCTTGTCTTTGAAAATATTTTTCATCTTTGAGTGCATCAAATAAGTGTTTGGAAACCTGAGGTAATTTATCATAGCTTGTAAACAGCGTTGTGCCCTTCCCGAAGTCTGCATGTATACCTGCTTCATATCGGTCTTTTCCTGCCCATGTGTAGACATCTGAAAACAGATATGCATGTATATCTTTGAGGTGAGCATAATCTAAGCACCCAACTACAGGCTGTTTTTGAAGGGCTATCATCTTAGCATTTGTAAGAATTTTTTCTTTTTCATAAAGTTGTTTAAGGGTTTTTGCTTCAAGTAAATTTGAAGCTAAGAGTTCTTTGTCAAAATCTGTTAGAGCCATGTACTACAAAGCTTTAGCTAGTTCTACTATCTCATCTAGGGTGATTTCATCTCTAAGTTGTGCGATGCTTAGAAGTATATCTTTTTCATTTAGGTAAATGCTTTCTAAGGCATGACTACATAAAGAGTGTAGTATAGCATCATACTCATGTGCCGTAAGCTGTGTTTTGTACTGTTCCAACACTTGTATGGCTTCAGCTTTACTGTGTGTATTTGGGTAGTCATTATTTACTAATTTCAAATAGCTCATTTACGCACTCCTCTATAATCTTATGTATATTATAGCATAGTATATTTTTCAAATATACTTTTATTTGTTGTACTTGTGCAAATATTGTACAGCTTGAACTATTTGATATTTAGTTCCTGATCCTAAATTGATGAGCTACCCACCAAACACATACGTAGGGTCTAGTTCTATTTCGTCTATGCATTCTTGTAGGTCTTTTTGAGGTGTTAGTCCATCATAAGCAACCCACTTTGCATTAGCCATGATGCAGTATAGTTTCCAAGTCATACTTTTACCCTCGTATTTCATCTTTGCTATGGGTATGTCTATCCACACAGATGCATCATCGTATTTGACTCTTGACTCCATGAGGGTAATGGTGCTTTTTTCAAGTGCGTATTTGGACTTGACTTGATACTGTGCATATTCAGGAATRCGGTTGTTRCAATACTTCTCCATCTGCATGATGGCTAGTTGCTTTTGTATGGGTGGTATCATGCTTTATCCCTTCTTGCTTTAGTTTCTTCACTTTGAACTATTTCCATTTTAGAAATAGTTGCTAGGTATTAGCCACATCTGTGAGTCGTATCTTGCCGTCTTTGGCTAGCATTTTCAACTGGTGACAATTTGTCACCGTTTCATTTCCCTCTTTCCTTAACCGCTCTTTTAGTTTATTCCAATACTTTCTTACAGTCAAATAGTCTTCTTGTTCAGTCAAGATAGCAATAACATCTATGAGAGAAAAATACCAAGTCTCCAACTCCTCATCCCAATATGTAAGTACACTTTTATCTTCAAATAGTTTTAGTTTGTTTTCATTAGACATGGGATATCCTCTCTTTTTATACTATTATATCTGAGTAGAGACTATTTACTTAAAAATATGGCATATTGACATACTTATAAACTTTACATCCTACTTCCCGAAAAGCTCACAAAGCTGTGTTTGAGTTAGGTTGCATCTCTAGAAAACACTTCTTAGTTTCTCCATATAATCACCCTTATACAACATCAAAAATTCCAATTCATCCGACTGAGAAGCCCACAATTCACCTAGCATCTCCTTCTCTTTTGTATCATCCGTTGTTTCTAACATTTTACCTTTGTATTCTGCCACTACTGTTTTTCCATTGTCTAGTTTTATGATGAAGTCAGGGTAAAATTTATCTGAAGAAGTTTGTAGCCAAAAAGCGTTTTTATGGTCTCTAGATATATTTCTTATCCATGTTGTCACTTGTGGTAACTTATCTATAAACAGTGCAACTTTATACTCTTCCTTATGGGAGTCAAACTTATCTACATACTCATAATGATGCTTGTTAAAGTTTCCACTTCTACTGTCTGGATTTGGTTCGTAACTATTTGGCAAGAACTCAACCATATTTTCATTACTTAACGTAAAGTTACCACTACCCAACAACTTGTTAAAACTCATTTTTTTAGAAGTCTTAACAAAGTCATTTAGTTTTATTAATATCGCTCTTTTAAGTTGGTATTTTTTTTCAACAAGGCTTTGAACATCTATTGCTCTATCTGTTCCTAGCCGTGAGATAACTAAGTATATAAACTCATTAAGTTGTGTGGAGGTTAAGACTTTTAATATGTCACTATTTTCATCGTGTATAATCTTCGCGATACTTGTTGAAAGCTTATGGGCTACAGTATTACTTTTATATGCTCCATGGCTATGATCAACAACTGTTGCACTTACTTCTTCATCATTGAAAAGTGATGCACCTTCATCTAACGATTGTACATACATACGGTTATCTTTAGATATATCTATAACGCCTATATGTTCTTTCAAATCAATGTCAAATTCATCTATACTCAAAGATGCATTTTTGATAATATCAGATTCATCGATGCTTATATAGTCCAATATATAACTCTCTTCAAAAGCCAATAATTCACCCTCTTCTTCTACACTTAGCAGGGGTACAGTAAAATCAGAAACCATATCTACTATGGCTAGATTAAGGTTTTGTATCACCTCTACTATCTGTTTTACTTCTTTTCGTTTTTCTACAGGAACCATAGACTGTAATGTCTTCACAAAACTTTCTCTTTTTGAACGTGTGGGAAGTTTAACGATAGTCATCTTTTTAGTTTCACTGTTATAGTTTACGTAAGGTGCTATGGAGGGTTTGCTCAACATCTCTAAGTCTATGTCTCTCCCCACATCAACTTGTTGTTTAGCAAGTAAGCCATCTCCAAATAAACCACCTATCTCAGCCATATCATCATGGGTATTTTCAGAGTTATTGATGCTAATTTTGGCTTCAAAAGCTTCAAAACCACTTTTTACCAAGGTATCGCCTATGGTCTGTGCTACAAACTCAAAGTTTTTAGAAGCCACATACACATAAGCATAACCTAACTCTGCCTTGTTTTTCTCTTCCACATATGGCATACGAAGTACACGCCCTATGAGTTGTTCTATGGCTGTCTTAGATTCCATGTTTGAAACCACAGACAACACATAAGCAAAAGGACAATCCCACCCTTCTTTAAGTGCATCGACAGTGATGATATAACGGATGGGACACGCCCTGCTCAACAAATTTACACCATCTATCTCTTTTAGTTTACCTGTTTGTATGGCTATCTCTTCGTCTTTTATGCCCATTTCAAGTAGTATCAGCTTTATTTTGTCATAGGTAAATGCATCATCTCCTCTGTTTTCATCAGCTCGTATGAGGTTAATGGGTCTAATGTATCTTTCCGTGTGCATCTCTTCTAGTTTTGCTAGCTCTTCAAGGTGATTTCTTTTTACTATACCCTCTTGCAGTATTAGCCTTGTGTCGTCAAGTGTTTTAAGCACGATGGGAAGTTTTATCATACTCTCTTTTTTTAGGGCTGTAGCATTTACTGTATAGAGTATGTTACTGGCATATATTTTTTTGGCTTTACTTGTTTGGGTTACGGGTGTAGCTGTAAGTTCAAGTATAAACGATGGCTCAAGTGCCAATAAGCTTTCCAAACTTAACACCGTACTGGACTTATGTGCTTCATCAAGTATGATGATGGGTTTTATCATCTTCATGACATTTTCCATAGATGGCTTTATATCTCTGTGTTTTAGCATCTCATAGTAGTTTGCATTTTCAGCGTAAAACTTTCTGGCATCTTTATTTTTAGCCCTAAAACTCTGTATCGTTCCTATTATGATGACTAGCTCTTCTTTGGGGTCAAATTTTTGCTTGTAGGCTTCTTTTATGGAGAGTACATTGACATTATCAAACTCTTTATCTAGGAGTGTTCTGTAAAAGTGTCTTTTATCTTTGAGTGCTTCTAGGGTTTGTGTGACTATCTTGTCGCTAGGAGCTAACCAAAAAACTAGATGATACGCCTTGCCTAAGTATTCGTTAGTCAAGATACGCAGACTTTTAGCAGCGATGAGTGTCTTGCCTCCACCTGTAGGTACACGCATACACACATAAGGTGTGCTAAACTCTTCTATCTCTAAGTATTGGTTCCCCGTTACTTCTTTAAAAGCTTGGGCAATGGGACGACTTTGTGCAAGATTACAAAATGTATCTAGTGCTTTTATGGATGCTTTTTGGTACTTTTTTAACACTAGTTGTCCTTTATATCATACGGTATGTAACGTATGACTACCTTATGTTTTTTAAGTTCATCTTCTGAAATGCTACATTTTCGTGTATAGACGATGAGTTGCTTGTATGTTCCATGTGTTTTAAAAAGTTTTTTCAAGTCCAACATTCTAAATCGTTCTTCATAAAAATATAGGTGTTGTTTTTTATGACTCCCTACATAAGGGCTTGCTATGCTACCTTTAGACACAGGTTGCTTAAACTCTACAAAGTAAATGTGTTTAGCAATGTCAGAAAAACTTAGTTTAGCGTTAAGTTCGCCTCTCTCGTCAAATATTTCCTCACCCAATTCACAGTATTTGAAGCCACCGCCAATAGATGCTACTTCAATATTCTTCTTTTTGTTTTTATATGAATAACCACTAACAACTTTCTTTATTCTTTCTTTCGTAAGAGTCTCTGCATATTCTTCAAGTTCAACTAAAATAAATTTTCTATTCCCTCCATCTTTTTTATTTTTCTCTAATACAGCATGTGCAGTAGTTCCTGTTCCAGCGAAAGAATCTAAAATTATTGAGTTCTGGTCGTCATTTAAGCTTATTAAATATTCAATAAGTTTAAGTGGCTTTGGATAATCAAAACTAATACCCATAGTTGCAAGGGTCTTAGACATCTGCTGTGTACTACCAAAATTTTGTAAGACAGAAAGTACGTGACTTTGCATATCAGTTCTCACCTTTTCCACATAAATCGCACCTGCAGGATTTGTTAAATAAAATATTGATGATTGACCTTTACTGTCTGTAACTGGTCTAAACCCATTTTCAATAAAATCTAAAAGCATTTGCTTTGAACTCCAGCCACTCTCTATAGTAATATCATTTTGTAACTTATAATTATTGACTTTAATATCATTATATTTTATGGGATAACCATCCATTTCCTTCGAAATTATTCCTTTTTCAAAATTTGATGGAAATCCTTTTGGTATTATTACTTTACTTATAGGATTTTTTACCCCATTTTTAATAATAGTATTTTTAATAGCCTTCTTAAATAATTTACTGTTTGAAGGGATATTTGGGTCTATCACGGGAGGAGAACTAAAAGTTTCAGCGTTTTTTCCATAACATAAAACATATTCATGATTATTTTTAATCTTCTTTTGATTATCTATATTGCCATCTGTGTTCCAAATAAAAGTTTCAATTAAATTTTCACTACCAAATATTTCATCACAAATCATTCGTAAATGTCCAAATTCTGAATCATCTATTGATATAAATATTATTCCATCATTTTTTAATAACTCACGTAAAAGTTTAAGTCGAGGATACATCATACAAAGCCACTTATCGCTACGAGACAAATCCTCTTTATCCACTGTATCATTAAGCCATTTTTTAATTAGAGTAGAATCACCATTATCACTATAAACCCATGAAGTATTACCAGTATTGTAAGGAGGGTCGATGTATATCATCTTGACCGCATTCGCATAGTAAGGAAGTAAAGACTTCAACGCCAAAAGATTATCACCTTTGATGATGAGATTATCACTATCTGCATCACCCACGACTTCTTGACAGTCTATGGTCTTATACGGTATCTCTTTATGATGATGTACCACATCATCCTTCCCCAACCAGTCTATGTATGGCATATGCTCTCTTTGTTTTTAAGTAGGTTTTATTTTAGCGTAAAAAACCTAGACCTTTACTTCAAAAACCCCATCACCTTCTCATCTACCAACCTAGAACTAGACACCAACTCATCAAGAGCCTTTCGTAGTTCTTTGTACTGCTTGTCACTCTTACGTTCTACTTCTATGATTTGTTTGGCTAGGGCGTTGTAATGCTTAGAAAACTCTCTTAATTTTGTGAAGGTACGCATGATGGCTATGTTCACATCTATGGCCACATCACTTTTGAGTACAGTGGCTAACATATAGATACCTTGTTCAGTGAAAACATAAGGTAATGCACCGCCCAAGTGTTGTTTAGATGGTATCGCATTTTGCGATACCATGATTTTGACTTCATTTTCACTAAGTTGGAACATAAAATCATCAGGAAATCTTTTACTATTTCTTTTGACTTGTTCACGTAGTCTTATGGGTTTCACATGATACAACACAGCCAAATCTCTATCTAGCATCACTTGCTTACCTCGCAAGGTAACTATCTTTGAACTTATCTCACCTTGTACTATCAATTCATCCATAATACACTCCTCTAGTTTATAGAAGTATTGTAATAAAAAAAGGAACTAAGGGTTAAAAATATTGCAAATTGTCATATTATTTTAAACTTGAGGTCACAAACTGTGACCTCTAACTGTCCAAATACACCATACAAAGCCGAATATCATCATAACTCACCTCACCACCTAGTGCCTCAAACACAGGCTTCAAACGTAACTTCCCCTCATCAGAGAAATTTTCAGACATCTTTTTAGTCATGAGTTTGAGTACTACAGTTTCGACCTTATTAAAGAGTTCGTCTGAAGGTTTATATTTATTAATATCTATTTCATTATCTTCTTCTTTAATAAGTGCTAGATGCTGTATTATGGTACTTTTAGCGAGTTTTCTATTGGTGGCTAGAGCTATGAGTGTATCAGACTTGGCTATGAGGTTTTTGGTCTTGGTGTGTGTGGGTGTAACGTAGGCAGAGTGTGAGGGTTTTCCTGCTTTTATGTTTTGTATCTCTTCTTCTATTTTCTCTTTTTCTACTACTCCACCTAGTTGTTTTATGTGTTTTTGGCACATTGACTCAAAAGCATCACTACCCATAGACTCCATCTGTTCTCTAGCCTTCTGTGATGCACCTTTTATACGAGAGTCCACATGGAGTATGAGAGGATCTACACGTAATGCCATAGGGTTTAGCCCCATGAGCCGTAAGCCTTCTATGTTTTTTATACGTGAAAGTGCCACATACCCCTGCCCAGACTCAAATGTCTTAGAGAGGTCTATCTCTGCCGCGTCTAGGGTCATCCCCTGTGATTTATGTATGGTGATAGCCCATGCTAGACGCAAGGGTACTTGTGAAACGGTAGCTGTGACCTTGCCAGAGTCATTTTCAAGTGACCAGTCTTCTAAGTCTAGCTTTATCTTCTTGCCCTCTGTGGTTCTCACTATAGGCATCTTGTCTATGGGGCTAAAGCTTTCTACTTTGCCTGTAGTGCCATTGACATACCCTGCTTCTGCATTGTTTTTTATGAAGATAACCACTGCACCCTTTTTAAGTGTCAAACGCTCCAAAACCAAAGAAGATTTAAAGATTTTCTCTATGTTCTTCTCTGTGCCTTTATGCTCACAAACAAAGAGCTTCTCAACACCTGCTAATTTGTCTAACTCCTCTTGGTTGATGCGATCTACGTCTAGATTATGAGTGTAAAGTCTGGTGGGTGTGTCTATAGCTAGTGTGGCTTCATGTCTGCTTGCCAGTAGCTCTTCTGAGGTAGCCGATATCTCCCCTGAACGTATGTCGTCGAGTATGCCTATGAGCCTGCTGTCATCTTGTCTAAACTTTTCTTCTAGGTAGCAGGTCTGAAGTTCTAGTGCTTTCCATGCAGAAGCCTGCCAYGCAAAACGTTTGTCTTTGGGTACTTTAGAGATGGGTGGAAGCTGAAAGAAATCTCCAGAGATGACTACTTGTACCCCACCAAAAGGAGCATCTGTTCCCTTAAACCCACGCAGTATGAGATCCATAGAATAAAACAACTCAGGAGAGACCATAGAGACCTCATCGATGATGAGAAGTTTGAGCTTAGAAAAACGCGTTTTCAAGTACTTCTTGTCTAGTAAAAACTCCACATACCCTTCATCTATGCTTTCACGTATGCCTAAAGAAAAAAATGAATGAATCGTCTGTCCACCCAAATGTGAAGCAGCTATGCCTGTAGGAGCAACGATAGTCGGGTATACCCGACGTTCTTTTAGGTACTGCGTATAGAGATTAAGGAGGTAGGTTTTACCCGTCCCTGCAGAACCTGTGATGAAGACATTTTCGCCTGATTTTAGTATGTTGAGTGCTGTGTTTTGTTTCATGGGTGGTATTATAGCTTACAGACTATTATACAATCTGTATAGATGATAATGTTATCTACCCTGCATATGCTCTGTAATGATATCCATCATCTCATCCATAGCCTCACCTGCTTTTTTCTGTATGAAATTCTCGAAGTATTCGTCTATGTACGCATGAGGGTCAAATGTACTTGCTGTCTCTTGACGTTTAGGGTCTATGAGTATGGAGTTTTTAAATGCTTTCGCAAGTGGGATGATGTCTATCACCGCTCCACTTGTACCAATGGCTATAAAAAGTGTACACCCACGTACAGCCTCTTGTATGTGAGAGTACTGTGGGGCAGACTCTCCAAACATCACGACATTATGACGGACTCTTTTGTTGCCACAATGTGGACAACATTCATCACCCTCTTGAGGTGCGTACTCCACAGAAAAGGTCTGAGTACATGCTTCACAACGCAGGTCTGTGAGTGTACCATGAAGGTGTATCACATCTTTAGCACCTGCTTTTTCCATAAGGTTGTCTATGTTTTGAGTTAGGTGGATCACTCTACCACGGTAGTCGTGTTCAAGCTGTGCTAGTACTTTGTGAGCATGATTGGGCTCTTTGGACGCTAAGTCAGCCCTGCGGTCGTTGTAAAACTGGGTTACTTTTTGACGGTCTGCTATCCAGCCTTGCGTAGAGCAGACTTCCATCACATCGTGGTTTTCCCAAAGACCATCATGGTCTCTAAAAGTACGAATGCCACTCTCAGCAGAAAGCCCAGCCCCACTTAGTATCATCACTTTTTTCATGCTTAGCCTTTTTGTATAAGACTTTAATTATACGATAATTCTAGCTATTTTCATCATTATCAAAATATTTTTGGATCGTTCCTCTAGTCCTCTAGTGGCATGCATAATACTATGCAATAAACAAATAACTTTTAAAATCTAAATAATCTGTATATGTTTAGTAATCACAATCTATCACCACTCTATTACGACCTTCTGCCTTTGCCTGATAGAGTACTTTATCGGCTCTATTCAATGACTCTGACATATTATGGTCCTTTTCAAAATTTACACAAGCCACACCTAAACTAACAGTAAGCCTAATAGATTTATCTTTGGTTATTCTAAACTCTTTATTTTCAATAACAACTCTTAATTTTTCAGCAATATTTGAAATTTTTTCTTTTCCTGTAGAAGGCAATAATATAGCAAACTCTTCACCACCTAACCTAAACACTATATCACTTTCTCTAGTATTATCTTTTAATAATGAAGCCAGTAGTTTAATGATTTCATCCCCTATTGCATGTCCATATGTATCATTGATATTTTTAAAGAAATCAATATCTAACATAATGACACTCATTTGTTCGGATTCTTGCTTGACATTATTCAGAAACTTTTTTGAAAACTCATTAAAATATCTTCTATTATAAAGATTGGTCAGATAATCACGATGTGACAACTCTTTTAGTTCATCCTGCATGTGCAAGATTGCTAGTTTTTTTTCATAGTTATCACGACTATATAGCTCTATGAGATAACTCGCACTTAGTCCTAGCATCCATGCAACTACCATAAGAAACATATGCAATATATACGCTTCATGCTCTATGATGTTGTATGCATAAAGTATYACCGCACTACTCATAGCCATAATACTAGCAACAATCACTGATGTCAAAAACATATATCCTATAGTCACAAATGTCCAAAACAAGATTACATAAATCTCTACAACATAGACAGGATTATAATAATAGGAAAATACTAATGTACCAAGTACTGCATAAATTGGCATCAGATAGAGTATGAACATTGCAAATTTTCTAAAAAAATTATAATAAATTGATGATATCAGATACACCCAAAGTATTAGCATCGTTATATGGAAGGGAACAGCAAGGCTACGTTCTTGTTCATTTAAAATGAGGAAATCTAATATTATATATAATAGATATATGAAAAAAGTTAAGCCCATGATAAATAACATTTGCAATTGTTTAGCATTAAAAATGGACTCTAGATAACCTACTTCCATCTTTTTGTCATCATATTTTAAAGTAAAGATACTTTTATAAAATTGATTTATTTCAAAATTCATTGACTATACCTTTAATTAAATTATTATATAAGTATTTTTATATATTTAAGGCTTACCTATGCTATCTTATAGAACCATCTATCATATATTTAGCTCACAAACGACACACAACCCCTCTACCAATCATACACAACATACCAAACTTTTAGCTATACTATAGTGCATTGGGAGAAGCCATGAAAGCTACATATTTACTACTTATACTTTTAGTTGTCAATGGCTGTACAAATGAAATTCCCATAAAAAACACAACCCTAAACACTCCTGAAAAACACAGTTTTCAAGACGTATGGAGAGAGGTGACTTCTGACCCACTAACAGCTCTGCCACAAAACACAGTATCCTTCACAAAGCTGTTTACCTTTACTAAAAAYATCATCTTAGMMGATGCTAAGCGTACACTGGTAGAACGCAGAGATATCATAGAACCCTTCGATAAACTTGCCCACCCAAATGGCGTGTGCCTCAARGGCWTATGGAAGATACATAAAGAYAACCCATATAGTGGGTATTTTAAAAACCATTCAAAAGCTCTTATCATCGCACGTGCTTCTACTGCATTGTCTAAGACTAAAAGAGGAGAGCTACGTGCGTTTGGATTTGCAGGTAAACTCTTCCCTACTACCAACACAAGACAGATAAACCAAGAGCATACAGCGAACTTTTTCGTCATAGATGACTTAGGTGGCACAGATGCTAAACACTACACCGATGTAGCCATGACCAACGAACCAAACGTCACTACCACAAGTGAAGTACTCAAAAATATACTCTATGCGCTCAAGGTTGCCAAAGCCTTTGCCTCTACCGATGCACATTCAGGCATACGACAAGTGTATGAGATCTCAGAGCTAGGAGAGAAAAACAAAAGTGATATCATCACACCCAAATGGCTAAAGATATCTGCACAAAAAGGTCAAACCACAGATGCCCAAGACTTTAGAGATGAGTTTCGTCTAAGTAAGCATAAAAAAATAAAGTTTGACATTTCCGTAGCAAGTAAAGAAGTAGATAATAAAAAAGAGTGGAACACCATCGGCACCATTACCTTTGATGCATCTATCGTCTCAAACACCTGCGACCACAGATTGCATTTTCATCATCCTGTATGGAGAGATGATTTGAGATATGCTCGGTAAGGTAAAAAATATCAAAGTTAGTTTGACTTTAATGAAATAGGTGTATCATTTCTCTATGACAAACGTAGAAAACAAAAACATCCAAACAGCCCTACTCATGGTTGCCACCCTTGGCATGATGTCAGGCATGACTATCGTCTCTTCTTTACCGCTCATTAGTCACACATTTTCTCACATCCCAAACATAGAGTTTTTCTCCAAACTCATGCTAACTATCCCCGCTATCATCATTGCACTTTTTTCACCCATTGCAGGACATATAGTCGATAGATATGGGCGTTTAAAACCACTATATATAGGTATATTTCTTTTTATAGTYGGTGGAAGTTCCGGGTTTTACTTGCATGACTTTTATGTCATTTTAGTGGGTCGTGCAGTACTTGGACTGGGTGTTTCCCTCATCATGACTAGCTCTACGGCACTCATAGGCGACTACTTTAGCGAAGAGGTACGGCACAAGTTTATGTCCAAACAAGGCATGACCACCGCACTTGGAGGCATAGTGTTCATCACCACAGGTGGTCTCTTGGCACAACTGCATTGGTCATACCCTTTTGCAATCTATCTCTTCCCCATACTCTTTATACCATTTTTGGTCAAATCACTCTATGAACCTCAAAAGCATAAACATGTAGAAGAACTAGAAGTAGAGACGAAACTTCTGCCTGTCTACTTTACTGCATTTTTTGTAATGATACTTTTTTATATGCTCCCTACGCAATTTCCCTACCTCATCGTAAACACTTTAGGAGGAAAACCTCAAACCATTGGCTTTGTCATCGCCACGGCTATGACTTTCAATGCCCTTACTGCCATGCAATACGCAAAAATAAAAACTAAGTTCTCCTACATACAAATCTACGCTGCTACCTTTACGCTTTTTGGTACAGGACTTTTCATCATCTCACAAGCCACTAGCATAGCAGGACTCTTTTTTGCAACAGCACCTATAGGTATGGGGTTTGGACTGTTGTTTGTCAACACCAATGCTTGGTTTTTATCTAAAGTACCAGCTCATAAAAGAGGAAAATCTGCAGGCATACTTACCTCTAGTTTTTTCCTAGGACAGTTTGCCTCACCTATACTCCTTGAACCTATTGTGAGTGCTTATGGTATTCAAATGTTATTTTTGATTATCTCTGGGGTGGCTCTCTCTGTGGCATTCATTTTATTTCTTAAGAGTAGAGGTTCTCTATAATGTTATTCCCAAATTACGCATGAAGTTGCTTGCTATAAGTTCTGCTCTTTCTTTAAATATCTTAGAGACTTCAGGAATATACGCTTCATCTAAGGTCTCTCCAAAAAGCTTTAACCACTGCTCAAAAGTCTCACGTTTTAGTTGACCTAGTTTTGTATGTGGTAAAAAAAGCCTCCCCCTGTACTTAGGGTTACCAAATACTAAAGATATCCAAAAACCCACGATAATTTCTAAGTGCGTTTGCCAACGCTCACTTTGCATGTCATCACCCAATTTAGCTATGAAAAATGGTCCAACTGTTTCGTCTTTTATTATTTTGGCATAAAACTTCATGACAAATGTTCTAATATTATCTCTAGATATTTTTTCTGCTTGCATGTTACTCCGTTATTTAATTGCTTTGATTATGCCAAGCAAATCTTAAAAGTAATGCACCCCAATGTATATCTTTGCCTCTGTAGCAGAAGTATACAATTCAAAGTCTGTCTCATAAGCTCTACGTTCATCAATACTTGGGTCATCAAAGTATGCCCATACCTGTTGCCATGCCTCTATAATAGCTTGTGGTAGTTCACCTTTAGCAGAAAAAACCAAGTAACGCCCTGCTTCTATAGTAACAGATAACAACTCTCCACCATCTTCTAACTCTTTAGTACCAACCAATAAATCATACTCACCCATAACATCTGACTCATAGTTGAGGTAAACACCATACACCGTGCTAGCCTCAGCCAAATTTGGCAACACTTCTTGAAAAAACCTTTCCCACAAAGGTGCTATCTTTTGTGTGTTTGTGTTCATCTCATCACTATTTTTAGTTCGTACCTGTAAACCTTTGATAATTTTAGATTCTATGTCTACTTTTTGTATATTTGGCATGTTCTACTCCTGTATATCTGGAAAATGACATATCATCTCATCATAACTCTTATATGTTTTCAGCGTATCAACCACCACTTCCAAAGGTTCAGCTAAATTCTCCAGTAAATCAAATTCATTGTTTCCAAGCTTAAATGCCAGCTGTTCATACGGGGGTGTAAATTGTGCATCAACGCCCTCTTTGTTTCCTCTACAGTCCACTCTATACCAGCCATGAGCTTTGAGGTATATCCAGTTGAGTCCATGCAGACAGTAAATGTCAGGCTTATACTCACTACAACTCAAACGCTGATAACAAAACCCTGTGGGTATGCCATTGGCACGTAACAGTGCTGCGAGAAGGTGAGCTTTAGCATAACACCAACCAGTTTTATGTTTGAGCACATCAGAAGCTTTAACTGTGGTAATGTTCTCTTTATAATCACCAGAATGTCGTATGTTATCTCGTACATATTCATAACATTTTTTTGCTAGTTGTGTATCATCTGTTATGTCTTGTGCTAATTCTTTTGCCAATGCTTGAATATATTCATTATGGTAATCTATAATATCTGTAGCGTATAAGTATTTTTGCATCGTTTATTCTATCAAATAAATATAAATAAACTTAACCTGAGTCATTTTGAAATAGTCAACTAAAAAAATAATTCTTAAATAATAATTATTTTCTTTTAATAAATTTTGTTATATAATTTTAAAGACACATAGTTTTATGTCTCAATTACACTATAAAAGGATGAAAAATGAAAAATAATTTAAAAACAAGCTCACTAATCATTGGTAGTTTAACACTCTTTGGMTTCGGATGTCAAAGTTTTGCTATGGATACAAGCTAYTCTCCWGTRAGCATTACAAAATCATTTTCAGATATGAAAAAAGAAGATGTGAAAAATAAGCCAATGCTTATGGAAAAACATATGAAAATTCTTAATGAACGGTATAACCTCACAGAAAAAGTAGACCTTAATGCAACTATGTCTGGAGGAAAACCTTTGCCTATAGGTCCTACAGTAAAGCTTAAAAAAGATGTGACTTGGGACACACTTTCCACAATGTCTCCTGAAGAGGTCAAAGAAAAAAATGTGTTTCCTTATTTGCCATTACCTCATGTAGTACCTGAGTCAGGAGGATTGGTTGTCTCTCCAAAACAACTTAAAACGCACCCAGAACTCGTACGTTTTGATATGGAATTTGATTTACCAGATGCCTACTTACCAGAGTTTCCACCACCTATGTACCTTATCTCTAGACCAGACCTTGGAGATGTCACAGGAGGAGAAGAAATCACGATACATAATTACTTTGAAAAGTTAAATGGGATTCTTACCCCTCTTCAGTTAGATGGTATGCGCTTACTCGTAACGCCTGTGGCACAGCAACAATTTAACGTCACCTCAGACAGAAAAGCAGACAAAGCACAAGATGCAGTCTCTTGTTTTACCTGTCATGTCAATGGTCATAGTAGTGGAGTATTTCACCTAAACCCTGACAATCGACCACAAATGACTCGTTTCCGTATAGATACACCAACACTTAGAGGTGTAAATGTACAACACTTCTTTGGTTCGAAACGTGCTATTCGTTCATTGGTGGATTTTAGTGAGATTGAAGCTAAGACTGCATATTTTGATGGTGATCCAGTCATAGGTCTTAAAAAAGGTGCCAGACGTTTCACACGTGAAGAAATAGGCGCAATGGCTGCCATGCAAAACATGCTTGCTTTTCCTCCTGCACCTAAACTCGGTATAGATGGAAGACTAGATTCTAAAAAAGCGAATGATTCCGAACTAAGAGGTGAAAAATTATTTGATAAAAACTGTGCATCATGTCATGCAGCACCTTATTATACAGATAATAGTGCCCATGATTTAAAAGTAGAACGATTCTATAAAGGTCGTCCTGAGGGGCTCATAAAAACTTTTGCATTAAGAGGATTAAAAGACTCACCACCATACTTACATGATGGTAGACTTTTAACCATTGAAGATACAGTTGAGTTTTTTAACCTTGTACTTGAACTTAAATTAAGTGCTGAAGATAAAAAAGATTTGGTAGCATTTTTACGTACATTGTAAAATGTATTTGAAGTATAATGAGGACTATGTTTCTCATTGTGCTTGCTTCTGTCTATCATTTTAAATAATTTTCTAAGACTATCCTTGGCGTTAAAGATCTGTCTGACATCAAGTAAGTTGGTCACTCTATCGAAATACATTACGAAGCTATTCGATAACACCATTGTTTCCATTTAATTGACGAATATCTAGATATTTAGCTGTCAAATTAGATATACTTTTATAACTAAAGTTAAATTAAAGGATATACCCGTGCAAATACAATTTGGTTTATACAATATAAGAACACATGAATTAGATAACAAACTTGTCCTTCAAGTTACTTCTGCCCCTGGAAAAGTGAGCATCAAGGCAAGTGAAGAAGTCTTCCCTTATGACTTTCCCAATGGTATTCATTTTCAAATAGAAGATACTGATAACACACCGATGCCAAAGAGCTTAAAGCGATTCAAGTTTGGAGAATATTCATTTATTGTAGGGATAAATAACAGTGGTTTGTTGTCTGTGTTTTATAGTAAAAAACTCTACGTCAAAAGAAAACTCATAGATGACATAGATACGCTCACTTTTGCATTTTTGCAGACTCCAAATATAATCTAGGCTTTTAAAAAAAAAGCGTCTTGAAGTTTGAGTTTATATCACGTAGAAATACCAGACTCAAAACGACGCATTTTTTTACCATCATCACTATACATACTGATACCTTTAAATKTATATTCTTCCCCCAAACCAGAAGCATGTCGCAGTTTATAGTACGAAGGTCTGCTTCGTTTCTTGCAAAGATTTAACATTTTTTCTATGTGTACTTCTGTAGGTATAAGCTCAACACCTTGCTCATCTATAAAAACCAATTTTGACAGTAGGTCTATAGTATATTGTTCATTTGACATTTTTCTTCTTTATCATATTTATTCGTTAGTCGAGTACTGCTACACTGCACCTTGTTCTATCATAGAATCTGCTACTTTTCGAAAACCTGCTATATTTGCACCAGTCACCAAGTCACCCTCACACTTGAACTCTACAGATGTTTCATATGCTATTTTAAAAATATCATTCATAATACCTTGTAGCTTTTCATCTACTTCTACAAAACTCCATTGTGACATACTAGCATTTTGGCTCATCTCTAATTGTGAAGTAGCCACTCCACCAGCATTCGCAGCTTTTCCAGGAGCAAAAAGTATGTCATGTTTTTGAATATACTCTATTGCATCGTGAGTAGTAGGCATGTTAGCACCTTCATTTACCAGTATACAGCCATTTGCATGTAAGACTTTTGCATCTACAAGTGTGAGTTCATTTTGTGTCGCGCTAGGAAAAGCCACATCACACTCCAAATGCCATACTGCATGACCACCTTCAGGGTAACTACTCACAGGTGTATATGAACATTCGCAATCCACAACTGCATACTCTTCAAGCGAAGCATGGTGTATCTCTTTTATCGCTTTTAATGCCTTTAAATTTATGCCATCTTTCTGATAAATAGTACCTTTACTATCTGAACAACTTATGGGTATAGCTCCAAAATCATACAGTTTTTCTATAGTATAAATAGCCACATTCCCAGAACCTGAAATAGCACAACGTTTACCTTTTAGAGTTTTTCCATATTTATTTAAAAAATTCTCTGCAAAATAAACTGATCCATATCCTGTAGCCTCTTTACGTACTTTAGAGCCTCCCCAATTGAGTCCTTTACCTGTCAATATACCATCAAATTCACCTGTAAGCTTTTTATATTTCCCAAACATGTACCCAATCTCTTTTGCCCCTACACCAATATCTCCAGCAGGGACATCTTTATGTTTACCTATATGTTTGTAAAGTTCGGACATAAATGCCTGACAAAATTTCATGATTTCCTTATCACTTTTACCTTTAGGGTTAAAGTTAGAGCCTCCCTTTGCTCCCCCTATCTGTAGCCCAGTCAAAGCATTTTTAAATATCTGCTCAAAACCCAAAAACTTCATAATTCCTAAATTAACTGTAGGATGAAAACGCAGTCCTCCCTTATAAGGTCCTATGGCTGAGTTAAAYTGTACCCTATACCCAAAGTTAGTTTGTATTTTTCCATTATCATCTATCCAGCTGACACGAAAAATAATGCTTCTCTCAGGAACTATAATACGTTCTAAAATATTTTCTTCTTCATAACGGCTATCTTCATCAAAAAGAGGTATTAATGATAAGAGCACTTCTTCCACTGCTTGATAGAACTCATTTTGTCCGGGGCTCATTTCTTCGAGAGAATTTAATATATTTTCAACATATGCTTTACTTGACATCTCATGTTCCTATATTTTTTAGTCATTGTATCTTAATAGTATTGTCCACTAAATTAAAGTATAATCCCACCATGCAAACCCTACCCATCACCCACGTCAYACCAGAARTSAAAGARAAAYTWYYAAMMYATAAYAGACTWGTACTCCAAGCACCACCAGGTGCAGGKAAAACCACTGCGCTACCTCTAGCATTACTCGATGAACCTTGGCTTCAGGGCAAGAAAATCATCATGCTTGAACCTCGCCGTTTAGCTGTACGTTCAAGTGCCGCTCGTATGGCTGAAATGTTAGGTGAAAAAGTGGGAGAGACCATAGGGTATCAAGTAAAGATGGACTCCGTACAAAGTAACAAAACCAAAATACTCATAGTTACAGAGGGCATACTCACACGTAAGCTACAAGGTGACCCCTCTTTGGAAGATGTAGCACTCATCATYTTYGAYGAATTTCATGAGCGTTCTTTGCATGCAGACTTATCTCTAGCATTAACACTAGAGTCTCAGTCTATACTGCGTGAAGACTTGAAAGTACTTGTCATGTCTGCCACRCTCAACACGACTGGYATYTCTAAAGTRCTAGAYRATGCYCCYATYATCACMTCGGAAGGACGAGCCTATCCTGTGGAGTCTGTGTTCTTGCCTACCACTACGCCACTGCCTAGTAAAAAAGAACTGCCAAAGCACATCTCTAGACTTATTGTAAAACTTCTAAGTGAGGAAGAAGGAAACATTCTTGTCTTTCTTTCAGGTGTAGRTGAGATAAAGAAAGTAGAGAAGTTACTAAGTCAAAGTAGTTTAAAAGATGTCTACATCTCTACGCTTTACGGGAATCTAAGTAAAGAGGCACAAGACAGAGCCATAAAAGCCCCGCCAAAAGGTACGAGAAAAGTCGTCTTAAGCACCAACATCGCCCAAACCTCCCTTACCATAGAAGGCATCAAGATAGTCATAGACTCGGGACTTCATAATGTCTCTGTATTTAGCCCATTCTCTGGTATGAACAGACTTGAAAGTACCTTTATATCACAAGACTCAGCCACCCAAAGAGCAGGACGTGCAGGACGTACATCAGCTGGAAAGGCGTACCATCTTTGGCATAAATCCAAAATACTCATAAAACACGACATCCCAGAGATACTCTCAGCAGACCTAAGCCAACTCATGCTAGAACTAGCCCTATGGGGAAGTGATGACATCAACCAAATGAAATGGATGGACTTACCACCCTCCACCTCTTTACACCATGCCAAAACTCTTCTACAAGACTTAGGTGCTTTACACAAGGACGGTAATATCACCCCACACGGCAAAGCCATGGCCAAGTACCCTATGCACCCAAGGCTTGCTCATATGATGCTCAAAGCAAAAGAACTAGACCTTAGCTACGAAGCTTCACTCTTGGCTGTACTCATAAGCGAAAAAGACATCTACACAAAGTCTTACGGTTCTTCAGACTTACGTGAGCGTGTYKCTGTACTSCATGATGTACGYRYRRRYAAGMSYATAAATACATTATATATTAATAAATATCAATGTAACTACTTGCTTCAGAATGCTAAACGGATAGAACGAATACAAAATCCTAGCATCAACTTAGAACTCCTCGGCGTACTCCTAGCCTTTGCCTACCCTGACCGCATCGCCAAGCTACGCAATGACAAAAGCTCCACCTACCTACTAGCCAATGCTAAAGGTGCCGTCCTACACCAACAAGACGAGCTTTTTAACACAGGTTTTTTAGTTATCTCAGATCTAGATGCTAAAAATACCAATGCCGCCATCTATAAAGCCATAGCTATCTCACATGCACAGATAGAAGAGCATTTGAGCGAGCACCTGCAAGTACACGATAATGTCACATGGAACGAAGAACAAGAACGTGTAGAAGCCCGTAAAACTACTAAACTAGGAGCTATCACACTCAAAGAAGTACAAACAAAAAACCCTTCAGAAGCGCTAGTACTCGAAGTCTTACTTGAAGAGATAGAAGAGTTAGGCTTAGATGCCCTACCTTGGTCTAAAGAAGCCTCTATACTTAGAGATAGAGTAAACTTTGTAAATGCCCACAAAAATACCGATAAAGAGGGCTTTCCAGACTTTTCAGATAAATATATATTAGAAAATATGAATGACTGGTTAGCACCTTACTTGAAAGGCATAAAAAGCCTCAAAGCATTAAAAACCCTAGACCTAAACAACATACTCCTAGGACTCCTAAGCTTCTCTCAAACACAAGCGCTAAACACCCTAGCCCCTGCCAAAATCAAAGTAGCCTCAGGCTCCAACATAGCCATAGACTACACTAACCCAAAGCAACCCATCTTAGCTGTACGCCTCCAAGAAATGTTCGGAACAAAAACCACACCCACCGTACTAAATGGCAAAGTCCCCCTCATGCTCCACCTACTCTCTCCTGCCAAAAGACCCATGCAAACGACCCTAGATTTGGCTAGTTTTTGGGCAAGTACCTATGATGAAGTAAAGAAGGAATTACGAGGGAAATACAAAAGGCACTACTGGCCTGATGACCCTTTGGAGGCGAAGGCTACGTCTAAGACTAAGAAGTGGATGTGACATTTTTTTGATATACTATCAACTTAATCAGTTTTCATCATATTCTGATCGCCAATTTGACAAGAAGTGAGAGAAAGCTATGTTAAGAGAAAAAGGTAAAATTGTTAAGTGGAATGATGATAAAGGCTATGGATTTATTTTACCAGACAACAGTCAAAAAAATATTTTTGTTCATATCAAATCTTTTACAGATAGAAATGTACGTCCAAAAGAAAATCAAGTTGTAACCTATAATACTATTCAAGATAATAGAAATGGGAAAAAATCTGCAACTAGAGTCTCTAGGTCTACTGATAATCCATTAAAAAGTAGGATTAACATAAATAAAAAAATCAAAAAAGAAACACGAAAAGATGCATCTTCTCACAATATTTCAATTGTRTCAATTATATYTATTGTAGCYTTYAGTATTTATCTCTTWCTGTTTACATTTSTAGAAGAAAAACTTTCTCCTTCTGTAATAATAGTACATATTTCTATGGGGATAATTACTTATTTTGCATATGCTATAGATAAGAATAAAGCAAAACATAATGAATATAGAATATCGGAAAAAGCTTTGTTAATTCTATCCTTATTGGGTGGAGTTATTGGAGCTTTAATTGCTCAAMAAAAACTCCGTCATAAAAATAAAAAATTATCTTTTMWKATAMCTTTTWRGKKATCYKTWKYWRKRWWMRKANATATKKTWYWMAMWRRWRWWKAAMWKTTAACTCGTTACGACGGTCTCCGTCGTAACGCATATCAGACTCTAAATTTCAAAACCAACCTCGCATTGTACTACATCGCTTGACCCTTACGGCGAAGCTGTGAATATAGTTACCTTATGTGGTGCGGTAGCAACCGCACCCTACAAAACCATGAAGATTGTAGGTCGGGGTGTCCTCTCACCGACAATAATTTGCATATGATGAAAATCCAAACCCAGACCATTTAAATTCGGGGTATGATAAAACAACCACTTATATGCCGTTATAATTTGTATCGGGGAGAGGACACCCCGAACTACACCGCCTTCAACCTCACCCCAAACGCATCCAAAACCTTCACAATAGTCTCAAATTTAGGCTTAGTACCTAACTGAAAAGTTTTGTAAAGACTTTCTCTACCAAGCCCTGTCTTTTTTGCTACTTCTGTCATGCCTTTAGCTCTAGCTATATGCCCTAATGCAGTTAGAAGCTCATCTGTATCTCCATCTGCAAGTACTTGCGAAAGATATTCAGTTATGGACTCTTTACTGTCCAGATAATCAACTATATCAAAATCGGTCAATGTATTATTTGTCATCTCTTATCTCCTCTAGTAGTGCTTTGGCTTTGCTAATGTCTTTTGATTGGGTCGATTTATCTCCACCTATTAGCAAGACTATCAACTTACCTTCAAATTTTGTAAAATACACTCTATATCCAGGACCTACTGTGATTCGAAGTTCAGAAACAGAATTTCCTACAGACTTCACATCACCAAAGTTGCCATTGCTCATTCTCTCTATACGCCGAACAATGGCAATTTTGCCTCTTATGTCCTTAAGAGACGTCATCCACTTTTCAAAGTGTGTACTTTTTTTAACTTTATACATGAATAGTGTATCCTAAAAGATACATGTTGTCAAGAGTTTTAGTTTTCATCTATTTTCCTATTTACCGTAATTAGGAAAATAATATCAGCTTTTTACCAGAGGGGATAAAGATATGTCAATTTGACATATTATGTAAAACAGTCACACCCCAATGCTCATGAGAGCCTTTACCCTCTAGAGCCCACCCTTCTTTCAGAAGTTCTTTACCCAAAAGCCAGTTCATACCACCATGTCCTACAAGCACTACATGGTCATGTTTTCTTGAGAAGGTAATGAGTCTTTTGGCTGCTTCATTTGCTTGCATTTTTGACACTTTAAGTGAAGCATCTTTTTTTCCCAGACCAAAAAGTAGGAGTCCTCTAAGTACTATTAACCAAGTCTTTGGCTTTAACTTCAAAAAAGGGATGTTGATTTTTGGAATGGCTGCTTCGTTAAAAAGATTGCTTTGTTCGTATACCTTCACACCTAACACTTTAGCAGAATTTATAGCTCGGCTCAGTGTACTTGTTAGCACGATATCGGCACTTTGGGCAAGGGCTATGGTTTCTTGAGAAGGTAAACTTTCAGTATGTATGGGTGCGACATCATATGCTTCTACCCATTTTTGAAGTGCATGTGCGTTTATCTTCTCTGAGTTACCTATGTCTACTTTGGCATGGCGTATGAGAGTGATTTGTTTCACTTAGCTATAGAAACATTTCTTTATAGGTTTCTTCATCATAAGCTACATGTACTTTACCATTACCGTACTCTATAACAGGACGTTTGAGTAAGTAGTTCTCTTTTGCCATCCATGTTATTTTACCTTCATCATCAAGATTTAATTCTTTAAGTCCTAAATCACGATACTTTTTACCTTTGTTATTAAAGAGAACATTAATATCTAATTGTTTTAGCCATGTTCTAATCTTATCTTCACCTACAGGCTCTACCTTATAGTCCACAAAGTCAAAGTCTATACCATTGTCTTTCATAAACTTCTTTGCTTTACCTACAGTTGAACAAGTTTTTATGCCATATATTGTCATAGTTTATCCTCATATCATTTTTCGTATTATACATGAAATCTGCTAATAACTCTCAAAAATACCATTGCCACTTTGTATGTAAATTACGACATTTTTAAGACCTAAATTTTCATAAAAAGCCTTCACGTATTTCATGAATATCTTTTTTGTCCTGAGATCTTTATACTTCGTAGTTCTAGCGAATAAATAGGGTCACATTTTAGGTTTACCGATATGGGTCTATCTTCTTAAGTTAAGATGAACATTTTTTATCTATACGATAGGCACGTACTTTTTCATCGAAAGGGTATTTTTCTAGTTGCTTAAAAATCATACTTACCTCTTTAAYTCAAATGTTTCACTATGTACTATAGTACCATTTACCTGCACCTCCAACAARTGCTCCCCTGCATAGARTGTTCGTGTACTCATATTGGCTTTGAAAGGATGTTTCTTTTTAAGTACTATACTCTCGCCCTTGTTAAGCTCTAGTTTTTTAAGCTTATGCACTTTAGGACTAAGTGTTCCTCTCTTCGTACAAAAATGCACCACATAATCCACCATAAGCATMRCRTYATCAAGKGCSATTATCTCYACYTCAAACWCCAATGCYTYWCCYACTWSTACSYTAGGMGTWTGAAGCCGTACATCTTTTACCTYTATAGGTGGATTTTTRCTATACCCTAGCATTGYCAAGGCATCTTCGTTYCCCTGCTTCACYAASGTACGYAAMGCRTGASWSAYGATRAAKKCCATCTCTTTAGGYTCTTGTTTTTTACTCTTTTCCCATCGTTTTAACGTCTTCAAGACTAAGGGTGCATCTATCTTAGCTATATCGTTTAGGTGGTTTGCTACTGAACGTGTAACATAACGCGTATTATCAGAGTAAAGCAACTCCAAGTGCTTCAAAGGTTCATGGTAAGGTATGGTAAGTTTTTTAGCCCAAGGGAGCTTAGCTCGTAAGCCCTCAGAAGCCAAACGTCGCTCATGATAGTTCTCTGACCTTGCACATGCTTCCAACATAGCCAGTGTTTGCGTTGGGTAGTTATTTATAAAATCTCGTATGGCAAACTCTACCGAAAAGCGTTTGGTTATCTCGCGCAAGGCTTGAAGTGAAAAATCTAAGTACTGTTCACTACACCCATAAGCCATCACATATTCAGAGTAAGGAGCATATATAAAATCTCCAAAGTCGTCATCTTCTTTACTCTGCTCAAGTTCAGGTGGTAGTGCTTTTAAAAGAATATTTGTTGCTTCTATGTAATCATCTGGCAAATACTTTTTAAACATATCACGTATATGATACATACGTTCTTTGAGTTCTAGGTTCGCAAAAGCGTCTAACACCTCTTGGCTAAATTTATGGGCTTCAAAAGAGGGGTAAACCTTTTTTATTTCCTCTGTTATTTTTGCTACTTTTTGAGGGTTATAAAGTTCGTCTTTTAGGGAAAACTTTTCTTTCTCATTAATCATAGGCTACTCCCCTTTTTCAAGCATTAGCCTAATCTTTTCAGCTTTTTCAAAATGGTTTAGCTTATGTGTTTCTATCCACCATGTAGCTACTTCCATTAAAAGTTCAGGATTATCATTTTTATTTTTGAAAAATGCGTAAAAAGATAGCCCTACATTTAAGCCTTTGCTTTCTATCTTTTTAGTACATACTTCTATCATATGCTTAACAATATTTTCTGTCATTATCTTTCACTAAATCAACAAAAGTACTTATGTCATTTGTGTATCTATTTTCAATATAGCCATTCTCACAATTTGCATGTATATATCCACCATATTTCATACCCAAATATTCAAATGTATCTATAAATCTTTTCATCTGTGCACTCATTGAAAACCAATAGACAGGTGAAACAAATATAATCTTTTTATACTCTAAAACTTGATCCATAATAGTCATAAAATCATCATTAATATTTTTATGTTCATAATCAAAAGGTGTTATGTAATTTTCTGCCAAATCAATAACCTCTATGTTTAATCTATGAGATATAGAGTCAATTAATTTGCCTGTATTTCCATCTCTGCGTGCACTTCCAAATATCGCGATTGTATCATTCATACTATAGCCTTTTTATTTCTTGTCTCTACATTAATATGTATCTTTACTCCCACCCATAGGCGAACAAACTTCTATCAACGTCCCCTCTATAGCACGTACATAACTCACAGTCTGTCCCCAAGGTTTCTCTACAGGTTCTGCTATGAGATCTGCACCATTTTTAACAGCGTGTGCAGTAGCCCCTGCTACATCTTCATCTACAAAAACAAGCTCTAGCCCTACTGGGTTTCCCTCTCGTGTTATCTTCTGGTACTTACCCTTTAGGTTCATCTCTCCCAAATCAAGAGAAGCGAAGCCTATGGCAGTCTCTCCTGTTTTAAGTTCTGCATAGTCCACCACGCCATTTTCTTCATACACCATTCCACGTTCAAAGCCAAAGGCTTTTTCATAAAACTCTAACGTACCCATTACATCTTTTACATATATCAGTGTATATCCGTATTTCATTTTTTATCCTTTTAAAACAAACGGCACAACTGATAAAATTATCAGCACTGCCATGACTCTATTAAACATCTTAACTTTTTTTTCATTAGAGATGAACTTCTGCAAGTACACCCCACCCAACGCCCAAAAGTTTGTAGACAAAAACCCTACGCATAAGTACGTAAAAGCGATAACCAATACTTGCAAAAAAGCATCCTCTTTTGAGGTAATAAACGACCCTATAGCCGTAATGACCATAACCCAAGCCTTAGGGTTTACCCATTGAAATAACATCGCTTGAAAAAGTGTAAAAGGTTTTTTTACTTTATCATCACTACCCATACTAGACGATGAAGTAGCTATCTTCCATGCCATCCATAGCAAATAGCTAATACCCACTACTTTCAATAGATCATACAACAGTGGATACGACTCAAATACAGTTCCCAACCCTAAACCAACAGCGAGTATCATAATAGGGAAACCAACCATCACACCTATGATGTGTGCCAATGTTCTTTTATATCCAAACGTCACACCTGAGGAAAGTAACATAAAGTTATTGGGTCCAGGTGTCATGGCTGTGGCAAATGCAAAGGAGATGACGGAGAGTAGCATAGTTGATGTGTACAGTTCTTGCATTATATAAAACTCTTTCCAATCAAAACCAAAGCCCCAAAGGTGGCCATGCCTAACACAACAGTTTTAGCGTACTTAGGGTTAAAATATTTCACAAAAAAAGGAGCTATCAAAACCCCTATGATAAACCCAGGCATCATGTAAAACCCAGAAATCATCTGTCCATAGCTGAACTCATCAAACATATAAAATATTCCTAACATCGCAAAGGTGAAAAATGTATACAATACTGCCAATGTCGCTTTGATGGATGCCAAGGAGTGGTTTTGGAAAACCAAAGCCAATATCTGCCCACCTACAGCTGCCATAGCTCCTATGAGTCCAGCCATAAAGCCCCCAGTATAATTCAGACTTCTGCCTAATTTAAATGATTTTACTTTCAAACTGATAAATACTGAAACTAAAATCAATAGTCCAAACACAAGCCCCAAATACTCAAAATGAATATTTTTCAATAGATAAACAGCCACCAATATACCAAGAAACATACCCACGCTTACCTGTGGTACATTTTTCATATCTATATGTTCCCTACCTTGATATGCCATCATAACAGTTAAAGTCAAAGAGGCAAATACTACTGGCACAGGTACTAGTGTGTAGCTTATCATCGCTAAAAAAGGTACGATTATCATACCTATGCTTACACCCGTTGCCATCTGCAAGATGGAGGCGAGTATTAAAATAGTGTTTGCCAATAAAAATGTTTCTAGAGACCATTCCATGGTGAATTCCTATAATTAAAAAGAGTTGTACCCTACAAATTTGGGTTAACCTCATAGTATTTACGTATAAAAAATAGAAATAATGTATGCTATTTAATTCACTCTATTTCGTCCATTCTTTTTGGCTACATAGAGATTATCGTCTGCTGCTTTACATAACATTTCCATTGAAGTGATATTTTTAGATAATTCTGCCGTTCCAATACTTACTGTCTTAGAAGTATTATGTAGTAAAATAGCGAACTCTTCTCCTCCTATACGGGCTAAAATATCCTTTTCCCTAATCAAAGCTTGAAGCTCTTGGGCAAAAGATGCAAGTACTACATCTCCAGCTTGATGTCCATAGCTGTCATTTACCTTTTTAAAATAATCTATATCAATCATCAGTAAAGATAGAGGGCTAGTACCACACATCGCTAAAGTAATATGACTTTTTGCCGTCTCGAAAAAATAGCGTCTCGTATAGGTATCTGTAAGAGAATCAGTGATAGACAATGTATGGAACTCCTCTACACTGCTTTGTAAAGAATCCTTCACAAGAATATTTTCTACCTGATTATTATAAATAGACTTTGTAAGCATAAGCATGAGGGGTATATATGCCAAGGTAAATGCAGCTGCAGAGAGGTGAAGGCGATCACCATAACTCACCATAATGAAGAACTGGGGAAAGAGCATAATGATAAAATAAACAATATATACAGTATACAGTGACGACACAGCAAGAACAGAACCAGTTATAAGCCCTACAACCATTAAAAGAGTTAATATCTCATAGGGTGTTGGTGCAAAAAGTAAGCCTAAAATAACAGCTATATTCCATAAAATTGCAGATACTACCATAGAAATCAAAAAATATCTAGTATGTTTTGGTATCTCATCTGTCTCATTATTTTTAATTAGTTTTTCTAAATTTTTTATATTTTTGTAACGAAACAGCAAAAAAATTATTTGTGAGAAAACCCATACCATCAAATATTCTATAGGTATATATTTTACATAAGTCACAACATACACAACAGAAACAATGATAACACCTAGTATTGCTTTTGGTGTTTGTTCTATCATTTGTTCAATAAGCTGTGTATGATAACTACCCATATATACCTCTACTTCTTATTCTATTATATATAATCGTTTTTTATATTCATTTATTTTTTAACCACCACAAAATAACTGTCAGCTATAAGTTCCACCTCACCATCCTTATCGGCATGTTTAAACATTCCCTCATAATATTCAAGTTTCACATATTCATAGTCTTCAGCACTAAGCTCCATAAGCATACCTTTGTAGCTAGTATTATTGAGTAGTTCCCACCACTCATCTATACTCATACCATAGCGAATCTCTTGAGTCTGTATCTGCATATCGGTCACATAAGACAGTATGCAAAGACGCTCTATATCTTTTTTATGGCTGAGGTTTTCCCATTTGTCCATGTCATATTCTTTTGCTCTTTTAGAACCATATTTTTCTAATAGAGGTAAAAGTATTTGATCTGAAGGAGAAAAAGCTTGTGCAGTAAACGTTGTAAAAATAACGATTCCTCTAGGTCTTAACCGGGCAACTAGACTTTGCAGCACACGTGGAGCCTCAGGTAAGAAAAACATCGCATAGGAGCAAGTAATAATGTGGTACTTTTTGTCTGAATCAAGTTTAGTTACATCTTGTACATGAAAGTTAATATTGTCTAGTTTATTTGCCGAGGCATTTTCTTTGGCTTTAGCCAACATCCCCTCAGAGATATCTATAGCATCAAAAGTACTTTCTTTCATCTGTGTCGCACACGCTAACGCAACATTACCTGTTCCACAAGCAACATCTAGTACCGTTAATGTACTCCTACTCGTATGCTGTTTGATAATATCCAGTACATGACTGGCAGAGAGTTTAAAGAAAGGTATCTCATCATACGTACTTGCTACATATTCAAATGGTTTTTTTGCGCCATCCTGTGCTTGCTTCTTCATTTTGTATCGCTAGTTGTATTGCTGTATATGCTCATTAAAATATCCTCATAATACTATTTTGTTTTTTTAATATTGTTTTTATGAAGTGCTGCCTTGGACATCAAGTGTGCACTCACAGGAGCTGTCATAAATAAAAAGATGATAATCAACAGCTCATTGAGTCTCACAGTATCATGATAGGTAAAATAATAAAGCATTGAAGCCACTAACATAGCCCCAACTCCTAGTGTTGTGGCTTTAGTAGGGCCATGGAGTCTCATGAAAAAATCTGGTAACTTCACTAGCCCTATAGAACCCACAAGCGTAAAAAATGAACCAAGCAATAAAAATATAGATATTAAAAAATCCATCAAACCATCCTTATTCTATAATATCGCCACGAAGCATATATTTACTAAGTGCGATTGTACCTACAAAACCCATCAACGCTATCAATAATGCTGCTTCAAAATATAAAGGATTCTTTAGATAAATTCCCGTCAACACAATCAATGCAACCGAATTGATATATGCAGTATCTAGTGCCAATATCCTGTCTACACTACTAGGGCCCACAATAATACGATAAAAATTTAAGACCAGTGCAATAGTGATAGAGGCAAATGTAATCATTATAATAGTTTCTAACATACTTTAAATATCTCCATAAGTGGTTTTTCATATCTTGTTTTAATCGTATCTATCTCAGCTGCAGCATCTTCTAAATGCAAAGCATGCACGATAAGTATCCCCGTATCTTGATTATAATCAGCAGAGACAGTCCCCGGAGTTAATGATATAGTACTTGCTAGAACACTGATGCCAAGAGGATGCTTTATGTCCAAAGGAATCTCCAAAAAACCTGGCTCTAAATCAGAGTTTTTCCCAAGTATCAATTTGGCAACAAAGATATTTGATATGATAATATCATATCCCACCACCATAGACAACTTAAAAACAGTGCTCCATTTTCCAATACAAACCTTTTCAGGCCAAAATCTTGACGTGTGCAAAGGTATAAGTATAGAGAGAATAGACCCCAGTACGATATGCCCAACAGAGATTGTATTGTTGAGCATTAACCATGTCAATAGTAAAATAATGCTCAGTATAGGAATTGGAAACAGTACAAATTTTTTCTTTTTCATCTTGTCTTCTCGCATCATTACAGCTCCCTTACTAAAACTTTAGATATGTATCCTTGGGTGTCAAATATCATAGTTGATATCTGCTCCGTAAAGCTTGTGATTGGATTTGCAAACACCACCAATAACACGGAAATGACAAATAAATACATAATCGGGTAAAAGATACCCATACTTAGAGAAGACTCTATAGGGTTCTCTTCATTTTTTGTATGATAAAAAAGAAGTGTCCCCGTCCTAGTTAAAGAAATAATGATACCCAAACCAGTGACCAGCACAGCAGCAAATATCACAACTACCCATTCAGAAGACAGTGCCGCAGAGAGTATCATCATTTTTCCAAAGAAGCCAGATAGTGGAGGCATACTTGCTGCAGCAATGGCATAGGCAAAAAACAGACTTCCGGAAAGTACCATCATCTTATATGGCGCTGTTCTCTCAAGAGTATCTTTCATGTCTCCTCTTAATAATCCAAGAACATCTGCAAGTAAAAAGAATCCACCTGCAATAATGGTCGAGTGTATCATATAATAGATTGCTCCAGAAATAGAAGCTGGCGTATTTATGCCTATAGCAATCAACAAAACAGAGACTGAAGCCAATACTAAGTAGGCAACTTGCTCTTTGAGTGTCTTGCTGCTCATGACCCCAATCGTTGCCAAGACAATAGTAATCAGTCCAAGCCCTAAGACCCATGGTGTATAGTAGTAACTCAAGTCTCCTGCAAGCTCACCAAACAATGTACCATGTACTCTGATAATAGAGTAGATGCCTACTTTAGTCATGATGGCAAAAAGTGCCGCTACTGGGGCAGAGGCAGAAGAGTAAGTCCCTGGTAACCAAAAGTAGAGTGGAAACATCGCAGCCTTAAGTCCAAATACAATAAGCAATAACAATCCAGCAACTGCAACAACACCATTATTTTCTGCTGGTAACTGACTTATTTTAAGAGCTAAATCGGCTATATTGAGTGTGCCCAATATACCATACAAGGTTCCAACTGCAAATAAGAATATAGTTGAMCCCACAAGGTTAATCACCATATAGTGTATGCCAAATCTCGCACGTTTTTTCCCATGTCCATGCAGTAGTAGTGCGTAAGATGCTARCAGTAGTATCTCAAAAAAGACAAAAAGATTAAACAAATCTCCTGTCAAAAATGCACCATTGATACCAAAAATCTGTAGATGAAAAAGTGTATGAAAGTTCTCGCCAAGCTTGTCAGAGTCTGATTTAACAGCATACCATAGGGCTGCAAAAGCAAGGAGAGATGTAAGTAAAACAAGTGTCATGGAAAGTTTATCTACTACAAATGTGATACCAAATGGTGCTTCCCAATTTCCCATTTGATAGATAAAATCGCCCTTCTCCAAAGTACTACATAAGACAAATATACTTGCAAATACGAGTGAAACGATGAAGACTATAGAGAGAATTCTTTGTGTTTTGAAAGAAAGTGACTTGGATAAAAGGATGAACATAGCACCAAGCAGAGGTATAAGTATGGGAAGCATGACTATGTGATTCATTTATCTTCCTTTTTTTTTGTTTCTGTCTTCGTTTCTATACCATCCACATTGTCATTTCCCAGTTCATATCTTGCCCGTAATGACAGTACGATAAGAAATGCCGTCATTCCAAAACTAATAACAATAGCAGTAAGCACCAACGCTTGAGGTAGAGGGTCAGCATAATTACTCACACCATCTATAAGTATAGGTGGCTGGTTTATATGCAAACGACCCATTGAAAATAAAAATAAGTTGGCTGCATACGCAAGTAAAATCGTTCCTAATGCTACAGGAAAAGTACGACCTTTAAGAAGTAAAAATATACCACCAGTGGTAAATGACCCAACAATAAGTGCTACTAAAATTTCCATATTAATTCCTCTCGTCTTGTTCTTTATTTGTGCTAGAATTATGAGAAATTGAGCTTAATTTTCCCAAATTAACAAGTATCATCGCGGTAGAACCGACCACTACTAAAAAGACACCAAGGTCAAAGAACATGGCAGAGGCAATCTCAAATTTTCCAACAATAGGCCAATCCAAATAGGTAAATGTAGAAGTTAAGAATGGGTAGCCAAATAACATTGATCCAAGTCCTGTAGCAGTTGCGATGATGACCCCTATAGCAATAAGTGCATGTTTATTAAAGCTCAATCTTTCACTTGACCATTCGATGCCACTTGCCAAATACTGCACGATGAGGGCTACAGCTGCGATAAGACCAGCGATAAAGCCTCCACCTGGCAGGTTATGTCCCCTTAAAAAGATGTAAATAGCAACCATTAGCATGATAGGAAAAAATACAGAAATAAGTGTTTTCATGATAGCAGGGTAAGTATCATGTGAATACTTTACACCATCTGCATCTTTATCTGGAGCATATAATCTCAAGCCTTTCATCATCGCAAAGATGCCTAGTCCTGCTATGCCAAGTACAGTGATTTCACCCAGTGTATCTAAGCCCCTAAAGTCAACCAATATTACATTGACAATATTCGTACCTCCTCCACCAGTCTTGGCATTGTCAACAAAAAAGTCAGATATATGACTAAACTCACGACTAAAAACAGAGAGTGTTAACACAAATGCACCTATCCCACCCAAGACAGCAAGTATACCATCTACACCTATCTTTTTCTTTGATGACTCTTTGGGTGTAAATGCTGGAAGATAGTAGAGTGCCAAAAGCATAAGGACAATAGTAACAACCTCCACAGAAAGTTGTGTAAGTGCCAAATCAGGTGCTGAAAACTTGATAAATATAAGCGCAGTGACTAAACCAGCTATGCCAACTATAATCAAAGCAATAAATCGGTCGTGATGATAATAAATAACGGCCCCAATAGATATCACTGTAAGGATTGTRATAGTTAAACTGACGAAATCTATAGGCAAAAATGCTCTTGAACCAAAGATAGAAGCATCTGCATAGTTAAATCCAGCCAAACCAGCCAGCAAAGAAAATACTATCAAAATATAGATTGAATTATATATTTTTCCAGAATGCAAATAAGTATGTATAGAATTTGCAGATGTAAACACACTAGACAAAATCCAATTGTATGGATCTCTTGCATCTATGCGTGCCAAATATTTGTTATAAACCTTGTTTGCACTCTCTTTGTTTAAATAAAGTAAGATACCCACACTTACTGCTATGAAGCTCATGAGCAGTGGCATATTAAACCCATGCCATAGTGCAATATGAACTTCTGGAGGCGTGGCTGCCAATGTACTACCTACTGCTGTAAARAGTATATCTGAAATAAGCATCATAGGAGCAATACCAATGGCAATACAGGCAAGAACCAAAAGCACCACAGGAAGTTTCATAAGATAATATGGCTCACTTGGATGTTCTACCGGCATTTTATTTGCTTTACCAAAAAARACATCTGCWATAAACCGTARRGAGTARGCMACMGAAAAKATACCYGCWATSGTAGCYAAGATAGGAATGGCAAACAGTACGCTGTCATGCACCGCTCTTTCAAAGAACATCTCTTTACTCAAAAATCCATTGAACGGTGGAAATCCWGCCATAGATGCAGCGGCTACCATAGCCAARGTRGCAGTGTATGGCATAAACTTCATCAGTCCGCCAAGTTTATTAATCTCTCTTGTTCCTGTCTGGTGGTCAATGATACCCACAATCATAAATGAAGCGGCCTTAAATGCGGCATGATTGATAATATGAAAAATCGCCGCCAGTGCTGCCAAAGGTGTAGAAAGTCCAAACAAAAAGGTAATAAGCCCCAAGTGACTTACCGTAGAATACGCCATGAGTCCTTTAAGGTCTTGCTTGAAAAAGGCTACAAATGCACCGATAAGTACCGTCATTAGACCAGCACTAGTCACTAGTACTATCCACTCGTCTGTACCACTATAGACAGGATAAAACCTTGCTAAAAGAAAGATACCCGCCTTAACCATAGTTGCTGAATGTAAGTATGCTGAGACTGGTGTAGGAGCAGCCATGGCATGTGGTAACCAGAAATGAAATGGAAACTGGGCTGATTTGGTGATAACACCGATAAAAAAGAGTATAAATATAGCTGTAAAATGTGGACTAGATACTATMATGTCCCTATTTTCCARTATYACAGAAAKCTCATAAGAACCTACCACAGAACCTAAAAKTAACATGCTAGCAAAGAGAGCYAAYCCTCCAGCTCCTGTGATAACCARKGCCATCATMGCACCATCTCTACCTGCTTTTTTGTATTGCCAAAAGCTAATGAGTAAAAATGAACTTARTGATGTAAGCTCCCAAAAAAGTATAAGTAGGAGTATATTCTCCGACATGACAATACCAAGCATAGACCCCATAAAAAGAAGCATATAGGCATAAAATCTAGCCATGCTGTCTTGTGGTGAAAGGTAGTATCTCGCATAAAAAACGATAAGTATACCAATRCCTAGTATGATGAAACCAAAAAGCATACTCAGTCCATCTATCCTGAAAGAAAAATTGAGTCCAATGGCTTCTATCCATGTCCATGATTGAACGAGACTATCACCATTAAAAGGAATATACGACAAGTAGGAAAGTATCAAAATAGCAAGAAGGGTAATACCTCCAGCGACCCAAGCAGGTGCCAGACGATGGACTTTTGCTGTAAGAGAAACTAGCAAGGCCCCTATAAATGGAAGAAGTACAATTAGAGGTAACCCTATAGTATCCAGTATCATAAATTTACTACCCTTAATTTAGATTTATTGCTTTAGAAGTTAAGGATAAATTATAGCTATCTTACGATTAAAGCTCTATGATTATCTATAGATTAGAACATGTGTTGTGCTTACCTTACCCTAATAGGTGGCATATTTATTATCTTGAGTAATATTATAAAAACAGACTTAATGAAAAATCAATAATTAAGGCAAAAAAAATATTACCCCATCGGGTACAGTATCTCCTCATGTACCTTGTCACAAGCTCTTAGCACTKCATCACTAAGCGTTAAGTCCATCGCTTTAAATATGGGGTCTAACTGCTCTGCACTCGTAGCACCTATGATGGTAGATGCTACAAAACTAAACTGTTTTGACCATGCAGTAGCTAGAGTAACTGGGTGCATGCCTGCTTCTTTGGCTATGGCTACATATTTGGCAGTAGAGGCTAAAGTTTTGTCATTTAAAAAGCGTGTTGCTTGTGCTTGTTGTCTTACGTTGGGCGAGTTCATGTATGTTGTGAAACGTCCTTTGGGAGCTGTGGCATTAAATGAGCCTGCATTATACTTACCACTCAACACACCACCACCTAGTGGCGAGTATGGCAGGAGTGAGATGTTTTCTTTTTCACACAAGATGCTAAGCTCATCTAAAAAGCGACGGTTGAGCAGTGAGAAATTGTTTTGTATAGACTCAAAACGTGCAAGCCCATGCTGTTCGCTCTTCATCAACGCTTTGGTCGTACCATAGGCTGTGTCGTTAGATGTGCCTAGGTAGCGTACTTTTCCAGACTGCACCAAGCTATCGAAAGCTCTCATGGACTCTTCTATGGGTACAGAGTTGTCTGGCCAGTGCATTTGATAGAGGTCTATATAGTCAGTCTTGAGCCGTTTCAAGCTCCCCTCCACTGCACGCTCGATGTGAAACCTGTCTATGGCAGTAAAGCCATGACGCACAGGCGGCACAAACCACCCATTGGCTGCYCCTGCTACTTTAGARGCYAAGATGATGSWRTCACGAGGYTTCGTCTGCATCCACTCCCCGACTATCTCTTCAGTGAGTCCAAAAAGTTCTCCTGAGGGTGGTACGGGGTATAGTTCTGCAGTGTCAAAGAAGTTGATACCTCTCTCATACCCCTTGTCCATAATGGCAAAGGCCTCTTTTTTGTCTGCCTGCGTACCAAAGGTCATCGTACCCAAACATATCGGGCTTACTCTTAATCCTGTTTTTCCTATGTATCTGTATTGCATTTTATGCTCCTATACTTTCCAATGTCTTTGCTATTTGTTCTCTAGTATGGGCAGATATACCCAACTCTTTTGCAAAGCTACGCCACTTGCCTATGGCATGCTGTATTTCTATGATTATATCTGTGTAGCCTTTAACCTTATGCTTCACTCCTAGCTTTTCAAGCTCATCTTTTGTTGGGTGTTTTCCAACTCCAACGTAAGTAGTACTATGTTCCCCTCCTGGTCCATAAGAGAAAGTAACATCATACACAGGGGAAAGTCTCCATACTCCTTTTCCGTCCATCAGAAAAGAGAAGTTTTTGGCATGGTCATCACGGTTATGAGCAAAGAGATTAAAACATGCCAGGCGGTACATCTTTTGTTGTTCTTTTACATCTTTGGTGAGGTGTAAGGTAAGGCTTAGCAGGTCATCGTAGTCAAGCGTAGGCAACCTAAAGTCGCTATGCGTCAGCCCTGCTACTGAGTGCATGTGTACCTTTGCGTCTCCTACTCTGTCAAATCGTTCTATGGCAAAGTAGCTTCTGTCTTTGCCCTGTAACAAAGCAGTTTTTGGCATGTCTAGCCCTGCTTCTTTTGCCATGCGACCATAAGCGTACTCTATAGTACCTACCTCTTTACTGTCTGTGGAGGACGCAAACTTCACTAGGTAATGAGAAAACCCCTCTTGGAGATTCTGTCTTCCGTGGATTATCTGCTTTTCATCATGACTGAGCTGTACCAACACTTTAGGCCTCTCCCCTGCCGAAGAACCACCCAAAAGAAGTAGTTCATCTACCATCTCATCACTGCTTCCCTCTAGTATCTCTGAGGCATGCTTTGCTAGTTCGTCCAATACTATCTTCTGAGGTAAATGCTCCACTTCAACTTCAGGCTCATAGCTCAAAGCCCCCATAGCATGACTACCCACATATGCCAATCTGTCTAAAGGTGTCAAGGCATTAGGGTTGATTCCCTGCCCTATCAAATGCCTATCCATCAACAAGCGACCCCATCCATCAGGCAAAGAGTCGGCAAACACACCCCAAAGCCCCTCAAAAGTATCGTCATCACATCGGAACAGACCTGCTTTTAGGGGGAGTTTGTAGGGGCTTATTTGTATGCCTGATTTCAGGAATGCTTTGTTGTATTCGAAGTAGATTTTATTGTCTTTTTGGGCTAGAGTTCCTATGGGGGTTTGGTTTAGGTAGATGGTTAGGTTAGTTATCATATTTTATAACCTCACTTAACAAAAATTCCATATTATTTGAAAAGGTATCTGATTGAGGTAAATTGACTTTAGGATATAGAACTTTATAGTCGTGTTGGTATTTAATAATTAATTCATCTAAATATCCGTTTTCATACCAAATACAAACAAACATCTTCAATTCATCATTTAAAATATTCTTAAACCCATAATAATTTAATCCACGATAAATAGCTTTCATATCTGGTTGAGTTGTTAAAGATTTATATTTATTTTCAAAAAGTATTTTTTGAATAGCTAAAAAATCATCTTTTTCAAGTGTATCAGAAAGCATAGAATATGAATTACTAATGAATAATTTGTTATATCCAAAATGATTAAACAACATTTCAAATATATTATTTTCCGAAATTATCTGATAGTTATATTTTAAACAGTATGACAATGCATGATACTCTTGTTCGCCCATATCTTTTGCAAGTAACTCAAAAGCATTTGTAATTGGTAGGTTTTCATTTGTATCATCAATTATTTCACACTCTAACAATTGATTTAGCAAAGCAATCAATGTTTCTTTCCATATCTCAGCCTTTTTGGCTTCTTCTTCAGTATATGGAATAAATTTTGATTCTTTTTCATCTAAGTAGCTAAAATCGCGAGGTCTTTGTATTGAGTCATAATTTTCTATATAGTTATCAATCCAATTAATGAGTGTTTGTTGAATTGCTATATCATCTCTAGCTAATACAGCATCTAAATACTTTATCTCATGTAAAAAAATGATTGATGATAATGTCAATATTTTTTTCTTATCTTTTAAAAAATTTGGCTTAAGAGAGTTTAAAATATATTTTTCATGATTAAGTAAATATGGTATTAGGGTAAAATGATTTGCATAATCTTTTCCAGAAAGTGCATATAAGCCATAGAAATCACCATTAGAGTACCTTTCAAATAAGTCTTTTTCCATTTTACTTTGATTATTAATAAACTCAAAAAGCTCATTAAATGGCTCATCACTTTCTAAATCTGTTTGAAAAGAAGTGAAGTTAGGATTATCAACCCTGAATGCAAAAGGACCAACAATACTATGAAATAAAGATTTTTGTGTGTATGATGGATTATTTTTAATTGATAAACACTTATTCTTTTCTATTGCAGATAATCCATATTTTTCTTTATTTTCAGCACTGCATTCATATCCTGAAAAATAAGTTTTACCCTCCTTTTTATAACATATATTTTCATCATAAATAAAGAGTTTATTGTGATTACTTCTATTTGCTCCAATAGTTGTTTGTGTATAAAGATTGGAGAGTTCAATTTTCATTTCTTTATCAAGAGTATCTATACTATTTTCTAATAACTTTTGATTTAATGTCGGTAATATTTGCCTAGTGTCCTTTAATATTATCAAGGAATATTGTAAAACAAAAATTAAATCTCTAATATCTAATTCATTTTTCATACTTATAACTTTATTATAAATCTCTTTTTGTTTCTGTTCTTCAATAATCCCATTTGTTTTTAAAAAGTATCTAACAGAGGTTTCTAAAGCTCTTAAAAGAAGATGAACATCTTCTCTTCTTTGCATAAACAAATAATAAAAATACTGGAATGCTTTATCGTATTGATTAAACTTTACATATGTATCAGCTATTGCAGCCAAGATATATTCATCTTTGTTATTAATATCCTGTATAAATGATTCGAAATCATCTATGAGTATATTTGCATCTTCATAACACAGTTTTAGAGCCTCAACGATTGTTTTTGGAAAAACTGTTTGCTTATCTAAGGCTAATTGTAAATATTCTTTTCTATATCCAAGGTTTTTCAACAAAGACATAGTCTCTAAAATTCTTCCTTGAATTAAATTTTCATTTTTAGCGTATTCAAGCAATTTATCAATGTCTTCTTCAGTTGGTTTTACATTTTCTTTGACTTTTAACACTAAAAACACTATTAAATTTTCAAAAGATTCATACTTTCTTGCTTTAGCATTATCAAAGATGTCACTTTCTATACTTTCTTTCTTTTCCACTTTTGCTTTTATATAAAATAGTTGGACATATTGATTTGTAAAAATTTTATCTCTTTGCTTATTCTCTAAAAAAAATAATATAGTATCTTTATATTCTGCTAGTTCCAATAAGTGCAAATAACTCAACAGTAATTCTTCATCATTACTATCTAATATTTTATTTTGAACCAAATCATGTGATATTTTTTCGTTTGATACACTTATATAGTGTATATAGTGCTTTGTAAATATCAAGTCAATATCTTTATGACTATCAAAGTAATTAATATATGTATCCGTTTTGGACAAGACCAATAAAATAAATAGATATATATTCTTTTGATCAATAATGTACTCTTTTTCAAAGCAATCTTCAGAGTTAAATAATTTTTCTAATAGCTTTTGATATTCTTCTATTTTTTCTTTATCTTCATTATCAATACTGTGTCCATACCTCGTCTTATTGAGAGATATGGCACTAAAATATCCATATATAATGACTTTATCTACAAAAGATAAATTTTCTTTTAGTGCAATTTTATAATATTTATCTGCATTCTGAGTATCATTTGTATCAGAATATATATGACCACCAATTATACTATATTCTTTTTGCTCTTTTTTGAGCTCATCAAATGACTCAAAAAGGACTTTAGCCTTATCTGTATCCTTCATGTTTAAATAATACATTAATTGAAATTTATCCGACTCAATATCTTTACTTGATTCTAATATAATTTTATTTACTAGGCTAAAAAACTCTTGTTCTTCTTTCTTTAAAGATAATTCAATCAACTTAACTTCTTCAAATGATAAGTCTATAAATTGAGTATAGTTCTTTTCAATATTTTCAATAAGCTTTATTGCCTCATCATATTTTCTAACGGAAAACAAAAAAGATGCTTTATTAACCAATAAATGATACTTAACTTGGGGATTACTATTATTTTCATCTATCAATGAGTTTAAATCATCAAATGCTTCTTTAATATTTCCATTATCAAAATCTCTTTTAATATGATTAATAGATGTTTTAATTTTTGCACCATATATAGCAATATTGCTTTGAGTATTATCTCCAAATTGGAAAAAAGACTTTATCGAATGACTAAAGTTATCAAACATAATCTCAATTACCTTTTATTTGTTATTTTGTTCATTATTCCCAAATTGGAAAAATGTCATAATAGTATTCTTTTGTGTAACTTTTCCAAATTTAGCCTTGTAATATAACGCAGTCAATCCATAAAGCAATAAGAAAAAGATACCAATTTCATATATTGATAATTGCTTCGGGACCTCAAAGTTTTGATGTAAATAAATATTAATATTCTTAATAATCCAATCTATTGATTTATTTCCAATAATTACAAAAAAGGCTAAACCCATAGCAAAAACTACAGGATAATTATGGTTGTTTTTTATTTTTACTTGATAATAAAAATACGCAATCACTATTAAAAAAATAATGAAAAATACAAAATACAAAATCATTTACTTTCTCCTTTTAGAACCTCTTCAATACTCTCAGGCATCTTTTCCCTCTTTTCGAAAACCCTCTCAATGTCCTCACAATATTCTAAAAACATCACTCCCCCTCCAGCAACATATTCATCACCAATTTAATAATAATATCTTTCTGCTCAGGTGCAGAAGTAGCGACCAACAGAGCCAATGAAGCCAAAGCATTGTCATTTATCTTCGCTTCTGCATTTGCTTTGTAGAGTATGCCGTTTTGATGCAAGAGTAATATCATCAAATACCCCTGAAGCAATGCCCAACTTTTTGCATAATTACTCACTATCTCTACAAAGCCTTTGGCTTCTTGCAGACTCAATTCTTTGTTTTCAAGTCCCTGCTTTATAAGCGATATAGTCTGTTCTAATTCTCGTAATTTTTCTTCTTTAAGTCTTTCTTGATTGAGAGCATAACCCTTTATGATATATTCTTTTAGTACACTATTTGCCCATATACGAAACTGAGTACCATTTTTTGATTTGACTCTATAACCTACAGATATAACCACATCAAGGCTATAGTATTTTACATTTTTTGATTGAACTTTCCCCTCAATAGCACCATGCTTAGTGGTATGTGCAAAATTTGCACATACCACACCCTCTTCTAATTCTCCTTCGTTAAAAACATTTTTAATATGCTTAGAAATAACACTTCTTTCTCTACCAAAAAGCTTTTCCATCTGTTTTTGATTTAACCATACAGTATCACCTTTTACAGTCGTTTCTAAAACTAAACTTCCATCTTCATAAATCACAATCTCACTCATAACAAATCCTCTATACTCTCAGGCATCTTTTCTCTTTCCTCACAAACCCCTTCAAAACCATCCAAACACTCCAAAACCAAAGCTAGCTTAAGTAACGACTCCAAAGAAATCTGACCAGAACTCTCAAAACGTTTAAGCGAACCAAGGCTCACCCCCGAACGGGAGGAGAGTTCAGGTTGTGTGTAGCCTAACTCTTTTCTACGTTGTCGAAATTTTGTTTTTAAAGTCTCCATCAACGTTGATGGAGTAGGAGGAAGAAAAGATAACATAGTATTCCTTTTTAGGCATATATGATTATTATAGCTAATATATTATATATTATTCTTAATGTATTGCTTTACCAACTTCCCCCATCAAACCCAAACTCTCCCCACTCATCTTAGAAAAAGCAAAGCACTTCTTACCCAAGTCTTTCAAACTAGCACCTATGTGGTACACCTCTACATCATCAATTATCATAAATCTATCATGCGAAGCATCAAAACGTTTAAGGTTCATGGGGTTGTACTGTGCGTTGTCTAAACCCAACACTTTTTTGTGACTTTTCTCTGTACCCTACAGAAATGATGGAGTATGAAGAAGTAAAGAGAAACTAGTGTATGTTTTCATCTAGATTAAGAAGTTATTTTTGGTTAATCGGAAGTCAAGTGATTTAACAAAAGTTCCCTTTAAGGGAATATAGYTATACTACTCCTATGAATGTCATCAGTAAAAGAACACTTGTCAAATTTTATGAAATACATCCTCAGGCAAAAACACCTTTGGAGGTCTGGCACTCGGATGCTAGGAAATCAGAGTGGCTTACGCCCCCTGACATAAAAAAGGTGTATACCAGTGCATCATTTTTAAAAGACAACCGTGTGGTGTTTAATATTAAAGGTAATGACTATAGACTTATAGTCCACATAGACTACTTACGTAAGATAATCAGAGTCAAATTTATAGGCACACAYGCCCAATATGACAAAATAAATGCAGAGGAGATATAATGTCCATCAAACCTATACACAACGAAACAGACTACGACAAAGCCCTAGAGAGAGTAGACGAACTTATGGAGCTTAACCCTGCGCTAGGTACACCACAGAGTGATGAGCTAGAAGTCTTAGCACTACTCATAGAAAAATACGAAGAGAATGCATGGGCTATCTCTGAGCCAGACCCTATAGAAGCTATCAAGATACGTATGGAGCAAATGCACCTTAAACAAAAAGACCTTGTACCTTACATAGGAAACAAAAGCAAAGTCTCAGAAGTCCTCAACCGAAAAGTAGGACTCTCTTTGACAATGATATATAACTTAGCCAAAGGCTTGCATCTGCCTTTAGAGGTTTTAGTACAGCCTAGTAGATAAGTAATGAAAACAATAAGAATAAGCTAAAATGGAACCTATTATTTTCTCGTCATACTCCTCTACTACTTCTCATCCAAAAGATGCAAAAATTCTTCACGATTACTATAGCCCACAAACTGATGCACTATCTTCTCACTTTTAGAATCAACTATGTAAAGTGTAGGTGTTAAGGCTATCTCTTTAAGCTGGTTTGGAAAATTCTTTTTAGAAAAGTTGAGCATGACAGGGATATATTTAGCTTTTATCTTCTTGTCTATCTCAACTTTAGAGAGTAGTCGGTTTTCCATCTTTCTGCACCAAGGGCAGTAAGAGGTAGACATAAATATAAACAAGGGCTTATTCACTTTTTTAGCTTTAGCCAATGCCACTTTATAGTCTGTCTCGTAGCCCATATGTTCAGCAAAGTTTTCATGTGTCAAGCCCACTTTGATATGAGAACTGTCTTTGTTGTCATCTTTGTATTGGTAAGAAAACTTAGAAAGCATCTCTTCTACAGTATCCATAAGGTCATCTTCTACATCATCACTAGCAGCTATGAGATGAGAGTCTACATAAGAAAGTGCAAATATCCCCTCTTTTTTACCATCACGTTTCATGTATTCACCTAACTCTAGGTTAATCTTATACCCCACAGTATCGCCTATGGAGACTTTTGAGATGAGAAATGCAAGTACACGTGAGGGATGATTGGCAGTATTTACTTTGAGGTCTTTAGACATTGCTAACATCTCTTCTCTTATCTCTTCTGTATATATCTCTAGTTCAGGGACAGAAGAGACCAAAGGGTCATACTCTTTTACGCCAGTAAGGACGTAAAAACTTTGTGCATATACTACAGCACTACTCAATAGACATAAAAATAATAGTTTCATTTATTACTCACTTTATTCGCTTTGTAGGCTGTATATTTTCGCTTGGGGTTATCTTCTCCTCTAGCATCATAGTCTTTAAGTTTTTTTGCTTGTTGTTCATAAGGAAAGCCAAAAAATAGAGAAAGAACATTCCAAACTCCTATAATAAATCTCTTGATAGTCTGCCAAAACATAGTTAAATATTTCATACTTATCCTTTAAATTTAAAACCTAAACAATCTTCAATTTAATCTTCATCTAAAGCATCAAACTCTTCATTTTTTTCATCGAACCATTGCTTCATGGTCACTGCATTTTGCATAACAGCTTTCATGATAGCTATGGCTTTAAGATGCTCTTCATCACCCGCTTGTTGCATCTCAATGTTATGTCCCAAGCTTAATTCTGCTATTTCTTGAAAAGTATCCGCTTGAAACATGATGTCACAAGCGCCTCCAAGTTGTTTACATGTCATAGTTTTCATCGTATTTCCTCTATTTTTTTAATAAAGAGAGTATAACTCAAACCGCCTTTAACCTACTTCTTATACACCACGCAACTCTTACTAGGTGCTATGGCTTTAGCTTCTGCTTCTTTGACGTCACTTACTTTATGTAGTCCCTTTTGTTCAAAGAGTGTAAATTCACGGGCATAAAGTGGCCATGGTGGACCACCGTAGTTTTCTTTGTCATTTTGTGCATGGGCGTACACAAGCAGTGTGCCGCCATAAGCAACAAGCCCCGTAATGATAGCGATGAGTTTTTCTCTGTCCTCTCTAGGTAAAGACTGCACGGTCAAACCTTCATAGATAAAATCATAAGCCTCATGTGAGTCTTTAGGCATAGCATAGATGTCAGCTACATGAAAGTTCACTTTACTGGTTTTGTGTCTCTGTTTTGCTAGCTCTATGGCTGTGGGTGAAATGTCCATCGCATCTACTGTGTAGCCTTGTGCCTCCAGTGCCAAAGCATCGTCACCCAAGCCACAACCTATGACTAAAGCCCTTTTACCTTCTACCTTCTCTTGAGTAGCTAGATACTCTAGCAAATATACATTGGCAGACAGTGTCGCCCAAGGTATATCTGAGAGCTTGTCTTTATCTGCATTTTTATACACACTTTCAAAAAAGTTATTTTCTATCATTTTTTCTCTTTTTTATCGATGATGTTTTTTTGTTTGAAATCGTATTAAACGGTTTTAAATGGTTTCATTGCATTTGTTGTGTACTGCAAAGCTTCTTCTGCACTTTGCCTACTGAGTGGTCTGCCCAAAGTTTGCATGAGTGAGGTATAAAACTGCCATGCCATCAAAATGGCATCTGTGACATACTCTAGTGTAGCATCATCGTCTATGCTTAACTCACCATTTTCTACAAACCTTACCATAGTCATCCGTATGCGTGAACGGTGTGCAATGTTATCTATTATATACATTTTTTCTAGTTCAGAATCGCGAGAAAATAGAAAAAGAATCTCTCTAAAGAAAAACCTATATTCCCATTGTATGCCTATGAGTATCTTTTGATGTTCGCTTAATTCTTCTAATGTTTGGGGTAAATCTTCTATAGATAAGGTCATGGCTTCTCTCATTTGCTTATAGAGAAGACGTATAATCTCTTCTCTATTTTTATAATGATAGTGCAAATTTCCAGGGCTAATCTCCATGGCTTTTGCTATATGGTTAGTGGTGACTGCCTGGGTATTACTCTCATTAAATAGCTTACGTGCCATCTCCAAGATGTCTAACTTTCTTGACATTTTATCTCCTGTGTGTTGCTATTATAGTGTAAATACTCTAAATTATACCAATTAGAGTATTTACTCTTGACTTTCAATCATTTAAAAAGCTATACTCTTAATAGAGTAATTACACTAAATAGATATCCAATCTAAAAAAGGAGACAAAATGCAAATACTTCACAAAGGCGACCTACATCTTGGTGGGTTTGCAGGACTGAAAGAACACCGTTTAGTTGTAGACAAACGTGTGGGTGGTAGAGATGATACTTGGGATGGGTTAGGTAGTTTTGTTTATTTGGCAGACGCAGTTTTTGACCCTTATGGTGAAACCAAAATGCATGCTCATAAAGAGTTAGATGTCATATCAATCATGCTTGAAGGAACTATAAATCATAAAGGTTCACTTGAAAATGGTGCATCTATATCTGCTGGACAAGTACAGGTACAACGTGCAGGAGGTGAAGGGTTTGCACATAATGAGATAAACCCTGATGCCAGTAAAAACCGTATGATTCAGCTTTGGGTACTTCCCGAAAACAAAGGAGAAACAGCAGGCTATAAACTCTACGATGTAACTCAAAATAAACTGACTCAGATATATGGTGGCACAAAAGAACAAAGTACAACCTTTGACAGCCATACGGTACTAGAAGTAGGACGATTTAGCAAAGAGTCGAGCGTCACAAAAGAGGGAGACTTCTTAGTCTACCTCACAGAAGGTACAGCAGAACTCAATAATGTCAAAGTGAAAGACGGAGACCTTATACGAGGGTCCAACCTTCACTTCAAAGCAACAAGTGAGTATGCACAGCTTATCGTTATTAGTCAAATGCTAAAGGAAAAATTATGAACGAAACACGAATAAAAAATGCTTTATGGGGAGCCTTTATCTCAGATGCTATGTCGATGCCAGTACACTGGTATTATCAAAGAAAATATATAAGAGAAGGATTCGAGGGAGGCATACAAGGGTACGAAGATGCCCCACACCCTCACCCAGAGTCTTTTATGGTAGGAATGACTTACCATCCAAACATTGCAAAAGCAAAAGAGTTAGGACGTCCTTTTGACATCGTACATAAAAATATCCGTTTTTATGACACCAATTTTAATGACCTAGATATAAAACTATCCGTGCACGCTGGTGAGCATAAAAATGCCATGCCTGATAAAAATGAGAGGTATCATTATCATCATGGATTGAAAGCTGGTGAAAATACTCTTGGGGCAAATCTCATACGTGTTTTAATGCGTTCGGTCATCAAAGAAGGTAAATACAAGCAAGAAGTATTTATCGAAGATTTTATTAGCTATTTGACAACACCAGGTCTCAATAAAGATCCTTATACTGAAGTCTATATTCGCGCTTGGTTTGAAAATTACTCCAACGGGGTACCTCCTCATGCTTGTGCGCAAGAACAAAGAAATGTTTGGTCTATAGCCTCAAATGGAGGTATCATTCGTCCACTTGTTTTAGCGCTTACTTCTAAGTCTACTTTTCAAGCACTAGGTGTGGCTTTGCAACATCAGCAAATTACACACCGTTCTGACAATGTTAGTTCAGCCCTATGTGTTTTAGTACCCCTTTTACATACACTTTTAGAAAAAGAAGAGCCTATATCTACTTTAAAAGAATTTGCTCCTAAAGTACAACGGACTCAAATAAGTGGCTCGGAACTTTCAAAAACCTATGCTGAACACAATGGACCTGGTAACATACCCAAAGATGAGATGTGGAAAATCCATACAGAGTTTTCAGAGTTGCATGTAGACTTAGATGATTTAATGAAGAATTATGAAGAAGATGAAATTTTAGGTTCAGTTTTTACTACAGGATGTTACCCTGAACAGTCACTTCCTGTTTTAATGTACCTTTTGTATAAAAACAAATTTGATTTTAAAGCTTCTGTTTTAGCCAATGCAAATGCTGGAGGCGACTGTGTCCATAGAGGTATAATACTTGGGTTACTAGCAGGAGCTGCGAGTGATGAGATACCAAGTGAATTAAAAATGGGTTTAACTGAGTATGATAGTATTAGTAAAGAAATAGATGACTTTACTCGAGTCATTCAGTCTCACTGAGTTTAGTAAATAGCAAGGAAAACGTCACATGAAAAACATAGCTATCATCACAGCAAGTGTTAAGAAAAATATGCAACTAGCTCATAACATACAAGAAGTAGTTGCAGAACTAGAACAGCAAAGTGAAATCATTGATTTGGTGGCACTTGACTTACCTATGTATACTTCCATCATAGAAGATGAAAAAGGTATACCCCAAGATGTTAAAGACTTAGCTAAACACTTACAAACCTTTGATGCCCTCATCGTCGTATCACCAGAATACAATGGCAGTATGCCACCTGTACTTAATAACGCCATAGCTTGGGTCTCACGCGTAGGAGATGATTTCAGAGCTATCTTCAACCAAAAGTTTATAGCCCTCGCCTCTCACTCTGGAGGTGGAGGTTTGAGAGGTAATGATGCCGTACGTGCCATGTTCTCATATATTGGGGCAAATGTTTTGTCACGTGARATTATCAATAACTATTCAAAAGAGTACAAGAAAGAGACAGTTGTGAGTATTGTGAAGGAGCTTGTGGATTATAGTGGGTAACACATTCATAATACCTATGTCTCTATAGAGGGTATAGCTCAGGTAATGCCGGTGTARCAATATAAACCGTTGGATAGCTTTAAAAAGTTATCTAAAGTATAGTAAGCTTCATCGTATTGTCTTAATTAACTTACTAACTGATTTTGGTTCACAAAGGTGGTTTATCCATATAATTGTATTAATAATAAGTCCCTTATACTATGTGATGTGGGGATAATACATTCTGGAAGTGTCTCTTTTTTCACGGTAAGAGAATGGTAACGTGTGGCTCTAAACTCTTTAGGTAAGCCCTTAAAAATAAGGGTTTGACAATCTACCTTAACTTGAGATGTTTTACCATGCATCATATTTTTAGCTCTTACTATATCGCCTCCAAAGGCCTGTGCAATGCTCTGATGCCCAAGACATATGCCAAAGATAGGTATACTGTCGGCAAATGCTTTAATCACATCTAAGGTAACACCAGCTTCATTTGGGGTAGAAGGACCTGGAGATAAAATAATTTTCTTAGGCTTTAGTGCCCTTATCTCATCGATAGTCATTTCATCATTACGAATAACTTTTAAATTTGCGCCAAGTTCTCGACAGTACTGCACTACATTATAAGTAAAACTATCATAGTT
>NVVN01000009.1 GCA_002733355.1 Sulfurovum sp.
AGTCTTTTTTACAGCCATCTGTAAATAAACCTTTGTTTATTACGACTATACCGTACTTTGATGGTGTTTTTAAGCACCCGTCTTTTTCATTAARTCAGAGTTTTTATATGGCTAGAGTATAGAATACCTTTTATTTAGAAGGTATTCTATACGTGTTATTAACAAGGGGGGGAGAATCCTTATTAGTTACTACTGTTTATCATATTACTAAGTGTACCACCTAATAGTTTTGCATTATTTGTAGGTATAGGTTTTGTGCCAATTCGCGGTGTATTCCACTCTTTGCCATGACACTTATAACAGCTTGTATTGTTAGATATTTTTGTTCCTCTAAGATCTGGACCATGACAAAGTGTACAACTGGCTGCACCTCTGTCTTCTGTCCACTCACCATGTCCATCTTCACTTCTCCAAAATCTTGTAAATGGATGCACGATTTTACCGTTAAATGTTTTGCTTATAGTCTCACCTGGGTGACAGGTTAAACAGTTGTTTGCTCCTGCTATGTTTGGCTCACTGAGGTTAGCATGTAAATCATGAATGGCATTTGTAAGTGACGGAACAGTTTTAAACCCACTGCCTTGCACCGCATTAATACCATGACAATCTGTACAAGATACTTTCATCGTTTGTGATGTCGCTTCAAGTCCACCAGCATTATAGTTTAGTCCTTTTGCCTGTAGTTGAGTCATATATTTATTTACTACATTAGGATACTCTTCATCATGCTTTCTTAAGATGTTTGTCTTATAGTCTGCTTCTGGGTCTGCAAGGTTTGCAGGATTGTTTTTTGCATAAGCTAGTGGATAATTACTGTTTGACGCGTGACAAGCCATACAGTTATCTGTACCACCATCATATACGGTAATACGGTCTTTTGTGACTACTGAACCATTGGCATCATTCACCGCTTCTACCCAGTATGATGGATAAATATCTTTTTTATCTACATAGGTAATTGGAGCACAGTCATTTTTCCATGTTTTTGTTGTCGCATCATACGTCAATGGTATGCTGTCATTTGCATTTCTTGCCTGTGTTGCTCGTAAAGTATGCCCCTCAGGATGTATAGGTGTTGATGTGTAGTCCACAAATCTAGTATTGATTGATGTGTTATGAGGACGAAGTGAAAATACTTTGTCTTGGTTACATACAGGCTGTGCATCTACTTTTGCATAAACACGTGGTTGTTTCCAATTTTCAAGACCATTGTTCATACCTGTRGTAGGCATCGGTGTCGGTGCTTGCGTTGGCGGAGTCATACAATCTTGTTTATAGAAATCATTTAAGTCAAACTCACCATCATTTTCATCTAAGGAAACAGTCATTGTTTTGTAACATGGTGTATACGTCGTAATGACCAATTGACACGTGGTTTTTTCTGGAAGATCTATTTTAATCTCTTCAGTTTGTTGTGTGTATGAACTATCGTCGTCATCGTCACTACCTTTGTCATCATCACTACCTTTGTCATCATCACTACCTTTGTAATTGATAGTAGACTTACTGCTTTCTTCTTGGGTTACGTAACCATTATCACAGGTCACTGCAATGGTTGTCCCCGGCTGTACTTCTGTAAAAGTTACTTTGTCTAATGCTACTGCATTAGCATCTTCTGATGATCCTCCACCACAAGCATTCAATAAAAATACTGCTATTGCAAATGGAATAAATTTTATGAGTATATGTTTCATCTTATCTCCTTTTATACTGCACACACAGGGTCGATCTTGTATGATGCAAGTTCTTTCCCATGTGTATTTATAACATGTACAGCACAAGCGATACATGGATCAAAACTATGAACAGCCCTTAAAATTTCAAGCGGTTCATCAATATTGGCGAGTTTAATGCCTTTAAGTGCAGATTCATAAGCACCCATACGCCCAAGATGATCTCTAGGGCCTGCATTCCAAGTAGACGGAACAACGGCCTGATAGTTGGCAACCTTACCATTTTCTATACGTATCCAATGGCCTAATGATCCGCGAGGAGCTTCTTCCACACCATAGCCTTCAGCATTTTGACTTACTGTTGAAAAATCAAATTTGGACCAAGATGTGAAGTCTCCAGCATTGATGTTGGTACTCAACTCATCTACCCAGTCAGTAATGACATCTGCCATCAGTTCTGATTCTAAAGCACGTCCAACAGTTCTTCCTACAGAAGAGTAGAGGTTATCTATTGTAGTACCAGCTCGTTTGTTAAAGTTATCTACATAGCTTTTAATACGTGTATCACCACGAGCATATCCAACGATAAATCTTGCAAGAGGACCTACCTCAACACGTGCATCATCATAAAGTGGTGATTTGACCCATGAGTACTTGTTGTCTGTATCAAGATGAGCTACTCCATTGACTTTAGATTTAAAGTCAGTATAGTTTGGTGTTGTTGTACCTACATATGGATGTTCAGGTGTTGTTGCAGCATACCATGCATGGGTGACATCTTCTGTTACCATAGCAGGGTCAAAATCAGTAACTTTTGTTAAGTCGCCATTATGTACGATACCTCCAGGGAAAAGCATCGGAGAATCATAAATAGGACCATCATTCAGAGGAAAACCTCCATAGACTAAGAAACTTTTTAGTCCTGCACCATCACCAGCTACCATCTCAGCTTTATACATACTAGACAACATATACATGTCTGGCATATACGCACCTTTAATGAAAGCACGTACCCTTAGAGCCAAATCTTTAAAGAGTTGACGCTTAGCAGGATCCTTAATATCCATAATTGAGGTAACACCTCCTACAACTAATGACTGTGGATGAGGGTCTTTCCCCCCAAATATAGTCATCATCTGACCTAAATCTCTTTGAATCTCCAATGCTTGGAAATAGTGCGTAATAGCCACAAGATTTTGAGCTGGAGTGAGTTTGTAGCTTGGATTACCCCAGTAACCATTTCCAAATATACCTAAACGACCTTTTTTAACAAATTTTATCAGTCTGTCTTTCATTGCTGTAAATGTTTGTACATCTGCAGTCCAAGGTGTTTCTCCTGCGACATTTGCCCATTTGGCTGCTTCAGTAGCAGCTGCCTGTGGCGTTGCTTCCAATGCGGAAATAACATCTACCCAATCAAGAGAATGTAGATGGTAGTAGTGCACAAGATGGTCATGCATAAACAAGGCACCTTGAATAATATTTCGCATCAACCTTGCATTGGTTGGTACGGTTATGTTAAACGCATTCTCAACAGATTCTATACTTCTTTGGAAATGTGTCACAGTACAAACACCACAAATACGCATCGCCATAAGACCACAGTCTCTTGGGTCACGTCCTTTTAGAATGGTCTCAATTCCTCGAAACATTGTAGAAGAACAAAAAACATCTTGTACTTCACCTGTGGTTTCATCTACCACTGCTTCTATTCTCATATGCCCTTCAATTCTTGTAATAGGGTCAATTACCATATGCTTAGTTGCCATTTTCTTCCTCCTGTGCTACCGTATCTTTTGTGAGTTGTTTAAATGCTGTAAATAGTCCCAGTCCTGCAGCAGCACCATAGACACCCATATCTGATGCAGGGTTATACTTAGGGTTATAAGGCGTTGGTGCTTCAAACCTGTCAAACTTATCGAAAAAGCCTGGTTCAGAACAACCGATACATCCATGCCCAGCAGCTACTGGCCAGCTTGTACCTCTGTTGTATTTGACTGTAGGACAGTTATTGAAGGTCATAGGCCCTTTACATCCCATTTTGTAGAGACAATGTCCATCTTGTGCAGCTTGATCTCCCCACTCTTCTACATACTCACCTGCATCAAAGTGTACACGACGCTCACAGGCATCATGTATACGATACCCGAAAGCAAATTTAGGACGTAAAAGACCATCTAGTTCAGGAAGTTCTCCTGTCATAACATAGAGTAAAATAACCCCTAACATGTTAGCTGGATTTGCAGGACAAGCAGGGATGTTTACGATAGGTTTGTCTTTGATGATATCCATCACCCCTCTTGCACCAGTTGGGTTTGGAGCAGCAGCAGGTACACCACCAAAAGTTGCACATGTTCCCACGGCTACGATAGCTWTRRMATCAGNKGMRRRWSRRSTMRSAWRAKMRMYRWAKRTTKMAMMASWWRWSCYRAWARTWMYAWMMRWKYYAWWMWMASMAGYWGRMRYWSMWMCTKSWWYWMWARGRWKMKACTCATTCTTGAAAGTTGTCATGGCATTTTCAAGTTGGAGTTCTGCTTGTTCACCTGAAGGAGCCATAAGTAGTTCGTGAAACTCTAATGTAATTATATCTAGGATAAGCTCATCTACTGTAGGCCCATCAGTTCTTAAAAAAGCTTCTGAGTTTCCTGCACAATCTTGTAGGTTAATCCAAATAACAGGTACACGGTTGAGTACCTGTACAGTTTTTGCTACCAAAGGCTCAAAGAAACCAGGAAGCATCAACATGGCAGTAGTTGCACTAACCCATTTCATAAAGTCACGACGGTCATATCCATCTTCTACAAGCACCTCATTAAGTTCTTCTTCTGTAAAAGGGTTAGTCTTCGCTAAGGCATCAATACGTTTTTCAGAACGTGCATAGAGTTCTTTATAAAAGTCATCCTCTTTCTTTTCTATACCTGTAACTTTGCTATAGAGAGACTTTTGTACGGCTAAATCATTTTCCATCATTTTCTCCTTTTTGATTTATGTTAAGATAAAATTATACTTGAAGACTATTACTAATGTGTTACGCAATTGTTAGCGGAGTGTTAATTGAATATTTATTTATAGAGTTAACTTTTACTTATTAATCGACGTGCAGAGACAAAGGTTTTTGCGTAGCTCCCATGTGTGATAGGTGAGATGATAATCCCTTTCTTTTTTGAGGCAGCATGTATAAACTGGTCATTGCCGATATATATGCCTACATGGGTTACAGGGATACCACGTTTTTTGTCTGTAAGAAAAAAGAGTAAATCACCTTTTTGTAGGTCAGTTTTACTGACTGGTGTACCTTGCTTAGATTGTGCCCATGCTGTACGAGGTAAGTTTACATGGTGTTTTTTATATAGATACTGTACATATCCGGAGCAGTCAAAGCCTTTAGGGGTTGTCCCACCCCAGATATATTTCCCACCTTTAAAATATTTGGCATATTCAAGTAGTTTTTCTTTGTCTGTATTAGTGAGATGATACGTTTTACCTCTTTTTTCTGCTTCTTTTTTGACCTTCACAATGTGTTGTGCAGATTTTTTGGCAGCTTCAGCTCTACGGGCAAGGTTTTCTGCACGATGTAGCTCATCATATATGGCTTGAAGAGAATATTCTGTTGCATTTTGTGCTAAGTATGCATTTTTTGAGTGTTGAATATTTGTACTATGTATGACATTGCCACGTTTGTCTGTAATAGTGAAAAGACTAGCATTTATGAAGGTAAGTGATATTAGAAATAGAATTATAACCCTATACATACAACTTCCTGACTTGTTTTAATATTTTATCATATCAAAACAAATATTAGAAAAAACTTTAAAAGATATTTTTGATATTTTTTATCTGTATCTTTTGTGTACTAATCGGCTATAATACCGGTTATGGAAAATGAAATTATCATTATAGGAGGAGGGGCTAGTGGCTTAATGTTGGCCTCTTTACTTCCTAGAAATAGCGCTACCATCATAGAAGGCAATACAAAAATTGCTGCAAAAATACTCATTTCAGGTGGTGGAAAATGTAATATTACCAATGTAGATATGGGCATGGAATATTTTTTAGGTGATAAGACGTTTATAGAGTATGTGTTACAAGCATTTGATGAAAAGGCACTACTCCTTTGGCTTGAACGACAAAAATTATTTCCCGTTCTTCGTAAAAAAAGTCAATACTTTTGTGACAAATCATCTAAAGAGTTGGTAGATGTTTTTACCAAAGAGATAAAAAAACAAAAGCTTGTATTGGGTGAAGAAGTACTAAGTGTTGTAAAAAGAGATTCCTATTTTACTGTGCAGACAAGAAACAAAAAATATACATCCAAATATGTAGTTGTGGCTTCTGGAGGGCTAAGTTTCCCTATACTTGGTGCTAGTAGCATAGGGTATGACATAGCTAACTCATTTGGACACACTATAGAAAAAACGGCACCCGCACTTGTGGGATTTACGGTACAAAAGGAGCAGTTTTTTTTCAAGGAACTTTCTGGCGCGTCAACAGATGTTAAAATAACAGTAAATGACACCATATGTAATGGTGCATTGCTATTTACACATAAAGGTTTAAGTGGTCCTGTAGTGTTGGATGCATCGCTCTATTGGGAAAAAGGGAAGATAGAGATAGACTTTTTACCAAATTTTTACTTGGAGGGTRTAAGAGGCAGTAAAAAACAGATATCTTCGYTATTTCCTCTCCCMAAGCGCATCACTAAGGCGTTTTTGGTACAATTAGAATTAGAAGATAAACCCTTCGCTCAAATTACTTCAGAGGAATTAGCCAAGCTCCAATCATTACATCATTATACTTTTGCACCAGCAGGAACCTTCGGGTACTCTAAAGCAGAAGTAACAAAAGGTGGGGTGCGTACAGATGAAGTGGAAGCAATAACTATGATGAGTAAGAAAATGGAAGGGATTTATTTTATCGGAGAAGTTTTAAATGTGACAGGGAGATTGGGAGGGTACAACTTTCAATGGGCATTTTCAAGTGCTTATTGTTGTGCAAAGGATATCAAGAAAANAWTTAATCACCAGATAAATGAGGGATAAACGTGAAAAATATAGTAAAAGTTTTAATGACTGTACTATTTGCCATAGTATTGAGTGGGTGTGTAGGGACACCTGATGCTGAAGGATGGAGATATGGTCAAAGAAGTGATTTTTTAGACATATTAAAAACAGATAAGTATGCATCTATTTGTAACCAGAAAGCACTTTATGCACAAGTTAAATCAACTAAGAACTCTAAACTTATGAGTAAATTACTTGTAGCTTATGCACAAAACCTTTCAAATGGATGTATAGATAAACGTACATTGGGTGAATACGGAATATATAAGCAAAAGGTAAGTGAAACAGATATTAAGATGAAACTTAAAGCTGGAGAGACGATAGAACAAATCTTAAAACCATATATTCCTGATTTTAGACAGTTCGATATGCTCATCGCACAGTATCACCTTTTGAAGAAAAATGAAGATGCATCTGCAGAGTTGTTACATAAGCTTCGATTGAATATTGAGAGAGTTAAAGTGATGAAACCAGGCTTGGGTAATACTTATGCGCTTGTGAATATCCCTGAATATGTTATACGTGTAATTGAAAATGGTAAGATGGCTTTGACGATGAAAGTCATTGTTGGTACACGCAAAAACCAAACACCAATTTTTTCTGAAAATCTTCAATATATTGTTTTAAACCCTACATGGAATGTACCTGACAGTATTGCCAGAAATGAGATTATTCCTAAAACATTAAAAAACCCCGGATATTTAAAGAGTCACCGTTTGGTCATGCGTAGAGACTATGATTTAACTTCTCCGGCATTAAGTTTTAATTCAGTCAATCCTAGAGCATATGTGGGGGGAGAAGGTCCAGTACCATTTAAATTTATTGAAGTCCCATCTAATCGTAATGCTTTAGGACGCGTGAAGTTTATTTTCCCCAATAGGCATTCTGTGTATATGCATGACACGCCAAGCAAACATCTTTTTAAAAGAAAAGTACGTTCATACAGTCATGGATGTGTAAGACTTGAAAACCCAAAACATATGCTTAAACATATTTCTACAAACTATACTGCACATGAGTATAAAGCGGTAAAAGTAAAATATGACAGTAAGAAAACGCATTATTTACAAATTAATAAACTTCTTCCCGTACATACAGCCTATTTGACCGCATATGTAGATGAAAAGGGAAAACTTGCACTATTTGATGATATTTATAGTCTTGACAAGTCTCAGCGACTTAATTTCTGATTTTGATGATAAGGGCTTGGCTAATTTTAGCTGATATCCTTGTCATACTTTTACTTCTTTTTTCATTTATACTTTTTTATCTTTATCCTGTAAAAAATCAACAAATTCCTAGTGTAGCTATAGTTTTCGAAAAGGATATTTTTTTAAAAGATTTTACTATTGAGAAAGAGAAGCATAATGCTATATTAACTGTCGAGGATTTGATACGTATGGCAAAAAAAAACTGGGAATATGAGTTTGTAGCATTGGAAAAGTTTGTAGAAGTTCCTCTTGAGGAGAGTTTGTTACTTGTACATGCTCAAATGGGAGACCCTGTATTTATACGTATCTTTAAAGAAGAATCTACACTTGAAGTTTGGATACGCTCTCAATCAGACTATGTATTGTTGAAATTGTATACTATCTGTGCGTATTCAGGAGAGCTTGGACCTAAACTAAAAGAAGGAGATAGACAGTCACCAGAAGGGTTTTATAAAGTAAAAAAACATCATTTAAATCCTCATAGTAAATTTCATCTCTCTTTCAATCTAGGGTATCCAAACAGATATGACCGAGCACATCAACGTACAGGCTCTTTTCTTATGATACATGGCAATTGTGTCTCCATAGGATGTTATGCCATGACAGACGAGAAGATAGAAGAGATTTATACTTTAGTGGAAGAAGCATTGAACAAAGGTCAGAAGTATGTACAAGTCCATGCATTTCCTTTTCGTATGACTGACGAGAATATGGCTCTTTATAGCGAGCACCATTGGTATGATTTTTGGGTCAATCTCAAAGATGGGTATGATTATTTTGAAGCAGAAAAGTTACCACCTTTGATAAAAGTCAAAAATAAATCTTATATCATACATGAAGCAAGCGAATGATAAAATAAAATATCAATGAAAGAAGATAAATATCTCGATTAATATGTTAAAATAATTCAATTAAAAATAAATGGTGAAGCATGGCATCTAAAGCGATAGAGTATAAAGAACAAATTTTTAATCTTTCTTATGAGTTGGTAAATCCGACAGAAGAGAAAGTACTTCTCATACTTCATGGTTGGGGAAGTAAYAAAGAGATAATGAAACAAGCTTTTGGAAAAATACTTCCACAGTTTAAGCATATTTATTTGGATATGCCAGGCTTTGGAAAGTCTAATAACGAGATGATACTCACAACAGAAGATTATGGGTACATCGTACAGATCTTTTTAGATGAGTTAGGAGTTACACCTACCATAGCGATGGGGCATTCTTTTGGCGGTAAAGTTTCTACGCTGCTGAATACACCTTGTTTAGTCCTTCTTTCCTCCGCTGGCATAGTTACTGTCAAACCTTGGTCAGTTAAAGTGAAGATAGCCACCTTTAAACTACTCAAACCACTAGGCATGAAAAAAATACGTGAACTTTTTGTAGCCCCTGATGTGCAGGGCATGAGTCATGAGATGTATGAGAMRTTTAAAAATGTGGTTGATGAAGACTTTGAAGATAGTTTTGCAAAGGCAAAAAGTAAAACTTTGTGTTTTTGGGGCAAAGAAGATACGGCAACACCACTTTATACAGGAGAGAAGATAGCTGGGCTCATAGAAAACTCAGCATTTTACCCACTTGATGGAGACCACTTTTTCTTTTTACAGCATAAAGACTTTATAGCTCAAACTATTACAAAACAATGTGAGGATTTCTAATGTTACAACTACTCAATTCACTTTTTTACGCACTCTTCATTTTAGCAATGGGGTATTACTTTATYACCAATTTACAATGGTACAGCTATAAGTTGAACCGTGTACTTTTYYAYCATACAAAGACRTGGTGGCACTATGYATACTTTTTGCTTCCTTTTGCCTTTTATATGTTAGTGAGCACTATCAGTAATTATGGTTTTGTTGTGGTGCTTGTGTATCTAGGATTGTTGTTTCAATGGTACAAAGCATTAGATAAACCTTTGGTTTTTACAGGAAGAGTTAAACGTTTTTTTGCAGCGATGCTTCTTTTTTCTATTTTTTTAGCAGTGATATTTAATCACTTTGGAGTAGTCATACCTATTTTCTTAGCATATTTTGTTTCTATGTTTATAGAGATGATGCTTTTTAATGGTTTTAAGAAACACGCCCAAAAGAAGTTAGATGCAATGCACGATATGAAAATAGTTGGCATTACTGCAAGTTACGGAAAAACARGTATTAAAAATATCATAGCACACTTACTTAAAGCAAAGTATAAAACCTATGCTACACCACGCTCAGTTAATACACTAGGTGGTGTGATAAAAGATATTAACGAGGACTTACCARATGATACTGAAKTYTATGTGGTTGAGATGGGAGCAAGAGGAGAAGGGGATATAGGAGAGATAAGCACTTTTGTAAACCCTCACTATGTAGTGGTAGGAAAGATAGGWCCTGCACATATAGAGTACTTCAAAACCATGGAAAACATTCGTAACACCAAAATGGAGATACTTAAAACTGCTAGACTAGAGCAAGCATGGGTACATGAAAGTGCGATGGTCAAACCAGAGTCTAATGTACATACTTTTGGCAGCAAAGAGAACCTAGATATACGCTCCAATAACCCAGTGCCAGAGTACATCATAGAAGATGTAGAGGCTACGCTGGATGCTACTAGCTTTACGCTAAATGGTATTCGTTATTCTGCTAACATCTTAGGAGCATTCAATGCTATGAACTTAGYAGCAGCGGTACTTGTAGCYAAAGARCTRGGGCTCAATGACGAGCAGATACAAAAACAGCTAAGCACACTGGAGCCGGTAGCACATAGATTGCAACGGATAGATGCCGGTGGTAAGGTAATACTTGATGACTCATATAATGGAAACATAGATGGCATGATGGCTGCCTTTGACTTAGCCACAACCTATGAGGGTAGAAAAGTAGTTATCACGCCTGGACTTGTTGAGGTAGATGATGAACTTAATGTCCAAGTAGCCAAACGTGTCAATGAAATCTTTGATGTGGTAGTAGTAACGGGTGATTTGAACTATGCAATATTTAAAGAGTATGTTGAGGCAGATAAGTTAGTGAAGTTGGCTTCCAAAGGTGAGATGGAGAGTATGCTTGTTGAGCATACAAGAGCAGGAGATTTGATTTTATTTGCGAATGATGCACCTAGTTTTGTCTAGTCTTTCTCCATTCGCTTAAAAAAYAGTTCATGYTTTGGAYTTTTTAATRTAATYCCRTYAACATCATATTTTRTTTCTTCTGTGATGAAAAAMCCTTCTTTTAATRCCTCATGTAAACGYTGGCTTACCCAGKTRTRTATGTTGCCTCTACACGCCATTTTGGTTGAGATGAGCATGGGAATGCTCATGTTCGTGTCGGAGTTTTTTATGAGTGCACCACTGATGCGGTTACATGCATCAAAACCACTAAGGTACATCTTCTTCATATCGAAGTCTAGTATGGCTCTGGCTTTTCGTACTTCCATACCATCCATAACGCGTAAATGCCATGCTCCATTTAATGTTTGTATGTCTATAGACTCACTCCAAAGAAATGTAGTTAGCAGTGAAGCCAAAAGCCATTTTTTGTTAAACATATGCCTGCCTTTTGTAAATATATTTTGGGTAGTATAATACAGATTATTTAATGGAGTATGTATGAAACTATTTTTTGCTTTTTTATTATTGGTTACAACACTTTTTGGCACGGAAATAGTACTTAGTAAAAAGCAAGCCAACTTTATAGCCCAAAAGGTATGGCAGAATGAAGGTGCAGGGAAAGACAAATATCTTATCTGGTGGAACAAAGGTGAAGACTTTGCAAGTCTTGGTATAGGACACGCTATTTGGTTTTCCAAGGGACATACAGAGCGTTTTAGAGAAGTTTTCCCTATGCTAATACAGTTTATGCAACAAAAGGGTGTAATTATGCCTTCATGGCTCACACCTGAGGCAGATTTTCCTTGGCAGACTAAACAAAAATTTTTAGCAGCCAAAAAATCTAAAACTGCACAATACATGGAACTCTTTCATCTTCTCAAAAAAACCTTTGGTTGTCAAGCGGAGTTTATGGCACAACGTCTTAGCCAAGCATTACCTCAAATGCTAGAGAGTATAGAAAGTGAACAGAAAAAAAAGACCATAAAAAGACGTTTTTATGAAGTGATGCATAACAAAGATACTTCTGTTAATGAAAGAGGACTCTATGTCTTATTGGACTATACCAATTTCAAAGGCGAAGGTACATTGAAAAGTGAACGTTACAAAGAACAAGGATGGGGACTGCTTCAAGTACTCTGGAATATGGATGACAAAGAAACCAATAAACAAAAAGCGTTTGCACTGTCTGCAAGCCGTATGCTTAGCCGTCGTATTAAAAATGCACCACCTGCACGTGGAGAAGAGCGATGGCGAAAAGGGTGGAATGTCAGGTTGCAGACATACTGGAAGTAAACAAAATACCTTATCCTATAAACTTTAGATATTTATGGCATCAAATTAAGCATGCTGAAATTATAATAAATATATACCCTTATTATAACTATAGTATSTACCTATAGTTWTAAGTAACAATAAGTTACATTTATGATGTAAATCAATATTATTTAAATAACATTTAAGTTAGATTGATTAAGATAGTAAGTGAGTATTCAATCAGAAGTTCTGAAATAACAATATAAATAGGAGAGTAGAATGAGTATAGATAAAGAAGAATCCGTAAAAAAATTGTTTACGGCAGAAAGTGCAGCGGTAGACACCAATAAAGGTGACACCTTTTATGATGACTTGTATGTACAATGTCAAAAACGCTTGGAGGACTTAAAAAAACTAGACCCTCTCAACAATAGAAGGGATTTTAGGGAAAGCATAGAGGATGAAGGTTTAGAAAGACGTGACTTCTTGAAGTGGGCATCTGCAACAACTGCTATGCTTATGCTTCCTGCATCATTTACGCCACTAGTAGCTGAAGCAGCAGTGCTTATGAACAAAGTACCTATAATTTGGATAGAACTATCTGACTGTGCAGGAAATACTGAAGCACTCTTACGTTCTGACGGACCAAAAATTGATGAAATTATCTTAGATATTGTTAATATTGAATTTCAGCATACATTACAAGCAGCTTCAGGACATCAAGCCGAGAAGCAGATGAACGATGCAGCAGAGCTTCATAAAGGTAAGTATCTACTCTTTGTTGAAGGTGCAGTACCACTAGGAGAGAATGGTGGATATGGAACCAATGGTGCTCATGGTGAGACATTTGTAGATCAATTACATCGTTTATCTGAAAATGCAGCAGCAGTTGTAGCGGTTGGTTCTTGTGCTACTTATGGTGGTATTCCTGCAGCAGCGCCAAACCCAACTGATTCAGTAGGTGTCATGGATGTTGTAAAAGGTAAGCCACTTATTAACATTCCAGCCTGTCCAGCAAACCCWTCTAAYATGGTKGGWGTTATYTTACACTATGTAYTKACWGGRKCTATTCCTGAGCTTGACTCACTTTTACGTCCTAAGTTTGCATTTGGTTAYCGTATTCACGATAACTGTGAAAGACGTGGACACTTYGATGCAGGTGAGTATGTAGAAGARTGGGGYGATGAAGCTGCGAAAAACAACTTCTGTCTCTACAAAATGGGATGTAAAGGTCCAATGACATTTAATAACTGTTCTATCATTCGTTATAACGAAGGTGTGAACTGGCCTATTGGTGTAGGACGTGGATGTATCGGGTGTTCTGAACCAGATTTYTGGGACAAATACGCGTATGAAAGACCAATGGCAAATGCCAACATCAAAGCACCGACAGGTGGCGTTGAAAAAACAGTTGATGAATTTGGTTTAGGATTACTTACAGCAGCAGGTATCGGTATTGGTATCCATGCAGCAGCAAGTGCACTAGCAGGTAAGAAAGAACACGGAGGAGAAGAATAATGCCAGAAATTAATGAACAAGCAGAAGCCCAAACAACAAGTGGTGGAGCAGAAACGACAGAAGCAGTAGAAGCTGCAACAACAGAAGTAACAGAAGCTGCTACAGAAACAGCAGCACCAGCAGCGCATGCAACACCATCTGCACATGGTGCAGATGGCAATTACCATTCAGTAGATGCAAACGGGAATAAACATATTATTGTTGACCCRATTACCAGAATTGAAGGTCACCTCAGAATAGAAGCTTTGATTGACAGCAACAATAAAATCATTGATGCGTGGAGTTCCTCAACCATGTTTAGAGGGATTGAAGAAATTGTAAAAAATAGAGAYCCTAGAGATGTTGGTTTGATGACTATGCGTATCTGTGGTGTTTGTACAGGTACACACTACCAAAGATCAGTTGAAGCTGCGGAAGATGCATTTAACATCACTATTCCTAAAAATGCGCGTCTTGTACGTAACCTTATTCAAGGTTCACTTCAAGTGCATGACCACTTTGTACACTTCTATCACCTACATGCACTCGACTTTGTAGATGTTGTAGATGCTACAAAAGCAGATCCAGAAGCAACAGCCAAAGAAGCTGTAAAATGGGCAGCAGCAGCTGGTACTACACCGTACATGGCTGGTGCAACAGAGTTTAAAGCAATACAAGATCGTATTATCAAGTTTGTTAAGCAAGGTCGTCTAGGTATCTTTGGAAATGGATACTGGGGCAACAATGGCTATAAGCTTACACCAGAGCAAAACCTTATTGGTGTGGCTCACTACCTTCAAGGACTTGATGTTCAAAGACGTATGTCTAAAATGCATGCAGTCTTTGGTGGAAAGTCTCCACACCCACAATCTATCGTTGTTGGTGGAGTTACTTGTGTRCAAGACATACAAAAYCCTGCACGTATYTCWCTTTTCCAAGAGTTRYTWCGTGARACAACWGAYTTTGTAAAAAGAGCKTATCTWCCAGACATYTACATGGCAGGAACTGCTTATGCTAAAGAAGCAACAGACGCATCTGCTACATTCCATGCGAGTAACCACAAAGGTGCGATGGGTAAAGGTGTAGGTGGAACTGGTGGAGGACTATTGTCATATATGTCATATGGTGACTTTAGACTWGATGATACAGGTTTCTACAACTCAGCACTTTWCTTGCCATCAGGATTAGTYCTTGACGGTGAYATCACTAAAGTACATGAAGTAGATCCGATGAARATTACAGAAGATGTAACACAYTCTTGGTTTGAGGGTACAGGTGCTCCTGAGCATCCATATGTGGGAACAACTATTCCTAAATATACTGGACTCAACAAAAARKCTGAYGGGTATGCTTATCTTAAAACAGATGARAAATACTCTTGGATTAAGTCTCCACTATATGATGGACGCAAAGTAGAAGTTGGGCCACTTGCACGTATGGTTGTTGGTTATNGTAAAGGNNGATAAAAKMATCACTAAATACGTAGGTRRCTTCCTTAAACGTTCAGGTCTTCCACTTACTGTACTTTTCTCTACTGTTGGTAGAACAGCAGCTCGTGCTATAGAGACAGAAATGATTGCTGACGGAATGAAAGATTGGGCAGCAGAACTTGCTAAAAATGCAGCATCTGGAGATTTAAGTACTTGGACAGAGTTTGACTTTGATGAAGTAAGTAAAGACTGTAGAGGTATGGCATTGGCAGAAGCACCTAGAGGATCATTAGGTCACTGGATGGTTATCAAAGATGGTTTGGTGACAAACTTCCAAGCAGTTGTACCTTCTACATGGAATGCAGGACCTAGAGGACCAAATGGTGAAGTCGGTGCGTATGAAGCAGCAGTTATTGGTACAGTAGTAGCCAATCCTGAAGAACCACTAGAAATTATTAGAACGGTTCATAGCTTTGACCCTTGTATTGCTTGTGCAGTACATATTGTAGATACTAATGGTAAGGAGTTAGCTGTTTATAAAGTTGACCCTACTTGCGCATTCTAAGGAGGACCAGATGGCTATAGCGAAAGCAGGACATAAACAGATAAAACGTATGACCCCAGCGGTGAGAATCATCCACTGGGTAAATGTGTTTTCCATGATTGTGGCTGTTGCAACAGGTATGTATATTGCAGCACCATATTACCAGACATTTATAGCAGATTCTGCTGTAGATAAATACGTAATGGCTTGGAACAGATGGGGACACTTTATTGTGGCTATTATCTTTGATGTAACATCAATTATTATGGCATATCTTTACTTTTTCTCTCGTTTTGATAAAGCCTATAAGAAGATAATACCTACGCCTACGAATATTAAAGAGTTTGGTGCGGTTGTAGTTAATTTATTGACATTAAACCGTACAAAAAACTTTGACTCTACACACAGTGATAGTTTTAATACAGTTTACTTTACAATATTCCACTTGCTACTTTTATGGATGCTTTTTACTGGACTACAAATGTATGTACATGGWYTAGGATCTGGAATTAGTAGTATTGGTGCKTGGTGGCCRKSRGSTCTGCAYTTAGTGACWGACTGGACKATTCCTGTAAGTGSATGGTTWGTTGGTGGRGGWCCTACAGCGACTCTYATGGATGTACGTATTTCGCATCATATAACGATGTGGTTGATTATTACTTGGGTAGTGTTTCATATCTATTACCAAGTATGGAGAACTATCTTCTGGAAAGAAGGTGATATTGCTATCGCGTTTGGTGGTAGTAAATTTGTAAAACATGAGGATGGAGAGGCGTAAGCCTTCTTTATCTAAAGGAAGAACTTGGCATATGAAAAAATAGCACTCATCGGTATAGGAAACATTATGTTTCACGATGAAGGTCTTGGTGCATACTTGGTAAAGTACATCGAGGAAAATTATGAAGCACATCCGAACTTGACGATTGTTGAGGGAGGTACTTTAGGGTTTACTTTGATGACTTATTATCAAGAGTATGATAAAGTTATCGTTGTGGGAACAGGTTCTAAAGAAGGACCTGTAGGAACTATATCTTCAGAAAATGCAGAASAGGTGATGGCAAATGAAAGYGCTACACGTAAAACTGCAAATGAGGTAGAGATAACCATGATGATAGAGATATGCTCCTTCCATGAAGATATGGGAGAAGTGCAGCTCATTACCATGGTGCCACATGACATCATAGATGTTAAAAATGGCATGACACCAGAAGCAATTGCACATATGCCAAACCTTGAAAATGCAACACTAAAAGAGTTAGAAAATTCAGGCATCATATTAAAAAAGAAAACTAAGAGAGTCTCTCTTGAAAGTATTATAGAAAAATATTCTAAGCCAACAATATCAGACTTCCATGATATGTCTGCATTTAGTTAAACGCGTTATATAGTATTCAGCATGGCTGTAAGAACAAAATCTATTCTCACATAGGTATAATTTCATCACACTGCCCTTAGCGTATATAAATCTACCTTCAATGACTTGTTGAGTAGTATATAACAATATAAAAGTATCATTGTTTAGTATACAATTAGATGTAAAGCTATGTTGTTCTCTTTTATTTAAAGTTAATTTAGCACTTTAAACATATCAATACCTCCAAATTTGTATAGTAAACAAACAATAAAATAAGGAATATAAATGTATTTTATCTTTGAGATTGAATTCTCTTCAAATAAAAACTATATTACAGACCTCATAAGAGCGTATGCTAAGCAAGAAAAGGTAGAAGTAGATGTACTTCAAACCAATGATAAAATTGTTATGACATGCAACAAAGATGATGTAGAATTAGAGAAGTTTTTACTAGGCATGGAAGATGTTATACCTGCATCACTTTTTTTAGGTAAAGGTAAACACTAYTTYGCAGAAGAGAAACCTGCTCTTATGCCCCTTGAAAAAGTAAACCTTCCTTTGAACATTGCACCATGTCCTACTTGCCAGAAAGAGATGTTTGATGTGAGTTCTAGACGTTATTTTTATCCTTTTACGTCATGTAATAACTGTGGCTCTCAACATCAGTTTTTAACAAAATATCCTTATACACGTGCCAATACAACGATGAAGTTTTTAGTCCCTTGTGCAGAGTGTGAAGATGAAAGAAAAAACAATGCTTTACGTCTAGACTATCCACTCATATCTTGTATAGAGTGTGGTATTGGTCTGCGTATGCTTGACAGAGAGACAGAATATATGGCGCTTAATAAAGGTGATTATCGTAAGCTCTTTAAGGCAAGCGCAGGGGCTATAGCTTCTGGTAAAACTGTACTTATGAAAACAATGCATGGATATAGAAAGTTTTTTAATCCAAATAGTGATGTGGATGCTATAAAAAATATTAAATTTACTACTAATACTCTTGAGACTGGTTTAGCAAAACAAGCATTTACATTTAACAAATCAAGCGAAGAAGATGCAGCACTATCTACCTTACTTATGGTGAGTGCAGCTGGATTTAATGAACATCTTATGATGGTTGAACAAGAGTTTAATGCATTGCTTAGTATAGAGCGCCCATTACTTAGAGTAGCTACCAAAAGTGATGTTTTGAAAAAACTTTATGGTTCTTCTGYRCWRGTGAAATATCCAGATGATGGTATGACTAYRYTATTRGCAGGAGAAGCKSTAAAACATGGYTTAGAGTTTATTTCATACTTSGAGTGTRAYAGTAAYGAAGTGGCAGAYTTTTTAGTGGATTTTGATATGCCTATCAATACACAAAAAGATATGAAAATTTTCATCAACCAAGATACAAAACTTTTTGTYTCAGGTGAGCGGATACTTTTYCCCACACAAGTTCAAGGYAAYAGAAACAGAGTTTCAGTTGCACATGACTTAGCGTGTGTGGAGGTAGATGGAAAAAGAATTATAGATTCTTTAGAGGTATTTGATTCTGTAGATACCGATGAGATTTATGTATTGGAAAATGAAGACTTTGAAAGTGGACACGCCAATGAACATCGTTTTGAGCAGTACAAAGCTTCGATGATGTCTGTGTTGGCTGAACATCATAAAGTAGGACAAAAAGCTATCGGTGTACACTTTGATGGTAGTCTKAACTTCCTATACTATAATGGTAAAACAGTTATCAATGCTGTACCACCTATACCHTTTGAGTCTGACAATCTTTGGGAGAAGATACGTGTACTTAGAGAGGGATCAGACAGATTGGTAGGTAACTATAAAAAAGCATATCCAGAAGTATGGGAACGTTTAGACAACCTAGAGGGTAATATGGATATCTTTGAAGTCACTGCCATTACACTAGGGCTTAAGGATGAGAGTTTTGAAGGTATTTCTGCTGAAGCAGTGAGCTTTTTGGGTAAAGGTGGATTACAAATTGATACAAGAGTAAAAGACAATCGTTTTGATAACTATGCATTTTTAACCAGTATTATGTCTTATCAGTTGGGAGATGTAGAAAATAACTTCATGTGTTACAGTATCTACGAATCTTTTGGTGATTACATTGGTGAAATTGTCCCACAATTATGTGATAAAGTAGACAGTAATATTGTCACGCTTACAGGTGAAACATTTGCCAATCAGTCACTCTATGGCAGAATACAAAAAACACTGGGACAAAAAAACCCTATCATGAACAAAAACTTTCCTATAGGTAAGGAGAATGCGGTACATGGAGCTTTGTACTTATAAGATAGTCATTACAGGTACCGTACAAGGTGTTGGTTTTCGTCCTTTTGTGTATGCGTTATCACAAAGGTATTTGGTGACTGGTACGGTGAGTAATGATAGCAGTGGGGTTACGATATATGTCAATACAGATTTACTTACATTTAAACAGTTTCTRATAGCTGTTGAGTACGAGTAYCCTCTTTTGGCTACCATTGATAGCATAAAACATGAAGAAATAGAGTATCAGSTATTTGATGATTTTCGTATTGTRCARACRCAAGAACAAGGGGATGTACATGTAAATATYCCTSCAGATGTAAGTATYTGTAGYGAATGTGAAAAAGAACTTTTTGACCCAARTAATAGGCGTTTTAACTACCCATTTATYAMCTGTACGCATTGTGGTGTRCGTTAYTCTATYATTGATGATTTACCTTATGATAGAGAAAAAACCTCTATGAAATTTTTTGAGATGTGTAAAGTCTGTGAAGAAGAATATACTAATCCGCTAGATAGGCGGTACCATGCTCAACCCATAGGATGCTGGGAGTGTGGACCTTCTCTCTCTCTTTGGGATAAAAATGAAAACTTAAATATTGATCAAAATGAAATTATTACTAAAATGGTTACATTATTAGAAGAAGGGAATATCGTTGCTGTTAAAGGTGTAGGCGGCTATCATTTGATGTGTGATGCGAGCAATGAAAAAGCAGTCGCTACACTGCGAGAACGTAAAGTTAGACCTACGAAGCCATTTGCAGTGATGGTAAAAGATATTGAGATGGCAAAGGAGTTAGCTAAGATTAATGAACATGAAGAGCGCTTACTCACTTCAAAAGAGAGACCCATCGTTTTGTTAGAGGCCAAAGCATATGAAAACAGCCAGTTAATAGCGCCTAATATCTCACGAATTGGAGTGTTTCTTCCTTATACGCCTTTGCATCTTCTTGTACTGGACAAACTGAACCGTCCTTTGCTGGCTACTTCTGCTAATGTCACAGATGAGCCTATCGCAACAAGCAGAGAGAGCGTAGAAAAACTTTCTGGCGTTTATGATTATTTACTAGATCATAACCGTGATATAGTGAATGGTTGTGATGATTCAGTACTGATGGTAGTAAAAAACCAAGAAATTATTTTAAGACGTGCAAGAGGGTATGCCCCAGTGAGTATTGAACTTCCTTTTAGCTTGGAGAAAAAGTGCTTGGCTTTAGGAGCAAACCAAAAAAGTACCATCGCTATAGGGTTTGATAATCAAGTCATTTTATCTCCACATATAGGTGACCTTGATGGGATAGAATCGGTGGAGTATTTTAAGCAGAATATAGAAAACCTAAAACGGATTTACCGTTTTAAACCTGAAATTCTCATACATGATAAGCATCCAAATTATGAGAGTACCAAATATGCAAAAGGTTTAGATGTACCTAGCCAAGAGGTGCAGCATCACTTTGCACATATACTGGGTGTTATGGCAGAAAAGAAAATGACAGGCAAGGTCTTTGGTGTAGCCTTTGATGGTACAGGTTATGGGGACGATGGGAACTTATGGGGTGGAGAGTTTATGCTCTGTGACTATGAAGGGTATGAGCGAGTGGCTCACCTAAACTACTTCAAACTTCTTGGAGGAGCAAAAGCCATTAGGGAGCCTAGACGCGTGGCACTCTCTTTGCTTTTTGACCTTTATGGTGAAGATGCCTTGCATGCAGATAACCCAGCCATAAAAGCATTTAGCCAAAAGGAATTAAACACAAGTTATTTGATGTGGAAAAAAGGACTTAGTGCCCCGCTTAGTTCTTCTGTTGGACGTCTATTTGATGCAGTGGCTTCATTGTTGGGAGTATGTCATGTGATGAGTTTCGAGGGGGAGAGTGGCATGATGCTTGAAGAGCTGTATGATAGCGCTGTAGTAGGACATTACACTTTTAGCTATGAGGATGGGCAGATAGATGTACTCCCTCTAGTGCGAGAAATGTTGTATGAAAATGACAGTACTATAGCCATTTCAAAGTTCTTTCATACCTTGGTGGAGATGATAGCAGTAGTGTATGAGCCGTTTGACTTGCCATTGGTATTAAGTGGTGGTGTGTTTCAAAATAGGGTGCTTTTGGAACTACTGCTAGAGAGGTTCCCTGAGGCAATGATCCCCAATACTATTCCTCCTAATGATGGTGGGATTGCCTTGGGACAGATAGTGGTAGGAAATAAATTATATGAAGGAAATAAATGACTAGAAAGAAAAAAAAGATCGCCATCTTAGGATGTGGATGGGTTGGAAATGTTTTAAAAGAAAAGATGGAATCTAAAGGAGATGAGGTAAATTGTCTCTCTCGTGATATTAACATGGACACTTTAGTTGGATTTTATGCTGCAGATGTTCTAATCATTGCCATTCCACCTTCAGATGACTACTTAGATGTAATAGAAGATGCTTTGTATTCTGTATCCTTGAATGAGGTGCTAATTACACAAATTATATTTTTAAGTTCTATCTCTTTTTATGATGATAAAAAAATCATTGTAGAAGCAGAAGAGCTTGTAAAAATTAAAGATGAAGATTCTGTCATTTTGAGACTTGGTGGATTGATGGGGTATGATAGAATTGCCGGTAAATATACAGAAGGTAAAACSATAGAGGATGGACCTACAAATTATGTGCACCGTGATGATGTGGTAAATATCATAGAGAATATCATAGAGCAAAAAATAAAAAATAGAATACTAAATGTGGTTGCACCCATACAGTCAACAAAAAAAGAGATATTTACACAAAATAGTAAACAATTTGACTTTGATGAGACACACTTTAGCAAAATGTCAAGTAAGACAAAAACCTTCTCACCTGAAATACTTTGTGATCTTTTAGGGTATACGTTTCAAAAAGAAGATGTGAGAAATTTTTGGAGATAGCTAGACTTACTTTGAAAGGAAGTCTAAATCAAACTTTTCATGCTTTGCGTGTGCGCCATCACAATATGGGGTACAGCTACTCTTCTTGCATAAACACAAATGCGCCTCTGCATTACGTGTGGCTATGAATTCTTTAGGTTTAAACTCTGTACCTTTATGGCTACCATCACATAGTACACCATCTGCAGAGTTACCACAGGTGCAGAAATAGTAGGTTTTACCTTTTTTCAGGTAGGTTCTTACAGGGTGTTTCATCAGTAATCCTTTTTGGTATATTACCTAAGTCCTACTTATGAATATATTGCTAGTTGTAGTTAATGTTTATAGGACGTCATAGTATTGGTATTAAATCTCCACTCAGCCTCTTTCAAATAAAAAATAAACTGCTCATCGCTTACTCCTTTGTACTGTAAAATGAACGCTTCAAAATATTTCCAAAACCTTGTTATAGTACTTTGTGCCTTTGATAGTTTTGCTATTTTATTGAATTTTAGGTATTTAAGAAGGAGTTTATTGTCTTGACCGTCTTTGGCTTCAAGCAATGAWCGCTTAGCCTTAGGCATCATAATATTGTAGACCTTATCATCATAGCTTAGGGTAAGGAAGTGTTTGAGTTTGTCTATATTCTTTTCTATCTTGAGGCTTTTTGGCAGATAGAGATACTCGTCGTAACCAGTGACACGGTGAATATTTTTTTGATATATTTCATCGGCATAGAGCGCAATGTTCCTTCTAAACCTTTCATAGTGTTTTTGTACAGTAGCAAAGTGCATGTTGCTTTGCTTGGAGGCTTCTCTCGCATTTACTCCTTTGGTAAAGAGTTCAAGTAATTTTTCCTCTCTAGCTATTTTTTTTGGGCTAAATTTTCTTTTACATTTTCCACATTTACGTTGATTATCTGCCAACAGGTGGGTGTATGGGTGCTCACAATAGATACATTTCATAAATAAGGATAACATTTAGTCCTTAAAATAGAGTAGAAAGTATTTTTTTAATGCTTGTTTAATGATAAGAGACTACTATAGTGCATAAATATTCATTTTAGGAGAAAGTTATGGAATTGTCATTACTTATTATTTTTTGGTATGGTATCCTTCATGCTTTTGGACCAGACCATCTTACTGCCATTGCAGATTTTTCTATAGGTAAGAACAGACGTAAAACGCTACTTATTACAACGCTCTTTGCGGTGGGACATGGTCTTAGTCTTTTTGTCTTTGCAAAAGTGCTAGAGTCTATGGCTATTTCTGCTGATGTGTTAGCGTATGGAGATGTTATCTCTGCTACAGTCATCATAGGAATGGGTGTTTATCTTTTGTTTCTTGTGGCGACAAACCGTATACAGCTTCGAAAACATATACATGAAAACAAAGAGCATATACATATTTGGTTTGGTAAGGCGCATGATCATGAAACTGATACAGTAGCGGAGACTTCATCATTAGGTTTGGGTCTGCTTATGGGTGCAGGGGGTGTAAGAGGTATGCTCATTACTCTTGGTGCAGTCCAAGGTGGTATGGTAGACTTTACGATGGTGGCAGCCTTTACTTTAGGCGTGATGTTGATTTTCGGAGCATTTGGAATGGTAATGCTTTATATCAATGAGAACTTTTTAGGTAATCTTACAAACGTAAGAAGAGCCTTTGGAACAGCAGGTGTAATATCACTTGTTGTGGGAACAAATATTTTAATAGGATAAAGGATAATTATGTGTACAGATTGTGGTTGTAGTATTAGAGGAATGCAAGAGCGTATAGATGAAGATGTACATGCTGGTGAGCATAGTCATGATGGAGGAAAGACCTTCCATTCAGATAATCATTCAAATGACCATCAAAAAGCACATGAGCATTTGCACCATAACCCACAGCTAAATGATGCAAAAACTATCTCTGTTATACAGAAGATACTTGATAAAAACGATCAAGAAGCAGACCATAACMGAGGTCATCTTGAGGACCATGGGATCTTAGGCATAAACCTTATGTCCAGTCCTGGYTCTGGAAAGACAACACTTTTAGAGCATTTAGTAGATGTTGCGAATTTCAAATTTGGTGTGGTTGAGGGTGACTTAGAGACTGAGCGTGATGCCCAGCGTCTTAGAGATAAAGGCATACCTGCAATGCAGATTCAGACAGGAACAGCCTGTCACTTAGATGCCTTCATGGTGCATAAGGGCTTGCATGATATGCCACTCGATGAGATAGATGTTTGTTTTGTGGAAAATGTAGGAAATTTGGTTTGTCCTGCATCATATGATGTGGGTACGCACCTTAACATTGTGTTGGTTTCTATACCTGAAGGCGAAGATAAGATTGCCAAGTACCCTGTAATGTTTCGACAAGCCGATTTAATTTTGATAACTAAGACTGACTTGTTGCCACACTTTAAGTATGACATAGAGAGAGAGAAAGCAGAGGCAAGACGTATCAAACCAAATGTAGACATTTTGGAAGTAAATGTGAATGATATAGATTCAGTTAAAGCAGTTGCTGACTGGATAGAATTTAAAAGAAAGATGAGAGGTTAATTATGTGTTTATCAATACCAAGTAAAGTAGTAAAAATTTCAGAYGATGAAACYATGTGTACAGTAGATACCATGGGTGTACAGCGTGACGCAAACCTTATGATGATGGGTGATGGTGATGTCCAAATAGGGGATTACGTACTTCTTCATATCGGTTTTGTAATGAATAAGATAGATGACGATGAAGCCCTAGCTTCTATAGATACCTATAGAGAGATACTTGAGCTCATGAATGAACAAGATCGCAAACAAGCAATYTTGGAAGATGATGAGTGYGAGGCACGAGGCGAGCAGTATGCTGAGGAGATTAAAACAGATGGCTAAACTTGAACTTAAAAATCTTTATGATGACTTTAGAGATGGCGATACCATTAAAGCCTATGCAAAAATCATTGCTGAAGATGCAAAAAAATTAAAAAAACCCATAAATATAATGGAAGTATGTGGTGGRCATACCCATACTATTATGAAGTTTGGTTTACCACAGCTTCTCCCTGATAATGTAAATTTCATACATGGCCCWGGTTGYCCTGTGTGTATTATGCCTAAAGAGCGAATTGACCATGCTTATGTATTGGCGATGCAGCCTGAGGTGATACTTATTACGCTTGGAGATATGATTAAGATACCAGGTTCCAATGGTAGCTTGCAAGATGCAAGAGGTAAGGGTGCAGATGTACGCTTTGTATATTCTCCGATGGAATGTATAAAAATTGCAGAGGAAAACCCGGACAAAACAGTTATCTTCTTTGCTATAGGTTTTGAGACTACTACTCCAATGACAGCTGTTTTAGTAGAGCAAGTAATCAAACAAAAGATTCCGAATCTTTTGTTTCATATCAACCATGTGACAGTGCCAGAAGTAATGGTAGAGCTTATAGACAGTCGAGATGTACATGTAGACTCTTATAACAATCAAATAGATGCATTTTTAGGGCCAAGTCATGTGWSTGTGATAAGTGGTTCTAAAATTTACGATAAATTTCCAAAAGATTATGGTCGTCCTGTGGTAGTTACTGGATTTGAACCGGTTGATGCTATGCAAGGCATTAGCATGATAATCAAACAATTTGTCGAAGAACGTTGTGAACTTGAAGTTCAGTACAAACGAGTGGTAAATCACGAAGGAAACCTTAAAGCRCAAGASCTTATAAACACTTATTTTGAAAAAATGAGTCTTTTTAGATGGCGTGGACTTGGTAATGTACCAGACTCTGGACTTAAACTAAGAGAAGAGTATGCAGAGTATGATGCTGAGATTAAGTATAAAGATATACTTCCTATGGCTGAGATTGAAGACCATAAACTTTGTATTTGTGGAGACATATTAAGAGGGATGGCTAAGCCTCAGGAATGTACTATATTTGGTACAGCCTGTAAGCCAACTACGCCTATAGGGTCTTGTATGGTGAGTTCTGAGGGGGCTTGTGCAGCTTATTATAAATATGGGAACCTCATTTAACGAGTAAGGTGTTGTACCTTTGCAACAGCAATAATTTCAATGACTAATAAAATGGTGTTGTCATGGGACAACACCCTACAAAAGAGAGAAGTATGACAAAAAATATTACAATAGCCCACGGAAATGGTGGAACAGAAAATAACGAACTCATCAAAAAAGTATTTTATAAACATTTTGAGAATGATATCTTGGCTAAGAGTGAAGATGCAGCTGTGATAGAAGATGGAAAACTTGCATTTACGACAGACTCATTTACAGTAAGTCCTTTGTTCTTCCCTGGTGGAGACATAGGAAAACTGGCTGTGTGTGGTACATGTAATGACCTTGCGATGATGGGAGCAAAGCCAAAATATATGACTTGTTCTGTCATCATTGAAGAAGGTTTTTCTGTTAGAGAACTAGAGAAGATAGTAAAGTCGATGAAAACAGAGTTAGAGATAAATGGTGCGATTGTAGTGAGCGGTGATACAAAAGTAGTACCCAAAGGTGCAGTGGATAAACTGTTTATCAATACTACTGGTATAGGCGAGATAGAACACAAGGGCATTACTGCTTCAGGCCTTAAAGAGGGTATGAGTATTTTTGTGAGTCGTGATGTTGGCACGCATGGAGCGACTATCTTTGCTGCACGTGAGGGTATAGAACTTGAAAGTACATTACAAACAGATTGTGCTTCCCTCTATCCACAAGTTAAAGCGCTCATGGATGCAGATATTAAAATCGTAGCATTGCGTGATGCTACACGTGGTGGAGTGTCCGCTGTACTCAACGAGTGGGCAAAGGCTTCAGACGTATGTGTGGAAGTAGAGGAAGAGAGTATTCCTGTTCAAGAAGAGGTAAAAGGTATCTGTGAAATGTTGGGCTTTGAAGCGGTAGATCTTGCGAATGAAGGTACCTTCGTACTTTGCGTTTCAAAAGAAGATGAAGAGAAGGCTTTAGAGGTTTTACAAAAAACACATACTACTTCCAGACTAATAGCGACAGTTACAGAGCAGTATAAGGGCAAGGTTCTCCTTAACTCTTCATGGGGTACAAAAAGATTTCTAGATTTACCTACGGGTGAGTTGTTACCACGTATTTGTTAAGAAGATAGATGAAGATACTCCTACTTTGCACAGCCTTTAATTCTCAAACACAAGCAGTGTATACGACCTTAAAAGAAAGAGGAAATGATGTTGTTGTTTCTTTTTCTATCAGKGAAGTWCAAATGTTRGAGGAGATAGAAGCTTTTAATCCAGARCTTATACTTTGTCCATTTTTAAAAGCGTATTTACCTGCWAGTATYTATGAAAAATAYCCAACGTATATCTTCCATCCGGGACCCAGAGGCGACAGAGGACCAAATGCATTGGAATATGCACTCAAGAGTCACACAAAAGAATGGGGACTTGTGATACTCAGAGCCAACAGTGAGTATGATGGTGGGAATATTTATGCAGAGGTTGGCTTTAAGGTGAGAGATACCTATAAAGCCTCACTTTATAGACAAGAGATAGTACAAGCTTCTTTAGAGGCTTTAGATACGTTGTTYGAGAGTATTGARAAGGRTGAAKGTAAAGCACAAGAGYTKAACCCTATACATGAACGATTTACCCAAGCTAAAAGRKCCATAGACTGGGGGAAAGACTCTACRCAAACAATCATAGATAAAATYAACCTATCAGACTCACTCCCCGGTGTACAAGATGAGATATTAGGTGTGAAGTGTTATCTTTATGGTGTACATAAAGAAGATATATTCACAGGAGAACCCAAAGAGATATTGGCAAAGCGTGATGGAGCCATTTGTCTTGGAACATGTGATGGTGCAGTGTGGATAAGCCACCTAAAAGAAGTAGGAGGGTTTAAACTTCCTGCTACTTATGTGCTAAAAGAAAAGCTCCAAGGGGTTAAAGAAGAGAGACTTCCTTTGGTTTTTGACAAGGCATATGAAACCTTTTATGAAGTAAGCGTAGAGAAGCGTGATAATGTAGCGTATCTTTATTTTAATTTTCATAATGGTGCCATGAGTGCAGCTCAATGTATACGGCTTAAGTATGCAGTGGAGTATTTGAAAACAGAGTGTGAAGTGTTGGTGTTGGTAGGCGGGTTGGATTTCTTCTCGAATGGCATACACTTAAACATACTAGAAGACAGTGAGAAACAAGGCGAAGATGGTTGGGCAAACATTAATGCTATGAATGACCTAGTACGTGCCATACTTTATGCGGATGAAGTGGTCACGGTAGCTTCTTTTGCGAGAAATGCTGGAGCAGGGGGTGTCTTTATGGGGCTTGCCTGTGATTATGTCGTGGCGTGTGAAGGGGTGGTGCTTAACCCTCACTATAAAACATTGGGACTCAGTGGAAGTGAATACCATAGCTATACGTTAGCTAAACGTGTAGGAGAAGAGAAAGCGAAAAGTTTACTAAATGAGTGTTTACCAGTTTCTGTAAGTTATGCTAAAGAGMTCGGGATGGTTGAYGTTRTATTTKCTCRTAAGGGTTATTATGARGCCTTACATCATTTTGTATCTACAAAATATAATGATGATTATATTTGGGACAAACAAGACTACTTAGAAGAAAATACAGCTACCATAGAGGCTTACAAAGAAAAAGAACTAGAAGTAATGCACCCAGAATTTTGGGATGAGAAGAGTGAATTTCATACTTTACGACAGGAGTTTGTTTATAAAGTATGTCCTAGGAAAACACCCCAAAGATTAAAATTTAAAAAGGATAGCGCATATGCATGAATATAGTGTCGTACAAGCATTGCTAAATCAGTGTGAAGAGCAAGCTTATCAAAATAACGCAACAAAGGTTATAAAAGTCATTTGTAAAATAGGTGTGATGGCAGGAATAGAAAGACACCTGCTTCAAATAGCTTTTGATACGTTTAAAGAGAAAACCATCTGTGAAGATGCTGARCTGATACTSAATGAGCAAAAGCTSAAACTAGAGTGTAAAGAGTGTGGYAATGTCTTTGAGGTGGATGAAGTACGCTACTACTGTCATAARTGTGAGAGTCTAAGAGTTAAAGTACTTGATGGGGAAGATATGTACCTCATGAGTCTTGAGATGGTTTAGACTTTTGGTATCATGAAACAAGTCTGTTAAAAATTAAAATATGAAGGAATAAAATGCAAGAATACTGGGAATTATATATGAAAAACTTAGAGGGGAAACCTGCCTCTATACAGTTTAATGCGGGTATCTCCATGGAAGTAGATGAGTTGCAATACAGTTACCCTACAGTAGCTTATGTTAAAGTAAAACTTCAAGAGCCTAAAGAGAATGGGCTTATAAGTGAAAATGAAGAACCAGAGATACTTTTTCTAGAAGATAAGTTAGAAGCTTCCATGATAAAGTTTCGTATTGGAAAATATGTGGGACGCGTCATTTCTGACGGATATGTAACATTTTTGTATTATGTGCAATATACYTATAATTGGCCWGACTTTATAGARTTTGCACTGGAGGAGCATCAAAATTATGACATTACAAATGGACATAATGAGGATGGAGAGTGGAATTACTATAAAAAATTACTTTATCCAACATCTAGAGAGTGGCAACTCATTCAAAATCATAAAGTATGTGAGAATCTTATAGAAGAAGGCGATAATTTACATTTTGAACGCGCTATAGAGCATAAAATATTTATGCCTTCTGTAGGTAAAAAAGAGGCACTTCAAGAGGCGCTCCTTGCAGATGGTTTTAAGATAAAAAAAGAAATTGAAAATGAAGATGGTGTCAAGGGATTAAGCTTCTATCGCTTAGATAAACCTTTTTACCATGATATCGATGCTATAACACTCAATCTTATAGATATTGCTGAAGCACATGATGCGCTTTATGATGGTTGGGAAACTTCTTTGGTTAAGTCATAACGCCAGAGGGGTCTTTGGCTCTATCCATAATCTCTGTGAGTGCTGTAATATTTTTTTTCTGTGTATACGTAATGCCATGCTTGGTAAGGTACTGCAGAACAACTGAGATGTACCCTTCAAAGGCATCTGTAAGTTCCTTACTTAAACCAAAGGCAAAGGTGATTTCCCCAGGCACAATACCAATGACGATKGCTTCTGGAATCTCTTTACCYTGCAGTTCCATCATATCCATACATTGGAGTATTCCTATCTCATGAGCACCACCGTTATTGAGTCCATAACCAGATATCTCTTTAGCGGGTATAGCATAGATAGAAGCGGGTGTATCATCTAGTTGTATGCAGTCAAGCACGACAATATGGTCGTTTTCTTCCAAAATATTTAGAAGATGTATACCTTCAACTCCACCATTGATAATCTGTATTTCTTGTGAAAAAGTATAGTTTTTGTTGAGGTAGGTAGCCGCATATACTCCTACACCATCATCTTTTTGTAATACATTTCCTATACCTATTATGACCATAATTATCCATTCTTTTTGAGTGTTAAATTATAGCTTATCTTTCTAAATTTCAAGAGTCAAAAAGGATCATAAAGCATGGGATATGCATCATGTTATCTATGTTATACTATTAAAAAATCTTAGACAAATAAAAAAGAATATGAATGAACYTACAATTCTCCTATTACCTTGACYKCATCAGYAAATATGCRGGGTAYATYGCTGCTGTTTTAGTAGTGATACTTTCACTTTTAGTAGTCTATGATGCAATGATGCGTTACCTTTTTTCAGCGGGGTCTATCGCCTTACAGGAAATAGAGTGGCATCTCTTTGATGTGGTTTTTTTACTGGGCTTGACTTATGCATTAAAGCATGATAAACATGTTAGAGTGGATATCTTTTTTGAGCATTATAGTAAAGATGCACGTGCTATTGTGCAGATACTTTCTATGTTACTTCTTGTGATGCCCTTTTCACTTTTATTTTTAAATGATGCATTTGATATGACAATTCAGAGTTATTTGCAACATGAAGTTTCTTCTGACCCTGGAGGCCTTACGCATCGTTGGATGATAAAGGCTATATTGGTTTTGGCTTTTGTATTGTTAGTACTTCAAGCCTTCTCCGAGGTGCTAAAGGCGTACGGCAGACTAGAGAGTAAGATGGTACTTCTAAAGGTGTTAGTTCTTGTGGCTCTTTTGGGTGGTTTGGTGTATACAGCTTGGTTTAATAGAGTGACATTTTGGTTTGACCCTGTATTTCTTATGTTTGCTATGGCTTTAGTGTTGCTCATGGTTGGATTTCAAGTCGCCTTTGTCTTTGCAGGGGTGGCTCTGTTTTTTGCCCTCATAGCTGACGAAGTAGGGTTAGGGGTACTAGAGATGCTTCCATACAGAGTGTACGGTATCATGGGGAACGTTACGCTCATGGCAGTGCCACTTTTTATACTTATGGGGCTTATACTTGAAAAGTCTAAGATGGCGGAGGGACTACTGCTAAGTATGGCTAAACTTTTTGGCTCTGTACGTGGAGGGCTTGCYATTTCAGTGGTGCTTGTGGGAGCTATACTTGCAGCGAGTACAGGCATAGTGGGGGCTTCTGTGGTAATGATGAGCCTTATTGCCTTGCCGCTCATGTTGAAGCATAAGTATAGTCCTGAGTTAGCATCTGGTAGCATAGCAGCTTCAGGTACGCTAGGACAGCTTATACCGCCTTCTATAGTCCTCATCATACTTGGAGACCAGATGCACCTAAGTGTGGGAGATTTGTTCCGAGCAGCTGTGGTGCCTGGGCTTTTGCTTATAGGGTTGTATATACTTTATATTCTCATCGTTGCATACTTCAACAAAGACTATGCACCTGTTATAGAATCAGATGAACCTTATGGAGACATCGTTAAGGAAGCAGTAAAAGAGATAATCCCTCCCTTACTGCTCATAGGGGTAGTTCTTGGCTCCATCTTTGCAGGCATCGCCTCTCCCTCTGAATCTGCGGCTATTGGGGTGTTAGGGGCTTCATTATTGGCTATTTATAAAAAGACGTTCTCTTATGAAATGCTACGCTACGCAGCTATAGAAACTGTCAAACTCACCGCTATGATATTTATGATACTCATCGGGGCTACGGCATTTTCACTTGTATTTGGAGAGCTAGGTGGTGGAGATATGGCGATGGACTTTTTTGCAGGTGAGMWWRMWGASSYWYGRRYWTKKAWMWKYRYASSTAYRCWKGYMRWSWTTCWRSYMRRWWTKWWYANAGACYTYRKAGAGATAGCCTTTGTGGTAGTACCCATACTCGTACCCATAGTAGCCATGCTAGGCATAGACCCCATCTGGTTTGCCATACTCGTAGCCATGAACCTACAAGCCAGCTTCCTCACACCTCCCTTTGGGTTTGCGTTATTTTATTTAAAAGGTGCAGCGGGTGATAAGGTAAAGACAGGGGAGATATATAGGGGGGTAGTGCCGTTTATTTTATTGCAGTTGGTTGCTTTGGGGATTATTGTTTTGTTTCCTGAGTTGATTTATTTGTTTGGGGAGTAGGGGGTATATATTTTGACATTTTAATGATATTATTTTATAAAAAAGGAATAAGATGTCTGTATTTTGCCCAAAATGTCAATCTAAAACATATAATGAATGGAAATGTGATATATGTCAATATCAAATAAAAGAAGAAGCAAAAATAAAGAGGCAACCAATAAAGTTGAATTTTAACCCTATTATTGTAATTCCATTAATTATAATTAGTATAGGAATATCATATCTTGCATATGATAAATATCAAGAAAGAAAATTAGTTAGAAAATTTATTGGAACAAATGATCCTGATGAAATGATTAAAAATTTAAATAAAATGACCAATAAATCAAATGAAATTTTAAAAAAACAAATGGAAATGTCAAAAAAACAAATGGAAAATTTACAATTTAAAATAAATGGGGTATCTCATTAGCTTATTACACTAGAAGACTGGTGTGATAAGATAATGTCAATATTCCACCTCAGGAGAGGAGGAACTAGAGTTTTCTATGTATTCATCTTCCCCACAGCACAAGAAACAAAACTCTTCGCAGTCGTCGTAAACCCTTCCATAGTAGTTAAATTTTCATCACTCATAGGGTAGCCTAGACCTTTTAGGGCTTCACGTAAAGCAGGGATGTTAGACTCTTCTACATCAAGCGTGATTTGTCTGGGTTCTACTTCTAGGTTGACAGCTACTTCGCCAAACTCTTTGGCTAGTTTGCTAGTAAGTGTGTGTGCACAGCCTCCACACTTGACATTGAGTACTTCAAATGTWTGTTTCATTATATGTCCTTTAGAAATTATACCCTACACCAAAAAAACTTAAAAGAGTATTGGATGAAGAAGCAAGAGGAGAATCCGATACATTACTACCGTACCAATAACTTCGTACTCCGGCAAAAAAGGAAAAATCATCTACGATAGGATAGGTAGCGATGAGTTCAACTTCAAATACATATCCATCATTTGCTGTGTAAGTGTTAGTAGCATAATAATAGTTTGCAAGATCTTTATTTTGGTACTGGACAGCTATGGCTGTCAGGATGGATAGTTTACTTATTTTATCATGTCTATAGAGTAGGGCTTCTAATTCATAGCCATTATGGGTGTCTGACACATCTGCCAGAGCAGCTATACGTGAGCTAAAACCATGAGAGAGTGGCACATCAAGTGTGAGACCAAGCTCAATACTTCTGTCTAAATCGAGTTCTTCTGAGTATTGTTGTGTACGGTAGTTTCCTGTTGCTAATATGCTATACTCATGGGTACTATAAAGAGGGTAAAGTATCCTATTGGCTTCTATCCGAAGTGTACCAAAGCTTCCAAATATATAAGGAGCTAATGTACTTTCTGTATCGGCATTAGTATAGTTACTTTGCAAGACACTTGCACCTACACCCCAAAGACCTTTAAAGTTGTCTTCAAAACCTTCTCCTGAAGCATAGAGAGACATTAACAGGATGAGAGATAATTTTTTTGTCATAATTATTGAACCTTTATATGTAATTTTATTTGTAATCTTATTATGAAGTATGTGTAAATATTGTGTAGTGAAATAGATTCGGGAACATATGTTATAATCTACAATATTGCAGTACATGAAATATTTCTGTTTTCGCAGTATATATGGGTAAAGAAGTAGAAGACTTATCTAAGTACTCAAGTCAAATCATAGATGCCATAGATTTTTTAATTACAGGATTTTAAGATGCAAAAAACTATAAACTTTAAACTTAAACAAGATACCGTAGATAATCTCTTAGCTTTTTCGGAACTACTACATAAAGATATCAATAAAATGCTAGAAGAAGCACTAGAACAGTACTTTGAAAATGCACAAAAGAAACTTATAGAAAAAGGCATAGATGAAGATGCCTCTATGACAAATCTGGATTATGATGAATTTTGGGATGGGCTGGATATAGGGTAAATGGAGAAACTTAAAAGAGAACTTTCTGCTGTCTTGGATAGCGAAATACTCTCCATAGACTTTTTTTCTCAAGGTCAAATAGGGGATATCTATAAGATAAACACTTCAGAACAAGCTTACATACTAAAAACTTCACAACCTTCTAGTAGATTAGAAATAGAAGCTTCTATGCTCGAAGATATTAATAAATACAATATATCTGTACCTAAAGTATATGATGTCAAAGATGCACATTTACTTATGGAGTATATAGAGACATCGAAGCTAGACAAATATACCCAAGAGATGGAATCTGCAAAAYTACTTTCAAAACTTCATATGGTGACAAATGAAAGTAGAATGTATGGTTACTATTACGATACGACAATAGGACCATTTTCTCAAAAGAATGAACAAACCCAATACAGCTGGACACTTTTTCTAGGACAGATGCGTATCATGCCCATGGCTAAAATGTGTTATGACAAAGGGCAGATAAATAAGGAAATGTTAGATGGGTTAGAGGACTTATGTCGGGATCTTTATAAACGCATTGATATAGCAACAATCACCCCATCCCTTTTACATGGAGACCTATGGAGAGGTAACATACTATTTAATATCAATAGTGCTACGCTCATAGACCCTGCCATCTATTTTGGCGATAGAGAAATGGAGTTGGCATTTATAGTTATGTTCGATACCTTTGGTGAAGCATTCTTTGAGGCTTATGGTGTAGTGCATCCAATAAGTGAAAACTTTTATGATGTGAAAGTACCGATTTATCAGATATATCCTTTACTTGTACACATCGCGTTGTATGGTGGAAGTTATGTGACACAACTTGAGAAGATACTCAAAAAGTTAAAAATATAATGAAASAATGGAARATAAAATCWATMCTTAAAGAGATASTCATAGGGGYRTTACTYTTATTYATAYTATYAAATATTATAAGTTATATACGTAAACCAGARCTYTCTTCAAATAGYYTACCSCAYATMGATGTGCARCTTATARATGGKAGTCRGTATGWWGTMAAARAWGSTAAACSYTTRGTCTTACACTTTTGGGCCACATGGTGTCCTACCTGTAAACTTGAAGCCCCAAACATACAAAGTGTTTCAAGAGAGTATGAAGTGTTGTCTATCGCTGTCAATTCAGGTGATGATATGAAAGTTAAAGCCTACATGAAAGAGAAAGGTTTAACGTTTAATGTTGTCAATGACAGTGATGGGTCATGGGCGAAAAAATTTAATGTAGAAGCCTTTCCAACTACGTTTATTTATGACAGCAGTGGAGAACTGAAATTTACAGAAGTTGGTTATACCACAACCGCTGGACTGATAGGGCGTCTTTCACTCATAAAGTAAATACTCACTCATCTATTTTTAGCATGGCTGTACTAGGCATATTCACACAATTTTTTTTCTCTAAATGACCTTACCAAAGAATCTAAATATCTCTATACTCGGCTTATATTAAAAATAAAGAGTCGAAGGAGAAAAAAATGTTTGACTTTCAGGAATACAATAGTTTAGACATTGAGATATTGCTTTTAAAAGCACAACATGATGACATAGATGCTCAGCTTTATCTTGCATTGGCGTATTATCATGGTAATGGAGTAGAAAAAAACATAGAGAAAGCACATTATTGGTTAGAACAGGCTGGAGAATCAGCTGGCAATGTTGATACAAAGAAAAATAAATAATGACAACCTATATCTACAACATTGAAGAGCTTTATAGACAAAGAGAATCTTTGTACAAATGTTATAAAGCGGAGCAAATTACACCTGTGCAGTATTTGGCATATGTAAAGCCTTTAGATTTTGTCATAGACAAACATGAAATGTCTATGTTTCTGTACAGTTTTACTTCGGGAAAAGCATCTTTACTACAAGAGGAGAAATTAAAACGTTAGTAAGAGACGATCTAATGAATATAATATTAGGAGTACAATTATGAAAAGCAATACACAAAAAAAATGAGAAAAATACGTGTACAACTTAAGGTACATACGATTAGCGAAGAAGATAAAATGAAGTTAAGAAACGAATTGGAAGCATTAAGACAAAGAGAGAAAATTGAAAATTTTAAAACAGAGATAAAAGAGTCTAAATTAAAATAAATAGAGTAAAATATATTAATTTTTAAAAGGATTTAGAATGGCCTGTGATTTATGTGGAAATGTTGAGGGCTTAACAGCATACACTGTAAAACCAAGAGAAGACAGCATCATAATTTGTAGTACTTGTGCACAAACAATTGAAAACCCAACAGCCAATGAGAAACATTGGAATTGTCTTCATGATGCTATGTGGAGTACTGAACCTGCTATACAAGTGATGGCATATCGGTTATTGACCAAGCTTGCATCACAAGATCAGCTAGATATGATGTATTTGGAAGATRAYATWAAAGCYTGGGCCGAGGAGGGTATGGTAGTTGAAAATGTAGAGCCAACACGTGACAGTAATGGAAATATTTTACTTGAAGGTGATGCAGTCAATATTATAAAAGATTTACCCGTAAAGGGTGCAGGATTTACAGCCAAGCAGGGAACAACGGTTAAAAATATACGTATGGCTCCTGGCGACCCAACACATATTCAAGGGCGTGTCAATGGCACAATGATTTTTCTTAAAACAGAGTTTTTGAAAAAACTATAAGGTATTATTTTAATAGTTTTTCAATATTATTTGCTATTTTTTCAGGTTCTGTAGATGAGCCGTAACGTTCAATGACTTTTCCATTTTTATCTATAAGAAATTTTGTAAAATTCCATTTTATTATTTCCGTGCCAAGAATCCCTGTTGCTTCTTTTTTAAGGAAAGTATATAGGGGGTGTGTATCGTCTCCATTGACATCTATTTTACTAAAAAGCGGGAATGTAACACCAAATTTAACTTTACAGAAATTTTGTATCTCTTTATTAGAACCCGGTTCTTGTCCTCCAAATTGGTTTGAAGGAAAACCAAGTACTACCAATCCCTGTGTATTGTAGGTTTTATAGAGCTTTTCCAAGCCATCATACTGAGGGGTAAATCCACATTCACTTGCCACATTGACAAGCAAAATGACTTTACCTTTGTATGTGGACATGGAGATTTCTTCTCCGGTAATAGATGTGGCGGTAAAGTCGTAAAAGTGTTTCATAGTATCTCCAGCATTAAGTATGGTTAAGAATAAAGTAATATAAAATAGTTTTTTCATCTAACTAAAAAAACTATTTTCTTTTAAAATGTCTATACCATCTTTAATGGATTGTACAGAAATATCTAGCTTGGCTTTTGTTTCATCGTTTAATTCCAGTTCTATAATTTTTTCAACACCTTTTGAACCTAGAACTACCGGTACACCAAGTGTTACATCTTTATAACCATATTCACCATCAAGAAGTACAGAAGATGGAAGTACAATACGTGTATCATCCAAAATAGCCTCCACCATAACAGCAACTGCACGTCCTGGAGCATAGTATCCAGATGTTTTAAGATGACTTACTATTTCTGCCCCACCTGTCTTTGTTTTTTGAACTATGTCATCCATGTCAGATTTACTAAGTAGTTGATCTAAAGGTACGCCACCCACTGCAGAAATTTGAGGATATGGTATCATGTTTTCTCCATGATCACCTAGAACGATTGCTCTTACCTGACCAGAACCGAAGCCGACTTTTTTCTGGATCTGATATGCCATTCTTGCACCATCAAGTGCACCTGCCATACCGATGATTCTATTTCTATCCCAACCCGTGAGCTGATGTACCACGTAGGTCATCACATCTAGAGGGTTGGCCACACAAATAATGATAGCGTCTGGAGAGTATTTTTTAATATTTTTGACAACATCCGTAATGATTTTTGCATTAATCATGAGTAAATCAGCTCTTGTCATATCACCTTTGCGTGGGACACCTGCAGTAATGACAACTATATCACACTCTGTCATATCACTTGGGGATTCTGCAGCAGAAATGATAGTGCCTTGCGGAGAATAGGGTGCAGCTTGTGCAATATCAATGGCTTTTCCTATGGCAACATCTGGAACAATATCATACAATACAATTTCTCTACATGAGCCAGTCATTGTTAATGCAAAAGCAGCAGTTGCTCCTACAGCTCCTGCACCTACAATTCCTACTTTTCTTTTTCTTAACATTTTACTTCTCCTTCATTTTATTGACTGTTAAATTACAGATATAATTATACAGATAAACACTTTATCTATGACCATAACTTCCTGTTGAAATATAGGTTGAAAGTGCCATTTGTTGTTTCCCTATGTCTGCCAGTGTATGATGCACACGCTTTATAATGGCTCTCATGAAATCAAACATGACCTCCGGTTCTTCCGTGACAAGAGGTTTAATATCTTCAGCTTTAAAACATAGTACTGATGCATCTCCTAATGCCATAATGGAAGCTGTATGAGGTGTATCATCTATAAAGCTTAGCTCACCAACTAAATCACCTTTCTCTAAAACATGGATAATATGTGGTTTCTTACCTTTTTCTATTTCATTGATGATAGCAAATCGTCCTTTTGTTACAATATAGAAGCTATTCTCCATATCACCTTTTTTATATATGAATTCGTTATCTTTAAAGTGAAGTTCTGCACAAGCTCGCTCAGCAAATACTTGTGCTCCCTCTTCACCAAGATAGCTTCCAATTGGTGCTTCCATGATGACTTTTTTTACTTTTTTAACATCAGGTTTTTCCATTTTTTCCTCCTATTTATTTAATTGCTGTTTCATGCAGCTACAGAACCAAAATAGGCTATAGCCTCATCTAGGTTCTCTTTTGCTTTTAAGGTGAGACCAATTTGAAGTTCCCACTCATAGCCTCGGATTTCCAGTAAATATACTTCTGGAAGATAGTCAAAACATTGTTGACATGTTGCCAAAATGGATGGCACTGAGATGGCATGAGAAGTAAAACTAAAATCCATTTTCGGTTTTACTTTTTCAATATGAAATGAATTAATTCCTTCTTTCATTGTTGCATCTATAAACAAGATACGTTTTTTATAACTGATCATATCTGCATCTTCCAAATGTAACTGATAGTGTTTCATCGTTTCAGCCTTCGGACAGATTTGATGTGCTTCAAGCCAGTCAATAAAAGCCCAACCCAGTCCATCATCTTGTCTACCAATGTTTCCAATGCCATATATGAGACTATCTGCATTGTTATATTCACATAAAATATGCATAAGGTTATCGTCTTTTGTTTGCAAACAATTTTCCTTTAGCATCATAGATAGAGACATCCAGAGGCATATTACCTGTAGCATGCGTGGCACAACTTAGGCATGGATCATAAGCACGTATACCTACTTCTATGGCATTCATCATACCTTCTGTGATAATATCATTTCCACCCAAATATTCTTCGGCTACGGAACGTACAGTACGGTTCATTACCGTATTGTTTTGTGTCGTGGCTACGACAAGGTTACAAAAAGTGATATTCCCTTCTTGATTTGCTTTGTAGTGATGCAACAAGGTACCTCTAGGGGCTTCAACCACGCCAACACCTTCACCTGTCCAGTCGGCTTTTGAATGCATTAAGATAAGATTCTCTTTTTGTAAATCTGGATCATTGAGTAAATTCTTAATGAGTTCAGCAGAGTGAAGTATTTCAATAGCTCTTGCCCAGTTGGTATGCAAAGTCATGTTATTTGCTTTCCCCTTGGTATAGTCATGGAAACGTTCTAGCGCTTCTTTGGCAAGTGGCGTGTCTGTACCATAGGACTTAGTGACATTGACACGTGCCAAAGGACCAACACGTACAGAACCGGCATCTCTTCCTAAAGCTTTTAGGAAAGGGAACTTCATATAGCTCCACTCTTCTGTTGCCTCTGAAAAATAATCTAGATAATCATGATAATCCATTTCTGTGATGATATTTTTATCATCATCGGTGATACGAATATTTCCATGATAGTAGTCTACATTGCCATCTTTATCGACCAGAGACATATTGAGTGCGGGAACATCTGCAAAGGTATCTACTTGATGACGGTTCTTTTCATGAAAATCATAAAATATTTCTAAACCTTCTTTGGCGTATTCTATGACTTCATCCATTGAGAGTAGACCGTCTTCACCTTGAAGAAGTCTATCTCTTTCTGCAATAGAAATATTTTTATTGACACCGCCAGGTACAGAGTTAATACCATGCATACGTTTTCCTAGCACGGTCTTAATGGCTTCTTGTCCCCATTTTCGTAGTTGTACCACACGTTTGACAAGTTCAGGATTTGCTTCTACAAGACCAAGTACATTACGTTGTTCCGGTGGAGCATCCATGCCAAAAAGCATTTCTGGCACGATGAGATAATAGTACGCCGTTACATGTGACTGTAATTGCTGAGCATAATGTCCTAATCTCCGTACTTTTTCTGGTGTAGGTAGCATATCGACACCTTTACTATAGCCAACTCCAACCATATCATCCAATGCCTTTGCGCCACATAGGTGATGACTGACAAAACAAATACCGCAAATCCGTTGCAATAACATTGGTGCTTCCCAATAGGGATGACCTTGTATGAATTTTTCAAAACCTCTAAATTCGACCACATGTAACTTTGCATCGACGACTTGGTTATTATCATCCAGTTGTATGGTAACTTTTCCATGCCCCTCAATACGTGTAACGGGGTCGATTACTAATTTTTGACCCATATTAAATCCTTTTTAATCATATCTATTCATAGATGTTGGCAAATCTATTTCTCTTCCATTTACCAAATCATCTAATACTTTGAAAATAGCTTCTCCCTCAGGTGGACAGCCAGGTAAAAAATAATCCATCTTCACTACTTCATGACAAGGATATACCTTGGTTGTGATGAGTGGTAAATCCTCATGAAAAGGAATGACAGGTTTTATTCCTGGCACAGCGGTTGGGGAATCTATATATGCTTCTTTAAAACATGCTTCTAATGATACATCATTTCGCATTGCAGGAACGCCACCCCATACAGCACAAGCACCTACAGAGATAAGGATGTCACAGTTTTCTCTAAAATGCTCTAATGTTTCTATGTTTTCATCGTTGGCAACACCACCTTCAACAAAACCGATGGCGCACCTTTTTGGTATACGTTTAATATCCGTTATTGATGCACGGCTGATATTGATTTTGTCAAGTAGAGATAGTAATCCTGCATCCATATCAAGAAATGAAAGTGTACATCCCCAACATCCACAGAGTCCGATCATGGCAACTTGTATTTTCTCTTCTCTTTTTGCCATCACGGCAGGATCCATAGGAGTTGCCGGAAGTTCGTGAGAAGCAATCTCATTTTTGACTACATTACTCATTTGGTTTTCCTTTCAAAATACGCTCTTTAATAGACTTTATTTCATATTTACGTTCTCCTATAGGTTTGTTAAAACCAAGGTCTTTATCAATGATGCACCCAACAGGACAAATGTCTGCAGCTCTTTTTACTTGTTTGGGTGACATTTTGTCTGCAAGTTCTACATCTATTTCTATGCTTGCGTTTGTACTTCTGTTATCGATAGAAAAGATTTTTTGTCCTGTTTCCTCGTCTCGTATAAATTCAACACAACGTTGACAAAAAATACAACGATCTCTTTCTAGCCAAATATATTTTGAGGCATGGTCACGTGTCCTAACAGGAAATCGGTAAGGAAAACGTGCGACCATCATACCAGTTTCATACCCTACAGCCTGTAGTTCACAACGCCCACTTTTCTCACAGCTAGGGCAGTTATGATTACCCTCAACAAATAAAAATTCTACCAACGCTTTACGCATATCTACTAAATCAGGTGTTTCCACTTCTATATCCATACCTTCATAGACTGGTACTGTACAAGATGCCATAACATGACCATTAACGCGTACAGAGCAGACACGGCATGTACCTAAACAAGGTTTACCTCTCATATAACAAAGGCTAGGAATATAAATATTATTGTCAGAAGCAACATCTATTAGAGGTTTCCCTATTTGGGCTTGGATTTTTTTTCCGTCTATGGTGATTTCTGTGTTCATTCTGCCTCCTCTTTTATGAGTGTCTTATATGCATTTTTATGTTCTGCCAATGCCGCATCCATATCAAATGATGGTAATAATGATCCTTTTGGAATGACAAGTTTTTGCTTATAGATTTCAGGGAATTTGTCTAGTGTTGTTAAAATGGGATTTGGAGAAGTAGCACCCAGACCACAACGGCTGGTATTTTTTACCAAAGTCCCCCAACTTACAATTTCATCTAAGTCCTGTTGACATGCTCTACCATCAATGACACGTTCCACTTTATGTAATAGGTCTACATTCCCTGCACGACAGGGAATACAAATACCACATGATTCATCAACAAAGAATTCCATAAAATGTTTTACTACCCCAAGCATGTCTCTGCTTTGATTAAATATCATGAGAGAACCATTACATGATAAATCACTGTAACAGAATTGACGTTCGCCATCTTGGAGTGCTGAGACACATTCTCCAGAAGGTCCGCTGATTTGTATGGCTTTTGAATCTTTTGCACCTACCAGACGTAATACTTCGTTAAGCATGATACCCCATTCGATTTCATAAATCCCCGGATAGTCACAATCGCCAGACACACTTAATAGACGAGTACCTGTAGATGCTTCCGTACCCATAGCTTTATACCATTCTCCACCTTTTTCAACAATCCTACTGATAGCAGCAAATGTTTCAACATTATTGACAGAGGTCGGTTGACCTAAGTATCCTTCTTGTATAGGGTAAGGAGGTTTAAGACGAGGCGTACCCCGTTTCCCTTCACAGGATTCAATGAGTGCAGTTTCATCCCCACAGACATAAGCGCCAGCACCCATTTGGATACGTATATCGAAATTAAAATCTTTTCGACCTAAAATATCTTTTCCTAAAAGACCTTCATCACGAAAATCTTGTATTTGTTTTTCGATATAAGCTTTAAGATACCAATATTCTGCACGTAAATAAATGATACCAGTAGCAGAGTCTATAGCATAAGCACAGACAATCATACCTAAGAGCACATCTTTAGGTGAACGTGTTAATAACACTCTATCTTTAAATGTACCTGGCTCACCTTCATCAGCATTACAAATGACATATTTTTCTTCACCTTCACCTTCAGCTTCACGACAAAGTCGCCATTTTAATCCAGWGGGGAAACCTGCTCCTCCACGACCTCTAATATTTGAATCCAATACCGTTTCAATAACCTCTTCAGGTATGGAAGATAAACATTTAGAAAGAATGACCCTGTAATTTCTGTCTTTTTGAAAAAAGACAGCTCCTTTGTTTTGGATGTTGGTAGATACTATGGCATCAATATAAGCAACATCTGAATGAAGATATTGGTTGGGGTTTGCTATCTCTTCAGCACTTTTACCTTGATTTAAGGCAGAGATGATATCTACCACTTTTTCTGTTGTAAGATTTGTAAACACTACTTTGTCTACCATCATTGCTGGCTCTTGATCACTTAAACCTATACAATTAGTATGGTACAAGCCAAATGTACCACTTTCATTTACCTCGCCAAAATTACAACCTGTTTCTCTTTCTAAAGTAGCATGTACTTCATCATAATTACCCATTTTAGCAATGACTGTATCACTAAGATAAATTTGATGTTTTCCCGCAGGTGTAGCATGGAAAAAATGATAAAAAGAGGAAGTTTCACGAATGTCAAGAGGAGACATATTCAAAGCATCTGAAAGTGTACTGACTGCTATATCAGATATATATCCATATTGGTTATGAATGTCCCACAATATATCCATCAACCTTGTTTTATCAGATTGATATTTTTCTACAATGTTTTGGACTTCATTTTTCATATTTAAATCCTTATGGTCAAACAATTATTTGAGGAATTAAACATATGTAAAAGGTATAAATTAAAACCTCGTTGTATCAAATTGTATAAAAGAATTACTTTTTTTTTGTAATGAAGTAACTATTGTTTTCAATTTTTAGGAGGTAGTGTATTTTTTAGTTACAAAATTATGATTACAATCCTTTCATGACAACTTCAAAAAGGTAATTTATTTCCGTGTCATTGAGAAAGACAGTTTTTTTACTTTTAAAAAAGTCTAAAATTTTTTTAGTAGGCAAAGTAGGAGAGTAAATACAGGAAGGGTGTGCAGGTTTAAAGGCTTGCATAAGTGCAATGTCGTCTTCTATACGTTTTTCACAAATAAAACAGTTTTCTTCAGGGTATAGTCTACCTTCATAGGCTAACAAAGTGATGTAGCTTTCACAGACAATACGTTTGGGGTTTTGTTTGTTCCATTTTTTGGCTGCATTAAGAAGTAAATCAAAATAAAATGAATCTATCTCTTCTGTGTCACGTAAGTGGGGTTCAAATTTTTTGATGAAGTTATGCCAAAGGAGGAGTTTGTTTTTGTCAAAAAGCCATGGAAAACCCATATGTGAGAGTGAACGTAAGCGAGGCATGAATCGCCCATCTTCACCTTCAACTTCAAAATCTACCAAATTTCCAAGCTGTAAAATGGAGTGTCTTGCTCCAAAGAATCTATAATATGTACGAACCTCTGTAGGACTTAAAACCACAGCAATAGAATCTTCATTTTTGGCTTTTTTAACACTTAATATAAAACCTTTGATATGTATTCCTAGTTTTTGTTTACATTATAGAGCAAGTGATGTTAAACAAAGTAGCACATGTATTATAAAGACTTTTCATAATGTTTATATTAAACACAGTTTAACCACCACTTAGATAAAATTGAAGCTATTAAAAAGTGTTTTTTTACGCTCTTTTTATATTAATTTAAGGTTGAAACATGAGAGATTTATTTACCTCGTTTAARGATAATTGTGGATTTGGGCTTTTAGCATCTATTGACAATATACCTTCACATAAAAATTTAGAAGATGCAATCACTTCACTGTCACGCATGATGCATAGAGGGGCGATTGCCGCTGATGGTAAAACAGGGGATGGATCAGGTCTTCTACTCTCTCTTCCAAAATCTTTTTTCGTTAAGGTTGCAGCTGAAGATGGTATAGATTTACCTGAAACCTATGCAGTAGCAATGGTGTTTTCAAATAATGATACTGACTTTGATGTTATCAATAAAGTTTGTGAAAACAATGACTTAAATATACTTTATACACGTACTGTACCTCTAGATACAAATGCTCTAGGAGAACAGGCGCTTGCATCACTCCCAACAATAAAACAGGTTTTTGTTTCACCCAAAGGTGCAGTTGCAGCAAATAGGTTCGAAGCACTTGTTTACCTTTCACGTAAGGAAATAGAAGCAGAATTAATGGATGACGAGACATTTTACATTCCATCATTTTCAACGTCTGTTGTATCCTATAAAGGGCTTGTAATGCCTACAAATATTAAAGAGTTTTACAAAGACCTTGCAAATGAAGCATTTGAAATATCATTTTGTCTTTTTCACCAGCGTTTTTCAACAAATACACTTCCCCAATGGAAACTAGCTCAGCCGTTTAGAATGATTGCTCATAATGGTGAAATCAACTCAGTGACAGCCAACCGTTTTAATGTCGCATCCAAGATGGCCACAGCAAAATCAGATGTTTTTACAGATGAAGAGATGGTTAGACTTAAAAATGTGATTCAAAATGGAATGTCAGACTCTGCAAGTCTTGACAATTTTATGGAGTTCTTGCGTGTGAATGGCGTAGATTTCTTCAAAGCAGCACGCTCACTGATTCCAGCTCCTTGGCATAATGCACCACATATGGACTCAGATCTTAGGGCCTTTTATGAGTATGCAAGTACTTGTTTCGAGCCATGGGACGGACCAGCAGCTGTAAGTATGACAGATGGTCGTTACATCGGATGTGTCATTGACAGAAATGGACTTAGACCTTCAAAATACATTAGAACGACAGATAACAGACTACTTATTTCTTCTGAATATGGTGTACTTCAAATACCTGAAGAAGAGATTGTAGAGAGAGGGAGACTTCAGTCTGGTGAGATGATGGGGATAGACCTTAAGCATGGAAAAGTACTTAAGTCTACAGATATTGATGACTACCTTAAAGCAGGAAACCCTTATGACAAGTGGTTAACTAAAAACATGTCTTACCTTCAAGAGCATGTACCCACGGTAGAGTTTGAAAAAACTGCTGTTGAATATGGAAAGATGGAAGAGAGACAACGCTATTTTAACTTTACACTTGAGGTGATGAGAAAAGTGATTAAACCTATGATTTCTGAAGGTAAAGAGACTACGGGAGCAATGGGAGATGATACACCTATCGCTGCATTCTCTGCAGAACAGCGTAACTTTACAGACTTCTTCAAACAAAAGTTTGCTCAAGTTACAAACCCACCGATAGATTCTATTAGAGAAAAAACTGTAATGAGTTTAAACACTGGTTTTGGTGAAAGACATAACATCCTTACTGATGGGCCAGAACATGCAAAAAGACTGAAAACAGTACTTCCAGTCATGTCTCTTGAAAAGTTTACTATTCTTAAGGAATTTGGTACGCCTGGAAGTGAAAAGTATGATCCAAGCTATAAATTTGGTACATACTCCACTACATACAAAACAGATATCAAGAAAAGTTTAGATGTTTTGATTCAGAAGATTACTACTGATGTAAGAGACAATGGTGTGAGAACTGTGATTTTGGATGACAGAGAACTTGATGTAGACAACAAAGTACTGCCTATGCTGATGGTGGTGGGTCGTTTAAGTCAGGAGTTATTGGCTCATGATCTTAGGCACCTTACTAGTATTGTTGCGGTAACTGGTGAAGTATTTGACCCTCACTCTGCGGCAACCATACTTGCTTTTGGTGCAGTGGCTATTTTCCCTTATCTTGTTTATTATGCAGTAGAAGAACTCGAAGAGAATAGTGATGAGATTAAAGCTACACTTAAAAGGTTTAGGCGTTCCATGGGTGCAGGGCTGATGAAGATTATGTCAAAAATGGGAATTTCAACTATTTCATCTTATCGTAACTCAAGACTCTTTGACGTGATTGGTTTAAGCAGTGAAATTGTTGATGACTGTTTTGCTGGTACGTACGGATTGCTCAATGGTCTTGGATACGAAGATATTGATGCACGATTAAATGCAAATCATCAACGTGCCTTTACTTCTGATTTTGATGGTCAGAAAAATTCACTCTACAAAGGTGGATACTATAAATATAAAAAAGGTGAAGAATTCCATGACTTCTCACGTCCGACTATCACTGCCATTCAAAAATGTGCAGAAAGTGGGAGTAAAGAGGATTATGCAGAAGTACAAAAGCTTGTAAACCATAGAGATAAAAAATTTATCCGTGACTTTTATGACCTTAAAAGTGACAGGGAAGCTATTAGTATTAATGAGGTAGAGGCAAGCAGTGAAATATTTAAACGTTTTTCAACTGCGGCAATGTCTATGGGGTCTATCTCTCAAGAAGCACATGAGACGCTRGCTGTTGCYATGAATACAATTGGTGGKAAGTCAAACTCKGGTGAGGGTGGAGAAGACCCTAGACGATATGGGACAGAGAAAAACTCCGCCATTAAACAAATCGCTTCGGGACGCTTTGGTGTAACACCTGAGTATTTACGAAGTGCCTCTGAACTTCAGATTAAAGTGGCACAAGGGGCAAAACCAGGTGAGGGTGGTCAACTTCCAGGATCTAAAGTGTCTCCACTTATCGCATCACTCAGATTTACAAAACCGGGAGTAACACTTATTTCTCCACCGCCTCATCATGATATTTATTCTATTGAAGACCTTGCACAATTAATCTATGATTTAAAACAGATTAACCCTCATGCAAAAGTAGCAGTAAAACTTGTTTCTACGGCTGGTGTAGGAACTATTGCAGCAGGTGTGGCAAAAGCCTATGCAGACAAGATCATTATCTCGGGGTCTGATGGCGGTACGGGTGCTGCCCCTATAGGGTCTATTCGGTTTGCGGGTAATCCATGGGAACTTGGACTCATTGAAGCACATAATGCACTCAAGGCAAATAACCTTAGAGGTCAAGTGACGGTTGAAACGGATGGTGGGTTAAAAACAGGGTTAGATGTTGTAAAAGCAGCAATACTGGGAGCTGAACAGTATGCATTTGGTACGGGTGCACTCGTCATTGTTGGTTGTGTTATGTTGAGAGTCTGTCACCTGAATACTTGTGCTGTCGGTGTTGCAACGCAAGATGAACAATTGCGTAAACGATTTACAGGTAACGTACAAAAAGTGATTAATTATTTTACGCTTATGGCTGAAGAGGTAAGAGAAATACTTGCAGAACTTGGGTATACATCTCTCGAAGAGATTATCGGAAAAAATCATTTACTAGAGGTGATTGATGATGAGTTTGCTAAGAAATTTAACTTCGCAGAGTTACTCTATAAACTTGATGGGGTTAATACCTGTCAAGTGCCATTTAACGAACCATATGATAAAAATGAATATGAGAAAGAGTTAGTTAATGAACTAATGTCAACGATTAAAGATCCGTCATCTCCTATAGTCATAAATAAAAAGATTTCTAACCTTAATCGAAGTTTTGCTACACGTATTTCTGGAGAAATTGCAGCTATACATGGCAATGCKGGTCTTCCAGATGGTACTATCACCTTAAATATGAAAGGGACAGCAGGTCAGTCACTAGGTGCTTTTATGTCTAAAGGTATTAATATCAATATTGATGGTGCAGGTAACGACTACATTGGTAAAGGTATGAATGGTGGACAAATCGTTATTACTTCTAGTAAAGCAGGTTATGAGTTTGCACTCGGTGGAAACACATGTCTCTATGGTGCTACAGGTGGAAYACTTTATGTAAATGGTCAGGTAGGTGAACGTTTTGCTGTACGTAACTCGGGAGCAACCACGGTTGTTGAAGGTACAGGAGATCATCCTTGTGAGTATATGACAGGTGGTGTTGTAGCCATTCTTGGTAATACAGGAGTTAACTTTGGTGCGGGTATGACTGGGGGTAAAGCATTTATATATGACTTAGAAGGTAACTTCTATGAAAAAGTAAACCCTGAACTTGTTGAAGCACTGCGTATCGATACGGATGAGTGGGACTCAGAAATGTTTGAACTTAAAGCATTGCTTAAAGATTATGTAGAAAAAACAGGAAGCGAGAGAGCAAGATATATTTTAGATCACTTTAGAACAGAAATAAGAAAATTTTGGATGGTCGCACCAAGAGGTGCTAAACCGACAATTGTTGCCGATAAAAAAGGTGAATAGTCACAGTTATGTCTGATTTTATGCAAGCTTGTATCAAGGCAAATGAAGAGATAAGTCAAGCACTTAAAAATGGTTTTGATGCCTCATGGTTTGAGAAAACTGAGGTAGGGGCTGGCGGAGATGTTAGTACGAAGCTTGATTTGATGGCAGAAGCTATTTTTGTAAAGCATCTTTCATCTTTTGGTCAGATAGAATCTGAGGAGTCAGGGATCATAGGTGAGGGAGAAGATACAATTATCATAGATCCTATAGATGGTTCTTCTAACGCGCTTTCACTTTTCCCTTATTTTGGTACGTCAGTAGCAAAAGTAAATGCAAATGGGTTGTTAGATGCTGCTATAGTATGTAATTTATGCAACGATGATATCTTTTTTAGCGTTGAAGGTAAAGAGGTACAACAGGGTAAACTTTTTTCACAGCATTATCATACGCCATATACAGTACCTTATTCAGAAATTGGACTTTTTGAAAAAGCGTATGCAAATACTACTTTGATTAAAGCATTACATGATGAAGGTTTAAAATTTAGAGCTCCAGGTGCTATAGCACTTTCGTTAGCATATGCGTGGACAGTAAAATATGTATTATTTGTAGGAAAATTTCGTATCTATGACTTTGCTGCAGGACTGGCACTTTGTGAAGGACTTGAAGTGATTGTTGAAGAGGATTATGTTATAGTATCGAAAGAAAAAAAGATAGCACATAAAATTGAACAGTTAATAAAAGAAAATAGTGTCTAAGGTTTAGGAGAGAAAATGTTTGGAAATTTATTTAAAAAAGATGAAGTAAAGCAAGAAACACCAAATCAATGGATCAAATGTCCTAAATGTACTTCTTTAATGTATTATAAAGAGGTAGAAGCAAAGCAACATGTATGTCCAAAATGTAACCATCATTTTCGTATATCAGCAGAGCAACGTATAGAATCAATTGTTGATGAAGGTTCTTTTATAGAAATGGATGACAATTTAGCACCTGTTGATCCTCTTAAATTTTCAGATAAAAAATCATATAAAAAACGTATAGAAGAAGCCAAAGCAAAAACTGGAAAAACATCATCTGTGATGAGTGGACCATGTACAATTGGTGGAAACCCTGTAGAGATTGCAGTATTTGATTTCTCATTTATGGGAGGAAGCCTTGGTTCCGTTGAAGGTGAAAAGATTGTTCGTGGTATCAGTAGAGCGATAGAAAAAGAGTGTGGTTATGTTATTGTATCTGCCTCTGGTGGGGCTAGAATGCAAGAGAGTACATATTCACTGCTTCAAATGTCTAAAACATCTGCAGCACTTAACAGGTTGCACCACAAAGGGCTTCCTTTTATTTCTATCTTGACAGATCCTACTATGGGTGGGGTGTCAGCTTCATTTGCAATGCTTGGAGATATCATTATGGCAGAACCAGATGCGCTTATAGGTTTTGCAGGACAAAGAGTAATTAAACAAACAGTTGGTGTGGATCTTCCTGAAGGCTTCCAACGTTCAGAGTTTTTACTTGAACATGGTCTTATAGATATGATAGTAGATCGAGAGAATATACATCAGACACTTGCTGACCTGTTTAAATTTTTCAAGAAAGATAAAAGAGCAATTAAAAGATCAGCAGCGGTACAAACTAGTGAGGAATCATAAATAGAAGAAAACCTTGTTAGGCAGCGAGGTGTTCATTTATGTCTGAAAAATTCCCACTTAAAGATGTACTTTTTAATCCTCAAAAAGTACATAAAATTGCAGTAGAAGTAAAATCCTTCTAAAATCATATATTTAGGGTGCTTGTATAAATAAGAGCGTTTCTTTTACAACATCGTCATCATCTAAAATACTTCTATGTCCTAAACCTTCTGTTTGTACGAGTGTTGCCCATGTCCATTTTTGAGATAATGCATGAGAGTGTTCTATACCTATCTCTTTATCTTTTGTGTCGTGAAACAGTAGTGTTGGTACATGAAAGTTTGAATAAAATATATCTTCCAAGTCTTTTCCATACTTTTCAAAACCTTGTTTGTTTTGATTCCATGTGTATGTGAGCATTTCCTCTACAACATGTTCTGGAATATTCAAATGTTTGGCAAAATTATTTGAAACAGAGGTGACATTATGTATGGGTGCGATAAAAACTAGTTTTTTAGTAGCTAGTCCTAGTTCAGACGCTACTGTCACAGCAGCACATCCAAATGAGTGTGCAATAATACATTCAACATTCCCTATATGATTGAGTACAGCATGTACACTATCTGCCCAGTTTGCCAAGTCTGAAAGTTTTGCTTTTGTTCTACCATGACGTAAGGCATCGTAGGTGATGACTTGATAGTTGTTTTTGAGTAAACTTTCAGTAAAATGACTCATACTTCGTCCTGTGGTTGACCAGCCATGCACCAAGAGAACAATCGGATTTTCTTCATTTCCCCATTGGTATCCTTGTAGGCTTACTTTGTCGTATAGAGGTATTGAGAAATGTTTTGCTTTTGGAAGGGTTTTTTCATGACGATTTTTTCTAGTACTGTTAATAGGATAATGAAAAAGTCTATATGCTGACTTAGCTGCAAAAGAAGGAAATAAATAGCTTACAATAGTAAAATAAATACGTATAAATAAGAGTTGTAATTGATTATGCACAGTGACCTCCTTTTTGTTATTATAGTATAATGATAAGATTGATGTGTCCGAAAATAGTATGTGAGAGGATTATATGGCAAAAAAAACCTATCAAGAACAGATGAGACACTCTTACCCTAAACATCCTATAGTAAAACCAATAGCTCCAGATATGGTAAAGATTTGGGGTGAGGGCATGCAAGTACTTCCATCACCTTTAGAAATACGAGAGGTTATGAGAACAATACCTCATGGCAAAGTGATGACAACAAAAGAGCTTTGTAATGTATTGGCTAAAAAACATGATGTGGATATAGCTTGTCCCTATACTACGGGGATACTCATGAACATCGTAGCAAAGGCTATCGAGGAAGATGCTTCAGATGACACTCCATGGTGGAGAACCTTAGGCAGTAAAGGCGAGATAAAAGGCTCTTACCCCAATGCTCCAGAAGAGCAGATGGCATTGCTTGAAGCAGAAGGGTTTTCATTTACTAAAAAGGGAAAGAAGTGTGTGTATTGGGTGGTAGGTAAGTGACTTACTTAAGAAAAGAACTAGAAAAATCACTAAAAATAAATGATGAAGAGTGGGAACATATATGTTCCAAATTTAAACCAAAATCAGCTAAAAAAGGTGAGATAGTCCACTATTCTGGAGATGTGTTTTCAGATATTTGGTACATCAAAAGTGGACTTGCACGCTCGTACTTCATAGACAACAACGGCAAAGACTTTACATGGCAACTCTATTTTAACGATGAGAGTATGAGCAAGATAAACCTGTTTATGGATGATTCTGTGAGTTACTACGARCAAAGCCCYTCRCTTGTGAGTTTTGAGATTTTGGAAGATGCAGAGTTTGAGGTGATAAGTGTAGCTGACTTGGATGAGCTSTTTGANTMTGAMYMWNAARTGGCAACAYTTYGGRCGYATGATGATACACGACACTTGGTATGCTTCCACCTATAAGCGTGTGCTGTCTCTCATGGGTGAGAGTGCAGAAGAGCGTTATGTGCGTTTGCTCAAAGAGTATCCGACTATATTTGAGAAAGTGAAGTCGTATCATATCGCTTCGTATTTGGGGATAGCTCCTCAGACTTTGAGTAAGTTGAGGAAAAGTAAAAATGAATAATAGAAATAACTTCACTTGGATAAGCAATACAAGTACAGTAATCTGGCAAGAACTTTCAGATTTGTATACTATGGCACCATTGGGTAAAAAAGAGCCTCATGATTTAGAAATAGTTTTTAACAATAGTATGTTTAAATATTTTGTTTATGATAACGAAAAACTTATAGGTGTAGGTCGTGCTTTGGCAGATGGGGTGGATTGTTCTTATATTTGTGATGTGGCTATACATCCTGAGTATCAAGGGAGGGGCATAGGTAAAGCCATTATAGAAAAACTTGTAAAAGATTCCAAAGGACATACTAAAATCATACTCTATGCCGTATCAAATAAAGAACCCTTTTATGCTAAATTTGGATTTGCTAAGATGAAGACAGCAATGGCAATATTTAAAAATCAATCGTGGGCTAGAGAAATTGGTTTAGTTGAATAAAATCTGAACCTAAGTGAATGACAACCCTTTCATAAAAAGCTAAACTTTGATATCTTAAATTTAAAGGATTGACAATGTCAAAGAGAAATGTCTATTTTGTTTTAGCTATACTAGGGTTAGTGTTACCCTATGGAGTATTTTTACCATGGGTACTTGAACATGGTTTGGATGTGTCGCTATTTTTTTCTGAACTACTTGCCAATGATGTTGCAAAAACAACAGCTTTGGACTTTATGATGGCTACTATAGCTGTGATAGCATTCATTATATTTGAAAGTAAAAAACTAGGCATGAAAACGATGGCTATATCTATCTTGGCAACCTTGGTAGCTGTAGGGTTTGGATTGGCTCTGTTTTTATGCTTAAGAGAAAGGCACTTAGAAAATGAACACAATAAACGTACAAACGCATAAAAGTCCAGTAGGCGAATTGTTGCTAGGCTCTTACGATGGTAAACTATGCTTAGCAGACTGGAAGTATAGACGTATGCGTACTACCATAGATAAACGACTGGAAAAAGGCTTAAATGCTGAGTATGTTGAAGAGAGTTCGGATGTGATAGAAGATACTATTTTACAAATGACAGAATACTTTGAAGGAAAACGAAAAGCATTTGACATCCCACTACTTATGGTAGGAACAGATTTTCAAAAGTCCGTGTGGCAAGGACTCATCAAAATCACCTATGGTACAACTACCTCATACTTAGAGCTCTCCAAAAACATAGGCAATGAAAAAGCAGTCAGAGCCGTAGCTTCTGCCAATGGAGCAAATGCTATAAGCATACTTATCCCCTGTCATCGGATTATCGGAAGTAATGGTGACTTGGTAGGGTATGCGGGTGGTTTACCTGCGAAGAAGAAGTTGTTGGAAATTGAGAACAATTTGTTTTCTTGTTAGTGCTTAAATGGTATTATTTGTAATCAATATATAAAGTGAATAATATGCTACAAAGAATTTTAGCTTCCTATAAAGAACCCTCAACTGAACTAAGAAAATATATTAAGCACTATTGGACAGCATCTAATCCTACAGATGAAGCTGTTGAATTGCCCATTGTTCCTGATGGGTCTATGGATATAATTTGGCTAAATGGATACATCTTTTTGTCAGGGTTCATGGAAGAAGCTACTGTCATCAGTATAGCACCTAAGGATAGATTTATTGGCATACAGTTTCACCCCTATGCTCTTGCTCTTTTGTTAGACTGCTGTGTGTCAGAGTTTAATAATAAAGATGTTCCCTTAGAAGCTCTAAACAAAGTTTTAGAAGAAGATATTAGAGCAATTATAGAGAAGAAGCACTCACAACATAATGATGCATTCAATCATTATTTTCAAAGATTTTTTTCTGATAAAAGTGTAGATGAACTTTTGTTAAATACTTTAGAACTGCTACATGCATCTCATGGGAATACTTTAGTTTCTGACTGTGCTAAAGCGTTAGAGGTGCATCCAAAAAAATTGGAAAGATTATTTATAAAAAATATGGGCGTATCGGTAAAAAAATATTCTAAGATTATACGTTTTTATGACATACATATGGTACTAGAAGAAGAAGGGCTAGAGAACTTAACGCAAAAAGTTTTAGACAAAGGCTATTTTGACCAAGCTCACTTTAACAGAGATTTTAAAAAAATCACAGGACTTACACCCAGCTCAAAACTTATGTCTATTTTGTACAATACATAAGTAAATCATATTGTTATAATCTGTGTATCAAAAATTAAAGGATAAAAAATGAAATACGGATACACACTTATATATGTAGAAGATGTTATGAATACACTAGAGTTTTATGAAAAAGCCTTTGGTTTTGAACGTGGAATGGTTTATGAGGAAAATGGTGTTGTGGACTATGCAGAGCTCAAAACGGGAGAGGTGGCTATTGGCTTCGCTTCACTGGACTTAGGGGAAATGAACTTAAAAGGTAAGTATCAAAAGATAACAAGAGAGGGAAACCCAGTAGGACTAGAACTCGTCTTTGTAGATGAAGATGTAGCAAAGGCTACTACACATGCCGTTAAAAATGGAGCAGAACTCATAGCTGAACCTAGTGAAAAAGAATGGGGACAGACGGTGAGTTATGTGAGGGCTATAGAGGGGACACTGATAGAGATTTGTTCTCCGATGGAACAATAATTAATATACACTGTTTAGGCAAGGTGAGATATGAGTTTAGAAAAACTAAAAATGATGGAAGAACATTTCTTTGAAAGTTACCCAAAAGGTTTTGAAGATGAAGCGTTGGCGACGTTAGTGAAGGGTTATAATGTAGCAAAGCTTGCAACTTTTACATAAGAGGTATTTAGGAAAGAGAATTTTATAAACCCTCAGCAGATAGTAGAGGACATGACTAAAATTGTCTCACGTTCTACGCTCATCTCACTTTTTGAAAAGCCTAGGTTTCGTGACACTATGAATGCTATGAGTAGTGAACGTAAAGACATGCTAAGCATAGACTAGAAGAGATGTTGCATGGGAGAGTTATAAAAAAGGTTTCAACATTATGCTAGACATCCTCATAGAAGAGATAGTCTATAAGCCTAGACCTTCGTATGAGTTTTATCGTAATTATGCTAAGTTGCTTAAAACTTTTAAAAAGGAAGTTGATAAAAAACTGGGTGATAATAATGCAAAATTTACAGGGTTTTTGATGATGGGTATGGAAAAGGATTAAAACTAAGGTTATCGCATTATTGGAAACAATGGTGACTTGGTAGGGTATGCAGGTGGATTGCCTGCGAAGAAGAAGCTTTTAGAGTTGGAAAACAACTTATTTACTTAAATAAGACTGATTTACTCCTATTATTGATAATTGTCAATTTCATATCGTAGTGTATTCGTTATAGTTGCGTATCTCAAAATTAAAGGATACACAATGAACGAAGCAACAAAAGCGATTATCAAGGCAACAGCACCAGTACTTAAAGAACATGGTGAGGCTATCACTACTGAGATGTATAAGGTTTTATTTGAAACATACCCTGAAACACAAGCACTATTTAAAGATGCATCTGCTGATCAACATAARAAACTAGCAGCTGCAGTCTATGCGTATGCAGCAAATATAGATAAATTAGAGAACCTTAGTAAAGGTATAGAACAAATGGCAGAGGTTCATGTAAAAACAGGAGTACTTCCAGAGCATTACCCTATGGTAGGAGATGCATTACTTCAGGCGATTAAGTCAGTTTTAGGTGATGCRGCTACAGATGAAATCATGGTCGCATGGGAAGAAGCTTATGGTTTCTTAGCTGATGTACTCATAGCTAGAGAAAAAGAACTTTACGCAGCTTCATAGTTGTTGTCAGATTTCAAAATCTAAAGAGAGTTTCTCTTTTTTAGTATGGTTGCTGTCGCAAAAGATGCCGTTGTAGCACTTCTTACATTTGCAGAGGTAGTAGCCATCAGTCTTTTTTACTGTAAATTCTGTAGGTGTAAAAGTTGTACCCTTATGACTACCATCACAAAGAACTCCATCTTCACTTTTACCACAGGTGCAGAAATAGTAGGTTTTACCTGCTTGGAGTTGGGTGTATACAGGGCGAAAAAAAACCATTTACGCTGTCTTTATTTTTTTAACTATCTCCATGGGAGTTACAGCAAGTATGCCTACTACGGCTCCCACAAGTAATTCACCTAAAATAGAAGGCAAGAAAGCTACAAAATCATGTATGGCATGTACATTATGGACAAATATCCCACCAGCCACCAGCAACATAGCAAGTGTTCCGATGACAGCAAGCGCACGAATAATCTTTGGTAGTGATCGGATAAGTAATTGACCAAATTTATGCATGATTGACTTACCATCTTCATATATGGCTACAATCTTATAACCAAAATCGTCCATGCGTACTAAAAGTGCCACAAGACCATACACACCAATAGTAGCGACAATAGCTACAAAAGTAACCACTCCTATTTGTACAGCAAGAGAACTTTCACTCACCGTACTCAAGGCAAGAATGACAATTTCAACTGAGAGTATAAAGTCTGTGCGAATAGCAGATTTTATCTTAGTGTTTTCTTCTGTGAGTATTTCTTCTTTGCTTTTAATGCTTTGTAGGTCCGTTTTCTTCTTGTGTGTTTTTTTGTGAAAAAAGTATTCATAGATTGTTTCCATACCCTCATAAGCTAAATAGACCCCACCAAACATAAGAATAGGTACGATGATCCAAGGAGCAAAAGCAGAGAGTAAAAAAGCCAAAGGTAAGATAATGGATTTGTTGATAGCAGAGCCTTTGAAAATAGCCCAAATAACAGGAAGCTCTCGAGAAGCTACATAGCCTGAAGCTTGCTCAGCTGCTACAGCCAAGTCATCGCCTAAGATACCTGCTGTTTTTTTAGTAGCCACTTTGCTCATGGTAGCCATGTCATCCATAAGTAGTGCTATGTCATCAAAAAGTGCGAAAAATCCACTTGTCATCTTTATTCCTTATATGTGTTTTCTAGTAGAAGTATGGTAGCATATTTTAGATTATTTCGTTTACCCTTTTGAAAAATCTTAGTAATTTTCTTTAGATACGCATCTACTAGCCCTTATATCTAATTTAACACACAACGCTTTTTTTACTTTATCAAAACTATTTTCTTTTAAAGATGCATCTATAGCAGTAAGTTTTGGTACGATGATGACCGATTCTTTTTTAAGGGAGCCATCATAAATATCTTCATTGTTTATCAAAATACCTTCTCTGTCAAGGTTAGTCGTTAAAGGTAAAACTAAAAGATTATTTTTATCTATGGTTTTAAAGACTAGAACTGGGTATCTAGAGTTTATTTTCTCTTCTCAGTATTTTATGGGTAGTATATATATAGAAATTTAGAGAAGTATTATTTTTACTTAAAGATAAACAAAAAAAAGGATATAGATGAAGCTAATACAAGTAAATACTCTTGATGAAGTTATCGATCAACTTGAAGTCTATATTGAAGACTGCATACAAACGCAAAATCGAATGGGTTATTTTTCAACCTTATATCTTGAGGTAACTAAAAAAGTGAATAGAAGCTGGTGGATTTTTAGAGTTCTAGACCTTATATCACTAAGATTTGATGAATTACTAGTTGGGTTTAGTTTAATTAAAGCACGTGAGAGTGCCTGGAACTATGCCAAACAGMTACAAAATGAAGACAAGGTTGATAAAGCATTAGAAGAGATGGAAACCTTAACTCTATCTTTTTCCAACATACTTATAAAGCCTAAGGGACTTATTATTAATACAATTATATGGATAAACCACCTTTGTGAACCAAAATCAGTTAGTAAGTTAATTAAGACAATACGATGAAGCTTACTATACTTTAGATAACTTTTTAAAGCTATCCAACGGTTTATATTGCTACACCGGCATTACCTGAGCTATACCCTCTATAGAGACATAGGTATTATGAATGTGTTACCCACTATAATCCACAAGCTCCTTCACAATACTCACAACTGTCTCTTTCTTGTACTCTTTTGAATAGTTATTGATAATCTCACGTGACAAAACATTTGCCCCAATATATGAGAACATGGCACGTACGGCATCATTACCTCTCAAACCTC
>NVVN01000010.1 GCA_002733355.1 Sulfurovum sp.
TGTACCATCACTCTTCCAAAGCTCTTCGCCTTGTGCTGATGTAGTAGCGGTAAAATAAACCGTGCCATTTACACTGATAATATTCTCTGGTCTAGAGCTATAAGAACCCGTGTAAATATCTTTTACCATCACTGTACCAGCTTCAGTCCCGTCACTTTTCCAAAGTTCTCGCCCATGGACACCATCATCAGCTGTAAAAAAAGTTACACCTCCAATAATGGCTAAACGTCCTGTTCCTGAAGAAGATCCTTGTGTATTTAGGTCTCCAAGAAGACTAGCACTTTCACCATCGGTAATCCAAGGTTCTATCCCCTTTCCCTCTCCATTGAAAGAAAAAATTATAGACTCTTTGACTATAGGTGTGGGTGTGCCGCCCCCCGTGCCACCGCCAGTTGCTGTGCTTCCAGTTGCTGTGCTTCCGCCACCACCGCCACAAGCAGTGAAAAGTGTAAGCCCTAGTGCGAGTGTGATTGTCTGTATCGTTTTGTGTTGAATGATTCTCATTTTTTATCCTTCATATAAGTTAGATAAAAAAGTATGACACAAGAGTGTGCCAAAGTGTGGAGTTTTTAAAATGTTCTTTGATTTTTTATGGGAGAGTAAATTGAATACTATACTTTGTTTGGTTTTTGCTATTTAGCTCCAATACACCATTGAGTTGTTCTGTAACTAGGGTATGAATGAGTTTTTGTCCTAAAGAAGAAATGTTTTTCTTCGGAGTAAAACCTATACCATCATCTTCAATGATTAGCAAATAGCTATTTTTTGTCTGTATTAATGAGATATATAACTTACCTTTGTTGTTGGGAAAAGCATACTTATAACTATTCGTAATAATTTCATTGGTGATAAGACCTATATATACAGCTTCTTTTAGAGGGAGGGTCGCATCTATATCTGTTAAGAACTCTACATCATAGTCCGTATAAGAGAAGCTACTGTGTATATCTTCTAAAAGTTCTTCTAAGTAGGCTTTCATAACAATATTTTGTAAATCATTGTTGTTTACAAGCATCTCATATGATTTTGCTATGGCATTAATGCGATTTTCCAAGTCTATGAGTAGGTTGCTTTGTTCTCTAGGGTTATCTTCATTTTGCTGAAGTTGTATCATAGAGAGAATAATGTGCAAATTATTTTTGACTCTATGATGAACTTCTTGTAGTAGTATCTCTTTTTCTATGCGTTGAGCAGTCTCTATTTCTACTTTTTCTTTAAGTGATTCATTGAGATGTTTGAGTTCTATGGCATCTTTGTCTATTTTACTTATAAAATAGTATATGAAACCTGTAAAAATAAAAAAAGAATTAAAAAAGGTTGAGACAGTTAAAGGGGTAAAACCTAAATCATAATTTAAGTGAATAAATAAAACAATAGCCGATATGATGAGCATAAAATAGACACCATATTTTTTACCTACTAAAACAAAATAAGATAAAAGTAGTATAAAAAACCAAATTAATCGAAAGCTATCATCTATGGAGAGTAGAAGAGCAGATACAAAAAGGATAAAGGCATTTAAAATAATAAAATGCACCACCCTAAAATAAAACTTTTTATCTTTACGTAGATATAACAATGCAAAAACATTTAATATGATGTATATGAGTAAAATCTTTTCATATGTCTCTGGAAATTTAATAATACCAAAATATGAACCAAGTAGATTGATAAAACCAAAGRATGTTGCTATAATTAAAAGAGTATTGAGTAGCGTAAAACGAAATTTTTCTAAATTTTCATCATAYGTGAAGTGATGGTTTCCGATAAGTAGATTTTGTAAAAAAGCCATAAATTACTCCTAGTTAGAATAGAGGATATCATGATTTTATTAAAATCCTATACCATTCTATATGCAGAAGATGAAAGTATCATTCGCCTGAATATTACGCAACAACTCTCCCATTATTTTAAAAAAGTATATGCTGTAAAGGATGGTGAAGAGGCTCTATCTATGTATGAGCAAGTAAACCCTGATGTTTTAATGCTAGATATCAATATGCCAAAACTCAGTGGATTAGACGTAGCACACAAGATACGCGAGAGCAATAAAAGTATACCTATTATGATTATTACTGCCTATACAGAAGAGGCACTTTTGTTAGATGCAGTAGAACTCAATCTATGCAAGTATCTTGTGAAACCAGTAAGTAAAAGTAAACTCAAAGAAGGACTATATAGACTAGAAGAGACCTTACTCTTACAAAAAAAAGATATTATAATGCTCTCTAGCGAATACAGTTGGAATAAGCAAACAAAGAAACTTTATAGAGATAATAAGATTATCAACTTGCCTCTTAGGGAACAATTGTTACTTGAATTGATGATGGATAAATTTCAAAAAAACATTTTTATAGAAGATATATCTGCCATTGTATGGAAAGATAAATTTATAGAAGAAATATCTATAAATACAATTAAAAAACTAGTAAGTAATTTACGTAAAAAATTACCAAAAAATTGTTTGAAAAGTGTCTATGGTTCAGGGTATGTTCTCACGACAACATAGTAAAGTGAAAAGGGTACATACAAGCGGTAACACCTTGTATATTATATCGATAAATTTGGCTAAAAAAAAGACTTGAAAGACTAAAAATCTCCTTTGATACTATGCGTATTTGCTCTACTAAATGCTTCTTGTGCTTCTTTCTTGTAAACATTTTTCTCATTAAAGACCACAAAGGGAGGAAGTATCTGCGTCATGGACTTCGAGTTATTCCGTGCAGCTATCATCACAAGTTTGGAATTTTTGTCTATTTTGGAATGTACAAACTGTATCTTTTCTGGATTTATATTATTTTGTTTCAAATGTTCTAAAAGCGTATCTATATGCCTTGCATCATAGCAGAAAATAAACCACCCTTTAGGTTTTAAAAATGTTTTCACTCTCTTTATAAAACTTTCTATAGGTAAATGATGTGCATAACGGGCGATGTTAAGATGTGCATCTTCACTTTGTGTTGTGTTGGAGTCATAAAAAGGAGGATTAGATATGATATAGTCAAATCTATCTTGGCTTTGCAATTCGAGGAAGTCACAAAAATGGGCTTTGACTTCTAAGTTATTCAGTGCAAAATTATGGGTAGCATACTTTAACATTTTTTCTTGTTTCTCTATAATACTTGTCTTGATATTATAATCACGCGAAAGCAAAAGAGAGATGATACCCACACCGCATCCAACATCAAGTAATGTCCCTTTTGGTTTAAATGTAGAAATGAAGTCATAAAGAAAAATAGAGTCACTATTGTAACAGTATCCTGCCGTGGGTTGATAGAGAAACACAAAAAACCTTGTAATATTTTGATTATTTTACTACAACTTGGGTATAATCGCGATAATGAATGAAGAACTAGATTTACTAAACCCGCCATCAACAGACTTTTCGATGCTAGACTATGACTGTGCATATATTCCTGGTAACAAAGTACGTATGAATTACAAATATGTCGCGCATGCTTCTAAAGCATTTGCTACTGCTGTCATTGCTCGAGGTTGGAGACGTTTTGGAAAATATTTTTTTCACCCTATTTGTAATGGATGTAATGAATGTAAAAGTATTCGCATAGATACAAAAAATTATCACTTTACCAAATCACAGAGAAAAGCCATAAAACGTAATAAAAATACAAAAATCATAGTACAGGAACCCTCTCTCACCCCAGTACATATTGCCCTCTATAATAAATACCATGCCCATAAAAGCAGAAAAGACAATTGGAAACATCGTAACATAAGCCAAAGAGAATACCATGAAAATTTTGTCGATGGTGCAAATGATTTTGGAAAAGAAGTACTCTATATTATTGATGACATACTTGTAGGCGTGGACCTCATTGATGTGCTTGATGATGGGATTAGTTCTATTTATTTTTACTATGATCCGGACTATGCCCGCTTGTCACTGGGGACATACTCTTTACTTTACCAAATAAAGCTTGCAGGTATTTTAGAGCTTCCATGGGTTTATTTGGGCTACTGGGTAGATGGGTGTAAAGCATTTGCCTATAAACCAAAATTTAAGCCCCAAGAGATACTTGAGGATTTCCCTCATGTTAGCCAAACACCTGATTGGAAATCATGGGAGAGCCCTTGATACTAGTATTTTTTCATAGTTTTAGGTATACTAGTTAATTATGCATAATAACGAAAACTTAGAACTTCTCAGTCTCAAATCAACAGATTTTATGGATGATAATCCCTGTTCCTACATCCCAGGAAATAGAACAAGAATGAACTATAAACAGGTAGATGTGGTCTCTAAAACATTTGCTACTGCTGTAGCTCAAAGGGGTTGGAGACGCTTTGGTAAAAACTTTGTTTACCCTGTTTGCTTTGGTTGTACGGCGTGTAAAAGTATGCGTATTGAGATTGCAAATTATAAGTACTCTAAATCTCAAAGAAAAACCATCAATAGAAATGAAGAGACCAAAATAACCATACAAACACCACGCATCACACCAGAACATTTAAAACTTTACAACAAATACCATGCCTACAAAGCAAAATTAGATGGCTGGAAACATCAAGATGTCTCGAGACAAGAATACTATGAAAATTTCGTCGATGGTGCACATGACTTTGGCAAAGAACTACTGTATTTTATAGATGACAAACTTGTGGCGGTAGATCTCGTTGACATTCTAGATGATGGTGTTAGCTCTGTGTATTGTTACTATGACCCCGACTACCCACGCAACTCTTTAGGTACGTACTCTTTACTTTATCAAATCAAGCTTGCCGAAAACCTAGGACTTGACTGGGTCTATCTTGGCTATTGGGTAGAAGGTTGCAAGGCATTTGAATATAAAGAAAACTTTCAACCTATGGAGATACTAGAAGGCTACCCAAGAATCTCTGAAAAACCAAAATGGAAGAAATGGGTACCAAGCTCTGTCTACCGGCATTCAGCACGCAAAGTGAATCATTAATATTTTTAATGATTCACTTTTTTAATTATTAACTTTTTTTAATTATTAACTTTTCTTGCCCACTTATAAAGCAATCTGTCAGGATTAACTCTGCTATCTGTCTCTTTCTTCTGAGTAATGCATTCGGCTAACATCTTCGCCATTAACGGAGCAAAGACAAAACCGCGTCCTCCTAGCCCATTAAATACATATAAGTCATCTACATACTGTMGCTCTGGTTTTGCACCTCTGACTATGKCTGGGTGTGTTTCTAGCATATACGATACATCTATTACCCTACCCACTAAAGGAAAGTAGTCTTTAGACCCTGCACGCATTCCACAAAACACTTTTTCTAACTCTAAATCTGAAACATCTATAAGTGTTGAGGCTTTGTCCTTGAGGCTTAATGCTATTGCTTCACTACAAGGTATCACTTCTTTTACCTCTTTCTCATGTGTTGCCCCAAGCTTGATGACTCCATCTACGTTAGCCCCCACAGACATAGACTGATGCATACTCACACTCAAATCTAACTTAGAGCTAAAGTCTCCACGTGTTCCCCATGTGCCTCGTATGCCCATATATCGTAAATCAACTAAGTTACTCTCAAAGCCTGTAGCCAATACGATATTTTTAGCCCTATACTCACCCACAGTCCAAAACCCATCTTCTTTTATCAATTCTGTCACATCATGCTGTACAACTTCTATATCTTGCAGTAAAAAGTGACACACACCCACGGCATCACAATCCCCCGCATCAGGGAAATAAAAACTGTCAAAGTCTACCTTTATRCCTAATGMGTGTAGTTTYTCYTTMGYATAGTTTTCATACTCMGTGTCATTAAACTTTTCATACTCYGAAAAYTTYTGAGYATCTAYCTCATCTTTAGGTATGCGTAYGACACCTGTTTKATGAAARTRTTSAGGRCAGTGMGCTAGATAAAARTCTTTAGCAAAAACAAAAGCTTCATTGGTCAGYGTTTGAAGAGACGAACCTTTACCTATTTTAGGAGAAACAAAAGCCCCCGCAGCCCCAGAGCCACCAGAGGCAATGCCATTTTTGTCTAGTACTAGCACTTTTTGATTTTGTTCTTTAAGGGTGTAAGCGACAGTGGCACCTGCTATGCCTGCTCCAATAATAATGCTGTCATAGGTTTTAGGCATCATCTCTTCAGTAATTTATCGTATTCATCATGTGAGCCTACCCAAAACCATACAATAATATTATCTTCTAAAATACCTACAGCTCTATAATTTTTTGTAATTCTTACAGAGTAGATAGGTCGTGTGGAGTGTACACGTTTAAAATGCAAACTTGCATGGTAAGCATCAGAAGCAAAAAGTTTATATTGTTTTTTAGCTATCTGACGTATATTTTGAGGTAGTTTTCTATATAGTTTCCAAAAATTACTATTTGTATGAGAAATCAAAGTTGGTCTTGTGTCAGAGGCTTAGTATCATTGCTTTTAAAATCTTCCAATGCACCGTCTGCCATTTGAGACAATAAATCTTCAGATTCAGAAAAGGAGCTATCCCATTTTTTTTCAGATGCTATCTCTTCTAAAAGGTTTTTAGCATAAATATTTTGTTCTATCTCAGGTAAAGCAGATATTTTTTCAAAGGCTGTTTCAAGTAATGTTGTCATTGCGTACTCCTATATCAACTATTATACATTATTTTAATTTTTTAGTCAAAATCTAAATACCTCACCTATCGTCTTTCCAAGCTCCATCAATCTTTCTCCACTCTTCACTATTGTCCCTATTGCATTCTCTGCTGTGCTAATATTTTTACCATACGTTAAGTCCTTGTCTCCAAAAGCACGCACTTTTTCTTTCCATGTGGGTGCATCTGCTTTTAGGATAAGCTCTTTGGCTTCAAAGGTAAAAAATTTTAGCAAAAACAAAAGCTTCATTGGTGAGTGTTTGGAGAGGTGAACCTTTGCCTATCTTAGGGGATACAAAAGCCGCCCCCCCAGCCCCAGACCCACCAGAAGCGATGCCATTTTTGTCTAGTACTAGTACTTTTTGATTTTGTTCTTTGAGGGTGTAAGCGATAGTGGCACCTGCTATGCCTGCTCCGATGATGATACTATCGTAGGTTTTAGCATAATACCTAAACCGTAATTTCTTTAATATCTGCAATATCTTTAAACGTCTTATACACAGACCCAATCGTATTTAGTCTATTATTTTTCAACGCTTCATCTTCAGTATTTACCATTACGTCATCAAAGTAGGCATCAAGTTCACGTTTAAGACCAAAGAGTGCTTCAAACTGTGCTTTGTAGTCTGCATAGTCTTGGTTGATGACTTTTTCATAGGCATTGTAAAGAGTTACTTCTGCATCTTCTTTGAAAAGTAATGTATCTATACTTAAGTCCGCCTCTAAGTCTACATCTTTAGAGATATTTGCCACACGCTTGAAGGTAGAGAACTGCTCTTTAAATGTATCTGCTGAGACTATCGTATTTAGTGCTGAGACTTTTTTAGCTATCTCGTTAATGTCTCTCTCACCTGAAGCAAGGACAGCCGCGATAACTGATGGGTTTGCATCGAGTGATTTGTTGATACGTTCTATGATGAACTCACTTAACACTTGTGTATCGAAGTCCACATACGCACTTTTGAGTAGTGAAATAATGTCATCGATGTTAAATGCCAAGTCTGACTGCGTGACTATTCTCACTATGCCATTTACTGCGCGACGAAGTGCAAACGGATCTTTAGAACCTGTGGGTATACGACCTACAGAAAAGAGTCCCAGTAGTGTATCTAACTTAGCAGACATCGCAACGATAGATGAGAAGATAGACGTCGGTAGCTCTGCACCCTCACCTACAGGCATATATTGCTCTTTAATGGCCGTATAGACGATTTTATCTTCTCCAAGTGCCTTGGCGTAGTAGTAACCCATAAGCCCTTGAAGCTCTGTAAACTCATACACCATCTCAGACATAAGGTCAGCTTTTGCAAGATTTATAGACCTGTCCATAAGTTTCTCTAGTTCTATGTTGTTTTTGCCTGTTTGTGCTTCTACCTTTTCCATGTAGAGCCCTAGAAGTCTTACAGCGATGTTTTTCTCTCTAACTATCTTGTCAGAAAGTGTACCTAAACCATCGATGAACTGTACTTTTTCAAGTCCATCTGTAGAGAGTCCATTTTTTAAGTCATTTTGGTAGAAGAAGAGTCCATCTGCTAAACGTGGTTTCAGTACACGCTCATTACCTGCTACTACTTTAGAGTAGTCATTTGTATAGGCATTTGAAACTACTACAAATTTGTTGGCTATTTTACCATTTTCGAACACAGGAAAGTAACGCTGATGTTCTTTCATAGAAGTAATGATGACTTCTGGTGGAAGTTCTAAAAACAACTCATCAAACGTACCCATTAAAGCTTTAGGGTTTTCAGTAATCGCCACTACTTCAGCAAGTAACGCTTTGTCACGTTCTATGATGATGTTATGTTCTGCTTCTAAAGCATCAAACTGTGCGAGTATTACGCCTTCTCTTTTTTTAGGCTGAAGCATCACTGCACCTTCCGCAAGTATCATCTTGTAACCCTCAAGATTGGGTATATTAATCGCATCATAGCTTACCATACGGTGCATATAGGTTTTAGTACCTGAAGACACACCATAAAGCTCTACAGGTACGCAACTCTCATCCATGCGTACTTGAAGCCATCTGACAGGACGTATGAATTCATCTGTTCGAGAACCCCAACGCATCATTTTTCCAAACGACATAGAGTCCATCCACTTTGCTATCATCTCTTGTAAAAGTGAAGCTGTCTCTGCCCCTTTAACTTCATTTTTAAAGTAAAGTACTTCTTTGCCATTCTTTTCGCCACGTCCAAGCTCATCAAAACTCACACCACACTTACGCGCAAACCCTTCAGCTGCTTTGGTTGGTTCACCATCTTTAACTGCAGCCACCATAGGAGGACCAAAAAACTCAACTGTAGAGTCTTCTTGGCTTGTAGCTATAGCATTATGAAGCAGTACAAGTCTTCTAGGGGTATACACAAATTCAAAGTCACATGAAAGCTTATAGGTTTCAAGTAAATTAGCCCATGATTTTTCTATGTTTTTTACAATTTTAAGTAATGGTATAGCTGGAAGTTCTTCCAAACCTATTTCGATAAGTAATGCTTGTGTCATTGTAGGGTTTCCTAGTAAATAATAATAGCTATTATTTTACCTAAGAATTGGTAAAGAGGGGGTTAGCCTTTCTCTCTTTGATTTTTAAGGACATAAGCAATTTTTATGATTGTATAGTTTTTCTAAGAATAGTATCAAAAATATGGCAAATTGATATACTTTTAGAAAAAGTCAGACATTTTTGATATACTACTAATATGAAAAATAAAGTGATAGAGGGACATAGTGTTCCCCCTAATAAACAGTTACCCTTAGGTAGCTCAATCATAGGATGAGATTCAATGGCATTAACTAAATGTAAAGCATGCGACAAAGAAATAAGTAAAAACGCAAAAAAATGCCCTCACTGTGGTGAGCCTACCCCCAAAAAAACATCATCATTGACATGGATAGTCGCCATTCTTTTTGTACTATTTTTCGTATCTATGTGCAGTCAAGAAAGCAAATCGCCAGCACAACGAGCTCAGGAAGATTGTACTAACGGCATATTGTCGTATTACTATGCCGAAGTTTTTATTAAGAAAAATCTAAAATCCCCAACATCAGCAATTTTTCCATCGTACAGCGACGTTCAGCATACATATCTTGGAGAGTGCAAACATACTTTCTCGGGTACAGTAAATGCACAAAATGCATTTGGGGCAATGATTGCAAACACTTTTAATGTTACCATCAGATACGATAAATCGACGCAAACATACTACCTTGAACACATATCATTGGAATAACACTTCAACTCTCACAAATTTATCTACACACAACAAATCGTTGCACTTGACCAGTCAACACGCCGTTTCGCTTCGCTACACTATGTGTTGCCGGTCAAGTGAACTCAACCGTTATCTTACAAAAGAATAAAATTGTATTAAGTGATAACTGCAGGATACAGGTACAGGGGTCAGTTACCACCTTAATAAACCCTATGATACTCTCCTCAAAATATAGCCCAAGAATTGGTGTCAGGCAATAACGATACTTCAATTTCAATAAAAAAGCAAACTTTAATAGCTAACTTGATAAAAGTTACGTATGAAATTTTCAAACTTAAAACTAACAACACCCTATTTAAACCTTAAGCCTTCTTTTTACCAAAAAGTAGAACCCACACCACTAGACAAACCTTTTATTATCTCTACTTCACACAGTGCTGCAAAACTCTTAGGCGTTGATGAAGATTTAGCTTTGGATAGCGAGCTGCTAAATATCGTCAATGGGGAAACAAAACTGGAAGGATCTGAGACTTTCGCGATGTGTTATGGGGGGCATCAGTTTGGTGAGTTTTCAGGACGCTTAGGTGATGGAAGAGTACTAAACCTAGGCAAAGTAAATGGACAAAATTTACAGCTAAAAGGCTCAGGGCTCACCCTTTACTCTCGTCTAGGTGATGGTAGAGCAGTGCTTCGCTCATCTATACGCGAGTACCTAATGAGCGAGGCAATGCATGGTTTAGGCATAGGGACTTCTCGTGCCTTAGCCCTTATAGGAAGCGACACAGATGTGGCTAGGGAGAAATGGGAAAAAGGTGCCATTGTACTGCGTGTATCACCTACATGGGTTCGGTTTGGGACATTTGAGTACTTTTATTCTACTGGAGAACATGACAAGTTAAAAGAGCTTGCTGATTATGTGATAGATGAAAGTTTTCCTTATTTACTAGGCAGTGAGGAGATGTACTTAAATATGTATACTGAGATAGTAAAAAACACTGCAATAACCATAGCAAAATGGCAAAGTGTTGGGTTTAATCACGGTGTCATGAATACTGACAATATGTCCATAGATGGCAGAACCATAGACTACGGCCCCTTTGCATTTTTAGATGCATATAACCCAAACTATGTATGTAACCAGACCGATAAACAAGGTATTTATAGTTTTTCAAGCCAACCAAGAGCTGCTCGCTGGAATCTAGAGGTGCTTGCTCGTGTACTCTCCCCCATCATAGACCATGAGCTGTCTGAGGAAATACTTGATGATACTTATTGGAGTACCTACACTAATGTCTACTCGCAGATACTCTATGACAAAATGGGACTACACACAAAACAAGACAAGGATAAAGAACTGTATGAGGGAATGCTTAGGGCATTGGCATCTTCAAGCATGGACTACACACTGTTCTTTAGAAAACTGTCTCGGTTTAGCGGAAATAAATCAGATATTTTAGATTCTTGTGTAAAGAGACAAGAACTAGATGAGTGGCTAGATAAATATAGTATTCGTTTAGAAAAAGAAACGATTAGTGAGACTATACGCCACGAAAAGATGCTCGCAGTGAATCCAAAGTATGTACTCAAAAATCATACGCTTCAAGAGGCCATAGAGAAAGCTGAGAAACATGACTTTAGCATGGTAAAAGAACTKCTYACRGTAGCTTTAGCTCCCTTTGATGAACACRAAGAACTAGAACATTTATGTAARYYSRCACCYATRRAGTCTAAAAATATTTGCCTTAGCTGYTCCTCATAAAGTTACTTATCTTTATCTTCATCATCTAACATATCGATGCGTCTGCCCTCGTCATCAAATTTACTTTTAAAATAAGATCTGACAATACCAAATGTTAAATAAGCAAATAAAAATATAGCAATTATATAAAGTATATCTCCAAAAGACATTAGGACTCCTCAAGCGTATTTGCGATGGTGATTTTTTTAAAGCCATCATAATTTTGACGCAGTGCATCATACATCACGATGCCTACACTCACACCTAGGTTGAGGCTTCTACCTTTTCCACCCATGGGTATAGTAATACACTGTTCAGGATGTGCTAAAAGTACCTTTTCATCTAGACCTTTAGTTTCTGAGCCAAATAAAATATAGTCATCTTTTTTAAATGCTGTGTCAAAGTAGAGTGTATCTGTTTTGGTGGTTGCCATATACGTATTTTTTCCTATGGGATGCTCCTCTAAAAAAGCATCAAAACTCTCCCACACCACCAGGTCAAGATCTTTCCAGTAGTCCAATCCTGCACGCTTAACTGCTTTATCATCTATGTCAAACCCAAGTGGTTKTATGAGATGCAGGGTTGCTCCAAGATTCACGCATAGGCGTCCTATTGTGCCGGTATTGGGTGGTATCTGTGGCTCTACTAAAACGATATTAAACATTAAAATATCACCGTTTTGTTGCCATTTACGAACACTCTGTCATTTAAGACAAGTGCCAATGCACGTGATAAAACGATCTTCTCACCATCACGTCCTGCGCGTTGCATATCTTTCCATGAAAGACGATGGTTTACAGGGATAACATCTTGCGCGATGATAGGCCCTTCATCTAAGTCATCTGTCACAAAATGTGCGGTTGCCCCGATGATTTTCACACCTCTTTCAAAAGCTTGTTTGTATGGATTAGCACCTATAAATGCTGGGAGGAAAGAATGGTGGATATTGATAATTTTTTGCGGGTATGCTTTCACAAACAACGGTGTGAGTATACGCATATACTTTGCAAGCACTATGTAGTCAAACTCAAACTCATTGATAATCTTCATCACATGTCTCTCATGCTCTTCGCGTTGCATTTCCTCTGCAGGTATGTGAAAAAAAGGAATATCAAAACGACGTACTAACGCTTTTAAAGTATTATGGTTCCCTATCACACATTCTATTTGTGCGCCAAGTTCGCCATCAGCATGACGTATAAGAATATCGCCTAGGGCATGAGACTCTTTTGTTACCATCAGAACAATTTTTTTGTCTTGAGGTTCAATCACTCGGATATGTGCATCTACAGGAGTAGTCGATTGAAGCGATTCAAGTAACTCTTCTATCTCAAACAAACCTGAGACAACAGTACGCATGAAAAAACGACCATGTTCTTTATCAACAAATTCACGGTTATTATCTATGTTTAAACCTCTGTCATAAAAGACTTTAGAGATTTTATACACTAAACCCTTTGCGTCTTCACAGTCTATAAGTACTCTTGCACGTTTTTCCATTGTCCAGCAACCCTATTTCAATTTAATTTTTTACAAAGCGACTAGTCGCGTGAGCTTTCCGCTGAGGAAAACACAGCGTTAGCGTAGGCTTACAGAGCTTTGCTCTGAATCCGTCCTATCTAGATGCATAGTCAGCGACAATGTCTCCCATTTCAGTACAAGTCATAATCTCTTTAGCATCAAAGTCTCCAAGGTCACCCGTACGGTATCCTTCAGAGAGTGCTTTTTTAATGGCATCATCTATTCTGTCTGCAGCTTTATTTTCACCAAATGCATAACGTAACATCATGGATGCAGAAGAGATGGTTGCCAACGGATTGGCGATACCTTGTCCCGCAATATCTGGAGCTGAACCGTGAATAGGCTCAAAAAGACCTACACCTTTTCCTGTACTGGCACTTGGAAGCAAACCAATAGAACCAGATAACATAGATGCCGCGTCAGACAAAATATCTCCAAAGATATTTCCTGTCAATATAACATCGAACTGTTTAGGCTCGCGGATAAGTTGCATCGCTGCATTGTCTACATACATGTGTGTAAGTTCCACTTCAGGATAATCTTTTGCAATCTCTTCAACAATCTCTCTCCAAAATTGACTCACTTCAAGTACATTGGCTTTATCTACTGAACAGACACGTTTTTTACGTTTCATGGCGATATCAAATGCCACTACTGCGATACGTTGCACTTCTTCACGTGTATATATCATGGTATTRAACGCTTTGTCTTTTTGGAGTTCTCTTGGCTCTCCAAAGTAGATGCCACCAGTAAGTTCACGAACAACCATAATGTCCACACCTTGAATGACTTCTGCTTTAAGACTAGAGGCATTYACWAGCTCGTCATAAACCATTGCTGGACGTAGGTTTGCAAATGTACCCATCTCTTTACGTAGACCCAAAAGACCAGATTCAGGACGKAGATGTCTCTCAAGSTTATCCCAYTTTGGACCACCAATWGCCCCAAATAAAACAGCGTCACATTTCTTAACACCTTTAATMGTYCCATCTGGAAGTGGTACACCMGTCTCATCAATCGCMGCGCCACCAAGTAGCATCTCTTCATACTTAAGGTTAAAGCCTTGTGCTACAGAGACAGCATCTAAAACTTTAATGGCCTCATCTATAATTTCAGGGCCAATTCCATCACCTTTAATGACAGCAATCTTATAACTTCTACTCATATATTTATGCCTTTTGTGCTATTTCTTTTTTAGCAAATTCTATCAACCCACCTGCATCAACCAACTCTTGCATAAACTCAGGAATGGGCGCAAATTTATAGGTTTTTGCCTGAGAAACATTTATCACTTCACCTGCATCCATATCTATTCTCACCGTGTCACCTTCATCGATCTCTACTGTTTCTGCCAGTTCAAAAATAGGAAGCCCCATATTGAAAGCATTTCTATAAAAAATACGTGCAAATGTAGGTGCGATGATGGCACTTATTCCCGCTGCTTTAAGTGCGATAGGAGCATGTTCTCTGCTCGATCCACAGCCAAAATTCTCACCAGCTACTATGATATCTCCTCTCTTCATTTTAGAAACAAACTCAGGATCTTCATCTTCCATAACATGTTTTGCCAATTCAGATGCTTCAGACGTATTAAGATATCTTGCTGCGATGATTAAATCTGTATCGATATTGTCACCAAATTTCCAAACTTTACCTTGCAAAATTAATTCCTTTATAGAGGGTCTTAAGCCCTTCAAAATTTTCGCGATTATATCTTAAAAAATGAAATTTATCAAATACTATACTATTTTATTAATAGAATTTCGGTATAATCCACCTTAATTATATCTGAGGAAATTTTCACCTTTATTTAATCATTAAAAAACAGACTAACAATAACCGCGATGAAACACACAAGACAATAAGATGTCAGCAAAGGTAACTAACCCTGGCTCTATCGACAAATATATAAGGATAATATATGGCAGCAAAAGACAGTATGAAGAATATAGAGGCATTATTTAAGTCTAAAAAGAAAAGTGATGTGGTCACACTTGAGAATATTGCAAAAGAGTTCACCAAACAACCTACTGCCGCCCAAGCAAAAAAAATCCATAAATTTTCAACAGATACTAAAATAGACATTATCTCTGCATCGGAATATGCTCAATTTTTAGCAGAGCAAGAAAGAAAAAGGCGYGAAAAGGCGCGAAAAAAACTCGCTGAAGGTCTTGATGATGATGAATTTGATCTTCATAAAGACAAAGAGCTTCTTGAGTGGAGCCGTTCAGACTCTCCTGTACGTATGTATTTGCGTGAAATGGGTAAAATTCCACTTCTAACCAAAGAAGAAGAAGTCGATCTCTCCATGCGTATAGAAGAAGGTGAAGATATTATTCTTGATGCTATTTGTTCTGTACCATATCTCATCGGTTATATTATCAACTATAAAGAACCTTTACTCAATCGTGAACGACGTGTAAAAGAACTTTTTAAAAGTTTTGAAGATGAAAAAAAAGTAGCTGATGATACTGATAATGCTGATGATACTGTGGAAGATACAGCAGCTTCAAGTGCTCCTAAGGATGACAAAAGAGTCAAGCAGGTTGTCGATAGTTTTAAACAGCTTGAAAAAGCTAAAAAAGAATGGATGAAGGCACGTGAAGATTTAGATGTATTCTTAGAAAAAGAGACAGACCTTGTAGCCATCTTACATGAGCGCCTTAAAATAGCATTCAAAAAAGAGCAACTTAAATTAGCACTTTTAAATCTTGGGCCAACATCTAAGCTTATCAATGAACTGGTTAAAGCCATGGAAACAGCGCTCAGATCTGATGACAGCTTCGAAAAAGAACTTAAAAGACTTGAGTATAAACTTCCACTTTTTAACGATATGCTCAGAGAAAACCATGCAAAAATCCTAGCTAATGTCATCCATATGGATAAAGATGACATCATAGATGCTGTTCCTGAAACTACAATGGTAAGTACCTATGTAGAAATCAAAAAACTTTTTGAAACCAGAGAAGCGAGTAAAGGCAGTTTTGATCTTTCCGAAGAAAAACTTCAAGCCATTTTAGGACAAATTCGTCAGGGTAAAGCCAAAAGTGAAGTAGCCAAAACCCGTATGGCAAAGTCTAACCTTAGACTGGTTGTAAGTATTGCTAAACGTTATACAAACCGTGGGCTTCCTTTTCTTGACCTTATCCAAGAAGGTAACATAGGTCTTATGAAAGCTGTTGACAAGTTTGAATATGAAAAAGGATATAAATTTTCAACCTATGCAACATGGTGGATACGCCAAGCTATCTCCCGTGCTATTGCAGATCAGGCCAGAACGATTCGTATCCCTATTCACATGATAGAAACCATTAATAGAATCAATAAAATCATCAGAAAACACCTCCAAGAAGAAGGGAAAGACCCTGATTTAGAAACGATTGCAAGAGAAGTAGGTCTTTCTGTAGATAAAGTAAAAAATGTTATCAAAATCACAAAAGAGCCTGTCTCCCTTGAAACACCCGTGGGAGATGAGGATGATGGTAGATTTGGTGACTTCATTGAAGATAAAACAACACTTTCTCCAACAGATGTAGTCCTTAATGATGACCTGAATAATCAAATTGACGAAGTTCTAGACCAACTCAACGAAAGAGAAAAAGCCGTCATTCGTATGCGTTTTGGGCTTTTAGAAGACGAAAGTGACAGAACACTTGAAGAGATAGGTAAAGAGCTCTCTGTAACTCGCGAAAGAGTAAGGCAGATAGAATCATCTGCAATTAAAAAACTTAAACACCCTAAAGTTGGACGTAAACTTAAGAACTATATAGAAGAGTAAGATTACTCTTCTATATAAAACACATCNNTCTARYCTCCAWRYAACCYRTMYAATATCTCTTCTTCRCTCTATACATCAACCTTATAATATATTCKATGTAATGAAAAATTTTCAGGTAAAAAAACTAATAATATTTGCAACAAGGGTGTAAGCATCCCCATAAACCAAACCAGTTTGAACTGACAAAATCTTTTCGTGATGATGATATGTACGGGAAGTTTATTTCTACTATATGTGCTTGTATGAAAACCTTATAAAATATATAATTCTATAAGGTTTTCTCTACAAAGTAAAATATTTTAAATATGCTATAATAGATAAATATAGGAGAACAAATGACAACAAAGATGATACGTGTTGATGAATCTTATGAAGACAAACTGACTTCTTTTATACATGAAAACTCCGAACATATGGAAATCTTAGATGATGCTAACTTAGAGTATGATGCTTACTTTTATGAACGTAAAAAACAACTGGACAGTACTATACAAGCCATTGATAATGGTACTATGAAAATGTATTCTGAAGATGAATTTCACACTAAGATGAAAAACCTAGAAGAAAAACTTACACAAAAATATGCAGATTAACCAATCTGATTTATTTCTCCGGCAGTTTGAAGAAATACTGTTTACAATAGCATCAGATAAGCTTTCAGCAGCACTAAACTTTCAAAAAGAAGTCATCAAAAACTTTAATACCCTCAAAGACTTCCCCTATAAATCTAGACAATCACAATACTATGATGATATATCAATACGTGATTTAACTGTTAAAGGATATACAATTATATACAGAATTCAAGAAGATAAAATGTGCATTGAAATAATAGAAATATTTAATCGTAATCTTCCTATTCAAAAATGAATACAAAAGAACCCTATGTCTAACATTCCTAAGTTTTTCGCCCTCATTATAGGTACAGAAATCCTCAACAGACGAAGAATAGATGCACATTTTGACTTCGTCACTAAGGCACTAGCTGCCAAAGGGCATAAACTCTCAGGGTCATTTATCATTGAAGATGACCCTGCTCTTATTGTCCAAACTATCAAATTTATGGCCTCACAAGAAAACTCTGTTCTTTTTAGCTTTGGTGGCATAGGTTCGACTCCTGATGACTATACACGTAAATGTGCAGCGATTGCCCTTACGGATGGAAAACTRCCTATCCATGRAGAAGCTAARAAAATCATAGAAGACAAGCTAGGTAAACATGCTTACCCACACCCTATCAAAATGGCAGAATTACCMRAAGGTGCTAAATTGCTAGATAACCCTATCAATAAAATKCCTGCTTTTTCACTCAATGAACGTTACTATTTTATGCCGGGATTTCCCCAAATGAGTCATCCTATGGTCTCTGAGATACTTGAAAAACTCATCCCTGACAAAAGAGAATTCTATAGACACGCGCTTACGGCATACTGTAAAGAAAATGAGTTTATAGAAATAATGGAAAAGATGCCCTCAGAGGTAGAATTTTCCTCTTTACCAAAACTATATAGTGATGGGTGGAAAGTTTCGATATCAGTTGCATCTGATAATAAACAATTGGCACAAGAATCATTTGGTAAATATATTGATCTACTTAAAAAGAAAAGTATTATCTACAGTTTAGAAGATGAAGCATAATCTTGACTTACCTAGATACCCTAAAACACCCTGTCATTAGACGACTCTCTCTCATACAGTTTATCTCTTATTTTGGAACATGGTTTTCTCAAGTGGCTATCTTCTCCATGATAGTATCCTTTGGTGCAGATGAAATAACCATCGCGCTTACTGCTACAATGGCTATGCTGCCAGCTGTAATACTTGCACCCATTATAGGGCTTGTCATTGACCGTATGGAGTTTAAAAAACTCATGTCTATACTTCTTTTGATTGAGATATCCATGACTATTGGATTTATTTTTATCAATTCACTAGACTATGTATGGATACTAATGATACTCATCTTCATCAGATCATCAGCAGCCTCCATGCTCTTTTCTGCTGAAATGGCACTTTTTCCAAAACTCGTCTCTGGGGAAATGCTCAAAAATACCAATGAAATACACTCAGTCATTTGGTCTTTATGTTATGCGTTGGGTATGGCAGTTGGAGGTATCGTCACCTACTACATAGGGTTTGATTTGGCATTCACTGTTGATGCCATTCTCTATAGTATTGCAATACTTCTTCTCATAGGGCTACATATATCTATAGATAAAATCGTACATACAGAATCGAACTGGGATATGCTTAAAGATGGTTTCACCTATTTAAAATCACAAAAAAAGATACTCCATCTTATCTTACTGCATGCCTCTATAGGACTCACTTCTTTTGATGCACTCATTACCCTACTGTCAGATTTTCAATACAAAGAATTCATCGCAGTACCTCTAGCCATAGGTTGGATGAACGCAACAAGAGCCTTAGGTCTTATGATAGGACCATTTTTTATATCTAAAATTATTTCGAAACATAATTTACACTACTTTTTTATACTACAAGGTCTAGCCATCATACTTTGGTCACAACTAGAATATAATTTTTATCTTGCCCTCATAGGACTTTTTATCACGGGCTTTTTTATTACAACACTTTGGTCATACACTTACTTACTCATACAAGAAGAAACTGAAACAAAATTTATGGGAAGGGTCATCTCTTATAATGATATGTTTTTTATGCTCTCTAACGTAGCTACCGCACTCTTTGTCGGGTATGCTACTAAGTGGGGCATATCTTTGGAAAATATCACTATGACTTTGGGGCTAGGTTTTTTTGTTGTTGCGGGGTATTATGTATGGTTCAAGAAGTGGTACATAAATGAAAAATAGAACTGTTTGCTATCGCTGCTATCGTCCAAAATCATCTTGCATGTGTATATATATTAAACCAATTGAAACCAAAACAAAGTTTGTCATACTCATGCATCCCAAAGAGTTTCGTAAAACAAAAAATGGTACAGGGCACTTTACAAACCTCTCATTACAAAATTGTGAACTTCATATAGGTATAGATTTTACTAAACATAAAAAGATAAATACACTTATAAGTAGTAAAAATTGTTATGTACTTTATCCCTCAGATACAAGTATAAACCTCAATACAGCTAGACTAAGTCATACAAGTAACCAAATAGTGCTTTTTCTCATAGATGCAACATGGCCTTGTTCTCGTGCTATGTTAAGAGAAAGTCCAAATATAGATGTGCTACAAAAGGTCTCTTTTACCCATACCAAAAGTTCTGCTTTTGCTTTTAAAGAACAGCCTCAGGCGTATTGTCTGAGTACCATGGAGAGTACGCTATGTGTTTTAGAACTTTTAAACAAACATCAAAGAGAAAATATAGGGACAAAAAACCTTGAAAACTTCTTGTCTCCATTTCATAAAATGGTAGAGTATCAACTCTCATGTAATTTATAAATTCATCTGCATAAACTTGGTGAACTATTTATGCATTTTATGCTACTATTACCCAAAATTTAACCCAATTGGAGACTCCCTATGGACATCACTAAAATCGGTCATGGTGAAAACCCAGACGCAGTAAAAGCAATCATCGAAGTACCACTTAACTCAATGATTAAATACGAGATAGATAAAGATTCAGGTGCTGTAGAAGTAGACAGAGTACTCTACTCTTCAATGCACTACCCAGCAAACTACGGTTTTGTAGCAAATACACTTTCAGATGATGGTGACCCAGCAGATATCCTCGTGCTTTGTGACTACCCTCTTCAAGCAGGTTCATACATCAAGTGTAGACTTGTAGGTGTACTAATGACAGAAGATGAATCAGGTGGGGATGAGAAGCTTATCGCAGTGCCAACAGTGAAAATAGACCCAACATATGCAAATATAAACGATCTTGGTGATGTACCCGAGCATACACTTAACCGTATTAAAAATTTCTTTGAAACATACAAAATGCTTGAGCCAAACAAATGGGTAAAAGTAGCAGGATTTAAAGACAAAAAAGCAGCCACTGAAATCTTAGATAAAGCAATTAAAAACTATAAATAACCTTCTCTATTCTTCTTTAGTTATCCTAGAGAAGAATACATTTTAAAACCCTAATTCTCTTTTTCTGTTGTCTAAATATTTATTTATACCTTCAACAATCCCTTCAACTATCTCTTCTTGGTAATTAGATGTAAAAAGTCTCTTTCGTTCTTTATCATTGGTAATGTATCCAACTTCTACAAGGATTGACGGTCTACTTGCTCCCACCAGTATCCAAAATGGAGCAGGTCTTACCCCTCCATCTTTTACACCCTGATACTCGTCATTTAGTTTTTTTATAATATTATTTTGCACATCAATAGCTAATTTATGTGATTGTATGATTTTAGGTCCATTCAGTACTGCATCAATAATAACATTTTGACTTAACTTATCTGTACCTTGTAATACAGATGCATTTTCTCTTGCTGCTATCGCTTGAGACTTTGCATCTCTTGTTTTTTGTAAAAAGTATGTCTCCACACCTTCCACATGATTAAAATGTTTTTTGCTAGCTATGGCATTTGCATGTATTGAGATAAACACTTTGGCATCTTTTTTATCTGCAACTCTTGTACGTTGACCAAGTTTTAAAAATCTATCACTGTTTCTCGTTAAATAAACTCTATACCCTTCACTTTTGAGTTCTTTATAAAGTTTTTTACTAATTTGTAAAACCAAATCTTTTTCTAATTTACCATTTGACTTGGCTCCACCATCATGTCCACCATGACCAGCATCTATTACGATGAGACTTTCAGATCTGTCAACACCTATACCAGCACATGAAGATAGGAAAAACAATATACCTATCCCAATAATTATTTTTTTCATTTTTTTCCTATTTAAAAGTCAATTTCTTTTTTTCTATTGTCCAAATAATTATCGACACCTTGCGCGATACCTTTAACTATGAGTTCTTGATACCTAGGTGTAAAAAGTCTTTTTCTCTCTTTAGAATGAGATATATATCCAACTTCTACCAGTATAGAGGGTCTACTGGCTCCCACAAGCACCCAAAATGGAGCATGTCTTACACCACCATCTCGTACACCCTTATACTTGCTGCGTAAGTTTGTTATGATTCTTCTTTGCACATCTATCGCCAGTTTATTTGATTGTACAATTTTAGGTCCAGATAGTACTGAATCTATAATCACATTACGACTAAGTTTGGTGGTGCCTTTAAGYACTGATTTATTTTCTCTTGCCGCAATGCGTTGCGATTTTGCATCTCTCGTATTTTGTAAAAAAAATGTTTCAACCCCATGAATTTTATGCCTATTCTTTTTAGCTACAGCATTTGCATGAATCGATATAAATACTACTGCTTTCTTTTTATCTGCAAATTTTGTACGTTGTCGTAATTTCAAGAAGCGATCTTTTTTTCGTGTCATATAGACAGGGTGTCCTCTTTTTTTGAGTTGTTTTTCAAGTCTTTTTGCTATCTGCAATACAAGGTCTTTTTCCCTCTTTCCACCACCTATAGCACCAGTATCATGTCCACCATGTCCTGCATCTATCACTATTAGTTCATACTTTCTTACATTGGCTACAGTAGAGATTTTTTTTACTTTTATCTTCTTTACCTTGTGCTTAATTTTTGTTTTACCAACTTTAGGTTTCTTGTATCGTTTTGCCGGTAAAACACTAGAGCTTTTAGGTAAAGGGATATGATAATAGGTTTTTGAAAAAAATGGTTGATAGGCAATACATTTGTAAGGCTTATCACTTTGAATTACAAGACGTACAGTATTTGGTTTATATTGTGCGATTCGTATAGACTTATCGAGATACTTAGCTATATTTTTGTCATCTAGTCGTGTATTTTTAAGATCAAATACCAACCTGTAAGGTTTTGTCAATGCAAATTTTTTTATCTGATTTTTGTCACATGTATCAGAGAAATGAAGCCGTAATTCACCCTTAACAATATCTACCTTTTGAAGTCTATTAGCAGAAGAAAAAAGTAGTGTCGTGGTAAACAGAAAAAAAAGAAAAAGCTTAAGAAACTTCACTCTGACTTTTTTCTCCATGCATAAGCTTATTCATTAGTTCTTTAACGGTAATAATTTCTTGAAGTCTGTACCCATTGGCACCAGTAAAAAAGAGTCCCGTCTCAGCAATACCGTCATACGCATCAGAAAGTCTATCCGCGATACAATATCCCACGATTTTCGCCTCTTCGCCACGGTTACATGGTGCGACACAGTTTGAGATACAAGCCACCTTAGGTGCTGTACCTTTTTCTATGTCTTCATGTAGTTGTGTTCTTACACCACGTGCGGGGTAACCAACTGGTGACTTAAATAGTTTAATATCATCTTCTTCTGCATCAATGATAATATCTTTCATTACCTGACTCGCATCACATTCTACTGTACCGATGAAACGTGTACCCATTTGTACCGCGTCAGCACCGATTTCCATCATCTTGATAATATCATCATGGTCCCATACACCACCTGCTGCGATAATAGGCATAGAACCCCAGTTCTTAGCTTCTTCCACTACTGGACCTAATATATTTTCAAGCTGATTTTCTTCCATAAAACATTCATCATATTTAAATCCTTGATGACCACCACTTAGTGGACCTTCTACGATGACTGCATCAGGGAGTCTATTATGTGTTTTTTTCCAACGTTTACATAAAATTCTTAATGCTTTTGCTGTAGAGACAATAGGTATAAGCGCAACGTCTGGATAATTTTTTGCAGCTTCTGGCATAGTTAATGGAAGTCCAGCACCTGTTATAATCATATTTGCACCTGCCTTGCAGGCATCTTCAACAACTCTGTTGTATTCACTTTGTGCATAAAGAACATTAGCTGCTAAAGGTGCGTCCCCACAAATTTCTCTTGCGTTGTCAAATATTTTTTGTAAAGCTGGGTAAGAATAGAAATTAAGAGCATCCAGAGGTCTTTCATCCTTACCTACAGTTTTTTCTACATAGGCACGTTTTTTGTACACTCCGGTACCTACAGCAGAGATAACTCCAAGACCTCCCTCTTTACTTACATTTCCAGCAAGCTGATCCCAAGAGATACCTACACCCATACCCCCTTGAATAATAGGTTTTTCAATCGTATATTTTCCAATTTTAAAAGATTTAAATTCCATTATATTACCTTCACTTTTGCAAATCGTCTTTTACCGACCTGCAAGATATACTCACCAATATCAAGATTAAGCTTATTATCGCTTATTTTCTTTTGGTCAATACTCACTGCATTTTGTTTGATGTCTCTTCTTCCTTGTGAAGTAGAAGGCTCCAAACCTGCATCAACGAGGGCTTGGCATATCCAAATACCCTCTTTCATCTCAAACTCTTCCATATCTGTCGGCATATTATTTGCTTTAAATACAGAGTTAAACTCTTCTTTAGCTAGTGTAGCCAACTCTTCATTATAAAACCTTGTGGTTAGCTCAAGAGCCAAATTTTCCTTGGCTGTTTTTGGATGAACGGTGCGGGATGCTACATCTTCTTTTAACTTTTCAATATCTATCAGTGATTTTTCACTTAGAAGTTCATAATATCGCCACATAAGTTCATCTGAGATTGAAAGCACTTTGCCATAAATATCTTTAGGTTCGTCTGTAACACCAATATAATTCCCTAAAGACTTAGACATTTTTTGTACACCATCAAGTCCTTCTAAAATAGGCATCATAAGTACAGCTTGTTGTTTTTTCACCTCATATGCTTTTTGAAGTTGTCTTCCCATCAATAAATTAAATTTTTGGTCAGTACCACCTATCTCAATATCACTTTTAAGATGCACTGAATCATACCCTTGAAGTAAAGGGTACATAAATTCACTCACAGCTATGGGAGTATTAGATGTATACCGTTTAGAAAAATCATCACGCTCCAACATTCTTGCAACTGTAAGGTTGGATGCCAATTGTAACATCCCTGCAGCACCTAGCTTTTCAAGCCAGTCATTGTTATAGACTATCTGCGTTTTACTTTCATCAAGAATTTTAAATGCCTGTTCTGTATACGATGTAATATTTTTAATAATTTCATCTTTCGTAAGTACCTTACGTGTAGTACTTTTCCCTGTAGGGTCACCTATCATTGCGGTAAAGTCACCTATGAGAAACTGTATATGTCCACCAAACTTCTGAAAAGTAGCCAATTTCTGAAGCAGAACCGTATGTCCCAGGTGCAAATCAGGTGCAGTAGGGTCAAAACCTGCCTTCACAGTATATGTACTTCCATCATCATAATATTTTGCAACAAGCTTTTCTATGCGCTCCATATCAATAATCTCTGCAGTACCTCTACTTATCTCTTCTAATGCTTCCTTAATCATCTTCTCTTTATCCTGTATTTATTTGTTATATGCATCATCTAAACTAATAATTTCTATCAGTTTATATCTTTGCGAAATTTTTTCAGAAAGATTACTCTTTTTAGTTTCATTACTTTCTACCTCTATTTGACAATACTCTGCTCTATCACTACTTTGAATACCAAGCTCTATACTAATGACATTAAGGTTGAGTTCTGTGAGAGAAGAAAGTAACTCAGCAAGGATTCCTTTTTGATTTTGTAAACTAATAATCAGTCGGTAACGGGAAAGTTTTTCGTCACTCCAGTCTACAAAGACCATACGCTCTCCTGCCACAATATTCGCATAGGCTTTCTTGCATAATTTGTGATGTATAATAGCCTTACTGTCCTTATAAAATGCAACAATTTGATCACCAACTTTAGGGTGACAACAATAATCAAACTCTACCCCAGCAATATTTTTATTGGTAAAGAAATAAAAATGTTCAATCTCTTTTCGTTTTGGTTTTTTGTACCCTTTTTTAAGTACCTCCCAAAAACGCACCTCTTTTGTGCCTAAATAATCTGCAACTTTATGAATAGTTTCCTTATAATAGTCAACTTGTGTAGGTAAACGATATACACTCTCCTTTAGCTCTACTGCTTTAACAAGTTCCTGCATATACTGACTATTTTGCCCAAAAAGTGTTGCAAGTATATTGTAAGAACTTAGGGTATCTGACTCTTTGATTCTTGCACGACATGCAGAACGAATCCCATCTTTTGCTTTAGATGTCTTTACTGCATCTAACCATGAACAGTGCAAATGTGGCTCATCGTCTTTTAGAATATTTACAATATCACCATTTTTTAAAACAGTCAAAAGTGGTACCTTATGTTTATTAATCAATGTATGGGTTGCATTTTTACCAACCTCTGAGTGTATTGCATAAGCAAAATCCAATGCAACAGACCCTTTAGGCAAAGTATAATAATCACCTTTAGGTGAAAATACTGTAATATCTTCAGAAAACAGATCACTTTTGGCCAACTCATAAAACTCTTCTACGGATTCATTCTGGTAATGTAAACTTTCTACCCATTCTAAGTTGACAGAATCATTGCCATCCTTATACTTCCAGTGTGCTGCAACTCCATACTCHGCCAATCTGTGCATTTCATGTGTACGAATTTGGGCTTCAAGTATACCYTCTTCTTTAAACAAAGTAGTATGTATCGTTTTATACCCATTTTCTTTAGGTACAGCGATATAGTCTTTAAAACGTGAAATCAACGGTGTAAAATGTAGATGCATCAAACCTAAAACCCGATAACACTCTATGGGGTTTTGCACGATGATACGTACTGCCAAAAGATCTAATACTTCTTCGATACTCACACCTTTTCGGTGCATTTTCATATAGATTGAATAATAATGTTTTACCCGTCCAAAAACCTCAAAACTATTTTCTTCAAATCCATCTTTATGCATTAAATCTTTTGTATTCCGGATAAATGCATTCAGTTTAAATTGTAAATTTTGTGCATTTGACTGTACATAGTCATCGATTTGTTTATAATCTTTTGGATAGATATAATAAAAACTTAAATCTTCCAAACGATTTTTTAATCGTGATATACCTAACCTATGGGCGATAGGAGCATATACAACCAAAGTCTCTTCAGAAATACGCTTTTGTTTTTCAACACTTAATGCATCAAGTGTCAACATATTATGCAGTCTGTCACAAAGTTTAATTACCAAAACCCGTATATCTTTAATGGAAGCTACAAGCATTTTACGAAACGTTAGTGCTGAGTTGATCAATCTTTCATCGGAGTTAGCTGGAGCCAACTCTTCATCACGTATCTCTACGATTTTAGTAAGTCCTTCCACCATATGTGCAACATCGTCACCAAATTTTCTTTCTAAATCTTCTATGCTGTAGGCTGTATCTTCAACAACATCATGAAGAAGTGCAGCCTGAACCATAGTTTCATCATTCGAAAATGCAGCTGTAATTGCAGCAACCAAGATAGGGTGAACAATATAAGGTTCGCCACTTTTTCGTGCTTGTCCTAGATGTGCTTGAAGTGAAAGTTCCAGTGCTTGTGTAGTTTCAGGAAGAGGGTCTGGGATTTGTTCCCAAAGAAGCGCTTTGGCTTCTTCTATTGTATGTATATTCTGAGCTTTATYTAAAAAAGCATCCAAAAGGGTTTAGCCCTCTAGACTTACAAGGATTTTACCTTCGGCAATCTCGCGAAGAGCAATATCGGCATATTTCATAGAACTCGTATCTATATCCAGCACTGATGCTGCACCATTTGCGATAGCTTCAGCTCTTTTACCTACAGCATTTGCAAGTAAATATTTATCAAAATTTAAATTTTCTAAAGCCTGCGCCGTTAATTCTTCTGTTCTCATATTTTTCCTTTTTGATTTCTATAACGCTTTTTTTCTAAAGACAAACAAAGCTATGCTAACACTGAGTTCACTTCAACAGTTGGCTCATATAACTAGCCACATTTTATCTCTTCTATTTCCTATTTTACAATAGAACAAAGTGACATATCACCTTTTATAATTGCCAGCAGGTTACCTTTTTCAAACATATTACATACAGCAATCGGTAAATTGTTTTCTTTTGCCAATGCGATAGATGTATCATCCATCACTTTAATGTGGTCAGTCAGTGCCTGGTCATACGAAAGTGTCTCAAGCTTCGTTGCATCATCAAACTTGTTTGGATCTTTGTCGTATACACCATCTACTTTTGTCGCTTTAATTAAAAGTTCTGCTTCTATCTCAGAGGCTCTTAATGTTGCCGCTGTATCTGTAGTAAAATATGGATTACCCGTACCTCCGGCAAATATAACTACACGACCTTTTTCTAAGTGACGACGTGCACGACGAACGATAAAAGCTTCACCGATCTCTTGCATGTCTATGGCAGACTGAAGTCTTGCAGCAAGTCCCGCATGTTCCAATGCTTCTTGAATAGCTACCCCGTTAATAACCGTTGCCAACATACCCATATAATCACCCGCAGTTCTAGTGATGATACCGTCCGCTGCAGCAGTAACACCACGAATGATGTTTCCACCACCCACAACAATCGCTACTTGAACACCAGCATCAACAAGTTCTTTTATCTCACTTGCAATGAAATTAAGAATTTGAGTATCTATGCCATACCCTTCTTCACCTGCTAAAGCTTCTCCAGAAAATTTTACCAATACTCTTTTAATCACAAGTAGCCTTTATATAATTTCGCGATTATATCTAAAAATTTGTTATGGAGTGGTTAAACAGAAGATTTACCTAAATTTGTATCAATCTTAAGGGATTAATATGTTTAGAGTTTTTAGTAGCCTGAAAGATCAGTTTACTACTGACTTTTCCTACAACATACCCTTTTTTTATCTTTCTTCCGACACGAATAGTTGGGGCTATTTTAGAAAGTCCTGCATACACTGTGTGCATCTTTCCACTATGTGCTACCACTACAACCTTACCCAACATACTACTTTTACCAGCAAAAACCACTTTACCATTTAAAATGTTTTGTACTTTCGTATTTACTTTTGCTGCTTTTAATGTAATAGATTCATTAAAAATTTTTATCTTATAAATGGGGTCTACATAAGTACCAAACTTCTTAATAAGTCTGGCTCCAGGAAGAGGTGAAATAGTTTTTTCACCTCTGTACGCATATGTTTTTGACTTTTTATAAGATGAGTGTACTTTTCTTACTTTTTCACTTGGTTTATACACTTTGTTTTGTGCAATTTTTGCTGCTTTTGCTGCTTCTTTTGCTRCAAGTTTCGCTGCYTTCTTTGCTTCTTTTGTCTTAGCTAGCTTTATCGCTGCTTTTGCTTTTCTGACTTTTTCTTTTGCTAATGCTTTAGTCTTACGTATCTTTCTCAGACGTTCTTTTTCTAAACGTATAGCTTCTCGTTTTTTTGCTGCTCTTCTACGTGCCTCTTCCACTTCCTTATCATGTAAGATATTCAATTTTGCCAACGTACTACGTAAAGAACTTTGTTTGTCGACAAGACTTTGTAATTTACTCTGATATTTTTCTTCATCTTCTGCAAGTTTTGCAATGATTTTCTCTTTTTGTGCTTTTNGTTCACTGTATGTTTTTCGTTTTTTTTCAATCTTTGCAATGGCTTTTTTTGTTTGGTCACGTTTATACTGTTTATTTTTTTTACTTTTGTTCAAAGTAGCGATCTCTTTTTTTAATGTTTCTAGTTCTCTTGCATTATGTTTCTTGTATTCTTTATATACTTCATAAGATATGATAGACTKTTCTGTAGGACTTTCAAATTGCTGCATGGCAAAAATAACTGAAAACTGTTCCGAAAGTAAGGTTATAAATGCTTTTTGTTTTTTCTCTATTTCTTTACCTGTTCTTGCAAGTGTCTTATCAGAAGTGGCAAGCTCTGCTTTAAGTGCTTCATACYTTTTTTCTGTTTTTTCTTTATTGGCACTCAATTTTTCTAAAATATGATCAAGATAATTTATATCTTTCTCTGCTTTTGACATATCGGTTGCAATTTTTCCAAGCTTACGGCTTGCACTTTTTTTAGCAGCCGAAGCTGCTGACAAGTTTTTCTTAGAGTTTTTTATCTGTGATGATGTAGAGGCTCCTAAAAGTAAACTAAGTGTCACAAAACACCACAAAATGAAGGATTTCACTCCTCAACTCCCTTAGTTGTAAATACAACCGAGTAAACAGCTATGATAACGATAAGAAGTGCGGTACCAAGAAGTATGCCTATATCAGTCATTTTAAATAATTCTTCTTTGTTATGCATCATCATATCTATACCCGAATTTTCAGCCCATCTAAACTTAAGATATAAGAAAAATAAAGATGTAAATATCGTAGCTAAAATAGCATCTACAATAGCCACTTTAAAAAGAACTCCCGAACGTAACATCAAAGGTGCGCCAAAAATCTCCATAACTTGCATGCGCTGTTTATGTGCATATTTCCAAATCTCCATCTGCTTAATAATGAGAAATAAACTTACAACAGCCATAAAAACAATGAATATCTTTAAAGAAAGTTTTATGAATGAAAAGAGTCTATAACTGGAACTATAAGAAGACCCAAATGTTTCCACTTTTTTAATGCCTACATCTGCTTCCAGATCTTTTTTAATTTGTTCCAGTTTAGAAGTCCCCAAATAYTCACTTAAATGTATGGCGTAGAAATGGGGTAAGGCATTAAGTATCTTTTTTTCATTACTTTTGCTTACTCCCTTTGCTATTTCAGATACAATATTTTCACGTTTTATTTTTTCACTGCTGCTTATATGGCTGTTTAAGTTTTGTAACTGTTGCAAAGAGATTGGGTTCTTACTAATAACAAGCATTGAATACCCCTCTTTTAAACCTTTTTCATAGGTATCCGTGGTACGATCAAACACCAAATAAAACTCTACCCCAAGCAAGATAGCCATAAGTGGCAATATAAACATAAGATGATTTTTAATGAACTTCATATACACCCTTGTTTTCTATAATGAAATGTCTATATGGCAATGAAAAAATTGCCGGTATTTTATGTGTCACCACCAGTACCGTTGTATCAAGCTGTTGGCAGGCATTTTCCATCAAATCCCAAATCACATTGGAAGAATAGTCATCAAGGTTACCTGTAGGTTCATCTGCAAGTATGACTACTGGATTTTTTGCCAAAGCCCTTGCCACACCTACACGCTGTTGTTCACCACCAGAAAGTTCCAGTGGAAACTTATCAGCGTGTTCGGAAAGTTTTACATGTTTGAGAAGTCTTTGTGCCTGTGTATTTTGCACATCTACAGAGTATCCTGCTATCATCAGAGGTAAAACAACATTTTTTGCCACTGTCCATTCATTTACAAGTTTATAGTCTTGAAAAATAATCCCCATATGTGTACGCAGTTCTTGAAGCTTACTTTGACGGGCTGTTGCCAAGTCAAGTCCTCCAACAACAAGGTTCCCTTCTGCTGCTTTTATTTGTCCGTATAATGATTTTAAAAGTGTTGATTTACCAGAACCACTAGGTCCTGTTATGAATACAAATTCTCCCTTTTTGATGCTGAATGTAGCATCCTTTATAATCTCTTTAGCACCGTCATCATAGGCAAGCGTGAGATGAGAAGCGCTAATAACATTAGACATTGAGTAACTCCATAATTTTCTGATGCGCTTGAAAATTTACCATTGTTCTTACTGGAGAAGAAACAAAGTATCTACAAGCATTTTTATCTAAAATGATATATTTATGCTCTGGTCTATCAAAACTGCCAAAAGCACACTTAATCAAAAGTCTTTCATCTTCTGTTTTATATAAACGTTCAAAGTGTACAAAATACCCATCAAAAACCAATGCTTCTTTAGGCAAATCATCTTCTAGACCTTTTCTATATTTTACAATATTAAAGTTAAAATCAAGTACTAATTTTTTCTCTTCAGATTTTTCTTTACATCTTACATATACATCATAGATATCTTTCTCTTGTCTCTTCCATCTGGCCTCATATTTTGAAGTTACTTCAAGTGCTTCATTCTTACGTACTTTTACCTCTACCTTAGGTACAGAAAAGAAAGTCTCTAAAGCGTACCAAAAGTACTTGTCACTGTCTGTACGAAGCTCTAAATGTCCATTCTCACGTAGTACACGCATTGACTCATCTAAAAATGAAGGACTTATGACACGACGATGCGGTTTCTTATCCCAAGGTACCGGAAAATGTACAAATATCTGTTCACAAACATTTGAAGGCAACATCTCCAAAAAGAGTCTAGCATCATAATTGACAACCCAAATATTGTCAAGTTCTTGAAGTTCTATCTGTTTCAATACTTGCTGTGCAGAAGGTGTATGTATCTCTAGTCCTATAAAAAGAGTATCAGGATTTTTTTGTGCCTGATAGAGCAAATGTCTGCCTGAACCAAAACCTACTTCAACAGATAGTTTTTCTTTAGGGTAAGTGATATTTTCAAAATCTTCTATTTTTTTAAAATACTTGGAAGAGAGGGCTGGTTTCATATTTGAAATCGCTATATTGGAACTTAAAATCTCTAATTGTAGCTCCGATGACACCTCAGCCAGTGCTTCCTTCAGAAGATTTACTTTAAGAGGTCTGGTCACTTTATCATACTTTAGTAACATACCTTTGTCATCTGACTTCAACTGAAGTAAAAATTCTTCTCCACCATGTTCTACACCTATGACTTCATCATCACTCGTAAGTGATGWTGCTTGYAGGGTCATGATTTTACTTGTGGGCAGGCACTTCGCTATGATTGTCTTGTCAAAAGATTTTATTTTTAAATGTGGCATCTTAACCTCTTACAATAYAAGCGATGTAATTTGACTTGGTTTTGTCAAAATATCATTATAATTTTTTGCAACAATGCGGTATCTGTAAATATTACTTCTGTATACAAATGTGTCAATATATTCAACCATTAAACGTCCTTCAACTTGTGCAACAAATTTCCACTTGCCACCATTTACCGAACGTTTGATAATATACCGGTTGATACCCTGATTTACATGAGGACTCCACAAGAGCTTTATCACGCCTGGTGCTACATTATATGCTTGTATAAATGTTACGCCATTCAGTGGGGGTTTGGTTTTTACTCTCAGCASAGAACTATGTGCAGACTCTCTACCTAACGAAAAAGTGGTAAATGTATAGAGATACGAAGTGTTTGGTTTGACATGCGTATCTACAAAGTGTGTAGCATAACGATTACCAACCGATCCTATACGCTTAAAGATTTGTTTCCCATCAGAAGATTTGGCTCTATATATATTTACACCGTGTATACGTCTATCTTCTATTTTTTCCCATTCAAAACCAACTGAACTTTGTGCGGGAAGTGCTCTAGTTTGTGTAATGTTTTTGAGTGTTGGGTCGGTATCATAGATCATCAAACCTTTGATGCCACCACATCCGTTAAAGGTTACTAAAACGAGTACCCAAAATAAGAGGATTGATTTTTTCATCGATGTCACCTTGATCAAAATTTTTAGATATATACAGTTTCATGTCATCAAAAAGTGGAGCKGTAAACTCCATTTTATCACCAGTSAYAGGGTGAAYCAAATATAGYAGATATGCATGYAAGTAAACTCTTGGAATTCTATCTCTTTTGGTCTTAAACCCATATAAATCATCCCCTAAAATATGACGACCCAACGTATGTAGATGTACGCGTATTTGATGTGTTCTTCCGGTAAAAAGTTTTGCTGATATAAGTTCTACGTTATGCTTAGTCTGTGCAAGTTTTACAAAAGCTGTTTTTGCGGACTTACCATGCTCTACGACATCCATCTTAAGTCTATTTTTTGGATTTCTCCCTATCGGTTTATCCACTATAGTATCATCTTTAAGCGGACAGTCTATGAGTGCTAGGTAGTACCGCCCCATACTTTTATCTTGTAGCTGTTCACTTAACTTTTCATGTGTTTTGTTGTCCTTAGCCACCACTAAAGTACCTGTAGTCTCTTTGTCTATACGATGTACTATGCCATGACGCTCTTCTCCAGAGATGGTAGAGAGTGAAATACCTTTATGTATAAGCCAGTCCACAAGTGTAGGTTCTTTCACAGAAGGCGCAGGATGCACTACTAGTCCAGAAGGTTTATTTACTATAAGCAGATACTCATCTTCATACAACACTTCCACATCAAAATCTATAGGAGGCACTACACGCTTTTCTGCCTCTTTAAACTCGTACTCTATCTCATCACCCTCTACTACCTTATAGCTCGTCTTTTTAATAGTCTTACCATTGACAGATACAAGCCCATCTTTAACAAGCTTCTCTACTTGGTTACGGCTCACATCAAGTTCCCCAGCTAGGATTTTATCTATGCGACCTGAAGTAGTAATTTTAAATGTATTCATTTGGCTTCTTTTTGTATTTTGCAAATTATAGCTAAATTAATTGTGCTATATTTGCAACAGTTAAACTTMAAATTAAAAGTTAATAAACTATCTATCTGGTCTTGTCCAAATAAATAACAATGCTAGAGATAAAACAAAAATCTGTATGTATATCACTATCATTTCGACATGAAGTAAGACAGATAAACTAAGTACTGCCCCTATAGAAACTGTAGATAAATATTTAGCTTTGCGATTGATAACGCCTCTTTCATTCCAATCTTTTATCATCTTCCCAAATRTTTTATGTYSCAACAACCAATCATGAAATCTTTGGGATGATTTTGAAAACAAAAATGCTGAAAGCAAAAGAAATGGTACTGTTGGTAATAATGGCAATGCAATACCTAGCAGTGCCAAACCAAGTGACAAAAACCCTAGCGCTAACYATATTAGCCTCACACAAAACCTCTAAATATCATCCCTATCCCAACGCTCTGGGTCCAAGAAAGTATCATCATGTATATGTTTAAATGAAGCTCTAAACATTTTAAAGGCATCTTTGTTTTTAGACTCTATCTCTGCAAGCCAGGCCTTAGTACTGGCTCTAGCATGAGGCATTTTGACATCTTTCATCATAGCAGGGCAAGCTTCATCACCGATGACCTGCAAGTTGTTATCTTCTGCAAAAGCGCGAAGTTGCGATTCTCTAGCTTGAATAAGAGGACGAATAAGGTGAAAGCCTCTGCTTGTTTTATATATAGGAGCTAAGGCTCTCATRCTTCCGTTGTAAAACATGTTCATAAAGAAACTTTCTACMGTRTCATCAAAGTGATGTCCAAGGGCTATTTTAGTAAAGCCATGCTCYTSTGCAAARGAGTACAAAGCMCCTCGTCTCATACGYGAAAAATAGCTACAAAATGAAGAATTYTCACGAATGGTATCTTGTGAGACCTCAAAGATGTTTGTGTCATAGACGGTGTGTTTTATCTCATAYTCTTGGCAATGCTTRCTAAGAAAATCATAATTTTCCCCACTCATACCATACTTGATGGTACAAGCTTCAAACTCGAAGTTAAATGGTGCATGACGTTGCATATGCTTTAGTGCATGGACCAGTGCAAGGGAGTCTTTTCCTCCACTTAGTCCCACAAGTATCTTATCACCTTCACCTATGAGTTTAAACTCGGCATTGGTTTTCCCTATGATTCTGAGTAATTTCTTACTCATAGGAATGGTTTTAACCTTACTTCGTCTTTCGTTATCGTTCAAKKKCATCCACCATACTAAGTATAAAGTCTGCAGATATTTTTGCTGATGACTCTAAAAATGCATCAAAATCAAACCCTGCRTCCRTRTCWGCYGAATCCGAAATAGCCCTTAAAATAAAAAATGGAATGTTCAATGCAGAACACACAACAGCCACCGAAGCACCTTCCATCTCTAAAGCATCTGCATCAAAAGTAGTACCTATCCACTCTTTTCTCTGTGCGTTTGCCACAAACTGATCACCCGTAGCGATAATACCAACTTTAAGTGTCAACCCTTTTTCCTCTGCCACTTTTTTCGCTACTTCTCTTAGGCTCTCATCTGTTGCTATGCATACTTCACCCTCTGGTACATACCCATACGGATGTCCAAATGCTGTAATATCTAAGTCATGCTGACAAAGCCCAGTAGCAATGACAAGATCACCGATTTTTAAGTCATCAGAAATCGCCCCCGCAACACCAGAGAAGAGAAGCCTGTCACAAGAAAACTTTTCTATGAGCATCGTAGCTGTTAAAGTGGCAAAGACTTTACCTATTTTTGAATATGCCACAACAACTTCTACGCCATGGTAAGAACCCTCATAATAAGTGTTTGCAGCATATACCGTCTCTCTTACATTGTCAAGTTTAGCAACAATAGGTTCTACTTCTTCAGGCATCGCACCCATAATGGCAATTTTCAATTACAACTCTTTTATCGCAGCTATGGTTGCTTCAAGAGAAGCCATATCACTCACATTAAAATGTGGCTTTTTTGTTGCTTTTTTGTTGAGTCCTTTTAACACGTTACCATGACCAAATTCTATATAACAATCAACTTCATCATCAATCTCAGCCATAGAATGCTTATAAAGCACAGGTTTCACAAGTTGCTGTGGAAGTAAATCTAAAGCTTCTGCTTTGATATTATAAGCTTTTGCAGTCACATTTGAAATCACAGGTGCAATGAACTCATCTTTAAGCATCTCTTTAAGCTTTGCTTCTAATGGTGCAGAGGCAGATTCAAGCAAAGGACAGTGTGATGCTACTGACATATCGAGTAACATCGCTCTTTTTGCTTTGGCCTCTTTAAGCACTGGCACAAGCGCTTCAAGGTCTTTTTTGATTCCAGCGATAACTATCTGCCCATCAGAGTTATAATTTACCGGCCATACCTGTTTACCTGCATCTCTTTGTGCATCACACACTTCTTCGACAGCTTCATCAGATAGTCCCAAGCTCACAAGCATGCCCACTTCTTGTTTACTACATGCTTCAGCCATAAGTTTACCTCGAAGATTGACCAATTCCACTGCATCGATAGCATCTATAGCATTCGCTGCCACAAGTGCCGTAAATTCACCCAGTGAATGTCCCATGGTTACTGTTGGCTTGATACTTGTTGCATCTGTAAATAATCTATGTGCAATGGCACCCACAAGTAAAATAGCTGGCTGTGTAAATTCTGTTTGACCTAGATTATCATTCTCTTCAAAAAGAAGGTTTTGAAAATCAATGCCTGTTCTGGCACTTGCATCTGCGACCATTTGTTTAGCTACATCTGAGTTGTTAAAAAAATCTTGTCCCATGCCTGTAGCTTGAGAACCCTGTCCTGGGAATAAAAATGCACATTTGATTGACATACGTGTCCTTTGAAGTAGTTATATTTATGTATTTTACCATTTTAATGTTATGCTCGGATAAGAATCTTCAATAATAAAGGATTATTTATGGGTCAAAAATACATTTGTATCGTCTGTGATTATATCTACGATCCCGAGTTGGGAGATCCAGATGGTGACATTGCACCAGGAACTGCATTTGAAGACATTCCAGATGATTGGGAATGCCCAGACTGTGGGGTTAGCAAAGAGGATTTTGAAAAATACGATGGCTAATGGTATTTTTCTATTAGTTTTACTAGTGCCTCACCATCTATCAGTGTCATCTTTTTATCTTTTACAAAAGGATGACACTCTTTCGTAAAACGATTGCTTGTTACTATATATGCCTCATCTACTTTATGTTCATGCATGAGTCCATACATTTCACGTATCACCTTTATGGTAACTAAAGCATCATCGTACCGTTTACACTGCACTATAGCAGAAATATTTTTTTTAGTAAAAGAAGTTCTTTGCATCCATACATCTACACCACCATCTGCCCCTTTTTTTTCATTACCAAGTACTTTCCATCCCATTTTTGAAAAAAGTTCCATCGTTAAAAGTTCAAAATCATCCCATGCGAGACGCTTAAGTTTTTTGAGTGTTCTGTTGCGCTTGAGCAAAGACTTATTTGCAAAGCTTTTAAAAAGGTTTCTTGTCTTATAGAGGAATATCAATAAAAAGAGTAGTAATAATGCTATAGATTGTATTTGTAGTGTTGAATAGTCTGTCATAATGGTATTATAGTTAATGTTAGTTTGAAGTGATAAAAATATGCTAAATTGTCATATTTTTTAAAAAAGTTATAGTTGAGTTTTGATAGTGTGATTGCAGTGAGTAACCGAACGAAACAAAGCCGTTCGGTAAAAAATATAGTGAACTATCACTACTAGTGACAGCCACACCCTGTACCACAGCTACCTTCTGATGCAGGTGCTCCACCTATTTGTCCATGTTGGATTTCATCTGCTGTTGCTTCTCTAGCAGTTAGAACAGTTACAGAGAACATTAAATCTTTACCAGCAAGTGGGTGGTTAAAGTCTATAGTTACTTCTTTATCATCAAATGACTTTACTGTTACTTGTGTTGATTGACCTTCGTCATTTTGACCATAAAGTGTCATACCTTCTACAAGATCTACACCTTCAAACTGATCTTTTGGAACTGTCTGCATTGCTTCTGGGTTTAAATCACCATACGCATCTTCGGCTTTTACCATAATGTCTCCGCTTTCACCTTGAGCCATACCTACTAGTGCACTTTCAAGTCCAGGAATGACTTGACTTTTCCCTATCATAAATTCTAACGGCTTTGCACCTTTGTTACTATCTACAATATTTGTTGTACCCGCTTGTTTTACTTCGTATTCAATACCTACGACACAATTTTCATTTGTAATTGTCATGTTATATTCCTATGTGTTAAATTTCTCTTATTCTATCAAATCAAGCTTTAGTGAGCCTTAGACGCCTATCTAACCTCTCCATTACCATAAATCTTATATTTATAGGTAGTAAGTTCACTCACACCCATCGGCCCTCTGGCATGAAGTTTGTTGGTACTGATACCTACTTCCGCACCAAACCCAAACTCACCTCCATCCGTAAACTGTGTAGAGGCATTAATGTATACACAGGCTGCATCTACTACATTTAAAAAATATTCGGCAGTAGTATAGTTCTCTGTAATGATCGCTTCAGAGTGTTGTGAACCGTACTGCTCTATGTGTGCTATGGCACCCTCCACTCCATCAACCACGACAATGGTCAAAATATTATCCAAATACTCTGTTGCATAGTCTTCTTCGCTCGCTTCATTTACMTCGATGATTGCTCGTGTTTTTTCACACCCTCTCATCTCTGTACCCTGAGCATCATATGCTTCTTTAAGACTTGGAAGTATCTCTTGGGCAATAGCAACATCCACCAGTAATGTTTCCAAAGCACCACAAATCCCTGTTCTACGACACTTTGCATTAATCGCAATAGAAAGTGCTTTATCAAAATCTGCATCTTCATGGATATAGGTATGACAAAGCCCTTTGTCATGCTTCACTACTGGTACTGTAGCATTTGAAGAGACATACTTTATAAGTGCTGCTCCACCGCGAGGAACTATGAGATCTACATAGGCATCTTGCTTAATGAGYTKTGCAACCCCTTCACGTGAAGAATCTGGCAAGAGGGCAATAGCTTCTTTAGGTAAAGCATTCTTTTCTAGTACATCCTGCAACACCTTAGCTATAGCTCTATTTGAATGCTCAGCTTCTTTCCCGCCTTTGAGTATGGCAACATTTCCACTCTTAAAACAAAGTGCTCCTACATCTGCAGTAACATTTGGGCGTGATTCATAAATAATACCTATAACGCCGATAGGTACTGAAACCTTTTCTATCTTAAAYCCAGCATCTGCATACCAGCCATCTAACACTCTTCCTACTGGTTCTTTCAATGCAGCTATTTGTTCTATTGCATTAGCCATGCCTTCCACACGGCTTTCGTCTAAAAATAATCTATCTTTAAGCGCTGAAGTCAGATTGTTTGTTTGGGCATTTGTCATATCTAAAGCATTTGCTTTTAGTATATCTGCACAATTTTCCCGCAATCCTTCTGCCATCTCTATTAAAATTTTATTTTTATCTGTTCCCGATAACGTAGAAAGCACCCTACTAGATGCTTTGGCTTTTTGTAAAAATTTTTCCATTTATATTTTCCTATTATTGTCTATTACTGTATCTATTCTAACAAATATATGCTAATAGAAGTATAAACAATTTTTTTCAACATAAATTTTGCTATGCTATACACAAATGAACTATGCAACATACATTTTAATTAGAGGAATATATCCATGAAAAAACAAAATTACGAAGAAATTTTAAAAGAAAACCTTGCATTAAAACATAGAATTAATCAATTTAAAAACCTATTAGATTCCATCCCTGACCCAGTATTTATGAAAGACGAAAATCTACGTTGGATTTATGGTAACCCTGTCATATTAAACTTATACAATATCGACAAAGACAACTATATTGGGAAAACAGAAGATCAGCTCCTTCCTGAAGAGTTTGCAGAGTCCTGCATGGAGAGTGACAGACAAGCCGTTGCTAAAAGAACTATCAGTAAATCAGAGGAACAAGCACGTGACAGTGACGAAGAACTTCACTACTATGAAGTATTTAAAGTACCTTCCTATAACAATCCCCATGGTGAATTTAGTGGGCTCATCGGTGTTGGTCGTGATATCACTGAACGAAAAGAAGCACAAGAGGCATTAGAGTCAGAAAACCGTTTACGTAAAGAACATGAAGAGAGCTTAGCCCACTTAACAGAAACACTTGAACAACAAGTCAAAGAAAGAACACTTGAACTTGAAAATGAAAAGAAGAAAGCTGAACGTTTAGCATATATCGATACTTTAACTGGTCTCCAAAATCGAAGAGCCTTCTATAAGAATAGCTTCATGATTGATCAAAAAGCTAGAGAATCTCTTTGTACATATTCTGTCATTGCTGTAGACATAGACAACTTTAAAACTATTAATGACACGCATGGTCATGCTGTAGGAGATGAGGTCTTACAGCACTTAGCTAATATTATTACGGATACACTCAGTGATTCAGATATTCATGGTCGCATAGGAGGAGACGAATTCACTATCACACTCGTGGACACGTATATTGATGATGCTGTAGATTTAGCAAAAAATATGTGTTCCAAAATATCAGATATATCATCTTATCCCGGTAAGAAAGATATCCCTATAACTGCTAGTTTTGGTGTTTCTCAGTTCAACATAGACTCTCTATCCTTTGAAGATATCTTAGCAAATGCAGATGAAGCACTTTATCAGGCTAAAACATCCGGACGAAATAAAGTAATCTCAAAAGTCTTCTAGAATTCCTATTTGTATGACATAGACATAACAGAAATTCTCGTTATAATTATGTACAAATAGAATATCAAAGTGGGTCACTATGCAAACAATCACATTTATAGGTAATGGCAATATGKCACTCAGTATTGCCAAAGGTCTTCAAGGCAAATACAACATAGAAGTTGTAGGACGTGACAAAAGAAACCTTGATAGTTTTGAGAAAAAACTTGGGATAAAAATAGACAAATATCTTCTAAAAGAGTTTGATATGACACATAAAACTGTACTTTTATGTGTCAAACCAGCAAACATAGAAGAGGTAGGAAAACTACTTCAAGGCAAAGCAGATCTACTCATCTCTGTCTTGGCAGGCACAACGATACAAGCCCTTAMAAAACATTTAAAACCAAAATCCGTCATACGCAGTATGCCAAACCTTGCTGCAAGTGTAGGACAATCYATGACAACACTTACAGGAGACGTCAAAGYAAAAGATGAAKCTATAGCCATTTTAAACTCTATAGGAGAAACACTCTGGCTCTCTTCTGAAAAAGAGATAGATATCGCCACTGCTTTAGCAGGGTCTGGTCCTGCATATTTGGCATTAATCGCTGAAGCATTAACAGATGGTGCGGTTAAACAAGGTCTAAAAAGAGAAGATGCGATGATTACCATGAGAGGTCTATTTGCTGGTTTTTCCACACTCATTCAAGAGATGCACCCTTCACTACTTAAAGATAATGTCATGAGTCCAGGAGGCACAACAGCAGCTGGTTATGGTGCGCTTGAAGATGGAAATGTACGTGCAGCATGCATGGATGCTATTGAACAGGCACATAAAAGAGCTAAAGAGTTAGCGTCCTAGATATATCCTACGTAAATCGTCTTTCGCAAAAGGCATATATGTATGCCTAGTGATGACCACTTTGGTTTTATAGTTTGACCATTTATAAATAACTGGTACATCTTTAGGGTCTATATGTATACACCCATGAGACATCCACTCAACACTACCTTTATGTAGGGCATGCCCCCTATATGTAAACTTCATCATGTAATCCATATTGTTCACCCCCGATTCATCAGGGAATGCTGTTGACATATGATAGCGCTTTTTTTGAATGATAGAAAAAACGCCTGAAGGACTTCTAAACTCTGGTGTTCCCGAAGTCACTGCTCCACTCCACCACACTGTTCCATCACTGTCTACAGCATAAAAACGTCCATCACTTCCTTTTTCACGTACAGAAACCAATATGAAATTTTTTCCTGTCAAATCAATCGTTTTTTCTTTATCAGTATCCAAATTAACTACTTTAAAAACCGTTTTTGACACGGGAATCAGTTCATGTGTCAATTCTTTTATCACAGGGGGTTCCTCACCCTCATAAAACACTGTCTCTGCCCATATCAGGCTTGTCCAAAAAAACGTTATGCAAACGAATTTTACAAATGACATCTAAAGTTTCTTCAACTTCTGTTTGGCAATGCTTGCAGTTTTTTTACCTTCGTAATTCTCTACTATATTTTCATAAAAAGCTTTTGCCTGCGCTTTCTCTCCTGTTCTTTCCAAAGAGATTGCTGTATGGAGCAACAAGGTATCTATATAAGAGGCCTTATCATATAAACCTGCACTTTTTTTAAAATAGAAAATAGCATCTTCATACTTCTTACTATAATATGATATCTCTCCCAAATAATAATTTGAAGCTGCAGGCTTGTACCCTTTTGTGTCTGTAAGGGTAAATCTTTTTTTCGCTTCATCATACCGTTTCTTTACAAAAAGACGTACCCCTGCGCTATAGAGTTTTGCTGTACTTTTACCTTTTAAAGATTCTTGTCGCTCTGTGTCACTTACTTTCTTTTTTACACTAGAGGCTTTATATGCACCTTTAGATTTTAAAGCTTTTTGCAATTCTTTTTTACTCACATAATTTACATTAATCTTGTCTATCATCACTCCAAGATCTTGAAGAAGTTGTCTCGTGTTGTCATCGCCATTCATACCGCCAGATGACTGAGTATTGTATTGCAATTCATTCACAGTTGCACTCAAACCTTCTACGATACTCATAAGTCCATTTATACGTTCATTCTGCTCTGCTATTTTACGTGTGAGAGATGTCAAGTTTTTACTCTCAACTGAACTAGAGTAAGTATTCTGGTTATTTCCATATACAGATGGCTCTGCAAACACTATAACACTACTTAAGCTCAAAAGCCATACAAATTGTTTCATACTTCCTCTACTTTGCCAAACGAAGATCAACTCTTCTGTTTTGCGCATAACAACTATCTGTCGGGTTTGAACAAATAGGATTGCTCTCCCCATAAGAGATAAGGACTATTTTATCTGCGGCCACACCTTGTGCAACAATACTGTCTTTCACTGCTTTAGCTCTCTTAAGTCCTAAGGCGTAATTATATTCATCTGTACCAAACTCATCACAGTTACCCTCAATTTTGATTTGGGTTTTTACATTATTAGCAATATTCGTATTACCCACAATCTTATTCTCCATGGATGAAGAGATACCATAATCACCAAAATCAAAGTAAATACTCTGAAAGCCGTCACTGCTACTGTTAAAAGTACCATTTTCATTGCCATATGCATTTTCATCGATAGAAACTGTTTCACCTGCTATTTGAGTTGAGTCAGAGACATTGTTTCTTCCTGCATCTGCATCCAAATTTGGAGCCTTTTGACTACATCCACTTAAAAGAATGGCCGAAAGTGTTAGTGTCATTATAATTGATTTTTGTATCATGTTTAATCCTTTAAAATATCTCTTACCAATCTATAGATTGAATTTTTCGCCCAGAAATCGGGAAAAGTAAACTTTGATGACTTGCTAAATTAATATATCCAATGGATGAACCATTACCTCTATGTTTAATATAGAGGATGACAGAACCATCTGTAGAAAACCTTGGAAACTGRTTAGCCCCTGTTKTNGTTAAAGGTCTGGTRTCTCTACCGTAAGATGACGTCAGATAAAGATTAAATGTATTTGATCCAAAACTGTTTTGACTCTCTCTGCTCGAATAGACTATTTGACTTCCTTGCGTATCTACAGCATTATTATTACGTCCATGGTAAACAACCTGAGAAACAGCCGAAGAGTGAATAGACTTTTTAAAGATATTAGCATACCCCAACCTGTTTGATACAAACACAATACGACTCTCATCATCTATATATTTACCACTTACATCTATGCCATTAAATCTAGTAATTCTTCTTTTGGATTTTGATGAAACATCCAGCTCAAAAATATCTGCCTGACCTTCAGGTGCCATTGTCAATAATATTTTAGAGCCATTTTTACTGACATCAGAACATACAAGCATACCCTCTGAAGTTGCCATCTTTTGTTTTGCACCTGTATAAATATTCATTTTATATAAAACAGGCTTTAATCCATTATAAGAGCTATAGTAAATACTTTTTTGTTCTTTATTTGCCCATTTAGGAAAAAGATTTAACCCGCCCCTAATAATCACTTTTTTATAGTTAAATGTATAATCGGCTAAAAGTATTTCACTTTTCCCAGGTGTTGTATAACGTGTAAAGACTACATAACGATTGATCCACGAAATATCTGGATATTTTAAAACATTATTAATATCATTAACAGCTTTATGGGCAAGAAATGGCATTTTATTTTTTGTAGGAATGGCATAACTCTTTTTAAATACTTCCGTGCTATCTGACGCTTTTAGTAAGCGGATGACTAGTTTTGACCCTCTCTTCTGCGAGAATGAATACTTTAACACATACTCTTTACTTTTTAATGCAGGTAAAAGATAATCTGAATTAAGATCACCTTTATAATGTACYTGATCAGCTAAAAAATGACCCGATATTTTAAAATCTGATTGTARTATTTTAAAAAATGTATCGYTTACAACTGATGATGCATCAAGTAACGCAATACGAGATCGCTGTTCTACATCTTTTTCTATTTTAAGTGTAGCATCAGCCGCAAAAATATTAAACGATAATAATAAAAACAATATATATTGCAAAAACAATTCCTTAATAATAGTCTTTTATAAGCATTATATCAAGGCAGTGTTGAAGTCTTCATTAATTAATATTAAACTATGTTTGATACTTAATTTAACTATCTTCCAATCTATTTTAAATCGAAGACACCTTTAGTGTGTTTGTTTGAAATATTTTTTGTTTCACTTCCAAATACTTTTTGAATACCTTGTATTTTCAAACTTAAATCAGAGGGGTTTGTCGCATGTCTTAGTGCCACATATTTTCCGACAATACCTTGATTGTAAAGTTGAAATAAAGATTGGTCAAAAGATTGTGTGCCATATATTTCTTTACCTTTTTCGATACTTTCCAATATTTCACTGTCTCGATTTTCTGCTATGAGTTCTGAAATTCTTTTAGTTTTCATTAAGACTTCTACTGCAGGTATCCTCTCACCCTCTTTTGTTTYTACCAGTCYCTGYGAAATGATACTTTCCAACACAAATGATAAAGTAACACGTATGCGTCTCTGTTCCTCTTTTGGAAACATACCAATAATTCTGCTTATCGTTTCTTTTGCATCAAGTGTATGCAAGGTAGCAACGACCAAGTGACCAGTATTGGCAGCATGTAGAGCTATTTCCATGGTTTCCAAGTCACGTAACTCTCCTATAAAAATAATRTCCATATCTTCTCGAAGTGCAGATTTCAGAGCATTYGCAAAAGAACGYGTGTTAATCCCCACAGAACGCTGGGAAATAAGACAAGAATCTTCTTTATGCATATATTCAACTGGATCTTCTATACTTATGATGTGTTTTCTTTTCGTTTTATTGATTCTGTCCAACAATGCTGCCAATGTAGTAGATTTTCCGGAACCACTGGTACCCGTAACCAATATCAGTCCATGATTTAGTTCTGCTAATTTTTCTACAGTTTTAGGAAGATGTAATTCTTCWAGCGACATTATTTGTTCAGGAATCRCACGTAAAACTGTACTCAAACCGTTCATCTGATAAAAGAAATTTACCCTAAAACGTTTTGTCTTATCCAAGACATATGCACAATCCAATTCTTGTTTTTCAATAAGTGTATTATATTGAGAAGGAGTAAGGATTTCTTTTGCAATCTGCGTCATATCTTCATTACTTAATTTTTCACCCTTAATAGAGTGAAGTTCCCCATTGACACGCATATGTACAAATGATCCTGCTTTTAAATGTAAATCGCTACCATTAATTTCAATGAGTTTAGTTAAGTAGTGTTTTAATTTTTCTTTCATACATGAACTCCTTTGTAGTGCATTGTAACATAAACTATGCAATGTCAATCATAAGGAAAATATCATTTAATTTACTCTTTAGCTATAAATTCTGCTTCAAATTCATATGTTCTTTCTGCATTGTGCCTACCAAAACCAAATACTTGCAATTGTTCAAGAAAAGCAATCAGTCCAATATTGAACTCTTCTATGTTTGAACTTGTTTTCACTCTAAATTCAAATCTTCCACTAGGTTCAATATATAAAATAACAATAGCCTTTTCTCCTGCAAAATCACTCTGTGCCGGCCAATCTTCCAATATACTTTGTACTTTAGCAAAATAAGCATTTTCTACACCACTATCACTACTTTTTAATGTGCTGCTTATGTGCTCGCTTGCACTAAGTTGCTTTTTCGTCACTTTAATAATATTTTTTTTAGGTACAGTTTTTATAGGTTTATCTGTCACCTTCATATCTAGTTTATTTTTGGTTGTTTTTACATCTGAAAAAAGATCTGACGTCTTTTTAGGTTTTGGCTGATTTTGTTTTTTGATTGTATGTTTTTTAGGTTTTGTAAGGTTTTCATCTTTTTTAGCAATAATTTTTTTTACCACTTTTTCTTTTATGACTTTTTTCTTTGTTTCTTTTTTAGGTTTAATTATCGCCTTAGGCTTTGTTTTTACTTTGTTTTTTGGATTAATTATTTTAGATTCTATCATTTTTTTAGGCATTTTTAATGCCACTTGTATACGATTTTCATTCTTTTTTACATAATGTACAGAATTTTTGTCATGACGTGTATTAAAATAAAATATAAGTGAGCCTACCATAACAAAATATATACCAAAAGCCAACAGACCCCAGATGACTTTAGGAGGATTCATGATCATTCTGTAATAAGCGATACTTTTTCAAAACCCGCAGCTTTCACACTTTTAAGTAAAAACATTACATTTTTGTATTGTAATGTTTCATCGGCATATATATAAATTTCAGAATTTTTATCAAACTTGACAGAGTGATTTACAAAGTCATCGGCAAAGGTATCCAATCCATAGGTGTCATTTTTTAAATAGATTTTTTTATTTTTATCCATACGAATCGTAAGTGTTTTAGGTTTTATAACTTTGACTGTTTTAGAACCTTGTGGAAGATTGATTTGTTCTTGAAAAGTAATAGTAGGGGCAGTAACCATAAGTATTGCCATCAATACCAACATTACATCCATAAGTGGAGTAATGTTTAAATCGGGGCAATCATCCCAAGAAAATTCCCTAGACACTACTTCTCCTCATCTACCTGAGAAAGAACAACTTCAGATTGTGATGAAAGAAGAGAAGAAAGCTCATATGCTTTTCGTTTCAAAATTAAGTGAAAAGTATAAGCAAACACGGCCACACCAATACCCGCCGCAGTAGCAATCAATGCTTCAGATATAGCCGGAGCAATGACAGATAAAGAGGCTGCTGACTGTTTACCTAGTTTAGAAAAAGTTTCAAGTATTCCTATAACTGTACCAAAAAGACCTATAAATGGAGAAGTAGATGCGATGATAGAGAGCCAAGTAAGCCCTTTGGTTGAAACACGAATTGCATCAGATGACGCGGCCTCAAGTATAGCTTTATTTGGCGTGTTCACACGAGACAGATAAGTAAAAATAAGTGAAGTACTTGCCACTGATTTTGACTGACCTGTGTACAATGCTTTAAGTGATTTTGCTTCTGAGGYAACACGCGCATTTAAAATATAAAATCTGTCTAAAAATATCCAAAATGTAGCGATAAAATAAATAGACAATCCTAACAGTACAATAAAAGTTATTGCGCTGCCGTGGATGAAATAATCTAAAAGAGAGTCCAATTTAAAAAGACTTTCCTATTTGTTCTATTTTGCTAACAGCAGAGGCGATAGCGGTATTAGAAGCTTCTGTACTTTTAAGTAAGTCTTTTGCTGCTTCAAGTGCCTGTGCAAGGTCACTGTCATCACCTGAAAGCGAAACAGCACCATCTACAATACAAGTTGTTTTTTCTTCTTCGACTTTTACATAACCAGAATTAATAGCAACTGCTATTTCATTACTATCAGCTTTTTCGATTACAATCACACCTGTATCAAGCAACGAAACCAAAGTTGCATGATTTGCTAAAACACCAAATTCACCTTCAGATCCTGGTAAAGTCACTTGTTTTACTTCAGCGTCAAAAATCACACCATTTGGTGTGACTATTTCTAGCTTCATAAGTTCCATAATTATCCTTTAAAGATTAAGCTTATTTAGCGTTAATCTTATCATTTTTAGCAATAGCTTCACCAATGTTACCAACCATATAGAATGCAGCTTCATTCATGTGGTCATATTTACCTTCAAGAAGACCTTTAAATCCTTCGATTGTCTCATCAAGTGTAACATATACACCTGGGCTTCCTGTAAATACTTCAGCAACATGGAAAGGCTGAGAAAGATATTTTTCAATCTTTCTAGCTCTTTCAACAACAAGTTTGTCATCTTCAGAAAGTTCATCCATACCAAGAATCGCAATGATATCTTGGAGGTCTTTATACTTTTGAAGCATTTGCTGAATACCACGAGCCAGGTCATAGTGCTCATCACCAACGATTTGTGGAGAAAGCATTCTAGAAGTTGAATCCAATGGATCAACTGCTGGGTAAATACCTTTTTCAGCGATAGATCTGTTAAGAACTGTTGTTGCATCTAAGTGGGCAAATACAGATGCTGGAGCAGGGTCAGTCAAGTCATCCGCAGGAACGTATACTGCTTGAACAGAAGTAATAGAACCTTTCGTTGTTGATGTGATTCTTTCTTGAAGTGCACCCATTTCTCTAGCGAGTGTTGGTTGATAACCAACCGCAGAAGGGATACGACCAAGAAGTGCAGACATTTCTGAACCTGATTGTGCAAATCTAAAGATATTATCGATAAACATAAGAACATCTAGTCCCATTTCATCTCTAAAATACTCAGCCATAGTAAGACCTGTAAGAGCGATACGGTTACGTGCTCCTGGAGGTTCTGACATTTGACCATAACAAAGTGCAACTTTATCAAGTACATTTGAGTCTTTCATTTCAAAGTAAAGGTCGTTTCCTTCACGTGTTCTTTCACCAACACCAGCAAAGACTGAATAACCTGAGTGTTTCAATGCAACATTGTTAATAAGTTCCATAATAATTACGGTTTTACCAACACCTGCACCACCAAATAGTCCAACTTTTCCACCTTTGGAATATGGTGCAAGCAGGTCAACTACTTTAATACCTGTTTCAAATACTTCAGTACTTGTACTTAGCTCATCAAATTTTGGTGGATCTCTATGGATTGACCAATATTCTTTTGCATTAACATCACCGGCTTCATCAATAGCTTCACCGATAACGTTGAAGATACGTCCAAGTACTGCTTCACCAACTGGTACTTTAATTGAGTCACCTGTTGCTCTTACTTCTTGTCCTCTAACGACACCTTCACTCATATCCATTGCAATGGTTCTAACTCTGTTATCACCAAGTTGTGCTGCAACTTCTAAAACCAATCTTCGTTCTTTACCATCAATAACGATTGTTGTTTCTAACGCTTCATTAATCTCTGGTAGATAGTCCGTAAAATCTACATCTAAAACGGGACCTAAAACTTGTACTATTTTACCTGTCATTTCTTCTCCTCTAATTATTTCATTGATTCCATACCACTGATAATCTCAATGAGTTCAGTCGTAATGGATTCTTGTCTTGCTTTGTTATACTTTACAGTAAGTTCTTTTACCATCTCTTTAGCATTTGTTGTTGCTGCATCCATCGCCTGCATACGAGCAGAGTGTTCAGCTGCGAGTGAGTCGATAAGTGAGTAGTACATTGTATACTCAACATAACGTTTAACCAAAGCATCTAAGAGTGTATCATCATCATCTGGTTCTACTTCGAGTTCTGAAGTACTTACAGAGTTAAGTTCTAAATTAGAGCTATCAATTGGTAAAATCTGATCTTCTCTCAACTCTTGAGTAATCATGTTTACATAACCGTTGTGCACTAAAATAATTTTATCTGTATCACCCTTAACATAGGACTCTGCTACCTCAGAGATAAATTCTGCTGCTTTCTTAAAATCAGGTGATGCAGATAGTCCGATTATCTCATCATTTAACTCAATATTGTTAAATTTAAAATAATCGATACCTTTTCTACCTACAGCACTGAGACGAATTTTTACATCTTGTGCCTGATACTYTTCTATTAATTGATTCGTTCTTTTAATCGTTTGAGAGTTAAATCCACCACAAAGACCTTTGTCAGCAGTAATAAATATRATGTCTACTTTTTTAGGATTTTCTACATCTTTAAAGTAAATATTATCGATACCATCTGCATTAGTATTTTGCATTTTTTGAGCAATCTCAGAAAGGAGATCAGTCAATTTTTCTGCATAAACTCTCGATTTTTTAGCAAGCTCTTCTGTTCTTTTAAGTTTAGCAGAAGAAACAAGCTTCATCGCGTTAGTTGTTTTCTGTGTATTCTTAACAGAACCAATCTTACGCTTTATCTCTTTTAAATTAGCCATATCTAGCCTTTCTTACTCAGCGAATGAAGCTTTGAAGTCTTCGATAGCTTTACGTAATGCTGCTTCAGTATCATCAGTAATTTTCTTATCATTTCTAATAGCATCAAAAATATTTGAATACTTAGCTTCCATGAATGGCATAAGATCTGCTTCAAATTTAACAACTGAAGATACAGCTATATCATCTAGGTATCCATTTGCACCTGCAAAAATGATAACTACTTGTTTTTCAATAGGCACTGGAGCGTATGGTCCCTGTTTAAGTACTTCAACCATTCTTTGTCCACGTTCTAATTGACCTCTTGTGTAATCATCAAGATCAGATGCGAATTGTGCGAAGGCTTGAAGCTCTCTAAAAGATGCTAGATCAAGTCTCAGTGTACCAGATACTTGTTTTGTTGCTTTAATCTGAGCAGCACCACCAACACGTGAAACGGAAAGTCCAACGTTAATCGCTGGTCTAATACCCGAGTTGAACAAGTCAGTCTCAAGGAAAATTTGACCATCGGTAATGGAAATAACGTTTGTCGGGATATATGCCGCAACATCACCTGCTTGTGTTTCAATGATTGGGAATGCAGTAATAGAACCTGCACCTAACTCATCAGAAAGTTTTGCAGCACGTTCTAGAAGTCTTGAGTGTAGGTAGAAAACATCCCCTGGGTATGCTTCACGACCTGGAGGTCTTCTCAAAATTAGTGACATTTCTCTGTATGCAACTGCGTGTTTAGAAAGATCATCATAAAAGATAACTGCATGTCTACCATTGTCTCTGAAATATTCAGCCATAGTTACACCAGCATATGGTGCAAGGAACTGTAACGCTGAAGAGTCAGCTGCAGAAGCAGTTACAATGATTGTATATTCCATTGCACCATGTTCTTCAAGTTTTTTTACTGTAGCTGCTACTGTAGATTGCTTTTGACCTATTGCAACGTAGATACAGACAACATCTTGACCTTTTTGGTTAATAATTGTATCGATAGCAAGTGTCGTTTTACCTGTTTGTCTATCTCCAATGATAAGCTCTCTTTGACCACGACCAACTGGTACAAGTGCATCAATCGCTTTGATTCCAGTTTGAAGTGGTTCATGTACTGATTTTCTAGCCATGATTCCAGGTGCTTTTTCTTCAACAAATCTATGCTCAGTAGCTTCTATTGTACCTTTACCATCTACAGGTTCACCAAGTGAATTAACAACTCTACCTATCACTGCATCACCAACTGGTGTTTTAAGAAGTTCGCCCGCTCTTTTTACACTCATACCTTCTTTAATGCCTGTACTTGACCCAAGAATAACAACACCAACGTTTGCTTCTTCAAGGTTTAATACAAGACCCTTAGCACCATTATCAAACTCTACAACTTCACCAGCCATAACATTGTTAAGACCATACACTGTTGTAATACCATCTGCGATACCTACTACTTTTCCTACTTCATTGATGTCTACATCAATTTCAAAATTCTCAATTCTTTCTTTGATGATTGAACTTATCTCATCTGCTTGCAATTTAACTGCCACTGATACTCCTTTACTGTTAGATAACTATAAAGATTTCTTAATGAAATCAATTAGTTGTTCTTTAACTCTCTCTTTAGAGAAGTTTACCTCTATGCCTAAATCATCGACTGAAACACGTAAGCCATCAAGATCAGATTTTTCTTGTGTTAATTTGATTGTTGAACCTGTATACTTTKTAAGTGTCTCTTCAAGATTATTCAAAGCACTTTCATCAAGTGTTTCTTTACTCTTCAATACACCTTCAAATTTATTTGAAACTTTTTGTAAGTCTGAATTGAGCACTTTTGTGATTGCTGGAATCAAATCAAGTCTTTTATTTTCACCTAATATTTTGACGAAATTCATAAGCACAGCATCAACACTATCACCGAGTGCAGATAAAATCATTTCTGTTTTTTTCTCACTTGCAACAATAGGAGATGTCAATGCAGTCTTGACTTCTTTTGTATTAACAACTTCACTAAGAACATTAAGTACATCTGTAATTTCTGCTACTTTATTACTTGATTCTGACAATGCTTTGGCATATCTTTTAGCAATTAATTCTTCCATACTATGCCACCTTCTTGGAAATAATATCTACAACTTTTGTTCCATCAAGCATAATGTCATCATTAGTGATATTTTCACTTAACACTTCGTCAATCACTTCTCTTACAGACTTTTTCTCCTCAAAAGCAGTTTTCTCATCAAACTGTTTTGTCATTGTTGCCAAATCATTCTTATTTGTTTCAGAAATTTTTTGAGCTAACATAACCGCTTCTTTCTTAGCATCTTCGATAATTTGATCTGCTCTCTTCGCTGATTCGTCTAATCGTGTCTGAGCTTCTTTCTTCTCATTTTTTGCTGCTTGAAGCTTTTCTTCTATCTCTCTAAGTTGTGTTGCAATACCTTCTGTTCTGCCTTTRAAAAAAGCTTTTATCGGGTTTGTAAGTAAATAAACCAACAAAGAAGCAAAGATTACAAAGTTAACTGCTCTTGGCAAGAAATCTGTTTCTCTACCTGTCTGGGCAAAATAGCGTGATGATTCAGTATCACCTCCACTTGCCAAGAGGATAGCTGGAACAATAATCAAAGACCATAGTACTAGTTTTTTCATTTTATCCCTTCCCTTTATAGTTTGCTAAATTTAGCTTTTAAGCTCTGTTTAAATAGCGGCATTTGCGAGAGTAACTCATTTTTCAAGTTCTCTTTTTCTGAAGCTAATTTTTCAACAAAACTTTTAAACTCTTTGTCAATTTCATTTTGTTTTCTTTCAACCTTACTTGCAGCCAATGTTTTTTCATCATCAATTGCTTTCTCTCTGATTGTTGCAGCTTCATTTTTAGCATTGCTAATAGTTTCATCTGCTTTAGCATTGAGTTCGTCAGTATTACCACTAAAACTTTTTGCAGCTTCTAAATCTTTTGCTATAGAGGAATCTCTATCATCCATAAACTTAATCAATGGCTTATATAGCATGTTATTTAAAAGAACAATAAGTGTCAGGAACAATACTAAAACAAACAACATCAATGGTAAATGTATGTCAAGCATTAAATCTCCTCATGTAATTTCGTATAATATTAGCATTTTGGTTATCTAATCTTGATTAATTTTTATGTGTTTATATGAAAAAGAAGTATGTTTTGTATTAATTGCTACTTATCTGTACACAGAGTGTATGAGTCTGTAAACCCCGAATTTAAATCCAAAGTGCAATTTCTAAACTTTTAGTATATTTTGAGATACGAAAAGCTAAAAAATCTGTAACTTTAAGATTTGAAGAGGTTAGAT
>NVVN01000022.1 GCA_002733355.1 Sulfurovum sp.
AAGCTACCTATACCACTTTGTGTCCAGGTATCTACTGTGGTATATTGTGATGTACTGTCTGTACTGAAATTATCACTAAAGCTTGCGCTTGATGTTGTCGAAATAAGCACAAAGAAAAGAAAAGAAAAGAAAATATATCGCATAATAAACCCTCAAATGAAATAAATTTCTGAGTAGCTTGGCAGTCATTTTATAAGACCCATAGCTTTCCGTCCCTCCTTTTATAGTGGGTTAGCTTTATGCAGATTGGTAAATTATAATATATTAAAATTAAATAAGCATTAATTGGTGTCTTATAAGATAAAGACTATCACATATTCGTCACTTTTGCTTAAAGGTTGTCCATTACTGTCTCATGTTCTTTTCATTAGGTCAGAAGTGCTATTTAGATTATATTCAACACTGTATTTGTCTAAATACCATTTAACAGTTTTTATAATACCACTTTCAAAATTTTCATCTGCATCCCAACCTAATTCTTTTTCTATCTTAGTTGCATCAATAGCATATCTTCTATCATGTCCAGCTCGATCTTCTACATATGTAATCAGTTCTTGATATGCCCCAGATTCTTTAGGTTTAAGATTATCAAGAATATTACATATCTTTTGTGCGATATAATTATTGTTACGTTCATTACGTCCTCCAATATTATAAACCTCACCTTGTTCCCCTGTATGATACACAAGATCTATCCCCTTACAATGATCTAACACATAAAGCCAATCACGAATATTTTTACCATCACCATAAATAGGAATATTTTCATTATTCAATGCTTTTCTAATAATTGTAGGAATTAATTTTTCATCATGCTGTTTTGGACCATAATTATTAGAACAATTTGTAATAACTGTATTCATACCATATGTATGTACGTAACTTCTTACTATCATATCACTACCTGCTTTACTAGCAGAATAAGGGGAATTTGGGGCATATGGAGTTTCTTCAGTAAATAGCCCTTCTTCTCCGAGTGTTCCATATACTTCATCTGTTGAAATATGATGAAAACGACATGCTTCATGCCCCTCTTTAAAAATAAAAGGCTTATCCATCCAAAACTTATATGCAACATCTAGTAAAATGAAGGTTCCATTAACGTTAGTTTCAATAAATACGCCTGGATTTTCAATAGAATTATCTACATGACTTTCTGCAGCAAAATGAATAACTCCTTTTATATCAAATGTCTCGAAAATTTCTTCAACAAGTACACGATTACATATATCACCTTGAATAAAGGTATAACGTTCATTTTGTTCAATTTCTTTTAAATTATCAAGATTACCTGCATACGTCAATAAATCTAAATTAACAAGATGATATTCAGGATATTTATCTAAAAAATAAGGTATAAAATTAGACCCTATAAAACCTGCACATCCAGTCAATAAAATACTTTTGTTTTTTTGATTACTCATGCTTACTCTTTCATTGTTTTTAGCTATATAATTTCTCTTTAACATTAAAAACTTCTGCTTCAGATAGAGAAGGTTGATTTATATCTTTATGAGAAAGAAGTAGTTCTCCCACATCTATCCCCCAATCAATACCTATGGTAGTATCATTGTACAATACACCTCTATCATATTCTGGTGCATAATAATTATCAACTTTATAAGAAAAAACTGCTGTATCTGAAATTACAAGAAAACCATGGGCAAAACCTCTGGGCACAAATAATTGCTTTTTATTTTCACCTGAAAGCTTAACAGAAACATACTCACCATATGTACTTGATCCTTTTCTTATATCAACCGCAACATCTAATACACTTCCTTCAATAACCCTAACCAACTTACTTTGCGAAAATGGTGGAAGCTGATAGTGTAATCCCCTCAAAACACCATATGATGATTTTGATTCATTATCTTGTATAAAATCTACTTGATAGCCAATGGCTTTTTCTAATAAATCTTGTCTAAACGTTTCGCTAAAATATCCTCTATCATCACCAAAAACTTTAGGTTCTAAGAGCATCACACCTTCTAATTTGGTTTTAGTTATTTCCATTACTATTTACCTTCAAATACTTTTACTTCAATTTTTTTCCATATTTTTAATGCCAGGGAATCTGGTAACTCGACATCATCAAATGTTATTTCTTCACCTGTTTTTACGGCTCTTTTCATAACCGCATCTTTCATGAGCCCTATTGGGACATGCCCTTTATGTTCTTTTATCCTCACGGCAATACCACGTACATCAAAACTTCCAATACCCTTTTTAATGGTTTCACCTACTGACAAATCTCTTTTGGCAATCGTTGTCGTACTGATAGTAGGATTAGCACTGTTATCTAGTAGTACATCTCCTCCTTTTAATACACGATCAACTGTTTTCATCATCTCTAAATGACAAAGATGAAAAGTACGTTCCAATATATAATAAGGACCTTCTCCCATCTTGTAATAACGTAGCCCATCTTTTTGATTCTCATTATGTTCCGCCACCAAAAATACACCTGCAGGTAACTTTGGTGAGAGTAAATAATCACTGATAGGAGATCCTAATTCTTTTGCTTTTTGTGCTAAAATACTTCCCCCATGATACATATCATCATCCACAATACCCATAAGGTCATCTTGGGCAATATCTGCATGAAATCCATTGGCTACAAAAGTTTGTTCTATTTGTACTTTTGTACCATCCGTAAATGAAGTAACCATATCTAAACTTATTCCAGATTTATTACCCCAGAATTCCATATCTTCAGGTGTAGGATTATGATTTAAAAACCCTTTTATGTTTCCATAAACAAGCGGTTTAAACCCCATAGCTATCGCCTCTTCATGTAACATTGCTAAAACACCAGGCTGATCTCCCTCAGCTTCTGTCACCATGCCTTTTCCTACAAAGTATGAACCTACGGTTACATGAAATTCTGAATTCATGGTCACAACAGGGATAGAGGCTTCCAATATTTTACTTATAGTATCACATGCATAGATAGCATCTCCACTACACTCAACTATCAAATCAGAGTCTGCTATGAGTTCATCAAGACTCTGTGTCATATGAGCATTATGAGGGAAATCATCTCTATTTGCTATCTCTGAACGTGTTAAAATTTTGCCAAGTGTATGATTTGGATGGTCATAAACTAAATTTACAAAACCTTTTGCTATAAACCCTGTTCCTATTACACCTATTTTACTCATTACTTTTCCTTTGCCATTTCAATCATATACTGCCCATACTCTGTCTTTTTAAGCGGTTGTGCCAAAGCAATAAGGTCTTCGCTGTTTATCCAACCTTTATAATAGGCAATTTCTTCTATACATGCCACTTTATAGCCCTGTCGTTGTTCAACATTTTGTATAAATAAGCCTGCCTGTGCCAGACTCTCATGTGTACCAGTATCTAGCCATGCATATCCTCTTCCCATCAACTCAACATTCAATTTTTTTCTTCTTAAATATTCTTGATTAATAGAAGTAATTTCTATCTCTCCTCGATCTGAAGGTTTAATGTTTTTTGCAATCTCCACCACATCATTATCATAAAAATAAAGACCTGTGACAGCATAGTGACTTTTAGGGTTTTTCGGTTTCTCCTCTATCGAAACAACTACATTATTATCATCAAATTCTACCACACCAAAACGTTCAGGATCTTTCACATAATATCCAAATACCGTTGCCCCATCCGTCAATTTTGCTGCACTTTCAAGCCTCGGAGTGAGTCCTGGCCCATAATATATATTATCACCAAGTATAAGACAAACACTATCATCGCCTATAAATTCTTCCCCTACAATAAATGCATCTGCCAATCCACGCGGAGAGTCTTGAACTTTATAACTTAACTTCATACCAAGAAAAGAGCCATCCCCGAACAATTCTTCAAATCTACCTGTATCTTGAGGTGTAGATATGATAAGTACTTCACGAATCCCRGCTAACATTAACACAGATAACGGATAATAAATCATTGGTTTATCATAGACKGGYAACARTTGYTTYGATATCACTTTWGTWATMGGATASAGTCTWGTACCACTTCCTCCAGCTAATATWATTCCYTTCATTTCACTCTCCNTTTTATATATTATAAAATTTTCTATACCAYTTWGCAAATKCWGMYACACCAACATCWARTGAAGTRTCAGGYTTATAATTRAARTCTTTCATCAGTTCACTGATATCGGCAAATGTAGATTCTACATCCCCCGCCTGTATAGGTAACATATTTTTCTCTGCTTCTTGCCCTAAAGCATTTTCTATCGTTTCAATAAACTGCATCAAACTCACCGGTGCATTATTCCCAATATTGTATATCCGATACGGGGCTGATGAACTTGCTATCTCAGGATCTTCAGAATTCCATGTTTTATTTTTACTGGCAGGATTGTCAATGACTTTTACTAAACCCTCAACAATATCCCCTATATAAGTAAAGTCACGACTCATTTTACCAAAATTAAATACCTTGATAGGTCTATCATTCAAAATTGCATCAGTAAACAACATAGGCGCCATATCTGGTCTTCCCCAAGGTCCATAGACTGTAAAAAATCTTAACCCTGTTGTTTGTAACCCATAGAGGTGGCTGTAAGTATGTGCCATCATTTCATTTGACTTTTTAGTTGCAGCATAAAGGCTTACTGGATGTTCTGTTTTATCTGAAGTCTGAAAAGGTTGAGACTTGTTCAGCCCATACACAGAAGAACTGGAAGCATACGCAAGATTTTTAACACCATGGTGCCTACACCCTTCAAGAATGTTCATGAAGCCTGTAACATTGCTTTCTATATAGGCATGAGGATTTTCTAAAGAGTACCGTACTCCTGCTTGGGCCGCTAAGTGACACACCGCATCAAACTTTTCTTCTTCAAAAAGTCTATTCATTCCGTCTCTGTCCGCAAGATTGAGTTTGATAAACCTATGTTTTGAAAAGAGAGTTGAACTTGTCATGGTATGTTCTGCTATCTCTTCTTGACTTATACCAAGTTCTTTCAGTCGACCATACTTTAAATTGATATCGTAATAATCATTGATATTATCAAGACCTACGACTTCATCACCACGCTCAAGCAGTTTTTTTGCAAGATGGTATCCTATAAACCCTGCCGTTCCTGTTACTAGTATTTTCATCTAATCACTCCCGAACAAGTCTCTGGTATAAACTTTCTCTTCTACATCTTTTAACACATCAGCATGTCTATTTGCGATGATAACATCTGACAATTTTTTAAATTCTTCCAAGTCTGTTATTACTTTAGAATGAAAAAATTCACCCTCTTCATAACTAGGTTCATAAATCACTACTTCAATCCCTTTTGCCTTAATACGTTTCATAATACCCTGAATAGAAGAAGCTCTGAAGTTATCAGAACCACTTTTCATCACAAGTCTGTAAACACCTACCACTTTAGGGTTTTTAGCGATGATACTGTTGGCGATAAAATCTTTTCTAGTACTGTTGGCATCCACTATGGCACCTATCAGGCTATTTGGAACATCTTTATAGTTAGCCCTCAATTGTTTTGTGTCTTTTGGTAAACAATATCCACCATATCCAAAAGAAGGATTATTATAATGATTACCTATTCTAGGATCAAGTCCTACACCCTCAATAATTTGTCTACTGTCGAGTCCCTGTGCTGCTGCATATGAATCAAGTTCATTAAAGTATGCTACTCTCATCGCCAGATAAGTATTTGAAAAAAGTTTCACAGCTTCTGCTTCTGTAGAATGTGTAAAAAGGATATCTATATTCTCTTTTATCGCTCCTTGAGCTAAAAGATTTGCAAAAATTTTGGCACGCTCAGACTTCTCTCCAACGATAATTCGTGAAGGATATAGGTTATCATAAAGTGCTTTTCCTTCTCTTAAAAACTCTGGAGAAAAGATAATATTATCACAATTTAATGTCTGCTTTATCTGCTCAGTATAACCAACAGGAACAGTTGATTTTATAACCATTGTTGCATCAGGATTAATACGAATTACATCTTTGATAACAGACTCTACAGAATTAGTATTAAAATAATTCGTGGCTGAATCATAATCCGTAGGTGTGGCAATGATGACAAAATCAGCATCTTGATATGCCTTTTCTTTATCTAAAGTGGCAGTAAAACTTAAAGGTTTTGTAGCAAGATACTCCTCAAGCTCAGCATCTTCAATAGGAAGTTTTTTATTATTTAGCATCTCTATCTTTTCAGGTACAATATCTAATGCAACCACCTCATTATGCTGAGCTAGAAGTATACCGTTCGAAAGTCCCACATATCCTGTACCTGCTATGGCAATTTTCATTTTCTTATTATCCTTGTTTATATTATATTTCAAGANAWGARTNWACANNAAAWTAGTCAAATAAATGTCAAATACTAGTTCTTAATAATATTTAGCAAAAAGTTTTAAAGTATATCTAAAAAAATATAAGCTTAGGTTTTTATAACATGTATAGTGTGATTATAGTATATAATATTTATTTTTATAAATCGAACCCTCTGAAAAACCCAAAGAGTCCGTTGTATTTCAAATAGTATAACACCTAAAAAATAAAGTTCTTCATTTTTAGCGATTTTTCTCTGAAATATCCTTCATTTATGTGATATATTTTGCTTTTATGTGCCTATATTGGGTACTTTTCACTTATCCATAGGCTTCTATCAGTTTTGGTACTCTTCTTAGGTTTGCACAGGCTGCGATAAGGTTGAAATGTTCTTGGTTTTTCTCCAATCCTAAGTATCGTGTCTCTTTGAAATTCATATGATGTTTAATGAATGCAAAGGGTAACTCTACCAAACCTCTAAGTTTTGCAAAGCGTTTATTGTTTCTTGATTGTTTGGCTCTAAGTTTAGATTGACCTCTTACTCTTCTTTCTACGATACCATTAAAGACACCTTCTTTTCTTAGTTTCTTTTTTCGCTCTTGTGACATATAGCCACTGTCTGCAAAGATAGCTTTGTTCTCACCTTTTGTTAGTGCATCAAACTGTGTACTGTCGTGGGTTTTAGCAGTTGTGGCTATCACTTTCTTTATGACACCATTGGTATCTGTAGCAATATGCATTTTATGCCCATGATATTTTTGTCCTCTTTTGGAAGTATAGGTAGCTTCTTTATCGTAGGCAACATTAGAAATAGTTTTACCTTTTTCATCTCTTTTACGCTTAGGTTCTGAACTATGGATGAGTGTAGCATCTACCAGTGTGCCTTCATTGAGTATGAGGTTCTTTTTTATCATCATTGCTTTGACTTCATCGAAGATACGTGAAAGCAATTTCTTCTCTATAAGCTTCAATCTAAACTTACAGATAGTTGTCTCATCTGGTATGGTGTCTTCATCTTTAATATCAAGAAACCTCCTAAAGGAAATTCTATCATGTATCAACTCTTCTGTCATGGGGTCACTTAGGCTATACCAGCTTTGCAAGAACAATGCCCCTAACAGTATCTTTGCAGGGGTCTGTGGTCTTCCACCTTTCTTACCTACTTCTGGTTTATAGATGCCTTCTTCAATAAGAATGGATACTAACACT
>NVVN01000011.1 GCA_002733355.1 Sulfurovum sp.
ATCTAACCTCTTCAAATCTTAAAGTTACAGATTTTTTAGCTTTTCGTATCTCAAAATATACTAAAAGTTTAGAAATTGCACTTTGGATTTAAATTCGGGAATGTATGAAATCATAAAACCAAATATTGATGAAACTATAAGTGGCGCACCGTAAAGAAATGCAGCAAATACTTTAACCAATATGCTTTTTCTTATCTTTAATGTAAATATTATAACAGAACCTATAAATGTTGTTAAAAATATATATGCAAATACATCAATGAGAGAAAGACCTTGTGAGAAAAATACAAAATAACTTATAATAGAATTAAGTTATAAATAATAAATAAAATATCTAATTGGTAGAAATTTACTATTAAACCTATACATGATTTAAAAAAATACAAGTTGCCACACCCCGTGACTTTTAGGAGCTTTTATGCTAAAGTACACATAGTTAGGAGTATATAATGAATGTAAAAATGTCATATAAAGAACATCGTGTTCAAAAAGCTGCCAATGTTTACAGTAAACCTTTACTATGGATATATGACTTTTTTGTCTATAAGTTTGCAACACCATATATGCTTCACTGCCCTGCACACTTGATACTCAATCACTATGATGAAAACATAAGACTGAACCACTTGGATGTAGGTGTGGGAACGGGCTGTTTGATAAAAGACTGTAATCAGCTAGAAAATATCAACCGTCTTGCCATCATGGATCTAAACCTTAATAGTTTAGAAAAATCAAGAGATGTGTTGAAAGAAAAGCATCCAGAAGTATATCAAGCYAATATCTTAAAGCCCTTTGTCACTACAAATATTAATTTTGATTCTATAGGAATAAATTATCTTCTGCACTGCATACCCGGCTCTTTCCAGGAAAAAGAAGTCATCTTCGCGAACCTTAAAGAGCATCTTTCWYCTAAWGGTATAGTATTTGGYTGTACAGTTCTTGGYAAAGACACTCCCAATGCTTTACATACTAAGCTATTTTTAAAACTCTACCAAGCTATAGGTATTTTTAACAATGCTAAAGATACAAAAAGTGGGCTAGAAAATGCTTTAGCCAAACATTTTACATACACAGACGTACAAGTAATAGGCAATGTTGCTTTTTTTAGAGCAAGTGATGATACTTTTCTCTAAGATGTATTGATTTTTGCTATAATACATCAAAAATATGACTAGTCATATGAGCCTACTGCTGAAGTAGTCCTATAATAGTTCAAGGAAATCACTATCAAAGCATTTGAAAAATTTAATTTACATCCACAAATTTTAAAAGCCGTGGCTCATGAAAAATATGAGAACGCAACATCTATACAAAACAAAGTCATCCCTGCGGCAATGAAAGGTATGGACATCTTGGGGGCTTCTAAGTCAGGTACAGGGAAAACTGCTGCTTTTGTATTGCCTCTACTTAATAAGCTACAAAAGGTGGTTAARAAAGAAGATAAAGTYRTTCGTGCGCTTATCATCGTACCTACCATMGAACTTGCRGACCAAGTCTCYCGTACTATTGTCGGTTTTTCTAAATATTTGGACATACAAACTGTCAAGGTACAAGGAGGGTCTAAAAAAAGTGAGCAAATACAACGTATAAAGCAAGGGGCTGACATCATAGTGGCAACACCTGGACGCTTGCAAGACTTCATAAAAGACAAAAAAATAAACCTAGAACATGTCAATACAGTTATATTAGATGAAGCAGACACAATGTTAGAACTAGGTTTCTTAGCTGAGATTAAGGCTATTCTTAAAAGCTGTACCAAACCCAAACAGATGATGTGCTTTTCTGCAACCATTTCACAAAACATTAAAAAGCTCTCAAAAGAGTTTTTAAGAGACCCKGCSATMGTAGAGGTCAGTTCTAGACGKGATGTGRTAGATTTYATYAAGCATAGAGCTTACAAAGTGGACAAAAAACGTAAAGCTGAGTTAGCAGTAAAACTTGTGAAAGATATGGCTATAGAGCAAGTACTYATTTTTGTCAATAAAAAAGAAAKRGCAGATAAACTTTTTGARTATTTTAAAARTAAAGAGATATGGACAACTGTRCTTCATGGAGACATCAAAAGAGGTGGGCGYGCTAAAGCACTYTCACTTTTTAAGTCTGGAAAATCACARGTACTCATAGCCACAGACATCGCTGCACGAGGGTTAGACATACCCCAACTCCCTCTAGTCATCAACTATGACTTACCAGAAGAGACAGATGGTTTTACACATAGAGTAGGAAGAACAGGACGGGCTAACCATAAAGGCTCCGTAGTTACCCTACTAACCATATATGACYACAATGCCTTCTCGACCATCGAAAAACACCTCAAACTCAATGTCAAACGTGAGATTATGGAAGGCTTTGAGATAAGCGATAAACAACCACGGCAAGCTCGTCCGCGTAAAAAGAAACTAAGTGAAAAAAAAGGAAAGATAGACTACGATAAAAAGCGTCGCTATACCTATGCGGCACAGAAAAAGAAGAAACAAGAACAGGCTAAAAAGAAAAAATAGTCTTTACTCTATTTTTTCAAAGGGCAAACTTGGTTTAGCATATAAATATCCTTGAAACATATCGCATCCTAACCTATATAGCGCATCATGTTGATCATTGCCTTCAATACCTTCAGCTACCACATTAAAATTCATGGAGTTTGCAAGAGCAATAATAGCCTTAATGAATTTTTGATCTTGTTGATTAGTACAAATTTTTTCTGTAAATCCACGGTATAGTTTTAATTCTGAGAAAGGAAGTTTGTGTATATAATTGAGCGAAGAGTATCCTCTTCCAAAGTTATCAAGTGAAAACCTTATACCAATCTGGGTTAAATCTTCCATCACTTTCTCTACACATGAAAATTCTTTTAACATCTTACTTTCAGTAATTTCCATCATCAAGTATTTTGTATCGATATCATATTTTTCTATCGTTTCTTTCACAAAAGAGATAAAACCTTTATCAATAAAAGCCGTAGGGCTTATATTGATAGAAAGATGATCGAAATTACTACCTAATCCACTTTCTTGCCATTTTTTAAGTTGTATACATGCTGCTTCAAAAATATATTTATTAAACATTACTGTATATCCACTTAATTCTATTAACCCTATAAATTTTGCTGCCGAAACAATTTCACCTTGTACATTTTTCCATCTTATTAATGCTTCAAAGGCTTTTATTTTTCCCTCTTTGTCGAGAATTGGTTGATAAAATAAAATAAAYTTATCTTTATCAATACCATTTTTCAACTCATTGGCTATTTTTAATTTAAAATCAACCTCTTTTTGTAAACTGTCTTCAAAAAAATAAAATTGATTTCTACCTAATCGTTTGGCTTCATATAGTGCTACATCTGCTTCTTGTATAATATCTTTTACTTTAGACTGCATTACAGAGAAAATACTGATACCTATACTTACACTAATATTATAACATCGACCATCAATGGTAATTTCACTACTAAACTTGTCAGAAATTCTTTGAGCATATTCTATAGCTTTTTTTCTTGCTTCTTTGTATGAAATATTGAGTGTCCCCAATACGAATGCAAACTCATCACCAGCAATTCTCGATAAGCTCACATCTCCATCTAGTAAACTAACATCAGATAATAATCGTTCTGATACCTGACGAAGGCATTCGTCTCCGGCAAGATGTCCAAGCGTATCATTGAAACGTTTAAAATTATCTAAATCTATAAGAAGTAATATTCCATAAGTACTTTTCCTATTGTATTTTGAGTTCAACACAGTTCTCATTTTATTATAAAAATATCGTCTATTGGTTAGACCTGTCAAAGTATCAATATTAGCCAGTTGTTCTGCTTTCTTTTCAGCTAGTCTTCTTGTTGAAACTTCTTCTTCAAGTTCTTTAAGTAAAATTTGCATTTCTTCATTTTTTTTGTTGACGATAAAACTTTGCTGGTTTTCTTGGATGTTATTCAACAGTACCATTTATGACTCCCTTTATAATACGCTTATGAGATATAGTTTTTAACTAAGTGCATTATAATTCAAAATTGTCATAAAAAAGTCAAAACAGATAAAACCTATTTATTTTTTTCTGAATGTAGCAAAGAGAGGATTATGATCTGAGATACCATGCTCCTTATATACTCTGTAATCAATCAGTTCTAGTCCTTTGTAAAATATAAAATCCAAATGATTTCCCATAAATGACTTCACTTTGTCAGTCTGCTTAAAGGGCACTCTCTCAAGTGATAGTTTTTCTCTTATCTCATTGAGTTTCTGCATACGTTTTTTATTCCAAGTATTAAAGTCCCCTGCGATGATAATAGGTCCTTTATGATCACTCATTAGTGTCACCATACGTTCTAACTCTTTACTAAATCGTCTTGTTTCACGAAAATTGATAATATGTACATTCAATATAAGTAGTTTTGATTTATCATCAAAAGGATAAAGACTCAGGAGTAAACTTTTGTATGTACCTATGAAACTTTCTCTTCCTTCTGAAAGATAAGCCTGAGCCTCAAGGGATCTTACCCTACTTGCTGAGAGTACACCATAAAATTTTCCCTTCACTTCCAAATTGGCTGCTGCATCAAAAGAAAAATCTGAGAGTATACAATGCTTTTTATTTCTAAAGTTTGCTTCTTGAAAGAGAAGAAAATCAACTTTTTTCTCTTTCATGATAGTTTGAAGATATGGTTTAAAATCACTATGTACAGTATTTTTTTTATGTACATTCCAACAAAATACGCCAAAAGTACTAGGTATCGTTCCAGTTGAGCCTTGATTTGTATGATGATGCACAGATGAAGGAACAAACATCATAATAAGGGTGTAAACACTTTCATCATATTTTCAAATGCCTCACGTACTTTAGAAGGCTGTTCTATACCTCTTGTAGCATCAAGCATCATAGTTTTCATCCATACCTCAAGACTCTCTATAAAATGATCAGAGTACACGAAAGAAACCACTTCATAATTTAAGAAAAGACTGCGGTTATCAAAATTAACTGAGCCAACCATTCCTCCTGTACTATCGAAAAGTATGGCTTTTGCATGTAGCATCCCTCCTTTATATAGTACAACATCTGCCCCTATATCATGAAGTTCTCGCATATAAGGATTTCTTACCAAATCTATGAGTATATTATCAGATTCATAAGGGGTGATAAGTTTTACATCTACGCCTTTATGCTGCGCAATCACTAAAGCCTGTACAATATTGTCATCTGGTACAAAATAAGGTGTTACAATCCAAATGCGTTCTTTTGCATTATAAATAGCATTTAAAAGCACTTCATAGAGTGCATCTGTTGGGATATCAGGCCCAGAAGGTACGACCTGCACAATACTTTCTCCCCTAAAGTTTTCATCTGTCTTCAAGTCAATATCTCTTTCTTCTTTGGTAGCATATATCCAATCGTTACGAAATATGGAATAAAAGCTATAGACTGCAGGACCCTTGAGATAATAGAGTAARTCTTTCCAGCGYTTACTTCCGTCTGCTTCGCCCATATAATCATTCGAAAGGTTCATYCCYCCACTRAGAAGTGTGGTTTGRTCAAAAAGATAAATTTTACGGTGGTTTCGTAGATTGATATAATTTTGRAATGGACGTTTTAAAACAGGGACAAAAAAGGCTACTTCACCACCGGCATTTTGTAATGGTTTAAAGCCCTTACGATTAAAATTTGCAGCCAACGAACCCACCAAATCCATAAGTAATCTTACCCGTACACCTTCTTGCGCTTTTAACGTTAAGGCATCTAAAATAGTTTGTGTGGTTTGATCAAATTCAAAAACATAGGTACAAATGTCAATGCTGTATTTTGCATTACGTATCTCTTCTATCATTTTATGATAAGCTTCCGTATCATTGGTGATTAGTTGATAGATRTTTCCTCTAGTTGCAGGAGGGATACCATTTTTTTTAAGTAAATTTTGAAATGTATTCTGGGGGTCAGTTATTGTATAAGGATTGTCTATACTTTTTTCATGAAACTGTACATACCTTTTTTTATATTTTGTTTCTCTCTTCCGAATGCCGATAAGAAAATACAGTGGCGCAGCAATGAAAGGGAACAAAACAATAGACATCATCCATGAAATCATACTTGTGGGAGAACGTTTTTGATATAAGATATGACCAATCGCTGTAAATATGAGCATTCCAGCTAAAACAATAAGAAAGTAGGTAATAAGCAGTTGTAAAGGTGTTGCGTCGATGAGAAACTCCTTATATAGCAAATTAATTATAACATAACTGTACTATAACCCTTAGAAACGATTCCTTAYTAGCTATATGAAGTATACTAATCAACAACCCCGATCCAAGGGTGCGGGGTATGACTCGGATTTAAATTTATTGGCGAGACGTAACTCACGATAAATTATATTCTATGGGCGATTTTGAATCGACCCAGGGGTCGGGGAATTATTCCCGACTAGATTAAAAAAATTAATGATAACTGCTATCAAATAATATGTCTTACAAGACATATGTATGAAGTATGCTAAAATATCAACCATGATAAATAAACTTAGCACAAATAATTTTACATTAGTACTTTCCGGTGGTGGTGCACTGGGTATTGCACATTTGGGTGTATTACATGACCTTGAAAAATYTAACATTAAACCTAGTGAGATTGTGGGAACGAGCATTGGTGGTATCATAGGTGCTTGTATTGCTATAGGACTAAATGAAAAGGAAATATATACAGAGATTAAGACATTTTCTTCTGTTAGTAAATGGTTAAAGTTTTCTCTACAAGGCAATGCTATCATAGATAACACAAAAATAGAAGCCATTTTTACCCATCTTTTTGGTAAAAAAAAGATGTCTGATACCAATATACCTCTGAAACTCGTCGCCACAAACCTCATGAATGGCCAAAAAAGGGTTTTTACTGCTAAAGACGACATCTATATTAAAGATGCTATTTTAGCAACAATAGCAATACCTGGTGTATTTGATGAGCATATCATCGAAGGAGAAACTTATGGTGATGGCTTTTTATGTGAAAACCTGGGTGTGAATGAAGCAACATGTGATCATCTCCTTGCTATAAATGTTTTGGGTGGAAACTCATTTGAAAAAGAGCTTCCAGATAACTTTTTTAAAACAAGTAATGTCMTGGAAATGTTTGAAAAATCTATACGTTTACTCATATACAATCAAAGTAAAACACATATAGAAAGTGTAAAAAAACAAGTTTATCTTCTGGAGCCTATCACGAAAGAGTATAATACCTTTCATTTTCACAAACATGAAAAAATACGTGCTTTAGGTCTTGGTATACTAGATAAAAATATTATATAATATTAATAAGGATACTAAATGATAGAACATGGATTTACCTACTTAGCGGTACTTGTTATGATAGGCTCGAGCATCGTCTATACCGAAAATAATAGCAAAAACAAACTCTTTGAGTATCTCCCTGCCATAGTTATCATCTACTTTGTAGTTATGTTAGCTTCCACTTTTGGACTATGGCAAAAAACGGAGTCTGTAACAGCCACATATAAAACAGTCAAATCGAACCTGCTTCCAGCTATGATATTTCTTATGCTACTGCTTGCTGATATGCGTGAGATTGTGAAGCTAGGTAAAAAAATGCTTCTAACCTTTTTGCTGGCTTCAGTGAGTATTGCACTTGGGTTTATAGGTATGTTCACTCTCTTTCATACTTCTTTTGGTGCAGGATCTTGGAAATCTTTTGCAGCACTTTCGGGTTCATGGATGGGAGGTACTGCAAATATGGTAGCCATACAGGGTGCATTAGATTTACCAGATTCTGCCATGGGGTATACCCTACTCATAGACTCCATAGACTATGCCATCTGGGTCATGATACTCCTGGCCTTAGTGCCTTTTGCTAAGAAGTTTAATCTATGGACTAAAGCAGATACTTCTGTCATAGATGAAGTAGGCGAACGTTTAGCGATAAAAGAAGAGAACAGGAAAACTATAGACTTCGCTTCACTCTTCTTTTTACTAGGTACCGCTCTCCTAGTCTCAGCTCTAGCACAATATGGAGCGTCATTCCTACCTACTACATCATTTCTAACCACTACAACATGGATAGTCATCATCGCTACACTCTTAGGCATTATTTTTGCGATGACACCCTTAGCTAAAATCTCAGGAAGTTCTGAACTTGCCAACATTATGCTCTACCTCATAGTAGCCCTCATAGCAAGCCGTGCTAACTTCTCTGAACTCACAGAAGCACCTCTTTACATTTTTGCAGGTTTTGTCGTCATCGCTATTCATGTGCTTATCATGGTTATCTTTGCCAAACTCTTTAAACTTGACCTCTTTAGCTTAGGAGTAGCATCACTCGCAAACATAGGTGGGATTGCTTCTGCTCCTATCTTGGCTTCTGCATATTCTAAGGCACTTATACCTATCGGTGTACTCATGGCGATGATGGGGTACATCTTGGGTACATTTGGTGGCTTAATGATTGGGAATATTTTAGAGGGAATAGGTTAATTAGGCATTATGCTAGACCAAAATAAAGAAAGATAAAAAATGGAAATAACTTTAAACCATACTATTGTTACTGCGGTAGAGATGTGTATTTTAAAGATTTAAATGGTCATGTATTAGAAATAATTACTGCTGATTWTATCATTGATGATTAAACATATATCAAGAAGCATTTTAACTTGGTTATAATAAATTCACAAAATTAAAGGTGTCACATGAGTAACACAACCACAAACATCGACGATAAATTATTAAGCTATATACTCAATACCTCTGTCAATGAAAGTGATATAGCTAAACGTTTACGTGAAGAAACGATGACTCTAGAAATGGCTCGCATGCAGATTTCACCAGAGCAAGGTGCATTTATGGGTTTTATGGCTCAATTTATTCAGGCAAAAAACTATCTTGAAATAGGTGTTTTTACCGGATATAGTATGTTACATGTAGTAGAAGCCATGGGAGATGATGCTACTGCTACAGGCTGTGATCTTTCAAGAGAATGGACAGATATCGCCAAAGGCTATTGGCATGAGGCTAAGATACTTGAACAAATTGATATACAACTAGACAAAGCAATAGTCAGTTTAAAAAAACTTRAATCTAGCCAATTTGATTTAGCTTTTATTGATGCAGATAAAGAACACTATGATGGATATTATGAAGAGTGTTTAAGGCTTTTAAAACCTAAAGCGCTTTTCATGATAGATAATATTTTTTGGGGTGGTGCAGTTGTGGATGATAATATTCAAGATGCTGACACCCAAGCCATACGTGCCTTAAATAGTAAAATACAGACAGATCAAAGAGTAAAGGCTACAATGCTCACGGTAGGTAATGGCTTAATGATGGTGCAAAAAATATAATTATTTAACTTCTATCYTCTACCACATCGCCAGAGGCGATAGCAGCAATAGTGTTGTTGTAACTTGCACCATATTTGTCTTGGTAGTCATAGGCTGTAAGCTCAAAGTCATCACCAGGGATAACGTTGAGTTCAAAGACACCATTTTCATCTGTAGTCAAATCAGAACTGACCCAATTCTCTCCTGTAGCATAGACTCTTACATCTCCAACAGGTGCGCCGTTTTCATCGATGATTCTACCACGGTAAATACCTGGATCTTCTTCTAAAGGTTTATTTAAAGCCCATGTACCAAGACGAGAAATCTCACCTTGATACGTACCGTCTGCCTGTAGCTCCGCATACCCTTCTTCTACCCATAATCCCTGAGCATAGTCATAATACCATAGAGGAATTGTACTTGAGGCTTCATAAGAAGGAATTTCATTAAAAATTAATGTTCCTGTTTCTCCATCAGCAAAACGTAATGTGTTACCATTACTATCTTCAAGTAACATGCTAACTAAACCATAAGATTCAAATTGTACAATATTTCCATTGCTGTTGATTCCTTTAAAAGAGCCTGAAAAAAGTGTTTTACCTTCTTCTGTTCTCAAGTCAAGTATCGTTAATGTTGCTGTCATAATCCCATTATAAGGGTTATTATTAATATCTACATATAGAGCATCTATGTCAATACGAGGGCTTAAGAATTTTTTAACACTCTCATGTTCCCATTGATATTGATTTGGGCGAAGTTTATACTCAAGATAGTTATGAGAGAGAGTATTATCATCTGCTAAAGATTTAAGATTTATCTCTGTACTTCCCAAGAGATATCCATCTTTTTCAAAATTGATTACTACTTCATTATTTACTGTAAGGTTTGTAAGCGTGTAGTATCCTTCCGAATCTGTAATAGTACTGTCATCTCCTATACTAACTTTTACATCTGCTATTGGATCACCTGTTGTATTATCTGTGATTTGACCACTTTGTTTGGCTTGTGCTATAACAGTTGTGCCAGTAGTAGCAGTTCCTGTGGTAGTAGCAGTTCCTGTGGTAGTAGCAGTTCCTGTAGTAGATATGGTATCACTTCCACTACCACCTCCACAAGCAGTAAGAAAGAAGATTACTGTAGTTAGTGCAGTTATATATTTGATATTCAATAGAGACATTAATATTCACCTTAGTTTAAATTTTTAGGATGTTATATTTAAACTCGTAAAGTGAAGAAGTGTTGGTAAAGCTATTTTAAATCGAATTGCAGTAAATGATTTCAGGAGAAATACAAAACAAATCAATATCCATCAATTTGTTTAGGCAACTCGGCTGTCTCAAAAGAGATCCGTAGCTTTCCGTACTCCGCTTCACAACGGGTTTGGCAATAACATTAATAATATATATGAAAAAGGTTCATTCGAAAGATAGAATGTACATCATAAATACATTTATAATAAATATATTTTATGGTAACCCGGCTGTCTCCAAAGAGACCCGTGGCTTTCCGTCCCTACTTCACAGTAGGTTTGGCCTTATTACATAGTGGACATATTCTATCATAAAAGTTATTAAAAAATGTCAAAAATGTCAAATTTAACAATATAAAGCCAAGAATTTTAATCTTTTGCTATGATTAAGAAATATTAAAATTCTATAAAGATTCCATACACTATGAAAATATCTAACATCTATACCACCACCTTATATGCAGCACTTAAAAACCCATTCATCACATCCTTACGCYGCGTAGACATGCTTGAAGATATGGTTGTGATTGTTGAATGTGATGATGGTTCCATAGGTTATGGAGAAGGTGCGCCTACTCCTGTCATTACGGGTGAAACCATGGAATCTATGGTGGCTTGTATAAAATATATTATTCCATATATTATGGGAAAAGAGATAGAAGACTTTGATACTATTTTAACGTTACTACACAGCGTAATAGTAAAAAACACTACTGCAAAGTCAGCACTTGAAATCGCTCTCTATGATTTAAAATCTAAATCTCAAAAACTCCCACTCTACCGTATGCTGGGAGGTTCTAAAACAAGATTCACCACTGATATCACCATCAGTATGGGAGAAACAGAAAAAATGATATTAGCTTGTCATGATGCTGTCAATTTGGGTTATGACACACTCAAAATAAAAATAGGTGACAACCCTAAAAAAGACATCGACCGTATTGTCTCTATACATGCAGCATTAGATAAAAGTATTAAACTACGCCTTGATGCAAACCAAGGCTGGACTGCGAAGCAAAGTGTGGCGTTACTTCTGGCAATAGAAAAACAAGGAATCATTGCAGAATTTATAGAACAACCTGTGGCTGCAAATGATATAGACGGACTAAAATACATTAAAGAGCGAGTTCAAACTCCCCTTCTAGCCGATGAGTCCATTTTTTCAGTAACAGATGCGCGTAGACTCTTAGAGATGAAAGCTATCGACTATGTAAATATCAAACTTGCAAAAACAGCCGGTATCACACAAGCCCTAAAACTTGCAGATCTCTCAAAAGAATTTGGTGTTAAATGTATGATAGGCTGCATGTTAGAAGGTCCTATATCTGTTGCTGCGGGTGTACATGTGGCTTCTGCTAAAGCGGATGTTATTACTATGCTTGATCTTGATGCCGTTAGTCTTTTGGCTTCACATCCTGTCACAACCTCCATACAGTTTGATGAGAGTACTATTACACTTTCAGATGAGATAGGACTAGGAGTAGCATATTGAATACATTAACAGAGTTAAGATCGGGTGACTTAGCAAAATCAAAAAAACTTAAACTTGCAGAAGGACTGACAAGCTTTCCAAAAGAGATATACACATTGGCTGATACCTTAGAGTATTTAGATATGACCGATAACAAACTATCTAGCTTGCCCGATGATTTTGGAAAATTAAAAAATTTAAAGATTTTATTTTTATCGAACAATCTCTTCACTAAATTACCAACAATCCTTGCAGAATGCCCAAAACTCTCCATGATAGGTTTTAGAAATAACCAAATAAACACAGTAGCAGAAGATGCCCTACCTCGTAGCACACGTTGGCTGATACTGACCGATAATGAACTAACAATCTTACCTGATTCGATAGGTAATTTAGCACATCTGCAAAAATGTATGCTCTCGGGTAATCAACTGACTTCACTTCCACAAAGTATGAAAAAATGTCATAATCTAGAATTACTACGCATCGCTGTCAACCAACTGACAGAACTGCCCTCTTGGCTACTGCAACTACCTAAACTCTCATGGCTTGCATACAGTGGCAATCCATTTTGCGCCAAACATCCTAACTGTAATATACCACTTAAAGAGATTACATGGGAGAAGTTGGAGATAAAAGAGATACTGGGCGAAGGTGCTTCAGGGCTCATATTTAAAGCTATTGCTAATGGAAAAGAAGTAGCTATAAAGGTGTTTAAAGGAGATATCACTTCTGATGGGCTTCCACAGGAAGAAATAGACATAAATATTTCTATGGGGCATCATGATCATTTGGTTGATGTTTTAGCTAAAGTTGTGACCCATCCTGAGGGTAAAGATGTATTGATGTTAGAGTTGATACCTTCAACTTTTTCTAATTTGGGTTTACCCCCTACTCTTGAAACCTGTACAAGAGATGTTTATTCAGAAGGCTTDAAGCTCTCGTTTTCTAAAGGTATCAAAATCTTACAAGGCATAGCATCTGCCTCATTACATATGCATCAAAGAGGTATTATGCATGGCGACTTATATGCACATAACATTATGATAGACAGTGATGGAAACAGTATATTGGGAGACTTTGGTGGCGCATCATACTTTGAGCCACAAGCAGTAGAGGTACGCAATGCATTGGAACGTTTAGAGGTGCGTGCTTTGGGATGTCTTATTGAGGAAATACTTGTACTTTGCAAAAATGATGATAGTTTTCATGAACTAAAGGTTAAGCTAGAACAGCTTAAAAATATTTGTTTAAATACAATCAATGCACAACGTCCGCTTTTTGAGACTATTTTTAAAGAAATTAATCATCTTTATCAAATAAGCAATGTGTTGAAATAAATATCTTTACACAGCAASTACACTYGTTTTWAACTAAAATAGATTATCATTAAACAAAAAGAACAACATYATGYAWAAAATMSTATTTATTATTATYAGCACTTTTTTATCTTTCTCTYATTTATCTGCRGATTATACKYTAAAAGAAAGTAAACGYACAAAAAGTAAAATAGACAGAATGCCAAAAAACGTTGTAGCAGATATGAAAAAAATTCCTCAAGACCCAGCCTTTTATGCCAAACAGATTAAACCTTTTTCAAAATCAAAACAGAAAAAACTTGACAAAGAATATAACAAAAAGTATTTCAAGCCATGGCGTATAAAAAAGCTTAGTATACCTAAGCAGGATTTTGGTTGGGAAATTCGTTTTGTTCAAAAAAAACCAATATACAAGGCTAACGGACGTATCATACCTCCATCCATATATAATAAATGGATAAAAAATGCAAACTATAAACATATTGATAGTAAAAAATATAAAGCCATAACTGTCAAGCGTACAAACGTTAGGGCATTACCTACAGAAAAATCATTCTTTAGAGACCCAAGAAAGACAGGGGAAGGCTTTCCTTTTGACTACAATCAAAATTCTGCTTTGCATATCAATATACCACTTCATATTTCACATTTTTCTAAAGATAAACGTTGGGCATTCGTGCAGGCATYATACTCTTTTGGTTGGATCAAGTCCAGTGACCTAGCGTTAGTCAATAATGATTTTATAAAACAATTTAAAAACGGTCACTATGCTATGGTTATCAAAGATAATTTAAGACTTTATGATGACAATAACAAGTCTCTATCTATTGTCAAACTAGGTGCACTGTTTCCTATAGCAAAAGATGGAAAATCTTATCTAGTAGCTAAAAAAAATAAGAAAGGTCAAGGACAAGTTCAGAAGGTAAAAGTTCTTAACCCTAAACATATTGCTAAAAAACCACTCCCTTTTACTGCTAAGAATGTTGCTATGCTTGCGAAAGAATTTTATGGAGAACCTTATGGTTGGGGTGGTAGCTATGAATGTAGAGACTGTTCTGCAACCACGCGTGACTTTTTAGGTGCATTTGGTATCTTCTTGCGTCGCAATTCCAGTAAACAAGCCAAAGATGGYAAAAGTATYTACATYAARGGTCTTTCAAAAAGAAAAAAGAAAAAGAAAATTATTAAAGATGCAGAACCTTTTCGCTCCCTCCTCTATGTACCTGGACACATTGTACTTTATTTGGGACAATACAAAGGTGAGCCTGTCATTATGCATACCTATTGGGGCATACGCAAAAAAAATCGTACCAAACTCATCACTGCTCGTACCATTATTACTACCACTGAACCAGGTAAAGAACGTTCAGATATAAGAGAAAAAAGTAAACTCATTAATACACTGAAAACTATCGTGAATTTTTGAGTGATTTAGATAAGATTAGACCATGAAAAGTAAAGAAAAAATTAAAATATTTACAAGCACTATTTCTGCAGGGAAATATAAAGGTAAAAAAATAGAAATACCAGATATTTTTACCACACGTAGCTCCAAAGGSATATTAAAAGAATCTCTMTTYAACACMCTTCAGTTTRAYATCATAGACAAAAACTTTGTAGAAGTTTTTTCAGGTTCTGGGTCCATTGGACTTGAAGCACTTAGTTGTGGCGCAGGAAAAGCCTATTTTATGGAGTATAATAAACTGGCTTTTCATTGTTTAGAAGCCAATGTAAAACGTATTGACACATCTAACTCTCATCTGTTTTATGGCGATAGCTTTGAAAAGTTTTCTCTGGTTTATGAATTGGTTAAAAAAAGCAAAGAGAAAACCTATTTCTACTTTGACCCTCCTTTTGCTACACGTGATGGAATGGATGATATCTATGATAAAACCATTGTACTTATTGAAAGTATTGAACCTGATGTCTGTGAATTGGTCATCGTTGAACATATGACAAATCTAACGATGCCCGAATTTATTGGAAATTTAAAACAAATGAAACGTAAGAAGTTTGGACGTAGTGCCCTTACCTACTATAAACCAAAGGATTAGAAGATGGCAAGAACAAAAACAGAAGATCACATTGCACTTTTTATAGACTGTGATAATATTTCACATAAAGCAATAGAAGGTATCATTAATGAGCTTAGCAAATATGGAGTAGTAAATATTCGCCAAGCCTACGGTAATTGGACAAAAGACAATCTCAAAAACTGGGAAGACAAACTTTTAGAATTTGCCATAAAACCCATACAGCAATTTGACTACTCTAAAAATAAAAATGCCACGGATATACTCATGACCATAGATGCGATTGATTTACTTCATACTAAAGATATAGATGCTTTTGCCTTTGCCACTTCTGACTCAGACTTTACACCTGTAGTTATGCGTGTACAAAATGAAGGTATCAAAGTCTTTGGTTTTGGGGAGAAAAAAACGCCTAAACCCTTCATGGCAGCATGTTCACAGTTTATTTTTACCGAAAAGCTTATGAAAACCAAGACAAAAGGGAACGAAGCCGTAGATGTAATGATAGCACCGCAACGAAAATCGGGTAAAGAGATGCGTCAAGATACCTGGCTTGTGAATGTATTGAAAACAGCATTGGAGCAAACAATGGATGAAGAGGGATGGGCAAATTTAGCTAACATTGGTCAATACATTAACAACTCATCATCCTTTTCCCCTATTAATTTTGGTTATAAAAAACTTTCAAACCTTATAGATGCAATAGATTTATTTGATGTCTATGTCGATCCAGACAATAAACAAATGAGTATCAGAGAAAAAAGTACTGAGAATTAAGTCATATCTGTATTAGTCTTTTTCACCCTCTTCTCTTTTACTTCAGGCTCAATAAATTCACCCTTAATGAGACCTGCTTCATGCAGGAACTGTGAAGGTTTATAATCTATTTTCTTCACTTTATCAAACTTGGCTAAAGAGAGATAGAGTTTATCTTTTGCACGGGTCACTGCCACATAAAAAAGCCTTCTTTCTTCTTCTATGCTTGACATCATCTTTCTGTTTGGGAAACGACCATCTACCAGGTCTATGACATAGACTTCTGGAAATTCTAAACCTTTACTCCCATGTACAGTAAGAAGATTAACCCCCTCACCTTCACTCAGCTCATTGCCTCCAAGAACCATAGCATTGACAAAGCGTCTTGGTTCTTTGTACTGACGAGATAAATCCAACAAAAGTCTTGCTTTTCTCTCTATGCGTTCCTTCGCTACTTTTTTCTTCTCTTCATCAATTTCACCTGACTTTAAACGTCCTCTTTGTGTGGAYAATAGCTCTACTATACCTTTATAGAGACTGGATGATATGGCATTTTGTAGTATATCTGCTGGATTATCCAAACGATGTACTCCATACATCAGTGTATGGAACTCTTTAAAATACGTTACTGCATCTGATGTAAGTTTAGGGTGTTTAAGTAAGGGGTGCTTCATAAGCTTTGCATCTAACCCCAAATTATTAAATCTTGAAGCTGAACCTATTTCCTGATCATCATCGAAGAGTCCTAGTTGTATATTTTTATTTGGGTTCAGCTTAGGTAAGTCATKMACTTTAGGGTATAAGACTCCTTGCATTAAACGTCCTTCCCCAAAGTGTAAAAAACACTGAAAGAGTTCTTTAGAAAGCGCTGATCCAACACCTCTAGCATATTCAAACACATGTATAAATGCCATCATGTCTTTAGGRTTTACAAGTAAAGACATCAAATCAAGTAAAAACTTTATCTCTTTGGCATCAAAAAAACTTGTACCTCCTTTACGCTTACAGGGAATGCCATACTCACGTAAAGATGCTTCAACTCCATCAGCAGAAGAGTTATTGCGAAAGATTACAGCTATCTGATCATTAGGTACATGCGTATGCTTTATATTTTGTGCAATAGACTGATACTGTTCAAAAAGATCATTGTACATAAGAAGACGTGGAGGATGTGTTTTGCCGTGTCTGCCTACTTCAAGTTTTTTAGGGTAGATACGTTCATTACGTTCGATGACTCTATTGGCAAGAGAGAGTATGGGAGCAGTGGAACGATAATTTGTTTTAAGGGTATACACGGTTGCATTGGCGTAGCGCTTAGAGTATGTTGCAATATTTTCAATATTTGCCCCGTTAAAGGCGTAAATACTCTGATCGTAGTCACCCACACAAAAAAGAGATTCTGGTTTGAGTGCATCTATGAGTGCAGACTGTAAAGTATTGGTATCTTGGTACTCATCGACCAAAATTTCTTTAAAAGGGATGGACTTTATTTCCAAGTGGCTTTTCATCCGTAAAAGTAAGTCATTAAAAGAGGCAAAACCATAGTCTACTTTCTCACGCTCAAACTCTTGCGCGATATCCATATAAATATCCATAACTGATTCATGATCAGGGTATTTTTCTAAAAACCATACATCAAACCCATCAAGAGAAGCATTTTGATAGAGTGAATACATCTCATATAGATAGGTTGCAGAAAAAGGCTGCACTGTTAAATTCATACGTGCAAAATTACGTTTTTCATAAATGCTTCTAAAAAGAGTCTTAAGTTCAGAAGGCTGTTTCAATGCCAAGTCTGGATAAATCTCTTTTAGCCAACGGTAGCTTACAGCATGAAATGTACCTGACACGATCTTACTCACAATCTTTTTTGAGAAAAATCGCTCTAAACGGGCTATCATCTCTCCTGCCGCTTTGTTCGTAAAGGTAAGAAGTAAAATACTTGAAGGTTCCACACCCGATTGAAGTAAATGTGCAATACGCCCGACTATTGTAGAGGTCTTCCCTGTACCTGCACTTGCAATAATTAGATTATGCCCTAAAGGTGCAGTAGCAGCAGAACGCTGCTCGTCATTGAGGGAAGAAAGTGGCAATTAATTTTGACCGATGATATAGTAAGTATTCTTATTCTCTACTTGTTTAAGTTCAAGTTTATATTTCTCTGCCCAGTGTTTTACCAATACTCTAAATTCTGAAAGATTATCTGCTGAGATATCTTCATTACATTTAATTTTAAGATGATTTTCTGTGTTTGACATAGCGATAAAACCTTTTTCGACTGCCAAAGCATCATTAAAGGATGGAATATGTTGTGAAAAGTTCTCAAAACCTTTTGTGTTGTCCATAATATCACTGATTTGTTTAAGAGTCTGTTCTGTTTTTGTATAACCAAGCTGTGCTAAAAGTGCTTCAGGTGTAAGTTCAAAATGCATATCTATCCTCATTATATATTTTAAAAGTAGATTGTAGCAAGTTTTTAATTAGTAAATGTTAGTAAAAGAAAAAATGTTAGTAAATTTTTTCTCTTACTTTAAAACAATGTAACTGAGGGGGTTTCTACTCTTGCAATAAGGTCTTTATAATGTTCCACATTTTGAAATGCTTTTTCATAACGCCAACGTAAGACGAATTCTATAATCTCATTTTTAAGCGTATTCTCTAAAGTTTCTGCTTTTCCAAAATAACCTAAAGAGATATTTTTTGCTTTCTTTTTCCCATTTTTATCTGGCTCATAGGTAATCGCAATAATCTGAATATATTTTCCTTCACGTACCTGCGCAAAATCATTTTCTTTCAATCCTATACCCGAAAGATTCATCGCCTTATAGATAAAAACATTGGAAAAATCAGGTGATTTCTCAAAAATTTTCAATTTTTCATAAAGCACTTTTACACGCTCTATATTCTCTTTTCGAATATTATCTCCACTTGTTAATGGTTTTTTTGTAACTCTTTTTGGAGCTGGAGTTGTCTTTTTAGTCTCTTCTTTTTTCGTAGTGACGGAATGTTCATCAGTAACTTTTTCTTTTTGCTCTAACTTGTCCTCTAGACGACTGGTAAGTGCTTTGAGCTTATCTAAACTACTCGACATTTTTTCCCTTTAAGCAGGCTTTTGAAGCCTTAAAAAACATATWTTARAAAATATTGTACATCATATTTATTAATAGTTAGATTAATTATACTCAATAATATTAATTTTTCTATTTTTTAATGTAAAGAATAATAATATTTATTAATATACAATTATCTCATGCTCACCTTAACCATTCTTTTGATAAAATATAATTTAATTAAGATCAGAGGAAACGTTATGGATTATTTGGAAATAGTAGGTGGTCATAAGTTAAGTGGAGATGTCATAATCTCCGGAGCAAAAAATGCTGCATTGCCCATTATTGCTGCTAGTATCTTAAGTGATAAAGAAGTGACGTTAACCAACCTACCAAATGTTGTAGACATTCGTACCCTACTTAAGTTACTCACTATGCTAGGAGGTAATGTTGACCATAAAAGTACCGTTGCCACAATAAATAACGGAACCATTACTTCTACAAAAGCTGTATATGAAATTGTTTCACAAATGCGTGCTTCTATTTTGGTACTTGGGCCTCTATTAGCCAGATTTGGAGAGTGTGAAGTGTCTTTACCTGGCGGGTGTGCTATCGGGCAACGTCCTATAGACTTACATTTAAAAGCACTTGAATCAATGGGTGCAAAGATAGAAATAAAAGGTGGTTATGTGCATGCCATGGCTCTAGATGGACTCAAAGGTGCAAAAATAATTTTTGACAAAATAACCGTTGGTGGTACTGAAAATATTGTCATGGCAGCTGCCCTTGCTCATGGAACTACCACCATCATCAATGCGGCAAAAGAACCTGAAGTGGTACAACTCTGTGAAATGATACGCGATGCAGGTGTCAAAATAGAAGGCATAGGCACCCATGAACTTAGCATCGAAGGCACTTGTGGTAAAACACTTGCATTTAACACTGTAAATATTATACCTGACCGTATCGAGGCTGGAACATACCTTTGTGCTGGAGCTATTACAAATTCAAGCATCACACTTCATAAAGTAAACAATACCCATATCCAATCCTCTATAGACAAACTCGAATCTATGGGATGTACCTTTGAGTTAAATGATGACAGYATCACTATTTACCCTGTTGCCGATCTTAAACCTGTTAACCTCATCACCATAGARTAYCCTGGTTTCCCTACAGAYATGCARGCACAATTTATGGCTTTAGCTGTCATAGCCAAAGGTGAAAGTCTCATAGAAGAACGTCTTTTTGAAAACCGTTTTATGCATGTCAGTGAACTCAACCGTTWAGGTGCTGACATATGGCTAAAAGGAAGTACTGCTGCAGTTAAGGGAGTAGAGGAGCTTTATGGTGCTGATGTTATGGCAACTGACCTTAGAGCCTCATCTGCACTTGTTTTGGCTGCTTTGGTAGCTGAAGGCACGACAAACGTAAGACGTATCTACCATTTAGACCGTGGCTATGATAATTTAGAGGGGAAACTCTCTGCACTTGGTGCAAARATARAAAGAAAAAAAGAATCTATRTAAAAAGTAGAAGTTTATTTAACTTCTACTACTTCTATCACTGCRGGGAAACCTGSTCCTACAGCTTCTTTGATAAGTTTTGCTCTAATTTTTACAATTTGTTTTTGTTTACCCATCAAATCAAAACTTTCTTGATTTTTAATCTTATAATTCTTCTTACTCTGTGTATCTTTAATAGAAAGATAGCTATGTGGTTCAGAACCTTTAACTGAAAGTTTTCCTTCTATCTCCATATCTGTRCTCTTTGCACATCCCATAAATCCTAAAGCRATTAAGACCAATATAATATATTTTTTCATTTTTTTATTCCTTTATTTAGCAATCAATGTTGCTTCTGTTGTACCATTTAAAGTTAAATCTATGGTTACTGTACCTGTCAAGTTATCTCCAACTTTATAGTAGTAATTCCCCTGAGCAGCGACTGTTCCTGCTGAGGTAAAAATAGTGGGTGCGGGACTATAGTTAAAAAAGTTGATTGATCCCAGTTCATAGGTACTGCTATTATAGGTATCTTGTGTAAAGTCACCTGTGTTATATGCAGGTTGATTCTGTAAGTTCTCATTGTCTGAAAGCAATACTGCAATCCCCCACTCTTTAAGTAAATCATCAAATGTTTTACCTGTACCGTTTACTGACTGACTTACAGCGCTAAGCACTGCGTTTTCATCTGAGAGTGTATTGTACATCACATCACGTAACACTTTTGCACCCCCATAGTTTCTTATGAGAAAAGTACCAAAAGCATTGACTTTTGAGTAGTCTTTTAGTTGACCAGTCCATTCAGTGAGAGAGAGTGTATTGTTTTGATTAAAAAGTGGATATCTTCCTTGCGTATTTCCTGTATTACCCGCACTTCCATCTAAAGGGTCAACACCTCTGGGACCCGTATGCCCTATCTTCGTAGCGATAAGATCTTCTGTGGTCTCTGCCAACATTTCACTGATCCATGTTTCTGTTTCTGTATCAAGTAAAACCTGCTTTTGATAATAGTGTATCATATGTTCAAATTCATGTGCCAAGGTAGAGACCATCTCTTTTGGCCAAAAATCATCTATAGTCCAAGTAGCATTATCATTGTTAGCAAAGAGCACTGCGTCAGCATAAAACATTACCCTTTCATTTGAACCAGAAATAGATGTTCTCTTAAAATTATCTTTAGAGAAGAAGAACCCTATGACACCTCCATTTGTACTATTATCATTGTCTATATCTGTGAGTAAAATAGTGATTTCATCATTAGCAGTGATTAGATTTGAGTATTTAGCTTGTGCATCTACATTCCACTCTTCACCATATATGTTGGTGACCCAGTCATAAATATCATTATCAGCACCTGCTTGTAAAAATGTACTGGCTAAAGCATCGACCATAATTTGGGTGACACATTTGGATTTAACACATCCTAATCCAAAACTATCATCAGACACCCAAATATTGAGTGTTTTCAAACCAAAAGGTGTAGATATATTTGAGTCAACCCTCCTCGCAGTTGCTTGTGTAGGTGTTGTTGTATCTTCTGTCAAATAAAATGGTTGATTCTCGCCTAAAATATCTTTTTTACTTACTGTACTTATGGCTACACCTTTTGCTTGTAGGTTTTCTGATGAAACAGTATTTTTCTTAAAAAACTTCTTACTATTTTTGTTAAATTCTTGAATAGATGCATGGGCATGGAGTGCTTTTGTTTGTTTGGATGAAAGTGTATCTACTATCTCTTTACTCTCTTGAATAGCAACTGTTTTATTGTGTGTGATRCTTGAAGAAGCTGACTGCGTTTCATGATAGTTACTCAAGAGTATATAGAGGCTTTTTGGTGTATTCCCCAAGTTTACAGTCACACTTATTGTATTTGTTAGTCCTAAACTTTCAACTTGGTAATCATCTGTAATTGTGATATTTTTAGTTGATGAAGTATTTCCAGAAGCAACAACACCTCCAGTCGAAGCATCCGAACTTGTACCTCCACCTCCACATCCAATGAGGACTAAAGAAGCAGCTACTAGAGATAGATCTGTAAATTTAAAATACATTTGTATTCCTTTCTATAAAAATTAAAATAACGAAGTATAGTATTATAGTATTACCTATGAAATAGTAATGAAGAATAGTGTAGAAACCATGTATTCAAAATAGGCAATCAATATATCTTCATGAGACAATCAACTTTCCTTGTATATCTCGCAATATACTCGGCTTTTTCTATAATTATACTTGTATTATAGTGAAAAAAGTCAAAAATTHAAAATTDMTHDAWTWHTHHMWAKCHCHDHGTAACATATCAAGTACATTTGTTGCATAACACCCTTTTGGAAGCACAAAGGAAAGCTCATAGTGTGCTTTTTCTTCTACATACGTTTTTTTGATTTCAGTAACTTGTACCCAGGCATAACGTCTTGCACCTTGTAGTGGTATCTCATCTATAAATGCTTCTTCAATCACCCCTGCTGTACCTTCAGAAAGTTTTGTTTTTTTGCCAGGAAGTAGTCCTGCTGGTGCAATGTCTTTTAACGCAAAGCGTTTGGCTTCTTCTGCTAAATCTTCTACGTTAAAGAGTCTACCATAAGGGTAGTGCATCATCACGTCACCCTTTACAAGCTTAAAAAAGTTTTCTTGTTCTTTTGTACCTTTGAGTGAGCCCTCTGGTAAGTTCATCACTTGCTCTGTCTCAGCTTCTGAGAATTTTTCTAATAGTAAGTTCAGTTCCATACGTTTTGAGAGCCAGTTGTTAAAAAGGTATGACTGGTAAGAACCCATTAAAAACTCTTTTACCTTTCTGTCACGCATTTTGAGTGTACCCTCACAGAGTTTTTTACCATCTTCCCAGTTGTTCCCATCGGTTCCAAAACGTTGATTCCCGAAATAATTGGGCATACCATTTGCTTTTATCCATTTAAGTACTGAGTCTAGTTTGTCTTTTTGTACACCTAAGACCTTTTTTAGACGTATGTTAAAACGGTTACCTTTTAAGTGTCCTACGCGTATCTTGTTGTTATGGCGTATGCTAGAGAGTATCTTTATCTTATCATGACTAAAGGCTTTTAACTTCTCTTCGTGTATAGCCATCACAGAAATGTACTGTATAGTCATGGCATGTTTGTCTTTTAGTCCTGCATACCCCATATCACGTCGACGTATACCCACATGGTTAGAGATGACATCAAGCATTTGCCACGTAGTCATGTCTTTTTTGCGTACTTGCAACACAAGATGCTCACCCTCCCCTGTAAAATCATACAAAGGTATCTCCTCAACAGTAAAGTCACGTGCAGAAGAGTTAAATACAAATTCGTTTTTGACATTAAGTGGGTAGATTGGCTTCATAGGGTTCTTTCTTAGATGAAATAATTATAGTATTTTATCTAAAATATGTATAATCGCAATAATTATACAAAGGGTATTTGCATTTGAAATTTGAAAACAAAAAACTTCTCATCTTTGATTTAGATGGCACACTCATCAACTCTGCACTTGATCTAGCCATAGCAGTAAACTATATGCTTGAACAAATAGATAAAGAAGTGTATTCTGAGGAAGTCATACATGGATGGGTTGGTAATGGTGCTTTAACGCTAGTAAAGCGTGCTTTATCAGGTAATCGAACAGTAAACCGAAACCTAGATAACACACTTGTAGAAAAAGCTTTAGACATATTTTTAAAGTATTACGAAAAAAACCTATGTAATGCTACAGTTCCCTACTCAAATGTTACAACAACACTACAGACACTAAAAAAGAAGGGGTATACACTTGCTATAGTGACCAATAAACCTTTTGCTTTTGTAGAACCCATACTTAAAAGCCTAGAAATGGATGGTCTTTTTAAACTTATACTCGGCGGAGACTCATTGAGTAAAAAGAAACCCCACCCTATGCCACTCTTATATGTATGTGAAAAGATAGGTGTAAGTATAGAAAACTCCGTAATGGTTGGAGACTCTAAAAATGATATCTTAGCAGCTAATGCATGTGCCATGCACTCAGTTGGTGTGACGTATGGCTACAATTATGGAGAGCATATTGCTGTGCATAAACCAAGTCTTATTATAGATGATTTTTCAGAGTTACTTGAGGTATTATGAGTAAAACAATGTACAAAGCAAAAATAGCCATAGTAGGTGGTGGCGTAGCAGGTGCAACAGCTGCTCTTTACCTTTCGCAAATCGGTTTAGAGGTTTCACTCTTTGAAAAAAAGCAGTGTCTTGTAAATGGACCTCCTTTTTGTCATCTCCATGCTGGAGGTAATTTGTACCGTGAAATTTCTGATGACCAGTGTATTACACTGCTTCAAGAATCTATCGATTTTTTACGTTTTTACCCTCAGGTTGTAGATTATCGCCCTACGGTCATTGTATTACCTAAAGACGATAAAGGTAAACCTGAAGATTTATTGCCTCGCTTAGAGTTATTAAGAGATGAATATGATGCACTTATCAAAGTAGACCCGGACAATAAAGTGTTAGGAGAAAGTGCTGACTATTTTAAACTCTTTGATCGCCAAAAAATGGAACGGCTAAGAAAAGCAAAAATTGTAGCTGTGCCTTCTACTATTGATGAGTGGATGATACCTGTTGCAAAAAATATTGATTTTAATAAAGTACAGTTTCCCCTGTTTATAGTACAAGAGTATGGACTCAACCTATTTCGTCTGGCTGCAAGTGTTACTCTTGCTTTGGAAAAAATATCAAATTGCCAAGTATTTTTTAACACTAAAGTCACTGATATCAATGAAAACGCTCAAAAAGAAGGTTGGACTGTCAATTACCTCTATAAGGGAGAACATAGAGAAGATCACTTTGATTACCTTATCAATGCCGCTGGCTTCAGGTCTGGAAAAGTAGACGATATGTTGGGTTTTAAACGGCAAAGACTGGTTGAATTTAAAGCAGCCTATGTAAGTAAATGGAACAATCAAAATACCATATGGCCTGAAGTTGTCTTTTACGGCGAACGCGGTACGCCTCAGGGTATGGCACAGTTTACCCCCTACCCTGGAGGCTATTTTCAGCTTCATGGTATGACAAAAAACATTACGCTCTTTACAGAAGGTTTAGTCAAAAGTTCAAAACAAAGTGCCCAACCTGAGCTAAACAGAGACTTCTTGGAAAAATTGGAAAACAACTGGACATGGTCTGAAACACGTGAACGAAGTCAATTAGCGATTAATCACCTTTCTCAGTTCATTCCTTCTTTTGCTCTTGGTGAAGTAGGTTCCAAACCTCTTTATGGTGCCCAGCAAATACCAGGTGTAGACGATACCTTGCGTACCGCAGATGTATCATTTGAGCACAGGTATGCACGTTGTGAAATTGTAAAAGTTTCTTCTGCACTCAGCGCAGTAGATGCAATCGTAAAAGAACTCATAAAACTAGGGTATGTGGATCAATCACTGTATCAAAAAAGGGATTTTACATCTATAAAAAGTCTCAAAGAAAATGATATTGATGCCTATGCACAATCACTGTGTAGAGCAAGAGAGTATCCTATATCTCTAGCCGGTAGAAATGTCACAACACCGCAACACTAAAAATGGTGACTTTTACACGTATACCGTCTGTCATTTTTAGCYACTTTGGCAAAGACAGTTAAGGGTGTATTTGTCACTTTAGCTATCTGTTTTACTGCTTCTATATCTTTCTTGTCAAAAGAGATGAGCATTTCATACTCTTCTCCACTAAGTCCTATCTCTTCGTTGATATTTTCCAATATTTCATATCCATATTTATTAATATTTAGGAACTTGTTCGTATCACAAAAGAGTCCATCTGAGATGTCCATGCCTGCTATAAGTAAGTGCCTTGATTTAGCTATAAAATTAGACCTTAGCAGGGGTTCAAAAAAGCGTGAATTTTCTGCTATTTTTTCACCTCTATACAAAGCATCTAAATCTTTTTTACTTTCTCCCAAAACACCTGTATAAGCCAACAAATTACCTTCCTTCAAACCTGTACGTAAAAGAGGTGTATCGCTTTTAGAAATAATGGTAATAGACAGATGCAGTTTATCTCCCCCGATTGTATCGCCACCGATAATTTCACAACCGTATTCCTTGGCTGTATTCTCCATACTCTGCATGAGTTCGTCTATCTCATCAAAGGTCAGTGTCTTAGGTAAAGAAACGGTCACCAATGCAAATTTGGGCTCTGCATTCATGGCTATGGCATCAGAGAGGTTCACAAGCATTGCTTTACGTCCTATCTGTGCTACGCTCATCCACTCTCGCTTAAAATGTACATCTTCAAAAAATGCATCCATACTATAGAGTGTATCTCCGACAACTGCTGCGTCATCCCCGATATAAGAAGAGTTTAGTCTGTCTATGAGATATTGTTCTTTATCTGCTATATTTTGACTCTGCATCGAGTGTTTTCCTTATTCTTGAATCTTGGCAAAATTGTAACATACTTAAAGTGATTTTACTTTAGTTTCCTATATACATAAATAGATAAACTGTTTCACATCCCTACATAGATATAATTGTTCAAATTGTAAACAAAGGACATTACTAGTATGGATGTTAAAATCTACGAATATGACGCTGTTATTGTTGGTTCTGGCTTAGCTGGATTAGCTGCAGCTAAAGAATTGACTGAAGCAGGGAAAAAAACAGCTGTTATCACAAAACTTCACCCACTAAGATCACACTCTGGCGCGGCACAAGGGGGAATCAATGCTGCCCTTGGTGCAGAAGACTCTACTGAACTTCACGAATTTGATACTGTAAAAGGTTCTGACTACCTTGCTGACCAAGATTGTGTTGAGCTTATGTGTACAAAAGCCCCTGAGACTATCAGATGGGCAGAGCATATGGGTGCAGTATTTTCCAGAGATAAAGAAGGCAATATTGCCATACGCCCATTTGGTGGGCAGTCTCAGCCTCGTGCCTGTTATGCAAAAGACAGAACAGGTCTGACACTTTTACAAACTATTTACGAACAAGCTGATCGTGCAGGTATTGAAGTCTATGATGAATGGTATGCTAGCGATATTATCTATGATGATGGAAAAGTATCGGGTGTGGTTGCCTATAATATTAAAGACTCAGAAGTAGCTATCTTCAATGCAAAAGTAACGATGTTTGCAACAGGTGGAAATGGTAGACTCTTTAGATTCAACTCAAATGCACATGCAAATACCGGCGATGCTCTCTCTATAGTAGCACGTCATGGTTTACCTCTTGAAGACATGGAGTTCGTACAATTCCACCCGAGTGGACTTGGTGGCTCTGGTGTACTCATCTCAGAAGCTGCACGTGGTGAAGGTGGTCGTCTTCTTAACTCACTTGATGAACGTTTTATGGAAAAATATGCACCCAATGCTATGGAACTTGCATCACGTGATGTTGTGAGCCGTGCTATCATGGAAGAAGTGCGTCAAGGGCGTGGTGTAGGTAAAGATGGACAATCAGTTAAACTTGACCTTACACACCTCGACCCACAAATTATTTTAACACGTCTTCCAGAACTTCGTGAACTTGCTATCGCTTTTCAAGGGCAAGATATGCTTAAAGAGGCCATTCATATCTCTGCAACTGCGCACTACTCTATGGGTGGGATACCTACAAACATTGATACTCAAGTACAAAAAAATGCTGCGGGCGACGTAGTAGAAGGTTTTTATGCAGCTGGTGAGTGTGCCTGCGTTTCAGTACATGGTGCTAACCGTCTAGGTGCAAACTCTGTACTAGAAGCGATGCTTTTTGGTAGACATGCAGGTGAAAACATGATAAAAGCTCTTGATGAGGGTATAAGTTTACGTAAAGCCACCGTTGCAGATGCTGACACCTGCGTAAATGAAATGACTACAATTAAGACATCAAACGGAAATGAAAGAGTACCAAACCTAAGAAATGAACTACAGATAGGTATGACAGCAAATGCTGGTGTATTTAGAACTAAAGAGTCATTGGAAAAACAACTTACGTTGATAAATGATGTATTGGCAAGATTTAAAAATATCCGTATAGATGATAAATCTAAAGTCTTTAATACAGACTTACAAGAAGCTATAGAGCTTGGACATATGATAGAATCTGCTAAGATAGTCGTAGTTGGAGCATTACAACGTGAAGAGAGCCGTGGTGGTCACTACCGTGAAGACTTCCCAACTAGAGATGATGAGAAATTCATGGTACATACATATGCTACGATGGATGAAGACTACAATGTCTCTATTGATTGGGGCAAAGTAACACCAGGTAAATTTGAACCTATGGAAAGAAAGTACTAAGGAGGATAACATGAGTGAAACACAAACAGTAGAACAAGCAAGCACTAGAAAAGTTACCATCAAAGCGTGGAGATTTAACGCTGAGACTGATTACCTTCCTTATACAAAAGAATACACGATGGAAGTAGGTAAAGATGAACTTATTCTTGACCTAATGAATCGTATTAAATGGGAACATGATGGCTCGTTTTCTTACCGCCGTTCTTGTAGACATGGTATCTGTGGAGCCTGTGCTATTAAAGTCAATGGTAAAGCAGTCTTAGCATGTAAACAAAATGCTATTGAGCTACTTGACATGTTTGATAATGACATTACTTTAGAGCCAAGCTCTAAAAAACGTGCTATTAAAGATATGATTATAGATAAGTCTGATTTTTGGGAAAAGCATACCGCAGTCAAGCCTTATGTGATTAGAGATATTGAGTCACACCCTCAGGCAGAAACAAAACAAAGCATTGAAGAGTTTAATAACTTCTTAGACTCTGACCTTTGTATCCAATGTGGTGCCTGTCATTATTCATGTCCAGCACTTGAAGTAAACGACGCTTTCCTTGGACCTGCAGCACTGAATTCCGCCTATAGATTTACAGTAGATCCTAGAGATGAAGCTGGTGATGAGCGTCTTTCTATCACAGCTGAACTGGGTTCTGGTGTTTGGGACTGTGTAAAATGTTTTGAATGTGCAGAAGCATGTCCAAAAGATATAGATCCTATAGGTAAAATTGGTAAGCTTCATAACTTACAGTTTGTACGTGGTATAGCTGAGTCAAACATAGCAACACGTCACGCAGAAGGTTTCTTAAGAGGTATGAAAAAGACTGGTTTCTTAGATGAAGCAGATATCGTTACTTACTCTGAGGGTTACCTTGGCATGTACAAACACTTGGGAACTGCAATTAAAATGATGAAAACTGGTAAAATCCACTGGCATTCAGGTATACCATTCATAGACTCTATTCCAAAAATTAAAAATCTTGATGAAGTTCAAAAACTAATTGAAATTTCACAAACCAATAAGCTGTAAGGAGAACAAGATGAGCGAACAATTACACTATGCACTATTTACAGGATGTACGGCAAAACAGTCTACCCCTGAGTTACTTTCTTCTACGCTTGCAGTAGCTGAAAAGTTAGGTATCAAAATTACTATATTAGAAGAGGCTTCATGTTGTGGAGCATCTCACCTACAAGATTTTGATGAATTTCTAGCACACGTACTTAACGCACGTAACATTTGTTATGCAGAAAAGTTAGGACTTACGATGATTACTATCTGTAATACCTGTCAGCTTAACTCTGCTATGACAAAACATGCTTTAGATAAAGACCCTGAGCTTAAAGCAAGAGTCAATGAAAAACTTGCAGAAGTTGGACTGGAGTACAAAGGTACAAGTGAAATCAAACATTTTCTCTATACACTTATAGATGAGTACGGACTTGAAAATGTTAAAGAGAAAGTAACTACACCTCTTTCTCACCTAAATATCGCACCATTCTATGGATGTCATAACATCAGACCATCTGAATTACATCAGGATGCCAATGGACGTGAAAACTCGTACAATCCTAACTCACTTGATCTTCTCATAGGTGCACTYGAAGGTAACCCTGTAAATTATGAAAGTAAAAATAAATGTTGTGGTTTTCACGTTGAACTTCAAGCGAACCATACTTCAGAAGTCCTCACKGGTAACGCCCTGCTAGATGCAATAGACAACAATGCCGACATAATGGTAACACCATGTCCACTTTGTCACCTTAAAATGGATACCTACCAAGACAGCATCGCTAAAGTAATGGGACGTGATATAGAACTCCCTGTACTTCACATGCCACAAATGGTTGCCCTTGCTCTTGGATGTACTGAAAAAGAGATAGGACTTAATTTCCACGTACAAAAAGCGAAACACCTTTATACAGTAGCTCCATAAAAATCTTTATCTGTACTTATTCTCATGTTAACCATGGGAATAAGGGTTTATAAAAAAGAAATATTTTTACAATTTACGATACTAACTCCAGACGCATATCTATAGAAATCGCATCAAAGACTTTATGCATCCCTAAGAATTTAAAAAATTTAGTTGAACCATAAATAATACCCCATTTTGTTCTGTCTATCTCCACTCTGGCATTTAAAATTAATATGTTATCAATTTTTGAAATTAGAACATTTATTTTCTGCTTTCTACTTATGCCTTTTATCGTTAACTCACCATCAAAGATGTAGTTTGTGTCTGTTTGGTAAGGTGTTACAACAGACTGTATATTGTAAAATCGATATATCGTTTCTGGAAATAATTTACTAAGAAAGAAATCTTCGGATTTCAGATGTATATTTAAGTAATTTTTCCCTTGTTCTTCATTTAGATCCAATGTGTTAATGGAATGCATATCTACCATAAACTCCCCCACTCATTTTCCCATTGCTTAATTTTACATGTCCATTTTTTAGCGCGATATCACCATAATGACTTCCATTGGCATTGGCTCCTAACCATTGAAGTTTACTTCCTTCTGCCAAAATATAATTTCCATCTTTTATACTCAGAAGTTGATCAGTATCCAAACCAGAAGATTGTGCTTCCAAAACAAACACATTAGTAAACCCCATGTTTTCAAGTTTTTCTGCTGCTGCTTTAGAGTCATATTCATCATCACTTTCTCCATACACCACGATACACTGCTTACTGTCTAAATGGAGTTTTTTGACATTGTCTGTAAAACTGGCTTCATAGACACAAATATTGATTGCATTTTCAAGATGATAATGCGCATAATGCTCTTTAGGTAAAATATGTATTAACGTATGTTCTTTATTTTTCAACGTTGTATACTCATCACTGGTTAATATTTTCATATTCATTCCTTGTATCTATTATGAGAATCGTACATTAGCCTTTATAGGATTTTATTACAATGTATGTATATACTACCATAGTTTTAACTCTTAATCTTGCTTGTCCTTCCGCTCTTAACTAAATAGACAAGTATTTTCGGAAGGAACATTAAAGCGTATAGRCATKCTAAATTAATAAAAATGATYTAATTCTACATTTTATACAACAAATAAGAGTATTTTTATCCTATTTAATTTTTTTTGTGCTACAATCCCAATCACAAAAAATTACAAGGAAATAATATGCCAAAAATTAACAAATACATAGATATCTCAGAGATCGATAGAGAAGCAAAAAAAGACCTTATCGACAGACATTCACCATTTATACACTGTGCTGAGAGTGCAACTGCAGGTGAACCATTTGAGGTAACTGTAAAAATGGGTAATGAATACACTCATCCAGATGATTTTGATCACTTCATAGAGTCAGTAACATTATTTAATGGTGATATTCAACTTGCAAAAGCTTCTTATGTTCCAGGAACTCTTGGTAACACAAAAGCACACAACACAACAACTTTTACTATCATTCCAACTGGTAAGAAACTTAAGTTAGTAGCTCACGGTTACTGTACAAAACATGGTATTTGGGAAGGTACCGAAAAAGTAGTTGAAGTAGCATAAGTTCATATGTCATGGGCATTCCCCGTGACATATCTTACCAATCTATACCCTCTTTAGGCATGCCTTACTTTTCATTATATTTTTTTTTGCACCCTTCGGGCTTTGATTCGCAGTATTTTGTGTAAATAATTTTACCAACTACAAGTCCACAACAAAAAGAATAAATAAGCCTAAAACTCTTTTTATACACTCACTATATCAAAATATCTTTAGATATAATAATATAGCATGAGACAAACTCACCCAATATACATGTCTAAGGATTCCAAATGTTATACAAAATAGTATTCCCCACTATACTTACTTTCCTTTTACTGCTAAATGCCTGTAGCTCCAATACTACAAGTGATAATACTCAAGTATTCACTCTCCAAGAAAAGATATTTGTACACAATCTTTTTCTAAGTGAATACTTATGGTATGATCAAGTCGCATCCAATCTAGACTATGCTTTATTTAACGCACCACAAACGCTCATCAATGAACTTCGTATTTCACCTCCTGACAAATGGAGTTTTACATTAACAGAACAAGCATATGAAGACTTTTCAAATCAAAAAACTGTTGGTTTTGGTTTTGGACATACACAAGACTTTAGTATTTTTCTTGTACGCATAAATGCACCTGCCTATAAAAAACTATACCGGGGAGATAAAATATTATTTATAAATGGGCAATCTGTCACGCAAGACATTATCACAACTGTTAGCCAAAATACTGGTGTAGCAACAACATTTACTGTTCTACGTAACAGCAATCAGCTAGATATAGTGATTACACCTGTGCCCTACACGTTCAAAGTCTCTTTGGGAAAATTAATCGATCAAAATACAACAAAAATCGGATATCTACGTTATGACTCTTTTACAGAAAGTTCTATCTCCGAACTTGAAACTATATTTACAACATTTAAAACTGCCAATATTTCAGAACTGATTATCGACCTGAGATATAATGGTGGTGGTTCCATTATTACCGCCAGTACTTTACTTGATAATATATCCAATGCTTATGCGGGGGAAAGACAAATCTACCTAGATTGGAATGCCAATTATAAAACTAAAAATGAAACATATACCTTTGAGGATATTGATTTACAAGATGGAAATGAACTCACGATGCAACGTGTTGTTTTTTTAGTCACAGAAAAATCTGCATCTGCAAGTGAACTTGTTATCTCTGCTCTTAAACCCTATTTGGGAAATACCAATGTGATTACTGTTGGTAGTAATACACATGGGAAACCAGTGGGTATGTCAGGACGGACATACGGAATAAACTACTATTTTTTAGCAAACTTTTTGGTCAGAAACAACTCAAATAACACAACAAGTTTTGATGGCATATCCCCAACTTGTAGAGCAGAAGATGACTTAACTCATGCCATGGGTGATACAAATGAAACCATGCTGTCTACTGCACTTTATTATGTACAAAATGATACATGTCCTTAAGAACTTTGCATGTATAATTCAAAATGAAAAACCTAAAAAATGCACTTTTGTTAAAGCAACTTTATCAGCTCAAACAATTAGGGTATAAATATACTTCAGTGACAGCCTATCAAGAAACAGAACCTGACCTAACTTTACCAGACAATCTTAATTTTTTAGAGAAGCAAGCAAGAGATTGTCATCTCTGTACACTGAGTAAAAGTAGACAAAAAGTAGTTTTTGGGGAAGGTAATTTCAATGCAAATGTGATGTTTGTAGGAGATACCCCAAGTAGTAGTGATGACAGTATAGGTAAAATCTTTACAGGACGTTCAGGTGAAATGCTGACCAAAATGATAGAAAATGTATTACAATTACATAGAAAAGATGTTTATCTTACAAATGTGCTAAAATGTAGATCCTTAGACCAGCAATCCATTTCTCCTACCCATGCACACACCTGTCATCCATATCTACTCAAAGAGATAAGTTTAGTCCAACCCAAAGTTATTATCGCACTAGGTGACATGGCATACTACTATCTCACAGGTGACAATACGGAGTTTGATAACATTAGAGGTACAGTACAAAAACAAGATGGGTATACCATTATCCCTACTTATCATCCAAGTTATTTACTTAGAAACCCGAGTGCTAAAAAAATAGTACTTGAAGATTTATTAAAAATTAAAGGGTTACTATAAAATTTCAAATACACTTCACATTTTCTTGACATTTTTTAGTTAGACTTCATCAACTAAAAATTTAAAAACGTAAGAAAGGAATAATATGCATAAAAACAACCTTGTATTAAAATATATTACCAAATGCATATTACTATTTTTTTCTATACTAATTCTTGCTCCTAACAACTTATCTGCAAATACTAAAGTTACATTAACAGACAATGTATCATCATACACTGAATTCCAAGTAGAGTATCTTATGGAAAAACCAGGTCAAACACTCAGTATAGAGGAGCTTTCTAAATTACCATTTACCCAGAATACAAGCAATGCTCTTAGTCTCGGACATAATAAAAATAATTTTTGGTTTCATTTCACTATCTATAACCATACAGATAATGCAAAAGATATGGTCTTGGAATTTACAGAAATTTTCCATAAAACAGTTGATCTTTATGTTGTGTCTGATACGGTCACACATAAAAAAAATGGTTTACGCATACCTATGGAAGTACGTGAAATCAAAGAGCCTAATCCCTCCTTCTCATTACATTTTAAAGCAGGAGAAAGTAAAGAAATATACCTTAAACTTGCTACAAAATATGCTCTTTTCGGTGCTATTCACATCAAAACAAAGCAACAATATGAAAAAGATATACAACTTAAAAAATATATTTATCTAGCATATTTTTCTGCAATTATCATCATWATGTTATAYAATCTTATRATWTTTTTATATTTACGAGATAAAATTTATTTTTATTACATTTTTTATGTTTTTATTTTTATAGTTTGGGCAGCTAATTTCAAAGGTATTTTACTTCCATATACAGATATGAGAACTTATGATTTTCTACAAGTAACTCTCCCTGTGTTCTTTACACTTTTAATACTTTTTTCCCAATCTATTTTAGAAACGAGAAAATATTTTATCCGCTTACATAAAATATCAAATATGTTTATTTTTACCTGTGGTATTGCCTTGGCTTGGATGTCAATATCAATGCATGAAGGTTTCCAATTTATGAATATCGTTATCATACTGCTTCTGCCATTTTTATTTATCGTAGCTTTGTGGGCAGTGTACAAAAAACATACCATTGCAAAAATATATCTTCCCGTATTATCCATCTATATCATAGGTATAAGCTTGTTTAATTTACTGACTCTTGGTATTCTTCCATACAGTATTTTATTAAGTAACGCGGCTATCATAGCTTCAATATTTGAGATTATATTCTTCTCATTGTTACTCGCATTTCGTATAAATATCGTACGTCAAGAATCTCTCACAACAAGAGAAAAACTTTTAGAACAACAAAAAACAGAAAGTACCCGCCTTTTTCATGCAGTCGCTGAAAAAACCATGGCTCTTAATCTTGCAAAAAAAGAACTTGAAAGTGAACTTGATAAGAAGATTACTTTGGAAAAACATCTAAAGCACTTAGCTTCTACTGATCCATTGACTGAACTTTTTAATAGACGTGCTTTTTTTGATATCTGTGATGTAGAACTTAAAAATGCTAGAAATGACAATACCGAACTAACCTGTCTCATCATAGATATTGATCATTTTAAAAATGTCAATGACACACATGGTCATGATGTAGGTGATAAAGTCATCTCTTATATAGCTAAATTAATGATTGACAATACTCGGACGATAGATTATATCGGAAGAATTGGAGGAGAAGAGTTTGCTGTCCTTATGCCAAACACTGACATGGATTCTGCTTTTCAAATCGCCGATAGATTGAGAGCAAATATAGCAAAACATGAAATAAATCTCAAGACTCAAGTTCTTAGTATAACTGTAAGTATTGGATTAAGCTATTTAACCCATGAAGATAAAAATATACATACCCTATTAAAACGTGCAGATACTGCTCTATATGAAGCTAAAGAGAATGGACGTAACCAGGTTTGTTTCATCTAAAGTAACCCATTTTTTCAAGACTCTCTTACAATTTTCTCAATGACCCTTACAATCCCAGGGTCTTCAAGTGTAGAAATATCTTGCGTGATTTCTTCACCTTTTGCGATAGATCGTAAAATACGTCTCATAATTTTACCAGAACGTGTTTTAGGCACATCTGGAACAAAAGCTATCCCATCACAAAGAGCAATAGAACCAATTTCTTTTTTAATAACTTGATTAATAGCTACTTTAAGTTCATCAGAAGCATCTTCTGGATTTTTAAGCACGATATATGCAAAGATACCTTCACCCTTAATATCATGCGCCTTCCCTACCACGGCAACCGTAGCTACTGCATCATGTTTATTGATTGCAGCTTCCACCTCAGCTGTACCCATACGGTGACCTGAGACATTGATAACATCATCGGTACGACCTGTGATTGTAATATATCCATCTCCATCTAACATAGCGCCATCACCTGTAAAATATACCGGTTTTCCATCTTTCTTACAATCACCAAAATATGCTTTCTCAAACCTATCTGGATCTTTCCATATATTTCTTATCATTGATGGCCAAGGTCGCGTAATACACATTAATCCTTTTTCACCTACAGGGGTAGGTTTGCCATCCTCAGCAATGATTTCAGCGATAATACCAGGAAGTGCAAATGTCGCACACCCTGGTTTTATAGGTGTCGCTCCGGGAAGTGGAGAAATCATATGCCCACCAGTCTCTGTTTGCCAATACGTATCAACGATGGCACATTTAGAATTACCCACAACTTCATAATACCATTTCCACGCTGGAGGGTCTATGGGTTCACCTACAGTTCCAAGTATACGCAGTTTAGAAAGATTATATTTTTTAGGTTCATTTTCTCCTGTTTTGTGAAGAAGTCTGATCGCTGTTGGTGCAGTATAAAACTGTGTAATATTATGGTCTTGTACCATCTTCCATGCACGCCCAGCATCAGGATACGTGGGTACACCTTCAAACATCAGTGTCGTCCCCCCTGCTGCAAGTGGACCATAAACGATATATGTGTGTCCAGTAATCCAACCAACGTCAGCTGTACACCAGAACACATCRCYMTYWYGMAWRTCAAATACCCAWYSCATRSTSRTKWKKGCMYWAAGTAWATAMCCMSCAGTTGARTGTTGTAYKCCTTTTGGYTTRCCCGTTGAGCCTGACGTGTAGAGTAAAAAGAGTGTATCTTCAGAATCCATAGGTTCAAAAGGACACTCATCAGACTGTGAGTCTATCAATTCATTGTAAGAATGGTCACGTCCTTCCACCCATTTAATCTCTTCATTATTTCTTTTTACAACAAGTACTGCTTCTACAGTTTTCCCATTTTGCTTCAATGCATCATCTACTACATTTTTAAGCATATATGGTTTTCCTTTACGAAAAGCTCCATCTGCAGTGATAACTAATTTTGCTTCAGCGTCTTCAATTCGGTCTTTTAATGCTTCAGAGGAGAAACCTCCAAATACAATAGAGTGAATCGCTCCTAACCGTGCACAAGCGAGCATTGCATAGGCTGATTCTGGTATCATGGGCATATAAAGTACAACTCTATCACCTTTTTTTATACCAAATTTGTTTTTTAGTAGGTTTGCCATTTTATTTACTCTAGTGGAGAGTTGTCCATAAGTAATGTATTCGACATCCCCTTTATCCCCTTCAAAAATAATAGCATTTTGATCTGCCTTATCGGACAAATGTCTATCGATGCATTGATTAGAGACATTCAGTTTCCCATTTGTAAACCATTGATAAAAAGGTGCATTGGATTCATCAAGTACATTATCATAGGGTGCTAACCAATCGATCTTTTCATCGGCAAAACCTTTCCAAAATCCTTCATAATTTTCTATAGCTTTATTTTGTAGCTCCCAATACGCATCCATACTAGGAATTACTGCATCTTTAGAAAACTCTGGATTTGGATTAAATATTTGTTTTGACATAAAAATTCCTTAGATATTATATAAAGAATATTGTAACGTAATATGTCAGAAGTATAAAGGARAAAAGAAAGATTTCTTAAGTAGGAGAAAATCACTCCTACCAGTTACACAAAGAGACTTTAATGTTCACTCGCACCCTCTGCCCCGATACCCGTTTGTGAACGGATATTTTGTGCTTCAAATGCAGCTCTGTCTTTTTTCGCACGTACCGAATYGTCTGTAATAGATATAAGCCAAATACTTACAAAAGCCACTGTCACAGAAAAAAGTGCTGGATACTTATAAGGGAAAATAGCCTCCCTATTGCCAAATATATCTACCCAAACAATAGGCCCCAGTATCACAAGTAGTATAGCTGTCGCAAGACCCAAACTACCCCCGAATACTGCTCCGCGTGTAGTAAGCTTTGACCAAAACATCGAAAGGAAAAGCACAGGAAAATTTGCAGATGCCGCGATGGCAAAAGCCAACCCCACTACAAAAGCAATATTTTGTTTTTCAAAAGCAATTCCCAGTCCAATAGCGATAACCCCCAAGACAACAGTAGCTATCTTAGAGACACGCATCTCTTTTGCTTCATCACATACACCTTTCTCTATAACATTTGCATACAGGTCATGAGATATGGCYGAAGCTCCTGCTAGTGTTAGTCCAGACACTACTGCCAAGATAGTAGCAAAAGCCACCGCAGAAATGAACCCAAGGAAATAATCTCCACCCACAGCATGTGAAAGGTGAATGGCTGCCATATTTTTGCCACCTATGATAGGTGAACCATCTGAAATTGCCTGTTTGGCAAGGTCYATATACTCAGGGTTTTTGAGAACTAAGACAATCGCCCCAAACCCGATGATAAATGTCAATATATAAAAATATCCTATAAAACCAGTCGCATAAAAAACAGATTTTCTTGCTTCTTTTGCATCAGACACTGTAAAAAATCGCATAAGTATATGTGGTAAACCCGCCGTACCAAACATAAGCGCAATCCCCAATGATATAGCAGAAACAGGGTCAGATACCAAGCCACCGGGACTCATAATATCTAAACCTTTCTCATGCACTTCAACTGCTGATTGGAAAAGTTTTTCAAATGAAAAATCAAAATGATACAATACAGCAACAGCCATAAATGTTGCCCCAGAAAGAAGTAAAAAAGCTTTTATAATTTGTACCCACGTGGTAGCAAGCATCCCTCCAAATGTCACATACARTATCATCAAAATACCCACTAAGACGACAGCATACTCATATGGAAGTCCAAACAAAAGTTCTATAAGTTTTCCAGAACCCACCATCTGTGCTATGAGGTAAAGTATCACTGTTGCTATAGCTCCAGAAGCAGCCAAAATACGGATAGGCTCTTGCTTGAGTCTAAAAGATGCAACATCTGCAAAAGTATATTTACCTAAATTACGCAGACGCTCAGAGATTAAAAATAAGATAATCGGCCATCCAACAAGAAAACCAATAGAATAAATAAGCCCATCATAACCAGCCAGRTACACTAACCCAGATATACCCAGRAAAGATGCTGCGGACATATAGTCACCTGCAATAGCCATACCATTTTGAAAGCCTGTAATACCGCCTCCTGCAGTGTAAAAATCACTGGCCGTTTTTGTGCGCTTCGCTGCCCAATACGTAATCATAAGTGTTCCACCCACAAAAAGAAGAAACATGATGACTGCTGGGATATTAAGAGTTTGACTTTCTATGTCCCTGTCTATAGTGCCTGATGCCAAAAGTGAAGCAGTAAAAATTATTAATATTATAAAATATCTATTCATGTGCTAAACCTTTTTCTTTCAGGTCTTCTTTTATTTCTTCCAACAATACATCATAGGTTTTGTTTGCCCTATGAACATAAAGCCCCGTTATAAAAAATGAAAATAGTATGATACATATGCCAACTGGAATACCCACACTTATCACCGAATCATCGCTTATGGGTACAGCAAGTAGCTCAGGATTAAATGCGATTATCATGATAAATGTATAATACACAAGCAACATCAGTATAGAAAGTGTCCATGCAAAACGACTACGCTTGGTGATTAATTCTTGATATTTAGGGTTATTGGTTATGGCGTCTACAGTTTCAACTGTCATCTGTTTCCCTTATKTATAAAATATTGAAGAGGCGAAATATGTCAAATTAACATATTTCTTTAGCTCACCTCTACCTTACTTACAACATCAAGTCCAAACCCTGCAAGTCCTACGAACTCTGTATCTATATTGGTAGTAAGCAAGTTAATATTTTTAATGCCAAGGTCTTTAAGTATCTGTGCTCCCACACCAAATTCTTTGGCCTGTTCATGAGAAATCACCTTGCTATCAAGAAAAATGAGTATACCACCATTGCTTTTAAGGTACTCAATGGAGTTATGAAGTGCTGAAAAACGTTTATCATCTAAGACTAACCCTATATCTGTACCTATATTATGGAACTTTACATTGGCAGTCTCATGTGTTTTGTAGAATTGTATAACCGTATGTGTTCTATCTAGATGATCTATATAGGTGATTTTCTCTACTTTGATGCCTCTTAGTTCAGTTTCTTCATCTTTTACTCGCTTAATGAGCTGTTCATTCGCCAAACGATATTCCACGATGTCTGAGATATACACAATGCAAAGGTCATGCTCTTTAGAAAACACTTCTAGGTCATCCATACGTGCCATCGTACCATCATCTTTAATGATTTCACAAATCACCGCTGCAGGTGCAAGACCAGCAAGTTTACATAAGTCAACAGAACCTTCTGTATGACCAGTACGCACAAGTACCCCACCATCTTTCGCGATAAGAGGGAAAATATGCCCTGGACGGACAAAATCTTCACTAACAGTCTGAGGACTAGCAAGTCTAGAGATACAATCATCTCTTTCAGCTGCTGAAATACCTGTTGTAGCAGAAGTAGAGTCTATAGATACTGTGAATGCTGTCTCATGATTTGAAACATTGTTCATTACCATAGGTAGTAAATCAAGCTTAGTAGCTATCTTTTTTGTGATAGGAGTACAAATAAGTCCTCTCGCCTCCTTAGCCATAAAATTTACCATTTCTGGTGTTGAAAAAGTCGCCGCATATACAAGGTCACCTTCATTTTCACGGTCTTCATCGTCCATCATGATGACCATTTTTCCTCTTTTTATCTCATCTATAGCTTTTTCTACTCTTTTTATCGCTTCACTTGACATATATTTTCCTTAACCTTTATACAAATCTAACTATCATAATTTTATGTATTATACCTTTCAGTACTTCAAAGTATGCAAAAAATATCTTTTTTAATCTTTTTTAAATACCTCTTGACAAGTGAGAAATTTGGTGCTATAATGCCGTCCACATAARCAGTAATGACTTATGWRTGTTGGGGTATCGCCAAGCGGTAAGGCACTAGTTTTTGGTACTGGTATTCGGGGGTTCGAATCCCTCTACCCCATCCATTGGGACTATTATCTTTCTTTAAGAAAAAAAAGATAAACTTCCACTCCAAATAAGTTTTTAAACTTRTTAAAATCCTGTCGCGGGGTAGAGCAGTTTGGTAGCTCGTCGGGCTCATAACCCGAAGGTCACAGGTTCAAATCCTGTCCCCGCAACCAATTTAATTTCCCAAAAAAACACTACTCTCATAACTTTTATTTAATGTAAGACATTCTTCTTTTTAACGCCAATTCTAATCACTTTCTTACTATCTTTGCGATAAAATATAGCAAATAATCAATAAAAGGTTTTCCTATGCTCTATAATGTTGTTGAAATCCAAGAAATATTACCTCATAGGTTTCCGTTTCTCTTAGTTGACAGAATAATCTCACTCACTCCTGGTGAGTATATAGAAGCATATAAAAATGTTTCTATATCAGAACCTGTCTTCCAAGGACACTTTCCTGACCACCCTATCTATCCTGGAGTGATGATCATTGAGGGTATGGCACAAGCTGGTGGCGTACTTGCATTTAAAAGTATGCCGGATACAGAGGACTTAAATAATAAAGTTGTCTATTTTATGAGTATTGACAAAGCTAAATTTCGTGCTCCTGTTACTCCAGGAGATAAACTTGTCTATAAGATTGATGTCCTTAGACATAAAGGGCCAGTGTGGCAACTTGCAGCCAARGCRTACGTRGATGACAAAGTTGTGGCAGAAGCCGAATTAAAAGCTATGATAGTGGACAAATAGGTATTTTATGTCTTTAATCCACCCAACAGCTGTGATAGAAGATGGTGCTATACTGGGTRAGAATGTCTCAGTTGGTCCCTTTGTCTATATTTCTTCACGSGTCACTGTAGGTGACAATACTAGCATAGCTTCTCATACTGTCATTGAAGGCAAGACGACGATTGGGAAGAATAACCGTATTTTTTCCCATTCTGCTGTAGGTACCATACCGCAAGATTTAAAGTTTAATGGGGAAGATGTTGAACTTATCATCGGAGACAACAATACTATTAGAGAATTCACACTTATTAACCCAGGCACTAAAGGTGGTGGTTCTATGACAAAAATAGGCAATGGCAACCTTTTGATGGGATATGTGCACTTAGGACATGATGTTATACTAGGTAATAACTGTATCTTGGCTAATGGTGCAACACTTGCAGGGCACGTAGAACTGGGTAACCACGTGGTTATCGGTGGTCTTACTCCCATACATCAATTTGTACGTATAGGTGACTATGCTATGATTGGTGGTGCTTCGGCTTTAGCACAAGACATACCTCCCTTTTGTTTGGCAGAAGGGAACAGAGCTGCTTTACGTGGATTAAACCTTACTGGTTTACGAAGAAGCATGAAAAGAGATGATATTAATGCACTAAAAGCTGCTTATAGAGAACTATTTGAACAAGGGAACCCTTTACAGGAAATCGCACAAAATATTTTTAAAAATACAAGTTCTAGTAAAGTAAAAATGCTTTGTAAATTTATTATAGCCTCCAAAAGAGGTATACCATTTACAAGACTAAAAAATAACGAGGATAAAGAATGACAACTAAAGTATGTAGCTTTTGTGAAGCTCAGGAGAGTGAAGAAAATCCACTCATCGCAGGAGAAAATGCTTACATTTGTTCAAACTGTGTAGTATCTGCATATAAAATATTATTTGGAGAAGAAGACCAAGAAGAGACTTCAACAGAGTTAGGCACCCAGACTCTTTACACACCTAAAGAGATCAATGCCTTACTTGACCAATATGTCATAGGGCAAGAGAAAGCGAAGAAAACACTTTCTGTTGCTGTCTATAATCATTACAAACGTATTTTTAGAGACAATGTTGAAGATGCAACACAGATTTCAAAATCCAATGTACTTCTCATAGGACCAACAGGTTCTGGGAAAACACTTTTGGCACAGACCATTGCAAGATTTTTAGATGTTCCAATCGCTATTGCAGATGCAACAAATCTCACGGAAGCCGGATATGTGGGGGAAGATGTTGAAAATATACTTACGAAGTTACTTATGGCTGCAGATGGTGACCCTGTTCGTGCTGAGCAAGGGATTGTATTTATCGATGAAGTAGATAAAATCGCTCGAATGGGTGAAAACCGTTCTATCACGCGTGATGTTTCCGGTGAAGGTGTTCAACAGGCTTTGCTTAAACTCATTGAGGGCTCTGTTGTAAATATTCCACCAAAAGGTGGACGCAAACACCCTAACCAAGATTTTATACAAATAGATACATCCAATATCCTGTTTATCTGTGGTGGTGCTTTTGATGGACTTAATGACATACTTAAAAGAAGACTTGGTGCAAATACACTAGGCTTTGGACAAGAGAAACGTTCTAAAAAAGATGAAGAAAACTTACTACATCTAGTTGAAGCAGATGATCTGGTTTCTTATGGACTTATCCCTGAACTTATAGGACGTTTACATGTTCTTGCGACGCTGGGTGAAATCTCTAAAGAAGACATGGTTCGCATCTTGGTAGAGCCAAAAAATTCACTTGTAAAACAATATCAAAAACTTTTTGAAATTGATGATGTTAAACTGAATTTTGAAGAGGATGCACTTGCACTTATCGCTCAAAAAGCGATTGAAAGAAAAACAGGTGCAAGAGGATTACGTTCTATACTTGAAGAGATTTTACTCGATATTATGTATGAACTTCCAGAACTTTCAGGATATGAGATTATTATTACATATGATGTCATTCTCTCAGGTGCAAAACCTTTGTACATTAAAAATAAAAAAACTGCATAACAATAAATATAAGGATATAAAGAATGTTTAAAAGATTATTAGGAATATTTTCTAACGATTTGGCGATTGACTTAGGTACAGCCAATACACTTGTACTTGTAAAAGGTCAAGGTATTTGTATTAATGAACCTTCAGTCGTTGCAATCCAATATGACAAACATGGTCAACAACGTATCTTAGCCGTGGGTCAAGAAGCCAAAGATATGGTTGGAAAAACACCTGGTAACATCAAAGCAATTCGTCCTATGAAAGACGGTGTTATCGCAGATTTTGAAGTAACAGAAATGATGATTCGTTACTTTATTGAAAAAGCCCACAAGAGAAAAGGTTTCTTTTCTCCACGTATTATTATTTGTGTACCTTATGGGCTTACTCAAGTGGAAAGACGTGCAGTAAAAGAGTCTGCTGAAAATGCTGGAGCGCGTTATGTCTATCTCATAGAAGAGCCTATGGCTGCTGCTATTGGTGCAGGACTTCCAGTAAAAGACCCTAATGGTAATCTGGTRGTTGATATCGGTGGTGGGACAACAGAGATTGGTGTGACATCACTTGGTGGTCTTGTGCAAAGTAAGTCTATACGTGTCGCTGGAGACAACATTGACCAGGCTATAGTAGACTATATTAAAAAGAATTTTAACTTACTCATTGGTGATCGTATCGCTGAAGATTTAAAAATTAAAATTGGTACAGCTATTCCTTTGGATGAGGAACTTACTACAACTGTACGTGGTAGGGATCAAGTTGAGGGGACCCTAACTTCTATGGAAGTTACATCTGAACATATAAGAGCCGCAATGAAAGATTCACTTGAAGAGATTGCAGATGCCTTGCAGTCTGTTCTTGAACAAACACCACCAGAACTAGCTGGTGATATTGTTGAAAATGGTATTGTACTAACAGGTGGAGGTGCACTTATCAGAGGACTAGATAAATACCTTTCTGATGTAGTTAAACTTCCTGTTTATATCGCTGAAGACCCCCTTCTTGCTGTTGCAAAAGGTACAGGCATTGCTCTTGATGAAATAGATTTACTTCAGCAAATGGCTTATGAAGACTAGATTTGTCATTATTGCTATACTGTTACTCATACTAACAGTACTACTTACTAGAAATGATGAAAGGATTACTGATACGCTTTTGGGTATTATCAATCCTATCAAACAAAATTATAAGCATCTAGTACAAAGTATTGAAAAGAAAAGTCAAAGCTATCTTTTTCAAAAAGAATCTATAGAAAAACTATCCAAAGAAAATCGTATTTTACGTAAACGTCTTCTTGAACAGACCCACTATATTCAACAAGTTAAGAATATCTATACTGTCCTTCCAAAGTTAAGTAAACTACCTATAAAGAATATCTCAATCACAGAAACCATCTCTTACGTAAAGCTCAATAGTTTTTCACACATTATTTTAACAAAACCTATGGGTTTAGAGAATGGCAGACTATATGGACTTATACAAGATAAAGTGGTTGCTGGCATTGCAGAACTACGGAACAACCAACTTTATGGGTATCTGACGTCAGACAATAAATGTCGTTTTTCAGTTTTCATAGGTCCTGAAAATGCTCCTGGTATTGCAACAGGTAGCCAGGCAAATGAAATGATAATCAAGTTTATACCAAAATGGCATAAAGTTACTCTAGGTGATAAAGTCAGTACCAGTGGTTTAGACAATATCTTTTTCGCGAATATTCCAGTCGGCATTATAACAAAAGTAGAAATCCAAAGTTCTTATAAAATAGCACATGTTAAGACTTACAATGATACCTATCATCCCAAAACATTCTTTCTTATTAATGACGCAAAAGTGACACTTACAGAAGGTTTTGATAGTAATGCTACAAAATTAATGCCATTTAGAGTCATCAAGGTTATCAACCCTGAACAAAACCTCACGACAACCTCTAAAAATGATCAAAATCAGACTATATCACTTATTTCAAGTATACCTTCACGTATTGACCAGACTCAAGAAGATATTATTGAACCAGTTATACCACCTGAACAAAATGTAATAGCCAAACCAAAGAAAAAGAAAAAGAAAGCAAAACCAAGTACTTTAGATCTTTTCTAGGGATGGAATCACAACACTCTTTTTGCCCTTTTTGTTAAGGGCTTTTTGAGTCTCTTTTGCGTATAATATCAAACTAAAAATCAAGGGTACCTTTCCATGCCAAAACGCAATGATATCAACACTATTTTACTTATAGGCTCGGGGCCTATTGTTATCGGTCAGGCTTGTGAATTTGACTATTCTGGAACACAAGCAGCTAAAACACTTAAAGAGTTAGGATACAGAGTTGTTCTTATCAATTCTAATCCTGCAACTATCATGACCGACCCAGAGTTTGCTGATCGTACTTATATTGAACCAATCACACCCGAAATCATCTCTAAAATTATCAAAAAAGAAAATGTTGATGCCATACTTCCAACTATGGGTGGGCAAACTGCACTCAATGTTGCTATGGATATGCATGAAGCAGGTATGCTGAAAGATATTGAATTTTTAGGTGCGAGCCCTGCAGCCATTAAAAAAGGGGAAGACCGTCAAGAGTTTAAAGAAGCCATGATCAAAATCGGTATGGATTTACCTATTTCACAATATGCTTACAATATGGATGAAGCATTAGATGCGGCTAAAAACATTGGTTTTCCACTTATCATTCGTGCGTCATTTACTATGGCTGGTGGGGGTTCTGGTGTTGCATATAATATGGATGAGTATAAAGAGATCGTCGAAGGTGGACTTGAAGCCTCCCCTATTTCTGAAATCCTTATAGAAGAATCCTTACTTGGCTGGAAAGAGTATGAAATGGAGGTTATCCGTGATAAGGCTGATAACTGTATCATCATCTGTTCCATAGAAAACTTTGACCCAATGGGTGTGCATACTGGAGACAGTATCACTGTGGCACCAGCACTGACACTTACAGACAAAGAATACCAACATATGAGAGATGCCTCTTTTAAAATTTTACGTGAAGTAGGTGTTGATACAGGTGGTTCCAATGTACAGTTTTCTATAGACCCAGATACAGGACGTATGATTGTCATCGAGATGAACCCTAGAGTGAGCCGTTCTTCTGCCCTTGCATCCAAAGCTACAGGCTACCCTATCGCTAAAGTCGCTACACTACTTGCTGTTGGATTTACCCTTGATGAAGTTACCAATGATATCACTGGAACACCTGCATCATTTGAGCCAGTTATTGACTACATCGTAACAAAACTTCCCAGATTCACATTTGAAAAGTTTCCACTTGCAAACTCCACACTCACAACCGCCATGAAGTCAGTTGGCGAAGTGATGGCCATTGGACGTACCTTTAAAGAATCTTTTCAAAAAGCATTATGTTCACTCGAGACTGACTTGATAGGATTTAACCCTATCAAATGTGATGGAGAAGAACTCGTACGTGAAATTCGCCGTCCAAATGCAGACAGAATGCTCTATGTCTTTGAAGGACTTAGACGTGGTATGAGTGTAGATGCCATTTTTGAGCTTTGTAAAATAGACAGGTGGTTCCTCTATCAGTTAGAAGAACTGGCAATGCGTGAAAAAGAAATGGATATTGCCCTACTTTCCAATGCTACAAGATTACGTCAAGTTAAATCTGAAGGCTTCTCAGATGCAATGATCGCATCAATTATCAACAACAAAGATGGATTAGAACTTTCAGAAAATGATATCTACAATGCTAGAGAAAAAATGGGTGTTGCCTTAGAATACAATGAAGTAGATACATGTGCTGCTGAATTTAAAGCACTTACACCCTACCTCTACTCTACAACAAACATTACAAAACTTCCATCACAAGCTAAAACAAATATGTCTAAAGACAAAAAAGTTCTTGTCATTGGTGGGGGTCCTAACCGTATTGGTCAAGGCATTGAATTTGACTACTGTTGTGTACATGCAGCCTTTGCACTTAAAGATATGGGTGTAAAATCGATTATGTATAACTGTAACCCTGAGACAGTTTCCACTGACTACGACACTTCAGATATTCTCTATTTTGAGCCTATTGACTTTGAACATGTAAGAAATGTCATAGAACTTGAAAAACCAGATGGTGTCATCGTTCACTTTGGTGGACAAACACCCTTAAAACTGGCTAAAAACCTTACCGCCATTGGTGCAAAAATTGCTGGAACTACTGCAAAAGCAATAGACCTTGCAGAAGACAGAGAACTTTTCTCTGCGTTTATTGATGACCTTGGTTTAAAGCAACCCGAAAATGGTACAGTTTTTGCTAAAGATGAAGCTATCTCTGTAGCACATCGTATTGGGTATCCTGTTCTTGTACGTCCTTCATTTGTACTGGGTGGTCGTGGTATGAAAATAGTCTATTCAGATGATGAACTTAAACAATATATGGATGAGGCTGTAAGTATTTCAAATGATGCACCTGTACTTATAGATAAGTTCCTTGACAATGCTATAGAACTTGACGTTGATGCTATTTGTGATGGTAAAGATGTGTACATTGGTTCCGTGATGCAACACATCGAAGAAGCAGGTATTCATTCTGGTGACTCCGCTTGTTCTTTGCCCCCTGTTAGCATTTCGTCTGAACTTCAGGAAGAAGTAAAAAAACAAACTGCCCAAATTGCGCTTGGTTTAGGTGTAGTTGGACTTATGAACATTCAGTATGCTATTCATAGAGATGAGATTTATCTCATAGAAGTAAACCCTAGAGCATCACGTACTGTGCCATTTGTAAGTAAGGCTACTGGTGTACCTCTGGCAAAAGTTGCCACGAGAGTGATGATACAAGGTGACCTAAGAGAGTCACTGAAATTTTRTGACACCTTTAATGTTGTAAACTTCGATAAAAAGATTATGGAACCCATACTTAAAAAACATGTTGCAGTGAAAGAAGCCGTATTTCCATTCAATAAATTACCAGGTTCAGACCTTATCTTGGGACCAGAGATGAAATCTACAGGTGAGGTAATGGGCATAAGCGATAACTTTGGTATGTCTTTTGCCAAATCTCAATTTGCATCACAAAACAACATACCACTTGGGGGAAAAGTCTTCCTTTCTCTGACAGAAGCAGACAAACCACATGCTGCAAAAGTTGGTAAAATGTTTACAGATCTTGGCTTCGAGATTGTTGCAACTTCTGGTACACACGCGGCACTGGAAATAGCGGGTGTCACTTCAACAAAAGTACTCAAAATCTCTGAAGGACGTCCAAATATCGATGATATGATAAGAAACGAAGAGATAAATATTGCCATAAACACTTCAGACAATTCAACAAGTAAAAGTGATGCAAAAACCATCAGACAATCAGTCCTTTCAAACCATGTAGCTTACTTCACGACATTGGCTGCAGCAAAAGCTACTGCAATGGCGATTAAAGAACTTAAAGCAACAAATGGAGAGCTTGAGCCTAAAGCATTACAGGATTATCTTTCATAAAAAAATGTCGTAAAAGTTTAAAAATATGACTTAATAGTAAAAACGGGGGTCTAAAAACCCCTTTAAAGTACGGTACAATGGGCAGAAAATAAGGAAAAGTTACAGATGGCTGTAAAAAAACACCAAGATTTGTCCAAAGTGCTTCTCTAAGTCAACTAAAAATATTGGACTTAGACGTGGTATTCAGAGATGTAAATGTAATGATTGTCACAAGAAGTTTCAACTCAAAAGACGTAACAAACAACTCCAAAAAATTATCTTTCATAAGTACATATACAAGAGACAAACTTTAGACGATTTGATAAGTGAATATCATCGTAGTATTTCATGGATACAAAAACAAATATTTGAATACGAGCCAAGCTATAAAATACATAATCCAAGAGCTGTAAACATAGTATGTGATGCAACTTTCTATGGCAAAAGAAAAGACAAGCTAGGAACACTGGTATTTAAAGACAGCATAACCAAAGAAGTACTTATGTGGAAGCATATACAAAGTGAAACCATCAAGGACTATAAGTATCTGCTTGGAGAGCTTATAAATCTAGGTTACACCATTAATGCTATCACTATTGATGGCAAAAGAGGCTTATATAAGGCTTTTGAGTGTTATTCTGTACAAATGTGTCACTTTCATCAAAAGCGTATTATACAAAGATACATTACCAAACACCCTAAACTTCAAGCCAGTAAAGACTTGCATAAAATACTTCTTCGGCTCACATTACCCCCCCCGAATTTAAATCCAAAGTGCAATTTCTAAACTTTTAGTATATTTTGAGATACGAAAAGCTAAAAAATCTGTAACTTTAAGATTTGAAGAGGTTA
>NVVN01000001.1 GCA_002733355.1 Sulfurovum sp.
TTATCTCAAAAAGGAGAAGAAAAGTTACCAAAAGCGTCATAGTGAGGTGAAATAAGAAAAGTTGTTTTACTGGTCTGAAAAATGGGGAGCATTATACAAACTCACAATTATTAAATTCTATTTTCCATATTTGATTATCTATAATAACTGGTGTAAAAGAAAATTTACAATCATTAAAAGTTATTTGTTTGATTTGGGTAAAAGGGTATTTAAAGTTTAAATACTTATGAAACAAGATAGAGTTATTGAGCAAAGGTTTAAAATTCTTTAATTTTGCTAAACGCAGATATGTACTTATTCTCTTTCCTGAATCAATAATTAAATCTATATTTTCACTACCTACTTTTAAGGCATTTTCCTCATCCCATTTAAAGAAATCATCAAAATTTATGTCACGAAATATAAGTTCATCTGTCATTCCTAAACCTATGTTTGAACTATTACTTGTGTCTAGTTTACTTTCACTGAGATACTTACTAATAATAGCAGTTACCAAAACCTTCTCAATACTTAATTCGGTCATTAAATAGTCTCCACCCAATTCTCCAAACTCAACCCCTCAACCCTCTCAAACTCTTTAGTATTGTTTGTAACAATAACAGCATCTAAACTCAATGCATGTGCAGAGATAAGCATGTCATGTACACCAATGACTTTCCCTTTTTTCTCTAGTGTTGTGCGTATCTTGGCATAGGCTTTAGCAGATGCTTTGTCATAGTCATGAATTACAAACTGGTCTACAAATAGTGAGACAACCTTCATGAGCTTTACACTACCCTTTTTACTTGCCCCATAGAGCAACTCTGAAACTACTATGCTAGAGAGTGCTATAGTATGGTCTTGCTCTACTTCTTTTAACTTTTCAAAGACACTTTTTGGGTTATCTCTGATGATGTAGCTACAAATGTTGGTGTCAAGCATATAGAGCACTAAAAGAGTTCCTCTCTTTTGTCCATAGGTAGTTCTGTACGTTCTTTCATAAAGTCTGAAGTGTCTATCTCATCTAGTGCATCCCGTAGAGTATCCCAATGGTTTTTCTTTTTAGGTGTAATGATTAGTGTGTCACCTACTTTTTCTATATAGACTTCATCACTATCTACCCTAAAATCTTTAGGTATACGTATCGCCTGAGAGCGTCCATTTAAAAATACTTTTGCTAGTTGTGTCATGATATGCTCCTTAAATTGGTATATATCATATAGTATATACTATTTTATATATTTTGTCAAATTTAACAAATCCTCGGCAACAACTCACCCGTAGGCAGATCTAAAAACCGTTTAGTTCCCCAAGAAGAGTTAAGTAGTACACGTCCAACATATTGCATAGTCACAGTGGCAATCACCGCTGAAGTACTATGTGTTTTTTGTAAGACTTCTAAGGCTTTAACTTCATCCTCTTTGCCAACACATAGTACAAATGTACCCTCATTAGCCAAGTCCACTGCTTCAAACCCTAACATTTCGCAGATACCTCTTACTTCATCTAGTACAGGTATGCTCTCTTCTTCCACTTCTACACAAACATCTGAAGTTTTTGCCCATTCGTTCAGTACCGCTGAGACTCCTCCACGTGTTGCATCACGTAAAGCTATTATCTTGATACCTGCATCCATAAGTGCTTTAATTTCTGGATAGAGAGAGGCACAGTCTGTTTGTAGTCCACTCTCAAGTTCTATGCCCTCACGTGCAGCAAAGATAGTCGCTCCATGACAGCCTACATCACGAGATACTAAGATGCTCATGCCTTCTTTTAATCCTGAAGCTGTGATACCAGCATGTTCTATAGTACCTATGCCTGTAGTGTTAATGAAGAGTTTATCAACAGCCCCTTTAGGGACTACTTTAGTGTCACCACTTACTACTATGGCACCATTTATCTCTAATTCCACTTTCATTGACTTAACTATCTTATCTAACTCACGCGTAGAAAAACCCTCCTCTATGATGACAGAACAAGTCATATACTTAGGTTTTGCTCCCATCATGGCTAGGTCATTACAGGTACCACATACGGCCAGTTTACCTATGTCTCCACCAGGGAAGAACAGGGGACTTACGGTAAAAGAGTCTGTGGTAAAGGCAAGTTTCCCGTCTTCTATCACTGCGGCATCTTCACTCTTAGCTAAGATGTCATTTTCAAAATGTTTGTAGAAGATTTTTTTGATGAGTTCGTTGTTTTCTTCACCACCGTTACCGTGGGCTATTGTTATTGTTTTTGTCATGTTTACTTCCGTTCATAGGTTCTATTTATTGTCCATCGGGAGTCAGGTTATTCATGATTGCCCGCAGGAAATGCCCTTGGGGTACATTGCTTCGCAACAAATCACAAATGACCAAAGGAAATGCCCTTGTGGTACACCAGACCCCTTATATTTATTGGTGTTGTGAGGGCACAACACCCTACGATTAAATCAAGTTCCCATATTTATAATACGCTGCACAAGCCCCCTCAGAACTCACCATACAAGACCCAATAGGGGTTGTCGGTTTACAGGCAGTTCCAAAGATAGTACATTCCTGAGGCTTCGCCATACCACGTAATATATCACCACAGATACAAAGTTTATGGTCTTCTATCTCAGCAATAGGAAGCACATCTTTATACTTGATCTCAGCATCATACGCTGCATACTTTTCTCTTAGTTTTAGTCCAGAGTCTGGCACATTACCAAGTCCACGCCATCTGAAAAGACTCATCTTTTCAAAATACTTCTCTATGAGTGCTTGAGCCTTGAGGTTACCCTCAAAGTTTACCACACGTTTATACTGCACTTCAAGCTCACAGCGTTTTTCTACAAATTGTTTAATGATCATAGAAATCCCCTGCATCGCATCCACTGGTTCAAATCCAGTCACGACCACAGGACGACCATAGTCTTTGGGAAACTTATCGTAAATTTTAGAACCAGATATCACAGAAACATGGCTTGGTCCTAAAAATGCGTCAATTTGGTTGTTGTAGCTATCGACATGGACATCACGACTGTCTATGAGTTCTACCATCACTTCAGGTACTGTAACATGGTTGATATGAAAGAGTATGTTAGGTACTTTTAGCTTGATCACTTGCTCTACAAGTACAGCTGTCATAGGTGTAGTCGTCTCAAATCCAATAGCAAAGAAAATCACTGTTTTATCTGGATTTTCCTCTGCAATTTTTAAACATTCCATAGGAGAATAAACAAAACGCACATCTGCACCTTTGGCACGTGCATCTTGCAGACTGCCATTGGAACCTGGTACTTTTATCATATCACCAAGGGTTACAAGTATGACATTGGGCTGCATGGAAAGCACGTAGGCATGGTCTATACGCTCTTTAGGCATGATACATACAGGGCAACCAGGTCCATGTATGAAGTTGACATTCTCAGGTAAAAGTTGTGGTAATCCAAACTTCATAATGGTATGCGTATGTCCACCACAGACTTCCATAATGTTGATGGGTTTTTCTAACTTCTTTGCATCTTCAGCGATGATCTTAGCATACGCTTTAATAGTCTCTCCATCACGGAAATTATCATAAAGATTTTTAAGTTCAAGTTCAGCCATCTATTTTGAGCTCCTCAGTATATTTCTCTCCTCGTGCCTCGCATTCATCATCTTCCAAAATGGCTCGCTTCCTATCTTCTTCATCCATAAGTTCTAAGATTTCCCTATAGGTGTCTATGGAGGCCAAAGCGTCCTCATCATCTATCTTATTCATCACAAAACCAATATGAAGAAGTACATAGTCACCTAATTGTATATCATCATCGCCCATCAACATAAGGTTTGCATCACGTTGTACACCCATGGTATCTACTGTACACATGGTCTTATCATCTGAAATCTTGACTACTTTACTTGGGATTGATAAACACATATTACGCCCTCAACTTTCGCTTGAATTCTATCCAGTCAGCCACAGCTTTAACCGAATCTATATTATTTACATTGACTTCTAAAATATCAACATTTGGCTTGATACGTCTTGCCTCTGCTTTCTCTTGCTCTATGTCGTATTTGAAGTGAGGTAAAAGATCTGTTTTTGTGATAAGAATCAAATCAGCTTGACGAAACATCACAGGGTACTTGGCTATCTTGTCTTCGCCTTCTGGAACGGAAACAAGCACGATATTAAGGTGTGTACCTACATCATATGATGCAGGGCAAACCAAGTTTCCTACATTTTCCACAAAACAGACGTCTATGGAGTCAAGAGGCATATCATGTAAGCCTTTATGTACCATAAAGGCATCCAAGTGACAGGCTGTTCCTGTCTGAATCTGCATAGCTGGAATATTTTTTGCTCTTAGTCGTTCCGCATCACGCTCCGTCTCCAAGTCACCCTCCACTACCCCAAATTTGAAGTTTGCAACATCTGCTAAATATTCTAACAGTGTTGTTTTCCCAGAACCTGGACTTGACATAAGGTTGATGCCTAGTATCCCTTTTTCTTCTAAGTGTTTTCTATTCTTATTTGCTTCTTGATCATTTTTATCAAGTATCTTCTGGATAACAGAAATCGTCTTGGCATCATTAAGCTGTGGGTTATGGTGTAAATGTTCATGCGCTTTTTGATGTTCACCTGAGTCATTATGCTCATGTGAATGGCTATGACCTTCCTCTCCATGAGAATGAAATGTTTTTCCTCCATCATGGCTATGTTCACCCACTTCTTCTGCTACCATTCCTTCCATACCTCTTATACTACAACCACAATCTGTACACATATCTATCCTTTATCCTATTAATATATTTGTTCCGACAACAAGTGAAATTAGACCTGCTGTTGTAAAAGCTCGTCTTACATTTGTAAGATTGCCTAAAAAATTCTCATTGATATATAGCATTACCATTCCAAATGCTCCGAAAATCAACATCACACCCAGTGTAAATGCTGTTACCATCGTAAAGTCAACCATGCCACCTTGTACGGCACCAAGAGTAATAAGCATACCTCTTACACCTCCTGCACCCATAAGTAGCCCCAGACCAAGTGATGATGTTTTTGCTGCGCTGTCAGTATCATGTGCATGTGACTTCCCAAACCAAATGTGTATATGCTCTTTATTTTCATGAATGTGTTTACGAAGCTGTATGCGATTCGTAGCAACCATAAAAAGTAAATAAAGTCCCATAGCGATTATAATGCCAGCAGAGATGATGTCTCCATAAGCCAATACCTCTTCTGAGATAGCCATAGACTCTAACACTTTCGCAAACAGAAATAGGCTTAGCCCATGTCCTATAGCAAACAGTAATGTAATAAACAATGTTTTACGTCTGTTTTTCCCTATAGAAAAATCTGCGATAGCAGTAAGATGGTCTGGTCCAAAAGCATGAAGTATGCCATACCAAAAAATAACAAGTAATGATAACTCCATGAGACTCCTCCTGTAATGAATATTTATTCACTATCATAGTGTACTAGTATTAAACTAATATTAAAAAATTACTTTCTACTCTATTTTAAGGACTAAATGTTATAGTCATTCATGAAATGTATCTACTGTAAATCTCCCAACACCTACCTTTTAGCCGATAAACAACGCAAGTGTAGTAAATGTAAACGTAAATTTAGTCCAAAGAAGATTGAAAGAGAAAAAGAACTATGGAGGCATTTTGAACAAGGGTATCATGCAAGAGATGCATCTAAGCTCACTAAAATGCACTTTGCCACAGTGCAGAAATATTATGAAAAGTTTCGACGAGATATTGCTCTGTATGCTGATGAAGCATATCAACGCAATAGCCATCAAGTCACAGGTTACGATGAATACCTCTACTTGGCAAAAAGTCTCAAAGTAAAAGAAAACATAGGCAAATTTCAACATTTTCTCACACTAAGTTACAATGAAAAAGTTTACAATATTATGATGCCCAAAGCGAAACGTTCCATCCTCTTAAGCGATACAGAACAAGACGACAAACTGTTATTCAAATACCTCACCTTCAACAAAATAGCAAAACTCTCCAAGGCACAAAGTACCATCACTCACTTTTGGAACTTCTTTGAAAACTTTATTCTTAAGTACAAAGGTGTCAGTGATGAACAGTTTGTTTTTTATTTAAAAGAGGCAGAGTGGCGGTTTAATTATTTTAAACGATAATACGCATACTGTATAAAATAATGTATTTTACAACCCACACAGTAATCAAAAGCAGCTTCTAAAAAAGCACAGATAAGCAGCGCAGCAACTAATATAATAGTCATGTACTGATATTGAAAGTATGCAGTCAAAATAATAACTGTCAGGATTATTAATCCAAAATTTAAGGCAAATCGTTTAGGTGCTTCATCACACATTTTAGGTTTAATCTTAAAAAATGAAATAATAGAACTTCCTATGAGATTAAATAGACTTAATTTTTTAATTTTGAGTGATCTAACAGAAAAGTCTAATAATATGATGACGATAAAATAAATATTGTTTGTAAGAAAATACGCCAATCCAAGAATACATACCTGARATGCGATCAATCTCACTAAATTCGAATCAATACGATGTATTGATATTGGACAACTTTTTAACAAAAAAAACTCCTTTTTATTCTTATGCTTTTTTTCATAATATATACACAATAGCTTAATATTTTTGGTCTGTCAACGACTTATTTTCTTTTAAATCAAAAATTTTCTCATTGATATTCTCGCCTACAGCATACAAATATCTATCTCTCTTTTCTAAAGAGATTTCTGTAGACCCAGTGGTAAAAAGAGGTAGTGATCGAATAGGTAAATATTTCTCTTTTATACTCACTTCATAAGACATCTCACTATTTTTATACACATAAAATATCTTCTTTCCAAAGGTATAACTACTTACATACTGACCCACGATAGAGGAAACACCAATCTGGATAATTGCAAAAAAACCTATGTACACGAGAAAAAAGAATGTATAGAGTGTATTTCGATATATCTTTTTCTCTTTTTGCTGATGATAGATTAAATAGATCATTTGATAAACCAAAAATGCTGTGATGATATATGAAAGCATAATGGTAAAATTAACGATATTTTCCACCATTAGTGATGGAATCCATGGGATAATATACAAAGTCATACTCAGAAAAAGTAACAAGTTCATTTGTATAAATTTTTTTAAAATTTTCATTATTCTCACTTTTCTATTCATTTATTATGTTTAGGCAGTTATCTACACTAAACATTTATAAAGTGTATCTAATTTATCTCTTTTTTAATGCATGAACTTAAAGCACTTATATTCAGTCAAAGTAAATTTTTATAGCGTTTGAGATATAAGTTCTCTGTTTGTAAAAGCAGAATCTAACGTTTCTGCATAATTTACAGTATCACCAAATACCATAATTGCCGGCTTTAATGCGTACACCGCTTCTTCTTCAAGATTAGTGAGCGTACATATTTTAACCGATTGATTCTTTCTGCTTGCATTTGATATGATAGCCACAGGCTTATGGATGTTTACCCCTTGACTCTGTGCCTCCTTCACAATATCTTTCACACAACTCAGCCCCATAAGGACAACCACGGTATGATTTTTCTTATGCAGTAGGTCAATCCAGTCCAGATTGATTTTATTTCCTTTTAGATGGGCTGAGACTACCGTAAATGAACTTGCATACCCTCGCGCAGTTACTGGTATGTTTGCCATCAATGGTGCAGATATGGATGAAGAAATCCCAGGTATCACTTCTGTTTTAATACCCTCTTGTGTTAAATACAATAACTCTTCTGCCCCTCTGCCAAAAATAAAAGGGTCTCCACTTTTAAGCCTCGCAACAGTAAATCCTTTTTGTACATACTGAAGTATCAGTTCATTAATCTCTTCTTGAGGTTTAGAGTGATTGTCTTTCTCTTTGCCAACATATATCTTCACTGTATTTGGCGGTACGATTTGCATAATTTCTTTTGAAATTAGATAATCAAATAAAACTACATCTACATTTTGAATACAGTTGTATGCCTTAATAGTTAAGAGCTCCACATCACCAAGCCCACACCCTATTAAGAAGACTTGTGATTGATTTCGAATCCCTGTTTCTAAAGAAATTGGTAATTTAAATCTACTCATAACTCTTCCTTAGTGGGCTTGAGAGAGTCTATAAAATTTTCATTGTCTATATTCTCTTTTAAAAATCTATTTAGTCCATTTTTCTCACTACTGATGTACTGATTTATAATTTTTTCTACCGTCATATTGACATCTTCAGGTAAAATTTTAATACCCGTTTTAAGTCCAAAGTTTGAAACTGCACCTTCTAAATTTCCTCCTAAAATAATTTCAAACCCAGGCACTGATTTACCTTCTTCATTCTTTACTTTGGCTCCCAATAGTCCAATGTCAACTACATGCGGATGTGCACAGGAGTTTGGACAACCATTAAGAGAAATAGAGACATTCTCCTCAAAGTCTGGAAATTCTTGTTCCAGAAAAGAAGCTAACTCAATAGCTTGGTTCTTTGTCTCAGCAATGGCAAATTTACAAAATCTCATTCCAGTACAAGATATGGTTCTAGCCTTGAATGGGCTAGGATGTACTTCAATGTCAAAAACTTTCAGTGCTTCTGACAAAGCTTCTGTATTTTCATGAGGCACATCTTTTATCACAAAATTTTGTGTGTTGGTTACTTTAATGGTTGTTGCACCATACTTTTCTATGACATCTGCGATATCTGCCAAGCCCTGTGCACCGATGTGCCCGCCATTGACTGCACATCCAACATACGATTTACCCTCTACAGAAGACGGGTGAATACCAAAATGTTCTCTTTTGGCATAAGGTGTGTATTGTTGTACTGGTTTCACAATAAATGAAAATCCTAGTTTATCTTCCACCACATCTCTAAATTTTTCTATACCCCATTCATCTATCAGGTGTCCCAATCTTGCTTTTCTTCTGCTTTTTCTAAGACCATCATCTCTATAGGTTTCACTTACAACCTGTGTTACTTTTAAAACCTGTTCAGCATTTACATATCCAAGATGTAGAGCTATCTGCTTATTGGATCCTAGCCCACCACCGACACTCACATCAAAAAGTATCTCACCTTCTATGTTTACAGCGGTAAATGACAAGTCTTGTATCTCATGTCCCATACAGTGCTTTGCACATCCTGAGATACCTATTTTGTACTTTCTTGGCAAATTAACCAATGTTTTATTGCCCCGCAAGTAGTCATTTATTCCTACAGCCAAAGCTGTTGTATCCACTATCTCATCATGATCCACGCCTGCAACTGGACAAGTCGCTACATTTCTAGGCACATCACCTGCAGCATACACAGAGCTAAGCCCTACACTTTTAAGCCGATCAAAAATTTCAGGTAGATTTATCACCTTAATGAAATGTATCTGTATTGTTTGTCTTGTAGTAAAGTCTGCTGTGCCTCTTCCAAATTCTTCAGCTATCTTAGCCACACATCTGAGTTGTTCAATGTTGACTGACCCGTGTTCAACTTTAAGTCTTAACATAAAGTACAAAGTCTCGTCATCATCATCTTGCAAATTTTTATTTTGCGTATAGAGTCCGTACCATTTAAATCTGTCTATATCTTCAGGGTCTATCTCTTTATTCCCTTTGGCATACTCTTGTATGTCCGCCAAGACGGATAAACCGTCTTTTTCTGTTTTGATTCTTTCTATGCGTTGTGCTGCTGTTTCTTTTGCCATTGTAAACTCCTAGCTAATTACTTTACTTTCCCAATGAGGAAAATGTTTTCTAACCAATGCATTCATCTCTATTTCAAAATCAGAATACTCTGATTCTTTTTTGCTTTGATCTTCAGATTTGTTACGTATCATTCCGGCACCTACAGTATTGTTGGTGATTCTATCGATAAGTATAAATGAACCCATTGCTTTGTTGTGCTCATAGGCATCAAAAGCAATGCTTTGTTCCAGGTCTAACTTTGCTCTTCCTATTTCATTTAGCTCCAACACATTGGTTGTTGACTCTTCTAAAGTATTGACATCCGTTTTATAGTAAAAATGGTCGATTGTCCCTACCGTCTGCGTTGAGGCTCTTTTTATGAAATACTGCTTGCCTTTAATAAGGGGCTCTTCACTCATCCATACGATATCTACATCCAAGCTGGAAGCCTGGTCTGGCTGTTCATCACTTTTGACGATGATATCCCCCCTGGAGATATCAATTTCATCATTGGTTGTAAGCGTGATAGCTTGTTGCACATAAGCGTAATCAAGGTTTCCATCATAAGTGACTATCTCTTTAACGGTGGAACTTTTACCTGAAGGTAAAACCGTAATCGCATCACCCACTTCTATAATCCCTGAGGCAATTGTTCCACAAAAACCTCTAAAGTCCAAGTTAGGTCTATTGACATACTGTACCGGCATTCTAAAGTGTGCCAAGTCTCTGTCTTGATCTATCTTGATCGTCTCAAGAATATGCATCAAGGTTTCACCTTTATACCATGGAGACTGATCACTTAAGTTTACAACATTGTCTCCATTAAGTGCAGAAAGAGGAATCAAAGTAATATCATTAGTTAATCCAACTTCTTCTGCAAAGCTCTTATAGTCTTTGCAAATTTCATTATATTTTTCTTGCGAAAAATCAACCAAATCCATTTTATTTACTGCCACAACAATATGTTTAATCCCAAGCAGTTTGGCTATGAACGAATGTCGTTTAGTTTGTGTCTGCACCCCATGTCTGGCATCTATCAAGATAATCGCCAGGTCTGCTGTAGACGCTCCTGTAGCCATGTTTCTCGTATACTGTTCATGACCTGGCGTGTCTGCGATGATGAATTTACGTTTATCTGTTGTAAAATATCTGTATGCTACATCTATAGTGATGCCTTGTTCGCGCTCACTTTGTAAACCATCTACCAGTAAGGCTAGGTCAAATTCCCCATCAGTAGTCCCCATTTTTTTACTGTCTTGTTTTATCGCTGACAGTTGATCTTCAAAAATCATTTTTGAGTCATACAAAAGCCTGCCTATAAGTGTTGACTTCCCATCATCTACCGAACCACAAGTGATGAAACGAAGCAGTTGTTTGTTTTCATGTTCTTTTAGATAGCTTACTATGTCTGTAGCTATTTTTGTTTCTTTAATCGACATTTTAAAAGTACCCCTCTATTTTTTTCTTTTCCATTGAACCTGAAGAGTCCTTATCTATGACTCTTCCTTCTCTCTCACTTGTTTTAGTCAGAAGCATCTCTTGGATGATCTCTGGTAAAGTGGTTGCCGTAGATTCCACCGCACCTGTAAGCGGATAACATCCTAGCGTTCTAAAGCGAACCATTTCTAGCTTTGCTTTATCTCTTAACGCTTTAGGCATCCTGTCGTCATCTACCATTATTTTTGTTCCCTCATACTCTACTACAGGTCTTTGTGCTGCAAAATAAAGTGGAACGATAGGTATATCTTCCAAGTAAATATACTGCCACACATCAAGTTCTGTCCAGTTAGATATAGGAAAAACCCTGATAGACTCTCCTTTATGTACTCTTGCGTTATAGACATTCCACAGTTCTGGTCTTTGGTTTTTAGGATCCCATCTGTGGTTTTTGTCTCTAAAAGAGTAAATTCTCTCTTTTGCTCTGGACTTCTCTTCATCACGTCTAGCTCCACCAAATACTGCGTCAAACTCGTACTTGTTCAATGCTTGTTTCAGCGCTTGGGTTTTCATAATGTCTGTATGTACCGCGGAACCATGTGTAAATGGGCCTACATTCTGTGCAAGTCCTTCTGGATTGGTATGCACCAAAAGTTCAAAGCCTTCTTCTTTTGCACGTTTATCTCTAAACGCTATCATCTCCTTAAATTTCCATGTAGTATCTACATGCAAGAGAGGAAAAGGAAGTTTTGCAGGTGCAAAAGCCTTGAGTGCAAGATGCAACATCACAGCGGAATCCTTACCCACAGAGTACATCATAACAGGATTGTCAAACTCTGCAATCACTTCTCTCATAATGTGTATGGACTCAGCTTCTAATTGTCTTAAATGTGTTAATCGTTCCGTACTGATCGGTTCTGTCTTCGTCATATTTTGCTCCTACTGTTTATTGTGTAAACCACACTCTTTATGTTCAGGGTTTTCCCACCACCATCTGCCTGACCTCACATCTTCACCGTCCTTAACGGCTCGTGTACAGGGTGCACATCCAATGCTTGGAAATCCCTCRTCATGTAATTTGTTATAAGGWACATTATGTTTCTTAATGTAATCCCAAACATCTTTTTCACTCCAATGTATGAGAGGATTGACTTTAATTACTTTAAAGTTCTCATCATACTCAACTAAAGGCATCTGTGTYCTAGTGACACTTTGTTCGCTTCTAAGTCCTGTTATCCATACTTCCACATCAGCCAATGCACGTTGCAAAGGTTCTATCTTTCGTATAAAACAGCAGTTTTTTCTTTTTTCTATACTTTCATAGTGTCCGTTAATTCCCTGAGTCTGATAGAGTTCTTGAACACTCTGGGTCTTTGGAAAATAAACATCTACTTTGATATTATATTTTAAATTTGTTGCATCCATAACATCATAGGTTTCTGGGTGTAAACGGCCAGTATCAAGAGTAAATATGTGAGCATCTTTATCAATGTTGAGCATTAAGTCAGTTAAAACCTGATCTTCTGCACCAAAACTCGATGAAAGTGCAACCTTTGTATTGTACCTCTTCAAGAAGTACTCCAGCACTTCTTCTGCAGTGGCATCTTGCAGTGTCTTGTTAATGCCATCTATAAGTATTTGCATCTATTTCTCCTAAATAACATAATCATCTTTAGTCGGTTCACGCCTACCTAAGTTGATTTTGTTCCATGCTCTTTCATGGTAATAATATAAGATCATTTTAGTCACTAGCTCAATAGAACCGATAGAAGCAGCCATAACCAAACTTCCGGTGATAAGATAAGAAATAATAATCGTATCTAGGGTACCTACCGCTCTCCAGGAGATGGTTTTGACTACAGATCTATACGCTTTTTCATGCATGTCAATTATCCTTTCTCCTATAATGATCTAATTTCAATATTTAACTGTGCTTCAATCCATAAAATTAAAACCTTCACTCGTCTTCTTATATAGTATATAACCCTACGCATCATCAATGGAGCTTCTAAAAATGTATTTTTTGTTTCTTTTTCTTGCTGTCTCATGAATTCTCTCCATTTTTTATTTTACAGGGCATATGCTCTCTAATTTGTGCAAGTATAGTGAAATAAATTATTAATGTCAAGTAAATCTATAGACTTACCTATTTTATAGTTTTAAAATAGTATTTTTCTCTTAAATTTGGGTGCATTTAGTACATTTTATTAGGTTATGCATCTTGACAACAGTACCGAATTACAGTACAGTAAAGAAAAAAAGGATTTACTAATGCTTTCTGTTAATCAATTTCGTGCAAACTTAAAACAGTATGTTGATTTGGCAATAGACAATCATGAACCTCTTCAGGTAAGTCGGAAAAATGGTGAGGCTTTTGTAGTGATGTCACTAGAAGACTACGAAAGGGAACAAGAAACTCTTTACATACTTGGCAATCTCTCGCTCATGGAGCAAATACAGTCATCTTTAACTACCTACAATAAAGGTACAGGACATACACCTAATTCAGATGAATTAGGCTTTTAAACTTGCGATCCATTGTCTTTGAAGGTAACACTTGGGAAGTCTACGAAAAGTTACGCCAAAAAGACAAAGTCATGCACAAAAACCTCGTCAAAATACTCAAACAACTTCAACGTGATGATCCAAGTCAAGGCTATGGACACCCAGAACTTCTTGAACATGCTTTAGTAGGACTGTGGTCAAGAAAACTCACTAAAAAAGATAGGATTATTTATAACTTTACAGATAACTCAATACATATATTTGCTATTGGCGGTCATTATGGGGATAAGTGATCAATTCTAAATCTCTTCTGTATATTTACATTTAGGAAATCTATTGCATCCGTAAAATTCATCAGATGCATATTGTTGTCCAAATTTCTTAGACTTACGTTTTCTTTTTACCAATTCTCCTTCTTTACATCTAGGGCAAAATTTATTATCTAAAGTTTGTTTTGTATTCTCTGCTTTTTCTTCAACAAAAGTTTTCGCATTTTGTTTAGAAATTCTATACTTTTTTGCATAATCAAATATGATAGGCTTATGTAAGGCAACTAATGATTTCGCAATATCTTTAACCATATCTAAAGACATCAGGGTAATACTTTTTAATAAAACTGTTGTAGCACTCATATTATCAATATTTTTATTCCACTGCGTAGCAAAGGCATCACTCCGTTCAAATCCATTAGGAAGTTTTTTATTTGTTAATGTTGTATTTGGATGAATGATTACTACATTATCAATAGGAATTCCGCCCATTAGTTTAAACCTAGTAGATAACTTTATTTTGTCACCTATAAAACCTTTTAATACTTTCTCATGCCTATTGTTTTGCTCTATCGGATTAGGAAACGTCTTAATATATTTTCCATAATTAACATTTAAAGAATTATCATCGCCAATAGTTAACTTGCCTTTAAAACTTTTACTTTCAAGAAGTGTAATACCAATAGGTGCTATCAGTATATGATCAAATTGTGCTGTTCTTCCATTATGTTCAAGTCGAATGTCATGTAATAATATAGTTCTTTTTTTATCTTCAAAATGAAAATTTAAATAATAAGCATTCTCTTTTTCCGACTCATAACCATTTTCCAAAGACACTAAGTCTTGTTTTATCAAACTTCTTTGTTTTTCACTACTAGTATTTTTAAAAAGTTGTTTTAGCGTATCTAATTCATTGTCTTTACTATCAATATCTTTCCAAACCACAACACATCCATATAATTTTAAAATTATTGTAGCAGAAAAGAGTATTATTTTAAAGTAAGTAAAGTTTCGCGTTAGTTGTTGCTAGGTTTGTTTTGAAGGTTGTGTCGAACGAAAGAGCGTACATTTAGTACGTGACTAAGAGAGATGCCAATCTTCAAAACGAAGATTGCATCAAATATAATACGAAAATTAGTGGCAGCCGCAGCCTGTGCCACAACTTTCACCCTCTGCTGCTTTAGCAGGTGCTTCTGTTGTCGGTACTTCTTTTGCTGGTTCAGCCGCTGCTGCACCACCTGTACTACAAGCAGATACACCCGGAAGTGTTGTAGGTTGAACGCCAGCATTGTCTGCTAAGCCTTCTGCATTTACTTTTTCTATAAATTCCCATAGTTTAACAGCCGCTTCTTGGTAGCGTTTACCTGTTTCAGAGTCTGGYTTATGGTAAGCGATTGGCATACCAGTATCTCCACCTATTCTGATAGCTGGTTCTATAGGTATACGTGTTAAAAGTTCAGTCTCAAAYTCTTTGGCTACAGCTGCACTTGTTCCCATACCAAAGATGTCTGATTCTTCGTCACATGAAGGACAAATGAATCCTGACATGTTTTCTATGATACCAGCCGTTGGAATGTCTAATTTCTTAAACATATTCAGTGAACGTCTTGAGTCATCCAAAGATACTTCTTGAGGAGTAGTAACTGTGATACCTGCTGTGATAGGTACTAATTGAGCTAATGAAAGCTGTGCATCACCAGTTCCTGGAGGCATGTCTATCACAAGTACATCTAGTTCTGACCATAAAATATCTCTTAAGAACTGCTCAATGGCCTTCATAATCATAGAACCTCTCCAGATAAGCGCAACACCCGCTTCCATAATAGAACCCATAGACATAATTTCAACACCATATGCTTTAAGTGGTTGAAGTTTTTTACCTTCTATTTCTGGTTTTTGACCATCTACACCCATCATTCGAGGAATATTTGGTCCATAGATATCTGCATCAAGCAAGCCTACTTTTTTACCTTGCATCGCCAATGAAATAGCCAAGTTTACAGCAGTTGTTGATTTACCAACCCCACCTTTACCTGAACTCACCATAACAAAGTTCTTGATATGTGGAGCAATATTTTTCCCACTTACAGAGTTTGACATTTGTCTTGGTACTTGAGGTGCAGTAATGTTGACATGAATTTCTTCAAAACCAGCTTTTTTTAGTTCTGCTGTTGCATTTGCTTTAAGTTCTACTTGTAGTTCCTCTGCAGATGATGTAATATCTAACATAAGCCCTACAGTTGTATCTTCAACAACGATATCTTTGACAAACCCAAAAGTTACGATATCTTTCGTAAATCCTGGATAAATTACATTTTTTAATGCTTCTAATACATTTTCTTCTGTCATATTATAATTCCTATTTTTCATTTAGTTATAGGAAGTTATACCACCTAAATCTTAAATTAGATTGAAATATACTTGNTTTTTAAACTAATCTAGGATAAATTTTATCTGATTTAAAGAATATATAAAGCTATCTCTATGTATAATTCGTTACTATTTGATACATATAGATATAACTATGAGGAATATTTTTGTCTGAACATACCTTAATTCTTTTAGGTGCTGGAAGTTCATCTCGCTTTGTTTCAGATGTTAAAAAGCAATGGATTTATACCGCTGATACTCCTTTATGGTTGTATGTCGCAGAACACTTTGAAAACAGTGCCCAATTTGATGACATTATCATCGTCTCAACACTCGAAGAAATATCTGCTATGAAAAACTTTGCCTCTTACACCTATGTGCAAGGAGGTGACAGTAGACAGGCTTCTCTTACAAATGCACTGACACATGTTAACTCTAAATATGTACTCGTATCAGACATAGCTAGATGCTGCGTTCCTACAGATATGATAAAGCGTATTTTGGATGCAAAAGATAAGGCTTCATGTATCGTACCTGTACTGCCAGTAACAGACACGCTCTACCTAAACAATCTTCCCATAGACAGAGAGAAAGTCAGAATCATTCAAACGCCTCAACTCTCTCGTACAAAACTACTTAAACAAGCATTACAAACTGAAACACTTTTTACAGATGACTCTTCAGCCATCGCTTCTTTAGGTGAAAAAATACATTTTGTARAGGGTTCTAGYAAAGCMCATAARCTCACCACCCTTGAAGACTTACAAAAAGTAACATGCCTACAAGGTCCATCAAGTAAAACACTTACTGGTTTTGGTATAGACATACATCCTTTTGAAGATAATAAAGAGATGTTTCTTTGTGGTGTACCCATAGATGTAGACTATGGATTTAAGGCACATAGTGATGGTGATGTAGCCATACATGCACTGATAGATGCACTTTTAGGTGCAGCAGGTTTGGGGGACATAGGCGAACTTTACCCTGACACAGAAGATGCTTATGCGGGAGCTGACTCAAAAGTACTCTTGCTTGACACGGTAACACGTATTAAATCGTTTGGCTATACCATCGRTAATATTGATCTTACTATCATGGCAGAAAGCCCAAAATTATCTCCTTATAAAGCTCAGATGCGTAATACGCTCTGTGAATTACTGGGTATACGAAAAAACCTTGTTAACATTAAGGCAACCACGGCAGAAAAACTTGGTTTTGTTGGACGAAAAGAAGGCGTGACTGTCCATGCCATTGCAAATTTACATTACATGAACTGGAAAAAATTATGAAAATTATTATTGTAGAAAATGAACTTTATTTGGCACAAAGCATTGCTTCAAAACTAAATGAGAATGGCTTTATAACTGAAATATACAGCTCCATTAAGGAAGCTATGAAATCAAAGGGGGATGTCTATCTACTCTCTACAAATATGCCGGGACAAAATACTGAAGCACTGATAAAACAGTGTAAGGACAAAATTATCATCCTAATGGTTAATTATATAAATAATGATACAGTGAGTAGACCATTAAAACAGGGGGCAAAAGACTATATCGTCAAACCATTTATGATTGAAGAACTGATACGGAAGATAGGACATTACCAAGAATTCCAAGAACTTCAAAAACGTACGGAACTCTACCAAGAGTACATGGAAAACCTCCTCAAAGAGATTAAAACAGATGACCGTACAGATAAAATACTTACACCCGTTGTAATAGAAACAAACTATCAGAGATTRGTTGACAAAATCGTTTTCGAATATTCAAAAGAAAAAAATAAGCTACTAGCCTTTATACCTCTATCAGAAAAAACATGGAAAGAAAAGATTCTCTCCAGTTCAAGTGAGTGTTTACTCTACATTACTGAAATTCATACGCTTAAAAAAGCAGATAAAGAATATTTGCTAAATCTCTTAAAAGAATATGACTTTATACTCTGTAGTACTTCTGGACTAGAATCAGAATTTGAAACAATAACATTCAATACAGATTCGAAACTCTATGACCAAAATGAAATTTTAACCATAGATGACTATGTCAAATTTATTGTAAACAGTTTTCAATACAAATTTCCAGATACTGAACTCTCTAAAAAACTGGGCATCTCAAGAAAAAGTTTATGGGAAAAAAGAAAAAAGTATGGTTTATTTAAAAAGAAATAAACTATACTTTTTAGCAAAGGATTAACAATGCAAAAACATAAATCACTTTATATCGATACTGAGGCACTTTCTACATTGGCATTAGTTCAGGCTGGACTTATGGCACCTATTGACAGGCTGATGAATAAGTTAGAAGCCAAAGAAGTGAATGAAACAAAAGTATATAGGGGTGTACCCTTCCCTTTTGCTTTGGTTCTCGCGCCAAAAGGTAAAAAAAACCATAAAGTACTGGAAGATCTTCAACATGATGAAACTGTAGACCTTATTTGTGAAGGTACTAAAGTAGGCGAAATCATTGTTGATGAAACTTTTCCTATAGATTTTACTAAACGTCTTCATAATATTTATGGTACGTCTGACCCCTCACATCCAGGTGTTAAAAATACATTATCTAGACTGGGTGAAATAGCTGTCTGTGGAAAATATCATGTAGATTATCCTATTATCGAAGACAATATAAAACGTGTTAAAGAGATGATTAAAACCACCAACGCAAARTTTGTGTCTTCTATGATGATTACTGCAAACCCACTCAACCGTGCGCATGAGAGAATGATAAGGCAAACCATTGCAGAGTCTGATTTACTGATTATCTTCTTACGTAAACCGTTTTCCATGGGTACACTACGATATGACATAAGATATAATGCACTCCATGCGTTCATCGATAATTTTATCCCAAAAAATAAGGTACTTATCATTCCTTTTGAGAATACCTACATCTTTACAGGTGTGAATGAAATTTTTTCAGATGCAAATTTAGCAAAAAATTATGGTTGTCATCAATTGGTTGTCGGAAAAAATCACGGTGGTCTTGGTCTTCTCTATGACGAAAATAGACTCTCAACGATTTTCGATCACTGTAAAAATATTGATATAGATATAAAAGCCGTAGATGAATATGTATATTGTGATACATGTAAAACACTTGTGAGCACAAATACTTGTCCTCACGGGCAACACCATCATGTACATTACCATTCAGACTCCATCATGCAACTCATCAGATCTGGTTTACTCCCACCACCTATTTTAGTAAGAAAAGAAGTTTCAGCCAGTATCTCAGCTGCCCTCTTTCCTGAACGCTTTGAAAATCTACAACAATTGCATTATTCCCTAATGCCAGGATCTGGACTTTTAGAAAAGCCAAGTGATGAACAGTTTTATCACAAGCTTATTGAACTTTATCAAACCTCATCTCTTACTTAGGCAAAACCATGACATTACAAAAACTTTTTTTAACCTTTGGAGGTGCAGGACTTAGTCCTAAAGCTCCAGGAACTGTTGGCACTCTGGCATCTCTTCCTGTAGGAATAGCTATACTTTATTATTTGGGTATGGAAACACTGTTTATACTCACTCTTGCTATCACTATCATAGGTATCTTTGAGGTCAATAAATACGAAAAAGTAACAGGAACCCATGATCAGCAGCACATAGTCATAGATGAAGCAGCGGGTATGTGGCTTAGCCTTATGATAGCATATACTACTGCTATTACGATGACTTACCCTTACGCAGAAATCTTAGCAATCATCTTCAGTTTTGCAACATTTCGTCTCTTTGACATATGGAAACCCTCAACTATCGGGTGGATTGACAGAGAACTTAAAGGTGGGCTTGGTGTGATGCTAGATGACATACTCGCAGGAGTAGCAGCTGGACTTTTAACGAGTCTTGTATTAATGGGAATTGGGGAATTGTTTTAATTTCCTATCGATTTTGACACTATAGACTTTATGAGTATTTCATAGTCTTTCAAAGTCTCACTAGCTATTTCATTATTGGAACGAAATTTTTTATGATATTTTTCTAACGATGTTTTTAAATCATCATCTAGCCACGTCTCTTTAAACCTGTTATCCATCGTTAGTGCTGCTACACTACGTATTGCATGAGAACGGTTTGCAACACTGCTTGTATGAAAAATAGCCCGTCCCAATACAATATAAGAGAAGTTTCTATTTTTCATAGGACCCATCTGCAAATAACGTTTTCCTAGCACTTGCCCCATTACTTTAATCTCTGAAAGCTCATTAAATCCAAAATAAGCTCCTATACCTCCTACTAAAGCTCCTATCGTACCACCCAATAAAAGTGTATGGCCGGCAAATAACAGATCTATCCCTGCCCCTGTTACTGCACCGCTTGTCGCCCCGGTTATAAGAAGCTCTATACGTGTTAAACCAAAAACAGATGCAGATTCTTCAGAAAAAAGATCCAAATCTTCAAAAGTTAAAAGTGTTTGTTTTTTTTGTAAGTGACCATGGTTCCATATGTTTTCAATCTTCTTTTGGGTATCTATCTCAAGATTTCGAAGATATTCTTTATAGTTTTCTTCAATCCTCTCTTTTTCTTCTTCACTGGCTTCATCACTCTGCATTGAGAGTTCTTCCACATGAGAAAGTGCATCGTAAAGCAATTTTGTGATGGCCTGACTACTTTCTTCGAGCTTTTGTTCCTGATACTGCTCAAAAAGTTTGATAGATGCCTTCACAGGTGCTATCCACTCTTCTTTTAACTGTGCCATACTTTCCAAGATACTTACATGCTGCGCCAGATTTATTGTCATAGGATTAAAAGTACGAACCATTTTAAAATATTGTCCTAGTGCCCTCTTCCACTCAAGTGAATAATCTGCCTCTTCTATATGGTTGATAAGTGCCATAGAAGGTTGCCCCGTCCAACGTAACACTTCCATCTCTGCTTCATACTCTTCCCCATATGGCTTGGAACCATCTACAATATAAATAATGCCTGCACCATCCATAATGGGTTCTAGCAATTCGATTTCATCATTAAAGCGCGGATCATCCCTGTGTTCTGAGACAAACATTTGCACAACTTCAAATTTTTTATCTGCAGGTACATCATGTTTCTCTAACCATGCTAAAACACGTCTTGCTCTCTGAAAGCCTGGTGTATCGATGAGTTCATAAAGTATTTTTCCATCTACCTTTAGAGGGAATGATCTTTTTTTACTGGTCGTACCTGGTATATCAGATATTTGTACTGTATCATCCAGTGCCAAAGCAGAGACTATGGAACTTTTACCTTTATTAGGATGGCCGACAACTGCAAAACGTGGATGTGTTTTCATCATAATTTCACCCATAGCTTTTTACTGTCGACTAATGAGAGTTTTCTTACCCAAATATCCACAAGTCTTTCTTTTGCCTGATATGATTCATCTTGTGTACCAACCGGATAAATGATGACTTTATCTACACTCTGCATAAGCTCATCCAAATAATCCAAAAAATCCATCGTCGGAGGCTCCCATGCTTTTACATAAAGTAAAACTTCTCCATCACTTTTGTGTACTATCTCACTATCTTCTTCTAAAGTATTTCCTCCTCCTACTTCAAAAATATTTGGACTAATCACTTGCATAGAATCATTAAGTACAGAAAGTTGTGTAAGTGGCATCGCCCATCCTTGTACGACATCATAAGAGGTGTCTAGTTTTCTAATGCCTTGTATATCTTTATTAGGGATATAAGATATACTTTCTTCTCTTGAGGCATGTGTTGAGATAATAGGTTCATTCATATCATGCAACAAACTATTTACGCCCTCCAGACTCATAAATGATTTTTTCAATGCATAACGGTATCCCAAGGCAGAAATAAGATACATGATAAAACGTAAAAAGAGTGCATAAAACAGTGTAGAAAAAAGCAAAAATTTCCACCACTCACCAAGTTTTGAAGCATTGTCTATCATCTCTTCACTCAGTTTGTCCCCAAGTCTAAAATATTGACTCTGTTCTATCAACTCTAAAGAAGGAACAGCAGTTGGGACAAATTCTCTCCAAGGAACAGCCAATACATTTAAATACTTATAAAATACTTCTGGAGTGACTTGCAACGTTGTACTCCATGCAAAAGCAATATCTTTGGTAGCAACTACTGCCAAAAGTGCAAGCAGTAAGCCCAGAGAAAAAAACAAAGCTATAAACTGTGAGCGCTTGATGATTATCCAATTGGAGAGCAAAGGATTTATTTTCAACGTTACTATATTTTCTTGTATTGTATTGGGCAGTAATTTCATCATGCTTTCTATCCAATATGCTGGAGAAAGATGGACTAAAACACTTTTGGAACGATGTGCCTTGAGCATAGACATTAGGGTTAATATCATAGTAAAAAGCGGTAAAAAAATAACTATTGCCATAAAATAGACAACATTCACCGGTTCATGCCCATTATAACTAAGCAGTGCCAAGCCTGATACTATGCCCAAAACAAATGTGGCAATAACAAGTGTCATTGTTACGCCATAAAGATAAGAAGGAAATGTTTCACTAAGTAAAGGAGATTGCAACTTTTTAACATGTGTTTGCATCCACGACATTAATTGATCTATAGGCTTATTGTCTATAATATGTGATAAACCAAATGCCCGTCTCTCTTCTTTTGTTGAGATATCATTTTGAAGCAATTCATACAGGTTCAAGTAAGACTTCAAATTCATATATCTATGTGCTTTTTATTCATTTAGAATCCTATCTTATTTATCTCATTAGATATCTCTACATTTCATCTATCTGGTCCTCTGGTGTATTATAGATGAGACATCTTAAATGTTCTTTATATGCTTCATCATCATAGGAGTCGACACGTGCCACACCTTCTTCATATGCTGCCTTTGCAACTGCTGAAGCTACCCAGATAAGTGCTTCTTTATTAAATGGCAATGGAATAATATGATGTTTCCCATACTCAATATTATCATTATGGTATGCTGCTTTTACATAATACGGCACAGGTTCTTTTGCCAACGCTGCAAGTGCATATGCAGCTGCCATTTTCATCTTTTCTGTGATTTTTTTCGCACGGACATCCAGTGCTCCTCTAAAAATAAAAGGGAATCCTAAAACATTATTTGTTTGGTTTGGATAGTCAGAACGTCCTGTTGCTATAATGGCATCATCTCTTACTTCCATTACTTCTTCTGGCAGTATCTCCGGTACAGGGTTTGACAAGGCAAAAATAACCGGTTCAGGTGCCATTTTTGCAACCATCTCTTTAGTAAGTGCTCCTGCAACAGAAAGACCTAAAAACATATCTGCACCTTCTATCGCTTCATAAAGTCTATTTGCAGAAGTTTCAACGGCAAACTCCATCTTATATTTATTCAGGTCTGTTCTATTGGTGTTTATAACCCCTTTTGAATCACACATAATAATATGTCTTACACCTAAAGCCTTATACATTTTTGCACAAGAGATTCCTGCTGCACCTGCACCATTGATAACGATTTTAATCTCATTTACTTTTTTACCGGTAAGCTCCAATACATTCATCAACCCTGCTGTCGTTATGATGGCTGTACCATGCTGATCGTCGTGGAACACAGGAATATCAAGCTCTTCTTTCAATATACGTTCTATCTCAAAACATCTTGGCGCTGAGATATCTTCTAAGTTTATCCCTCCAAATGTAGGTGCGATAGCTTTACATGTTGCAACAATCTCTTCAACAGAATGCACATCCAATTCAATATCAAAAGCATCCACTTTTGCAAACTTCTTAAAAAGTACTGCTTTCCCTTCCATTACAGGTTTAGATGCCAATGGTCCAATATCCCCCAAACCAAGAACTGCTGTTCCATCTGAAATTACAGCAACAAGATTTGCTTTATTGGTATACTCAAAAGCAAGATTCTCATCTTTTGCTATTTCAAGACAGGGAATGGCTACCCCTGGCGTATATGCCAATGAGAGTTCATATTGCGAAGTACAGGGCTTCGTTACATCAATACCAGTTTTTCCATTTTTATGATATTCAAGTGCTTTTTCTTTGGTAATTTCAGACATGTTGTACCTTGTTTTAAAATATAAGCAGCATTATACAGAAAATATGTTGAGGATATGACTATCAAATGTATAAAATAATAAGATTTTTTTTCTATCATTAACAGAGGTATTACATTTTATAATTTTTATAGATTTGTTTTAAGATAAACAAGCATATTACTTAGTCTAACTTCGATACAATAAATTAAGATACAAAGTAGCAAACAAGGAGAGAATATGTCTTTAAAAATAGGGATTCCAAAAGAGATACACCATGAAGAGAAGCGTGTATCAGCAACACCAGAAACGGTAACATGGCTTCAAAAACTTGGCTTTTCTATTGCACTTGAAGCAGGTGCTGGAGAAAATGCACATTTTTCTGATGATCTCTATCGTGAAATGGGTGTTGAGATAATCAACGATACTAAAACACTCTGGGAACAATCAGATATTATTATTAAAGTACGTGCTCCTGAAGCACATCCATTTCTTGCAGTACATGAAGTTGAACTTTTAAAAGAAGGTGCATGTCTCATCTCTTTTATTTGGCCTTCTGTCAATGAAGACTTAATGCAAATGCTCGTTGAAAGGAAAGTCACCGTACTTGCTATGGAGTGTATCCCTAGAATCTCTCGTGCACAAAAGTATGATGCTTTAAGTTCTATGGCAAACATTGCGGGGTATCGTGCTGTTATAGAATCTGCAAATCATTTCGGAAGATTTTTTACAGGACAGATGACTGCTGCAGGGAAAGTGCCTCCTGCAAAAGTGATGGTTATAGGTGCAGGCGTAGCAGGGCTCGCAGCCATTGCTACTGCTTCTGGTCTTGGYGCTATTGTACGTGCCTTTGATACTCGCCCTGAAGTAAGAGAACAGATAGAAAGCTTGGGAGCAGAATTTCTTTGGATTGAAAGTGAGGAAGAGAGTTCAGGCACCGGTGGCTATGCCAAAGTTATGAGTCCAGAATTTATCAAAGCAGAAATGGAACTTTTTGCACGTCAGGCTATGGAAGTTGATATTATCATCACGACTGCACTCATCCCCGGTAAAAAAGCACCAGAGCTCATCACCGCAGGCATGGTAGAGTCTATGCGTAACGGAAGTGTGATTGTTGATTTGGCTGCTGAACAAGGAGGAAACTGTACTTTAACCAAACCTGGTGAGGTCATCGTGAAACATGGTGTTACACTGATAGGGTATACCGATTTACCAAGTAGACTACCTACACAATCAAGTCAACTCTATGGTACAAACTTACGCCATCTGCTGCATGACATGTGTAAAGAAAAAAATGGTCAAATACATATAGATATGGATGATGATGTCATACGTGGAGCAACTGTTATAAAAGAAGGGGAAATTACATGGCCTCCCCCTGCRCCAAAAGTACAAGCCATCTCGAAACCTCCTACACTTGCTGTGAAAGCCCCACCCGTTGCTGAAAGAAGAAAAAAGAAACCAACATCTTGGTTAACGGTACTATTTATGCTGATTGCCGCTATTTTATTGGCAGCACTAGGTAGTGTGGCTCCTTCTAATTTCATGGCACACTTTACCGTGTTTGTACTGGGATGTTTTGTAGGGTATCATGTAGTATGGAACGTTACCCCTGCTCTACATACCCCACTCATGTCGGTGACCAATGCCATTAGTGGTATCATCGTTTTGGGYGCACTRCTCCAAGTATCTAACGAGCTYTCAACAACAGTYACWGTRCTCTCTGCCATAGCTATTTTTGTAGCYACWATCAACATAAGTGGTGGYTTCTTTGTGACACAACGTATGTTAAARATGTTTCAACAACCTAAYAGGAGGGAAGAATMATGACTGARGGYATCATWACWGCWGCATATATMATCGCAAGTATTTTATTTATTTTAGGTCTTGGAGGACTCAGTCGTCAAGAGAGTGCCAGACGTGGTAAYATTTTTGCYATGCTTGGGATGTTYATCGCYATATCTGCCACAATCCTTGGTAGTCAGGTCACCTCTTATGGTGTTATTTTTTCTACCATGATTGTAGGAGTACTCATCGGTATGTATGTCGCCCAAAAAATAGAAATGACCGGTATGCCACAACTTGTAGCCATGTTACACAGTTTTGTTGGTTTGGCCGCAGTTCTCATAGGATTTGCATCTTACCTTGATCCTACTTCACACCTTTTGGGTATCGAAAAAACCATTCATGAAGTAGAAATCTATCTTGGTGTCTTTATCGGAGCTGTTACATTTACCGGATCCTTACTTGCTTTTTCAAAATTACAAGGTCTCTTGTCTGGCAAAGCTATTTTATTGCCAGCACGTCAYTGGTTAAATTTAACTATGCTCCTTGTTACTGTTTGGCTACTTATTGTTTTCATAAATGCACAAGACATTTCATCAGGATTGAGCCCATTGATTATTATGACCATCATAGCCTTAGTCTTTGGGGTACATATGGTCATATCYATYGGRGGCGCAGACATGCCTGTGGTTGTCTCCATGCTYAACTCTTACTCCGGTTGGGCTGCAGCTGCGACTGGATTTATGCTTTCAAATGACCTACTTATTATTACCGGTGCCTTGGTGGGTAGTTCTGGTGCGATTCTTTCTTATATTATGTGTCGCGCTATGAACCGTAGTTTTATCTCAGTCATTGCAGGTGGTTTTGGAACTGTCGCAAGTCCAAGTGGAAGCAAAGCTGATATAGAACAAGGTGAAGCCATATCTACCACAGTTGAAGAAACAGCACAGCTCTTTCACGATGCTAAAAATGTGATTATTGTTCCTGGGTATGGTATGGCAGTAGCAAGAGCACAACATATCGTATCAGATATTGTAAAAAAGCTACAAAGTCGTGGTGTCACTGTCCGTTTTGCTATTCACCCAGTAGCTGGGCGCCTACCAGGCCATATGAATGTACTCCTGGCTGAAGCAAAAGTCCCTTATGACATCGTGCTTGAAATGGATGAAATAAATGAAGATTTTTCTACTACAGATGTAGTTCTAGTCATCGGGGCAAATGATATTGTCAACCCAGGTGCCTTAGATGACCCAACAAGCCCAATTGCAGGTATGCCTGTATTGGAAGTATGGAATGCAAAACATGTCATCGTAATGAAACGATCTATGGCTACAGGATATTCTGGGGTGGACAATCCACTCTTCTATAAGGAGAATACACGCTTATTGTTTGGAGACGCAAAGAAAAGTGTTGAGGCTATTTTAGCACAATTGTAATCAAGCTAAAATTTCTCATATTATTCAAAATACTCTTGAATAATATGAGGGAAGAGTTTCATGGTTTGTCTTGCCTTGTCTATTTTGGGCTGAAACACTTCTGATGAACTTGGATAATTTGTAATAAATTCATTGTAAATGGTAATTTTGTCTTCCATGTGTGCTTCGAGTGCATCTAGTACAGCTTGCATATTTTCTTTTGATGTAGCATATTTCATAAGCAGCTCAAACATACGTTTACGCGGATGAATCGCCATAGAATCGCCCGCTGCGAGTGCAATATCTTTAATGTCCCAACGTGAAATGTAAATCCCACTTACATACGGTGCTATAAGCTTTGCATAGAGTGCTTCTGTATATGAAGGATAGTCTTTCAAGTCTACTTGCTCATCTGTAGCACATTGACCATCTCCACCAAATTGAGCAAAATTTTTGTCATCAAAGTTCTCAAATTCTTTTCTTAAGTCATCCATATTACGCATCTCTATCTCCTATAAGTAGTGGAATATCATCTATATCTATCTTCGTTCCATACCAACGCGAAGCAAGAATCATCATCTTGGCTACAAACAAAATATGATCATCTAAAAACTCTGGTTTGTCAAATAATGCCTGTGCCTCATCTGCTAAACAATACCCATAAACCTTACCTTCTCTTACTTCTACATAGTCCACACGACCTTCTGTTTTGGCACAGCTATCAAGACTTTCACAATAGCTTATGGCTTTCGTAGAAAATTCACGCTCAATCATCATTTTCTTTACTTTTGATTGTCCAACATTACTCATAGTAATGTCAAAATGCTCATCTCCAATATTAAGTGCAATGGCAGTTGCATTTGTATCGTTATGTTTCATTATTTTATTGAAATAACGTCGCATGTATCCTGTTTGCGCATTGTACCCAAGAATGGTACATAACTGAGTATCAGGTTTTATCTCATGTGGTTTCATCTAGCTATCCTTACTCTTTTCATCTAAAATTGCTTGCATATGCTTTGCATTGTTATGCAAAAACATTGCTTCTTCCTCTTCTATCGTGCAGCGTGGGCAAGTCTGCTCTCCACCTTTATAGGTAAAATTATTACCACACTCATCACAACGTTTAATATCAAACTTTGCTAAGGTTCTTTGTGTTGGTTCAAAAAATTCTTTTATCTCAAATCCTGCTTGCAGTTGTATGGAGTTAGGTTCACAAACATCATGACAAAGACGACATTTGACACAAAGCATTGCATCAAAGTGAATAAGTGAAAACTTTCCGTCACTGCTTAGCGCTCCAGTTGGACAAATACGATAGCAAATTTGACAATTGGTACAACTATCATCTACAAACTTCTGTGAAGTAAAACTGACATCTTCTTCTGTTAAAACTTCAAATTTCTCAGGGATTCCTACATGTTTGAGTGTCGTAAAAAGTATCTTACGTTTATCAGGTAGGTTTTTTTCTCTAATTTTTGCAATAATACCAGCATCAAGGGCAAAGGTTTTTAGCTCATCTGCTACAACAGCTTCATCAAAACTCATCTTATGTTTTACAACACCTTTCAGCGAAACATTCCCTAAAAATGAACGTCTCGAAGAGATTTCTTCACTCTTTGTATCATTTTTATCTGTAACTACAGTTTCATCAATATTTGTTACAAGTTGCTTTTTAGAAAATGAAGAAAGCACAAAATTCGCCTCTTCTATGCGTGATTCTATCTGTTCATATAAAATACTAGTCTCATCATAAGAACTCAAATCTAAACTAATCTCTTCATCACTTGCAAGTGCTAAAGAAATAAGATGCTCAACACTCAATACAGAAATACAAGGTACGTTAAACTTTGGGCTTATAAGCCTCACTTTAGATTCTAAAAAAGAAAAAAAGAATTCCGTAGTTGAAAAGTCTGACAGTGAAAATGCCTCTGTAGGACAAACACCTATGCAGGCAGCTGCCTCTACACCTGTGTTATTCGCAAAACTTGGTAAATTATCGACCAATTGCACAGAATCAGGACAAGCATCTATACATTTGCTGCAATTTGAGAACTTACTTGTCGCCCTGACACAAGAAGCAATATCTAAATGTAGTAACATTAGTTTTCAACTACCGCACTTTGGCAGTTCTCATTTAGTTTTTCTGTTACATACTCAAAGTCAGAAAGTAAAAACTCTAAAGCAAGCTCGCTTCCATCATGATACAGTGGCGTACGAGATTCACGTTTTGCATTGATGAGGAACATCGGAGCCCACTCCAAAAGATGTTCTTTTAAAAATGCACGTTGTACCTGTAAAAGCTCACATGCACCCTCTTGATCATCAGCTTCAAGTGCTTTTTTAAGTGCTGTACACAGCATATACATAAACTCTAACTCTACACCAATATGATCAGCACTCACTACTCTGGCTTTGTCCAACTCTACACGAAAGTCAAGTTCATTGTAAAGTTCAAGTACAGGGTTATCTCCCCCACTCTCTATCATTTGGTCATCACGTGTATAAAAACTTTCATAGGGTACAAGGTGCATCAAAAAAAGGTTTGTAAAGTCTACATTATAATATTGTTCTATGAGTTCTTTCTTTGAAAATTCTGCATGTTTTTCCCATGCTCTATAGTTAGGAAAAAATGAAAGCAAATCTTCATCACCTTCAATTTGTTCTAAAAAACGTTCATCTACTTCTACAAGCATAAGTCTTGAAATCAAGGCATATATTGCAATCCGATTTTCTATTTCTTCTTTCATTTCATTCATATTATTTCCAATATTTTATTGTAGGGACTATAGCACTTWMAAGRKAAATAAAATATAAAATATGATTTATCTGAAAAGGTCTAAGAATTATCAGGGCAGATAAACTGTCTGCCCTTAGGAAAACTTACTCTTTAATATTTACGGCATATGCCTTATCTGATAAAGGAACAGCCGGACGCTTAATATGTTGAGGTCGTCTCAATGTATCTGTGCTGTCTAGTGGTCGAGTTAATTTATCTCTCCATGCCTGATACACTTTCATGTTATTCTCATAGTTTACATAAATGTCACCGATTTTATCATCATTTCCTGCAGGTTCCAAGACAACCTTTTGGTGCCAAGCATGGTTCCCTGCGATTGGATCTGGATGAGAGGGTGCAACTGCATTTTGCCATGAACCAGAAAGTCCATCCCACCAAATGTTGTCAAGATCTTTATTGTACTCTTTAAACTGCCAAGAGTCTCTGTTTTCATTCATACCTTCTACAATACCTTGTGTAGGTTTAAGTGTACCAATTTTACCATCCATAGTAAGGTCATACAGTGGGGCACCAAGCCCCATAACACCCAGTTTATGCTCAAACCCTGGTATTTCAACAGCATTTTTGAGTTTCCATCTACCTGCATGGTGAGCACATGCAAGTACCCCTGGCATTGTACCCTCAGTTGGTACTGCCATCGCGATAAAGTAACCCGATTCAAGACCAGAAACAGTATCTTGTATAGTCACCTTCACGGCATCTCCTCTTTTGATGCCCAATTTTTTAGCATCTTCAGTATAAATCCACACAGGGTTATGATTTTGAGAAATCTCCATAAGGTGTTTAGAGTTCACCGAACGTGTATGAATATTATATGGCAATCTAAATATGGTGTTGAGTGCAAATTCATTGTCTTTTTGCATAAAGTCATGGTGAACTTGCGAGACTATATGTGTCATTTTTACTCTATCTTCTTTGTTTGTCGGGTAAATAGGTATAGCGTACTCTGGCCATTTCCAATCTTTAAACCATTCACAATAAAAGTCTAGTTTTTTAGTGAGAGTATGGAAACCTTGTACAAGYTCTCCRTYTACTTCAACACCAATGGCTTTTTCTTTACCATGGCTATCTCTAGCCATAATGACACCAAACTCATCTTTATACACTTCTGTTTCATCATACTCGTGACCATGAGAAATGTACTTTGTACCCACTTTTTTAAGTGGTCTCTCCTGTGGCTTAAAAATATTATCTTCTTCTAACCACGTACCCCTGTCTCTCATCATTTCATAGTTAGGATACTTAGACTCCGGGTATGCTGCTTTTGCTGCACGTTTTAAGTTAGGGAGCTTGTCAAATGCCGCTTGATACCACTCTGGAATTGTCACAGCTCTTGTTGGATCTTCTTTTGAAGCCCAATATTTTCTAACACCTAAACTTCCATCCGGATCCACATAATGCACCATGATATTTGCCCAAAATTCCACTTCTTCCCATACTTCACCAAGACCAGCCTTAATATGTGCTTCAAGTGTCGCTCTTGTTGGGTCTTTTGGTTTCCAACCCATTTTTTCCAATGCTACTCGAAGTGCCGGGTTACGGAACGACAACCATCTTTTTGGCTCTGTTGCTTCAGAATGCTGATCATGTCTTTCACCTGCAAGCCCCACTGGCAAGATAAAATCACAATACCAGTTAGTCTCAGACCATGTTGGAGAAAGATTAAATGACATTTCGATTTTATCTTCACGTTTAAGTGCTTCAATCCATCTAAATCCATCTGGATTAATCCAAACTGGGTTATACATACGGGGAATCCAAACTGCCAATTTTGAAGGAACATTGAGTCCTTTAGCATTCCATTTATCTCTCCACTCATCATCAAGAAGTAAGTGTGGCATAATATGCGACATTTCATATGAAGAAAGTGGATACTCAGGTGGCCATGCAATCTCATTCCAAACATCCACTTTTGGAGGTCTTACACCTGCTTGTGCTGCTGCATCACCTTTACCATTTACAGAGATAACATGCCAGTGATGCATCCCTACCCCACCTTTGTCACCCGCCATTGCACCACGAAGGACAAATGGTAAAAATGCCGATCTTGCAATCATCCATCCCCCTTTATGTCCAATCGGTCCTGCTCTCCAAATGTATGTTGCAACTCTTGCCCCTGCATCGATAAACATATCATAAAGTTTCTCAACGATACGTTTTTCTATACGACACTCTTCAGCCACAAAATCAAGTGTATAAGGAGAATACATTTCAGAAATCATCGTAATAAATTCTTCATAACTATTCCCTGCAGGTACAGATTTAATGTATTTTTTATCAACCAAAAGTTGCAAATACTCTCTGTCTTTCATCAAACGATCCCAGTTCACCCAATTTTTCACAAAATTATGGTTTACAAGGTCTTCACCGTTAATACCTTTTTCATTGAGTATTCTGTTCGCAAGGTAGAGATACAGTGCGGTCTCTGTCCCTGGCCAACATGGCACCCATAAGTCTGCCATACCGGCCGAGTTAGAAAGTCTTGGATCCATAACTACCAGTTTTGCACCTTTTTTACGTGCTTCAGCAATACGCCCGGCTGCCTGTTGAAAATAATGCCCCGCATCTGCAGCGTGAGAAGACTGAAGAAAAATCAACTTCGCATTTGTCCAATCTGGTGAGTTTCTGTCATCATTTGCCCACWGAATAGTTCCTTGTCTAGCACCAGCAGAACAGATGTTCGTATGTGAATCATACCCATCAAGACCCATAGAGTGTGGTACTCGGTGACCAAAACCATTTTCATTTGGACGACCAACGTGGTACATGATTGATTTTTTAGACATCTCATCACCCACTTTAAGAGTATCATGCATTTTTTTACCGATTTTCGCCATTGCCGCGTCCCATGTGGTTCTTACCCACTTACCTTCACCTCTTTTTGAACCTGGCGCTCTCATCAAAGGAAAAGGAATTCTGTCTGGATCATACATTTGTGACTGTGCCGCATAACCCTTCGCACAGTTTCTACCACGGCTTCCTGCATGAAGAGGATTTCCCATGTATTTACGAACCGCCAATTGACCGCCAGCTTTATAGGTAGAAAGGTCAACCCAAGCAGTTAACCCACAAGATGCTTCACAGTTGGAACATGCAGTAGGTACAAGCATATATTCTATTGCTTTGATACCTTCTGGGTTATCTTCGCTTTGAATACCTTTTCTTAATGTTCCCCCACGTTTCCAGTCATTACCAGATAATTCTGTAAAACTGTCCCACTCATCAAGTGGAGGGTAAAAAGAAAGTGTTTTAGGTGTTGGTGTAAATTTCGTTTCTGCTTGTGCAGGAACAGAAGCAACTGTTTCAAATACACCTGCTGCAAGCGTTGCACCTGCTACTGTATATGCAGACCCTTTAAGAAATTTTCTTCTGCCTGAGATAAAATTATTATTGTTTTTCATTGATTTTGTCATTGGTATCTCCTTCTAACTTAACGGTAGCAATTGTGGTATTTTGAGCCAAACATCTTTTACTAAGAATAGCCCTACCAATGCTGAAAGTGCTGCAAATTTAAGCAGCGTTTTGTTGTCACTCTTCATGTTCCCTACAGCGATAAAGAATGGAATAATAAACCCTAAAGTTAACCCAATCCAAAATACTATATTGTATGCTCCACCTGAGTGAACAAATGCTAGTACTGCCTCTGCTTCAGATGATTTAAATGAGAAGAAATACTCAGACATATACATAGCAAAAGAGAAGAACGTAGAAATTGCAAGAATAAGTGCTAAATCTTTTCTAGCTTCCTTACTCCATTCACCAGAAATGAAAATAAGTGCTGCAGAACCAGCCATAAGAGCTGCCCACATCATTTGCATCACTTCTGTTGGTGCCTGCCATAACTCACGTGCTGAAGACTGAGCCATAATAATCGCAGTATATGTTGTAACAGGAATCGCTAAAAATACTAAAAATGGAAATATCTTTTCATACAGTGAAGCATTATTTCTACCAAATTTAGTGAGTAAACAACCTTTATAGGGTAGACCTGGAAATTTTGTTCCAACTCCAATAGCCAATAAGATTGTTAGAAGCCCTAAAAAAAGAGATGCCATCCAAGCTCCCACCGTAATAGACGATGTCCAATGTGGATGCGTAAAGATATGTATCATTCTATAGGGTTGATGTAAGTCAATGAGTGTGAAGAATAAAAATACATTAATGGCCAAAAATGCTATAAGAGGCATAGCCCATTTTAAGTTTGGCATGTCTTCTTTGTCATGTCTGAACCAAAGAAATGCTGCTAAGAACACAACCCCTGTACCGATACTTTTTGCCCACATATTTACAGTAATGATACTGCCCCAGACTATTCCCTGAATAGGGACGTCAAGTGTTACAACAGCTTGTGTTGCGTGAATTGTACTTTCTACCATCTTAGTGCCCTCCCTCTTCTTCGTGAGACTCTGCTGCTGATGTTGCTGATTCTATAAGGCTTGCATGGTCAAGTTTTTCATGTCCGACAAATGGTGCTAAAAATCTATCTAACATACCATGATTCGCATCACCTACATGATCTAAATGCGTAATGTCGCCAAACAGAGAGAATCCTTCGATTCTTTCATGTGCAAGTGGGTTAAGCGTTTGATTACCTCCACCGACATAAAAGTGTGTAGGTTTTGTATGTTTTTCAGGTTTACGAACCTGTACCGCGCCTCTATGCTCCATAATATAATGAGAAATATTAGAATTATCATCTTCAAGATCTCCAAAGATATTTGCTYCAACAGGACAAGCAACCACACATGCTGGCATCATACCACTTTCGATCCTGTGTGCACAGTAAGTACATTTATCTGCTGTATTTGTCTCTGGATCCATATAGATTGCACCATAAGGACATGCCATCATACAACCTGCACAACCGATACATCTTTCAGAGTCTATATTTACAATACCATTTTCCAGATAATGTAATGCAGATACTGGGCAAATACGCTCACATGGTGCAGATTCACAATGGTTACAACGTAATGGTGTAAAAGATCTGCTTGTATCTGGGAAAGTTCCTATATCAATATATTTTACACGTAAGCGCCAAGTACTTAACGGAACTTCATTTTCTACCTTACAGGCGATTTCACACCCCTTGCAACCCATGCATAGGTTGAGATCAACTAAGAAACCTAGTTTCATCTTTCCTCCTTCATTTTTCTTACTTTTATTCAAATAAGTTTATAGATTATGTATTTATTGTATAAAAAAATGAATTAACTTAACGTGATTTGCAATTTTTGCAAGAGAAATAGAGTAAATTCGCATGAAATATGGGTTGGAAGGTACCGAATAAAAGAAATGCTTCAATTATTCTCATAGCATTGATAAATTTAAATCATAAAAGAAAAAGTAGAGCCTTTTCCTTCGACACTTTCGATCTCAAGCTTTGTCTGATGCATCAAAAGAATCGTTTTTACGATAGAAAGCCCAAGTCCCATAGAATTGTCCCATGAGTTTGTATCGGAACGATAGAATTTTTTAGTCACCTTGTCAACTTCTTTACTTTTGATGCCTACACCTTTATCAATGACAGAAATACGGTCATCATCCACTTGTATAATGACTGTCTCTTTAGAATACTTCAAAGCGTTTTCAACAAGGTTTTTCAGAACAACTTCCATCAGTGTTCTATCTGCTTTTACGCTGCGAGGTAAACCTGAAAGATGTATAATCCTGTTTTTATAGGATTCTTCTAAAGTATTTTTGACTTCATTTGCCAGACGATATACATCAAAATAACTTTTGTGTAAACTTGCCTCTTTACTTTCAAATTTGTTCCATAATATAAGTCGTGCTAAAAGTGTTTCTATTTTATTCCCATTATTATAAATCTTACCAAGGAACTTTTCCTGTAAAGGTTTAGGGATTTCAGGATCATCCTGCAAAGTTTGTGAATACCCCATGATAGAAGCAATAGGGTTTCTAAACTCATGTGCTATGGCAGATATCATATCTGCACGTTGACGGTTTTTTAATTTGAGCTTTGCATTATAACGCTGTTTAATATCTTCACGTTTTTTTGCATCTTTTAATACTTBAATAAGATGCTGATTGATTTCTTCAAATTCCAAAATATAAAAATGTGTTTTATACTCAATCTTCTCTATCTTATCAAGGTTCTTAAGATATTTACTAATCGTTGCAAGTTCTTTTTGCATACGTTTTGCACCACGATAAATAAAAAAAATAAAAACTGCATATCCTAAAGCAAGTAAGCCAATAGATGTTATTGCAGCTTTCGCATCAGAGACAAGCACTAACAACAAAGTAGAAAACATCAAGAATACAAATACAGCTGTTGCTATAAGCCTTGCCATAACATATTCTTTAAAGTGAGGACGAATATACATGTGTCTAATACTCTTCTATTTCTTTAATATATTGTAAAAAATCATCTGCTGTAAAATATCCAACTAGAGGTTCGATGAGTTCTCTGTTTGCTTTCATAAAAAAGAAGCTTGGTATATTGCCATCAAACTCTGGTATATATTTCACTGAAGTTTTATCTGAACGTTTAATCGATACCAATATATATCTCTTGAATTTTTCTTGAATTCGTACATCTGTAAGTGTACGTGCTTTCATCTTTTTACACCATTTGCAATACTCTTCTCCCACCATGACAATGACTTTTTTGTGTTCTTGTTGAGCTAGTCTAAAGGCTGTATTGATATCAGAATGCCAAGGAAGTCCAGCAATAGTACTAAGTGTATCCTTCTTATTTTTTTGGGTATCTTGCCCAGTGTTTGTCAGTATTTTTGCATTACCAAAAGAAAAAATACTTACAAATAAAAGTCCAAAAATAATAAGAGAGAAGTATTTCATGCGAACGTTATTTAATTTCAACTATATTGATGTTTTTTTCTACATCATTGATGTATGAAGTAAAATCTGTCACATCAAAATATCCAACAATGGATTCAAGCACTTCTTTTTGGGCTGTCATGAAAAAAATCGTAGGCACACCATTGATTTGAGGTAGTACAGACATGGCTTTAGCATCTTCTCTCATGACCTTTACCACAACAAATTTCTCAAGCCTTTTTTCTACACCTTCATCTGAAAGTGTACGTTGTTTCATCTTTGTACACCATCTGCAGTGTTCACCTTCAATCAAAACCATTACTACTTTTTGTTCCTTCTTCGCTACTTCAAATGCTGTATCTAAGTCTTTTTCCCATTCAAGTGAAAAAAGTAAACTTGAAAACAATAACAGTAACCCTAATATTTTGTTCATAGCTAATCCTTAATTATTAAAATGTTTAACAAGGTCTTTAAAGACTGCACAAAGTTGTTCAACCTCAACAGTAGAAGTACGTTCATTAGGTGCGTGAATGGTGTCATTTATAACACCAAATTCCACCACATCTATACCAAATGCGCCCATAAATCTAGCGTCACTGGTACCTCCAGCTGTAGAGAGTTTTGTTCCTACTTTTGTGATATTTTCAATACTCTGTGCCAAATGTTTTACTACCTTAGAGTCTCTAGTAGTCACAAAAGGGTACGAACCTTGTGTAAGTTCTAAACTATAATCTAAGTCTTTAAAACATGTGTCAATGTGAAGTCTAACCTCTTCTTGTGTGGTTTTAGTGGAGTTACGCACATTAAACATTAATTTCAATGAACCAGGTGTCACATTCGTAACCTCCATACCTCCACGAATATCGGTAATTACCATTTTCGAAGGCGAAAAGTCATCATCACCATTGTCCAAATTAATACCAGCAATTTTCTCTAAAATAGGTGCTATTTGATGTACGGGGTTGATGGCTTTTTCAGGGTAAGCTGCATGTCCTTGTTTGCCCTGTATAGTCAAATACCCGTTTATAGACCCACGTCGACCTATCTTTATGGCATCACCAAAGAGGTTCTCGCACGTAGGTTCAGCAACGATGCAGTAGTCAGGTAACATCCYTTTGGCTTTAAGGTATTCAAGCATAACTAYCGTACCATACTTACCCTCACCTTCTTCATCTGAAGTAAGCAGTATAGAAAGCGTACCGTTAAATTTTTCTGTTTCTTTACACGCCTGCACAAAAGCAGCTACACCAGACTTCATGTCTTGTGCACCTCGTGCATAGATGTTCCCCTCTTTTATYACAGGTACAAAAGGATTGGTATCCCAATTATCTCCRGCAGGTACAACATCTACATGTCCTGCGAAACACAAGTGTGTACCTTCACCCAACTTTTTATTACCAAAGGTTTTGCATAGAAAAAGGTTTTTCACTCCTTCTTTATTGACATAGAGTGCTTCATAACCATCAAGGTACTCTTCTATAAATTGTAGTGAGCCATCATCATCAGGAGTAAGCGATTTGCAGCTCAAAAGTTTCAGTAAGAGATCTACAACATTCATAGGGTTCCTAGTTTTCTAAATTTTCGTATCATTGACATATAGACATCGATGTTTTCAAAACGGTGATTACCACCATATTCAACAACAACATSATGCATATTATAGAGAGATTGTGCTTTGGTATAATCTAGGAGCTCATCATCGCTTTGCAAAAGAACCAGATACCTACCTTTAAGAGGTAATACCTCTAAACTTTTCATCTCTTCTAGGTAGGCTTTCTTGAACATAAAAGGTTCATCATCACAAAAACGTTTTTGCATACCCACATAAGGTGCCAATGTTGTCCAAGGTTGGGTAGAGGGGTTAAGAAGTACCGCTTTGAGTCTATACTTCTCTGCTAAATACGTGGCATAAAAGCCACCCAATGATGAACCAACCAATAAGTCTATCTTTTCAGATAAAACAAGTTTGTCGAGTGTTGCTATGACTTCAAGAGGAGAGTAGGGAAGGTTTTGGGCTATGACCCCTGATTCACCAAAATATGCTTTTAACATTTTAGACTTATTTCCTCTGCCACAAGAGGAAAAGCCATGAAGAAAAAGTATCTTTAGCATCATTACCTTTCTATGTCACCATAGTAAGTCACTATGCCACCATAATGGTTGATAACTCCTTCATGTCCATGTTGCATAAATACATTCTGTACCTGTGCACTACGACTACCTGTACGACAAGTAAATATGACTTTTTTCTCTTTAGTTTGGGTCAATAGTTCATAGGACCATTCTTGAAATACAGTGGTTGGCTTTAACATATCAACGCCCATGATATGCCCTTCATCATACTCCATCTCTTCTCTGACATCTACCAACACAAAATCAATTTCGCCCATGYCTCTTGCATCCAATAAGATCTCAAGCTCTTCAGAATTTACATCATGTTGTTTTAGTAATGTTTGCATCATAGTCCTCTGACATTAAGATAATCATGCTTCTTCTTTGGCTTTGGATTTTTCTGCTATCTCTTTGAGTTGATTTTCCTTATATTCAGGTGTACAAAAAATTTGACAGTGGCAGATGCCTTGTTCTGGTAACTCTTTTTCTATTGCTGGTTTACAAGGGCAAGTTCTATCATCAGTACTTTTGAATTTACCTTCTTTCTGTGGATCTGGTTCAACCATAAAACAAGGACAAAACCTTCTACCATAGAGAAGCTTATGGCGTGCAAGCCCCATGATAACACCTTCATTTACATCTTCATTGGCACCATACACCCACCCTTGGCTCTCACACACTTTATCTGTAAACTTTTCTGTTTTTGCTAACTCTGTTTTAAACTCTTCTGAATTCATATCTAATTGCTGCATCATAATGTCTATCCTTTTTTTACGATATTCTTTGTATACTTATATCTTAAACTAAATTAATATATAATGATGAAAATTACAAACACACCCAATAAGGTTCATAATGCAAATAGACGACACCGTTTTAGCCAAATTAGAGAAACTTTCACATCTACGTATCGCTGATGATAAAAAAGACGAGGTCAAAAAGCAACTTACAGGTATTTTGGACTATATAGAAAACCTCAATGAATTGGATACAGACATGCTAAGCCCCACTTTCTCAACTTTAGACGGGGGAACTCCTCTTAGATCAGATACAYCTAGAAAAGAAAATGATATTGCAAAAAATATTTTGTCACATGCTCCAAAAAGTCAAGATGATTTCTTCATCGTACCTGCGATTATTGAGTAAACTCGATCTAATAGATTTTAGTATCTAGGAAACCTACACTAAACAAAAAGGAAATACATGGCTGCATTCGACATAAAAAAACTACTTCAGAGCGTGGTAACCCATGGTGCATCTGACCTTCACCTAGTAAGTCGCACTGAACCACAAATTAGACTTGATGGTGTTCTAAAAGCAGTGAATCTTCCTAAACTTACTGGGGATGACATAGAAGAAATGTGTTATTCACTTATTACAGAAAAACAAAAACAGCAGTTTGAAGAACGTGATGAACTTGACTTCGCACTGTTGCTACCAAACATCGGACGTTTTAGGGCAAACTATTACCGAACCCTTGGTGACACTGCTGCAGCATTTAGAACCATACCCATAGAGATACCTTCTTTAGATGATTTAGGTGCACCTGAAATCTATAAAAGACTTATCAAAAGAGAAAAAGGTCTTATCCTTGTTACTGGACCTACGGGTTCTGGTAAATCAACGACACTTGCTGCTATGCTTAACGAAATCAACCTTCATGAGCAAAAACATATTGTTACTGTAGAAGACCCAGTGGAATTTATCCATCAAAATAAAAAATGTGTCTTCTCACACAGGGGTGTCGGTGAAGATACAAAGTCTTTTTCAATTGCACTTAAATATGCGATGCGTCAAGACCCTGATATCATCCTTATCGGGGAAATGAGAGATAAAGAGACTATCGAAGCAGCACTCACAGCTGCAGAGACTGGTCACTTGGTCTTTGGAACACTTCACACCTCATCTGCTGCGGGAACGATTAACCGTATTATTGATGTATTTTCTGGTGATGAACAACCACAGATTAGAGCGATGATTTCTTCATCACTTGTAGCGGTTATTGCTCAGTCTCTTCTTCCTAAACTTGGAGGAGGTCGTGTGGCTGCATCTGAAATCCTCATCACTAACCATGCGATTTCAAACCTTATACGTGAAGATAAAGTTCACCAAATCTACTCACAAATGCAACTTGGTCAAGGTGATTCTGGTATGCAAACTCAGACCCAGGCACTGCTTAAGTTCGTTCGAGATGGAAAAATTTCAAGAGACATTGCACTTCAGTATGCAAACAGAGCTGACGAAGTCTCTAAGGCAAATGCTTAAACACAGACACGTATGGGCTAAAGTGTTTTTAGATACAATACCCCATATATAAGCCATAAATGTAAACTAGGGGACACAACTAAAATGGAAAACTTTTCAATGATTGATTTTAATTACTTTGATGTAGTCATAGCTACAATTGTACTTCTCCTAGGTATTAAAGGTTTTATGCATGGATTTATCAAAGAAGCCTTTGGTCTTGTCGGTCTTATCGGTGGTGTCTACTTTGCTTCACGTCTTTCAGGTACTGCAGCAGCATTTATTGATACAAACTTCTTACATCTTGAAAACCAGGCCTTACTTAAACTCGTTGGATTTCTTGCTATTTTAATCATCATCTGGTTGAGTGCTACTGTAGTTGGCTCTATCTTTTCAAAACTCACGTCTGCAAGTGGTCTAGGGTTTTTAAATCGAATGTTTGGATTTATCGCTGGTGGTGGAAAGTATTTCTTGATTTTTGCACTCATAGTCACTGCACTCTCAAATGTTTCTTTAGTCAAAGACAATCTTGAAAAACATGTAGAAAATTCTATCCTTTACCCTTATTTGAAGCAAGCAGGATCATTCCTCATAAACCTTGACCCCTCTACCTTAGGGCTTGAAAGTACTTCCACAACAGAAGTAATCAAGGAGGTTATTAATTTGAATGAAAGCAATACTACTGAAGTTACAGCCATACAGATCCCCGAAACCAATAATACAGAAATCAATCAATCAGAATCCAACCAAAGTACACTTACAGACTAAAGGAGTGAAGAATGATAATCTATGAAAAACTTTTAGAAAAATTTAAAGACATCCTCAAAAATAATACTCTCAAGTTTACGAAACAAAGAGAACTTATTTTAAAGTTTCTCTATGAAAATGATGACCACTTTACACCTGAAGAAATTTATATGCAACTTAAAAAAGAAAATCCTGTAATCAATATAGGTATTGCTACTGTATACCGTACACTTACTTTACTTGAAGATTCAGGAATAGCCAGTTCCATTTCATTTGGTACCCAAGGGAAAAAATATGAACTGGGTCTTAAAAAACATCATGACCATCTCATCTGTACTGCATGTGGAGATATTATTGAGTTTTTTGATGAAATCATAGAAGATGAACAAGAGAAAATTGCTAAAAAATTCAACTTTAAAATGACTGACCATACGATGAAAATCGTAGGTTTATGTGAAAAGTGTCAATAAAATCAATAAATAACCAGGAGAATCTTTGATATTTGACAATCAATATATTCAAGAACGAATCAAAAAAACAGAAAAACTAAGAGAAGCAGGTATCAACCCCTACCCTAACCAAATAAAAAAAGGTACGCCTTCAAAGACATTTTTAGATGAATGCGCCTATGTATATGACATAGACACTGAAGAGATGAAGCAAGATAAGACAAAGTCTTACACGCTTACTGGGCGTCTTAAATTTGTACGTATCATGGGTAAAGCAGCTTTTGCAAAGATAGAAGACCCAGATGGACTGGTACAACTCTACTTTAACCGCGATGACCTCCCAGAGGGATACTACAATGATGTAGTCAAAAAGCTTTTTGAAGTAGGTGATATCATCGAGGCAAAAGGATACCCTTTTGTTACAGGTACAGGGGAACTTACTCTCCACTGTTTAGAAGTAAACCTAGTGACTAAAGCTATCTCTCCACTACCAGAGAAGTTTCATGGTATTCAAGACCAGGAGATAAAGTACCGTCAACGTTATCTTGATATGATTATGGATGCCGATGTAAAGAACCGTTTTGTATTACGTTCTAAAATTGTCTCCAGTATTAGAAGATTTTTTGAAGACAAAGGTTTCTTGGAAGTAGAAACACCTATGATGCACCCCATCCCTGGTGGAGCAAATGCCAAGCCGTTTATCACACATCATAATGCACTGAATGTTGATAGATACCTACGTATAGCACCTGAACTCTACCTCAAACGTCTCATAGTTGGTGGTATGGAAGCTGTGTTTGAAATAAATAGAAACTTTAGAAATGAAGGTATAGATGCCACCCATAACCCAGAATTTACCTCTATAGAGTTTTACTGGGCATACAAAACCTACATGGAACTGATGGAGGTGACAGAAGAACTCTTCGACTATCTTTTTGATAAGCTAGGTCTAGAGAGAACACTTCCTTATGGTGACATAGAGATTAACTTTGCGACGCCATTTGCCAAAGTTTCATGGGTAGATTCTATCGTAGACATTGGTGGAGTGCCAAGAGAGATTGCTGTCGATAGAGATGCAGGACTTAGCTACTTAAAAGAACGTAACCTAAAAACAGATCAAAACTGGACACTAGGCTATGTACAAGCAGAACTCTTTGACGAGTTCGTGGAAGCTAAGCTCATCAATCCTACTTTCATCACAGACTACCCTGTAGATATCTCTCCTCTAGCTCGTAGAAATGATGAAAACCCAGAAATCACTGAACGTTTTGAACTCTTCATGGCAGGGAAAGAGATAGCCAACGGTTTCTCTGAGCTTAACGACCCTCTAGACCAATACGAAAGATTTAATGGACAAGTCAATGCCAAAGAAGCTACTGGTGATGACGAGGCCATGCATATGGACACAGACTTTGTACGTGCCTTAAGCTACGGTATGACACCCACAGCAGGTGAAGGTATAGGGATTGATAGACTAGTAATGATGCTCACAAATCAACACACCATACGTGATGTACTTCTTTTCCCTGCAATGCGTCCAGAAGCAGTACAAGAAGTGGTCAAGATAGATGCCACAAGCATATGTAAAAAATGTGGACACGATGTCATGGAAGAACTCAAACCGGCGAAAAAAGGTAAAGGGATGTTCTGCTTAGATGTTGCTGCGTGTAAAGGACGTGTTTCAGAAAGGACATAACACATGACCCCTATTATTCCTCTAGAATATTCACGTAAAGCTGTAGGGAGAGCAGGAGCAACCCTGCAAAAAGAAAAATACCTTATTCAAGACTATAGTCAATCTCTTGAGGTTCTATCAAATTGGAGAGCCTCGCATATTTATCCTTTATCAAAGATTCAAAACTTATTATATAAAAGAGCACAAAAAATTGATAAAAAATCTTTGATTGCACAAAGACTGAAAAGAACCCCCTCTATTATTAATAAATTAAGACTTATGAAAAACTCTCAATTACAGCGTATGCAAGACATTGGTGGATGTCGTGCAATTGTAACCGATATGGATAAATTATATTTATTGAGAARTAATATATCACAAAAATTTTCAAACCATATTCTCATTAAAGAAGATGACTATATTAAAGAAATACCTGACTCTGGGTATAGAGGAATTCATCTCATTTATAAGTTTCAAGCGAAAAAGCATACGAACTTTAATAATCATTTAATCGAAATTCAACTTCGGACAAAATTACAACATGCTTGGGCAACAGCAGTAGAAATACTTGGGGCATATTTAAAACAACCTTTAAAAGCAAGTCAAGGAGATCATGAAGTACTTGACCTTTTAAAACATATTAGTATTTTGTTTTCCTATGCCGAAAATAATGAAAAATCCTTATCAAATCAAGCTATGCACAATCTCAAGCTAGCTATAAAAAGAAGTTTAGAAGAGCAAGACCTATTGCTTACATTGGAAACATTTTCAGTTACAACTAGACATATAACTAAAATGAAGAAAAAAGATAATGATGGATATACACTATTATTTCTTGATACAAATGAAATGGTTATTAATATTAGACGATTTAAAGAAAGTCACCAAGAAGATGCAATAGCAGAATACTTAAAATTAGAAAGAGAATCTACAAATCCAAATACAGATAATATTGTTTTAGTAAAAACTGAATCTGCTTATAATTTAAAGAAAACATATCCTAACTATTTTACCGACTCTCATTTCTTTATTGAACAATTAAAAATACTTTTAGCATAATTTTTACTTTGAGACTACACCTTAAATAAAAAGAAGCATTGAGTATCAAACCTAAATCGTTAACTTAAGAGTCAAGAACTAAATCCTAAATACCTCTCCATGAACTCTATACTACTCAAAACTTCTATCTCTCCTCTATAAAACTTTTTATCATTGCTCACAATGACACTACAGTCTGCCATACTCGCACAGACGTATTGCACAGAATTTTCAAGGTCACTATTATCTAACCCAAATGCCAAATCAAAAACTTCATTCTCTGCTCCTACGACAGTAAATACTTGATTGATGATGTGTAAGAAGTCCCTTATGTTTTTTGTCTGTTTTGAAGCAATGTAGTCGATATTTAACAAAGTAATATCTGCTAGGTACCCATCAAATAATTTTTGATGGCAACTGTTCAATAGTTGCGTAGCTTCTTCAGCATCTTTTCTGTTCAAAATCACATCAAGAAAGATATTGGTATCTATGAAAATTTTCAATCCACTATCCTATTGTATCTACTGTCATCTGTTTTAAATGTGTTGTCTAAAGTACCTACAAATTGGTCAAATACCCCTTCATCTTTATGAGTATTTTTAGAAGCTCTTTTCAGTAAACAGCTGTACTCTTCGTAGGGTAGGATTACTGCTTTTTTGATGTTTGACTTCTTATCAATAATGATAGAAGTCTTGTTTAACAGTTTTGTAAACTGTGACTGTGCCTGCGAAATACCTAGTTCTAACATAGTAAACTCCTTATATATATATATATATAGAAACTATATATGTATTTTACAACATTAAAATTAAATCCAAATAAAAGAGGAATTTCGCTATAAATACACATAAATAACTTCCCACATAAAAGGAACCCTATGAGCTACGCTATAGAAAGTTTTGACCCAGAGATATTTGCTGCTATTGAAAATGAAAAAGAGAGACAAACCAATCACCTTGAGATGATTGCTTCTGAGAACTTTACACTGCCTGCTGTTATGGAGGCGATGGGTTCTGTCTTTACGAACAAATATGCTGAGGGTTACCCGTATAAACGTTACTATGGCGGCTGTGAGTATGCTGATGTGGTAGAGCAACTTGCTATCGACAGAGCCTGTGAACTATTTGACTGTAAATTTGCAAATGTACAACCTCACTCAGGTTCTCAAGCCAATGGAGCGGTCTACGCTGCACTGCTTAAAGCCGGAGAGAAGATGCTAGGTATGGACTTAAGTCATGGTGGTCACTTGACRCATGGRAGTAARCCAAGTTTTTCTGGTAARAACTACTCTTCMTTTACCTATGGGGTTGAGCTTGATGGCCGTATCAACTATGATGAAGTGATGCGTATAGCAAAAACGGTTAATCCTAAAATCATTGTCTGTGGTGCTTCTGCCTATGCTAGAGAGATAGACTTTAAGAAATTTAGAGAGATAGCAGATGAAGTGGGAGCGATTTTGTTTGCAGACATCGCTCACATCGCTGGACTGGTATGTGCTGGTGAGCACCCTAGCCCATTCCCATACGCTGATGTAGTGACTACAACCACACACAAAACACTTGCCGGACCTCGTGGTGGTATGATAATGACCAACGATGAAGATATCGCTAAGAAAATTAACTCTGCTATCTTCCCAGGTCTTCAAGGTGGGCCACTAGTACATGTCATCGCTGCTAAAGCTGTTGGATTTAAATACAACTTATCTGATGCGTGGAAAACGCATGCAAAACAAGTAAAAGCAAATGCGTCTAAACTTGCAGAAGTACTTGTAACCCGTGGTTATGATGTAGTCTCTGGTGGTACAGATAATCACCTTGTGCTTGTTTCATTCTTGGACAAAGATTTCTCAGGTAAAGATGCAGATGCTGCTCTTGGTGCAGCAGGTATTACTGTAAATAAAAACACGGTACCGGGCGAAACAAGATCTCCATTTGTTACTTCAGGTGTACGTATCGGTTCACCTGCACTTACAAGCCGTGGAATGAAAGAATCAGAGTTTGAAATCATCGCAAATAAAATTGCCGATGTACTTGACAATGTCAATGATGCGGACTTACATGCTAAGATTAAAGATGAAATGAAAGAGCTTGCTCAAAACTTCGTAATCTACAACAAATCAATCTACTAGGTCAAGAAAATAAAAGTTTTTGATTTAGAGTTTTCAGTCGACCACTACTACATAAAAAGATCTACGATTGTTGAAAAAATAGCTTTCAACAATCGTACTTTTTATGCCAAATTTGAACGCATAAATGAAGCACTCACCCCACTACTTTTAAAACAGCATCACAATAGACAATACACCATTGCCGTACCTTTACTCAAAGACAATCATACAAACTATCTTGTAATAGAGTACAAAGGTGACGAACACCAAAGATTTTACCATCTTGTTAAGCATTTATGTAAAACACTCGATATCTCCCATTATCATATCTATCAGGGTAAAGATATTGAGCGATTACAGGTATTTATAGAAGTAGATAATCTTACATTAGAAGAAGCCGATGCAGAACTCCAAACACTCTCAACTGCACTCAAAGAGAAAATGACCAAAAACTGGAAGTGTCTACCTTCCTCTTCTTTGCCTGAAGAATATAACATCATTACCCTGCCATATCAGCTCAGTTAAACCAATTTACTTACTTGCAGCTACTTTCTGGACAAGCAAGTATTTTCCAACCTATGGCAATCTCACTGGCATTTGGACTTGCCTGGGGAACTGTGATTAATCTTCTCTACCTACCAGTACTCTACACCATACTTAACAAAAAGAGACTAAGTATCTAAAAAACATTCCCTTTTTATATAGATAAATATGATATAATTATTTCAAAATATTATCTTGGAGACTTCCTGCATGAACGATCATAATCTTGATGACCTTATCATCGACACTATCGAACCAAAAAACTCTAAAACAAAAAGTTTTTTAACGATAATCGCATTGGCAATTGTTGTACTTATTGTGGCTATTATACTTACAAAAATCATTTTGAAAGATCCCAACGAAAAACTAGCCATAGATGAAGAAAATAACACAGAAATGATTAGTCCGGAACTTACCCTTCAAAATATTATCAAAAAAGATATAGTGGGAGAGAAACTCTCTTTAGATACTCCAGTAAAACCAAAGTTTGGTCCTGTTGCCGGCTCAGAGACTGTAAAAAGTACTAAACTATCCACAACACCAGCACAGAAACCTGCAATAGAAATAAAACCTGAAACTATACAAATCACAACTCAACCTGCCAATGATGAAGCTGAACTCAAACATAAAGCACAAGAGAAAAAACTGGCTGAAGAAAAAAGACAAAAAGAACTTGCACAGCAAAAAGAACAAGAATTAGTCGCAAAACGAAAAGCGGAAGAGAAAGCTAAAAAAGAGGCGAAACTAAAAAAAGAAAATGCTGCGAAACAAACAAAAAATACTTACTATATACAAGTAGGCTCGTTCACACAATCACCTAGTTCACGCTTTCTTTCTGTTATTAAAAAAAGTGGTTTTAATTACAAAATAACGCCAACAAGTAGTTCTGGTACTAAAAAACTACTCATTGGTCCATATAAAAGTAGAAGAGAAGTTGACACAGCGCTTGTACGTGTGAGAGACCGTATCAATAAAAGTGCATTTGTTGTTAAAAAGTAAAAAATATGCACAAAACCCTTCTCTTCGATCAACTTACACCAGTTGCACTTTATGGTAAAATTAAAGCACTCTTTCCCAACGAAATCACCATGCTTTTTGAAAGCGTGGTCAATACCAGCGATGGTAACTTTTCTTTCATTACCATAGGTGCAAAAGAACGCTTACAATATAAAAACAAAACCACAACGTATATCGACACTTCTTCAAAAGCACACATTTTAGAAGAAGACCCTTTTAGTTTTTTAAAGAACTACTATAAAAATATTGATAAAGACATGTACAAACAAAAAGCTTCTGAAGTTGGTTTTTCATTTGTAGATGGCTTCATCGGCTTCATCGGCTATGATATGGTAAAAGTGTTTGAACCTACACTTGAAGCAGCTATGGATGACTTACTTGACCCTCTTAACACCCCTGACCTAGATWTGGTACGTCCGAAGATTATCATCGCTTACTCACATAARTCTGCAAAACTCACGCTCATCTTAAATGATGACTCCATGAAAGAAGCTTTAAACGACATAGAAAACATCTTATATTCTACATGTACACCTATGCCACTTAAAGCTGTCAAATTAGATGGTGAGGGMACATTCAGTATTGACGAAGAACGATTTAAAACATTGGTAGATGAATCAAAAGAAAACATACGTGCGGGAGATATTTTTCAGATACTACTTGCAAACCGCTATACACAAAAAGGACGTATAGACCCTCTCTCTTTCTACAGGGTTTTGCGTTCTAAAAACCCTTCTCCATACCTCTTTTTACTTGATTATGAAGATTTTTCTATCTGCGGTTCGAGTCCTGAAGTAATGGTTCGTCTGACAGAAGGTCAGATACTTCTTCGTCCCATCGCAGGTACCCGTAAACGTGGAAAAAATGCTGCTCGTGACAAAGAACTAGAACAAGAGATGCTTGATGACCCTAAAGAGTGTGCAGAACACCTTATGCTCATAGACTTGGGGCGTAATGATGTAGGTCGTGTGGCAGAAACTGGTACAGTAAAAGTGACTGATATGATGCGTGTAGAAAAATACTCCCACGTCATGCACATGGTCACTGATGTTGAAGCAAAGCTAGAAGAAGGAAAAGATATGTTTGACCTTTTTGCTGCTACCTTCACAGCAGGTACTATGACTGGAGCACCTAAAATTGAAGCCATGAAACTCATAGCCAACTATGAAGGTCTAAAACGTGGTTTCTACTCTGGTTCGGTAGGCTACTTCTCTTTTGATGGGAACATGGACTCAGCYATAGCCATACGTACCTCRCTCATCAAACCTGACAGCATTACCCTGCAAGCTGGAGCAGGTATCGTAGCAGACTCTGTTCCAGAGCTAGAGTATCTTGAAGTTAAAAATAAACTTGCAGCCCTGCTTGCTACATTAAAAGAGATGGAAACGCTATAATTATGGCCAAAGAACTTTTTGCTATCTTTGGCAATCCCGTGTCCCATTCGAAATCTCCACTTATGCACAATTTGGCTTTTCAAGGCTTAGATTATGACGCGTGTTATACACGTCATCTACTCAAAGATGGAAACACACTCAAAGAAACTTTTTTTACTTTAGGACTCAAAGGTATTAACATCACCGTACCGCATAAAGAAGCAGCTTTTCATGCCTGCGATACACTTGACCCTTTCGCTCAGAAAATAGGTGTGGTCAACACCATCGTAGAACGTGAAGGTAAACTCTATGGTTACAACACAGATGCACCAGGATTTCTCAAGGCTATCTCAGAATTTAAAGAGGTAAAAACGGTTCTATTTTTAGGTGCTGGGGGTACAGCACAATCCACCTCAAGTATTTTGCGTGAAGAAGGCTATGAAGTTACTTTGCTTAACCGTAGTGAAGAACGTCTTGAAAAGTATAAAAAAGATGGATTTCAGACCTTTACCTATGAGACTTTTAAACCTCAACCCTATGATTTAGTCATTAACATGACATCTGCAGGACTAGAAGATGAAAACCTCCCTGCCCCCAAAGAGATTCTGGATATCGTCATGCCAAACGCAAAAGCCTGTGTCGATGTCATCTATGGGAAAGAAACACCTTTTTTAAAATTGGCAAAAACACATAAGAAACCTGTAAAAGATGGTTCAGATATGCTGCTGTATCAAGGTATTATAGCTTTTCAGTATTTTACAAAGCACAGCTACACCTTTGAAGAAATCAAGCAGCATATGCAAAAAGCTTTTACCTTATGATATACACTAACATGAGCTACTAAATGGCCGCTCTTAAAAAGGTTTTATTACTATTTTTTTTATTGCTCCTTGGTCTTATTGCCATCTTATGGTTCAATATACCCAAAATCACGCCCTATTATACACAACTGACTAAAACACGTGTAGGTCTCAATATGGACTTGCAACCACAAGCACAAAAAAATGCACATTTTACTGGTTCTGCAAAGTGTCAAGAGTGTCATAAAGAACAATATCATGACTGGAATAATTCTTTACACTCAAAAATGATTCAAGAAATTAAAAACAATCCAGCTGCAGTGATCGCTGATTTTTCAAAACTTCCAGCTGATGCTGATTTTACTTTAGCACAAGCTGTCTACACCATAGGAAGTAAATTTAAACAACGCTATATGATACCTGCGGATATTGAGGGGGAAAAAGATTTTAGACTTGGTAATTATCAGTGGAATGAGGAAAGAAAGAAGTGGCAAAGTTACAAACCTTATACCTATTGGTATGAAAATTCATACCCACATGATAACAAAAAATTCCCRACATCRCATACTTGTGACGGMTGTCACTTTACGGGCTAYATGTCTACAAAAAAACGGGTTGAGCCTTCTATCTCTTGTGAAAGTTGTCATGGGCCAGGTAGTGAACATGTTAAAGATCCAAACAGTCAAATATTTAAAGCAAGCATGTACGACCCTATACGTACCAATGAAGTCTGTTTTCAGTGTCATATGCGCAACAGAGACAAACGTATGGAAACACAGAGACTTACTGACACAGACATGTGGATGGATGCGAAAGACTACCCAGATGGATATGAGCCGGGTCAACCACTCATAAACTATAAACTCCCCGCTCCTTTCGCCTTAGGAGAAGAGACAAAAGAATTTTGGGCCAATGGGGCAGCAAAGAAAAATAGAACCCAGGGGAATGAGTATATCCATGACCGTATGTATCAACATGGTATTACCTGTATCAACTGCCACGATCCCCACAAGCTTAGCAATACAGCACAAAAACCAGAAGGTAATGATGCATGTATGAAATGCCACTCTTTTAGTTCTATAATCGGGCCACATCAAGATACACTCGAACAGCACACCCACCATAAGRAAAATTCAAAAGGTTCKCTCTGTATAGAGTGTCATATGCCACGCACTGCAAAACATACAGGAAAGTCTCCATTTACTGTACGTTCACACCTTTTTAGTTTTACCTATCCTGCACAAACCAAAGCCTATGGTATGCCGCCTCAGACCAATGCTTGTTATGCCTGTCATCAAGACAAAACTTTAGACTCATTGCAAGAAAACTTAAAACAATGGGGGAAACTTGAATGGGAGAAATTGGAATTACCTAATTTGCATTTAAAGTAGTATTAGATTTCAATTAACCTTTCCGAGTTACAATACACATAGATATCTACAAAGGCAGCCTATGATTAATATTTTGATGATAGAAGATGACCCGGAGTTTGCAGAACTTCTGAGCGAATACTTAGCACAATATGACATAAAAATAACCAACTATGAAGATCCGTATTTAGGGCTTAGTGCCGGTGTGAACAAATTTGATTTGCTCATACTTGATCTCACACTTCCAGGGATGGATGGATTGGAAGTCTGTGAAGAGGTCATTCGAAAGTATGATATACCTGTAATTATCTCTTCTGCACGGTCAGATATTAACGATAAAGTAGAAGCTTTTGCTATAGGTGCAGATGATTATCTCCCTAAGCCTTATGATCCTAAAGAAATGTATGCCAGAATCATGTCTTTACTCAGACGGTACTCTAAATCACAAAATAGCGAACACGCTGCACCAAAAAGTGACTTTGATTTGAAAGGTGACACTATTTATTTTAAAGCAGAGGCACTCCATTTGACTCCTGCTGAATTTGAAGTACTTTCATTGCTCATGAAACACCAAGGCATTACCCAGTCACGTGAGCAAATCATAAATACTGCTGGAAACATGCGAATAGACTCTCAAGGCAAGAGCCTAGATGTCATCATCTCTAAAATTCGTACAAAACTTGGTGATACCAAGCGAATACAAGCTGTACGTGGTGTAGGTTATAAACTTGTTTAACCGTTTCAAATCACTAAAAAGCAAGATAAGGCTTGTCTTTTCTCTTACGATTATTCTTCTTTCTGTTTTATTTATCGGTTCTATCAAATATGATGATATCAAATATGAGGAGCATAATGAAATACATGAACGTCTTGTCTCTCACTATCTCTATAACCACTATCTACTTCACGGTACCATAGATGAAGCCTATCTTGAGTCACAAAACTTCTCTCTCATTAAAGATAAAGAAAAAGTGATACAAATAGAACATTATTTCAAAGAGAAAGAAAAGTACAAAAAATATGCCGTAGACTCATATAAATTACAACGTATACTTTTAATCAATAATGACCGATTTAAACTCTTTTTACAAAATAAAAACAAACCCAAATACCCTTTCAAACGTATCATCGTATTTATCATTGTATTTTTACTCATTATCATGCTTTACTTCTGGATCATACAGAGTCTAAAACCTTTATCTGTGCTCAAAAATAAGATAAAGACTTTCTCCGAAGGCAATCTTGACATTTCCTGTGCAAGTGACAAAAATGATGAAATAGCAGAAGTTGCCAATGAATTTGACCATGCTGTAACCATGATACGTGAACTTCTACATTCACGACAACTTTTTTTACGTGCCATTATGCACGAACTTAAAACCCCCATTGCAAAAGGTAGGCTTGTCAGTGAAATGCTCCCAGATGAAAGAAATAAAAAACGTATGCATAGCATATTTGAAAGACTCAACCTGCTCATAGATGAATTTGCAAAAATAGAAAAAATAACATCTAAAAATTTTAAACTCAATATCAAACCTTATAAAATGAGTGACCTGATTGAGGGAAGTATCGATCTCTTGATGACCGATAATCCACAACAACTTATTGATGTACAGATACGTCAAGATTATCAAGTAGAAGTTGATTTTGAACTCTTTACCCTTGTCATAAAAAACCTACTTGACAATGGTCTAAAATATAGTAAAGACAAACATATTAAAGTAGTCATTGCCCAGAATAAACTAAGTATTATCAATAAGGGTGAGGCATTAAAAGAGCCTTTGGAAAACTACTTTAAACCCTTCCATACTTCAAAGAATGGATTAGGACTTGGACTCTATATTGTAAAAAGTATTTTGGAAATTCACACCATGAGGTTAAACTATATATACAAAGATGGGGAAAACATCTTTATAATCATTTAAATTTTACTTAGAAGATAAGTACAGCTCACCTCTACAATTATATCAGTGCTTATACTCCAGGAATTGTACCTGAGAGCATAAATGAAAGCTCTAAGGCTTGAGAAGCATTAAGTCTTGGGTCACATTGTGTATGATAACGACTGGCAAGACCTTCATCTGTGATCGGTGAAGAAGTACTTCCTGTACACTCTGTAACGTCATTTCCTGTCATCTCAAGGTGGATTCCAGCTGCGACTGTACCCATCTCTTTATGTATAGCAAAAAACTGCTCTACTTCTGAGAGTATGTTATCAAAGTTTCTTGTTTTAAACCCTGTAGAGGATTTTTCTACATTTCCATGCATAGGGTCAATGGTCCAAACAACATTTTTCCCTGCATCTCTTACTTTTTTGAGTAGTGGCGGATACTTCTCAGCTATAGTTCCTGCTCCCATACGTACGATAAGGTTCAGCCTTCCTTCTTCATTGTCAGGGTTAAGTGCATCAATGAGTTCAATCAACTCATCTTCACCCATACTCGGTCCTACTTTACAGCCAATAGGGTTATCTATACCTCTAAAAAACTCGATATGCGCTTCACTCAAATCTCTCGTTCTGTCACCAATCCACAACATATGTGCTGAGCAGTCATACCATTTTCCTGTTTCAGAATCTTCTCTTGTCATGGCTTCTTCATAATTTAAGAGTAGCGCTTCGTGTGAAGTGTATAGTGTCGTCTGATGAAGCTGTGGCAAGGTATCGCTGTTGAGTCCACACGCTGCCATAAACTTCATAGAATGATCGATTTTATTACTTAACTCATCATAACGTTTTCCAAGAGGATTGTCTTTAATAAAATCAAGATTCCACTGATGTACCCTATTTAAGTCTGCCAAGCCACCTCTTGAAAATGCACGTAAAAGATTCAATGTTGCTGCTGATTGATTATATGCTTTAATCATATTATAAGGATTAGGGATTCTGTCTTCTTCAGTAAATTTCATACCATTAATAATATCACCGCGGTAACTTGGAAGTTTTACACCATCTATTTCTTCAAAATCAGAAGATCTAGGTTTTGCAAACTGTCCTGCAATTCTTCCCACTTTAATGACCGGTTTACCTGTCGAATACATAAGTACCATATTCATTTGTAGCATCAGTTTAAAAAGGTTTTTGATGCTCTCTGCATCAAAATCCGAAAAACTTTCTGCACAATCTCCACCCTGAAGTAAAAATGCTTCCCCACGACCAGCACGTGCCAATTTTGATTTCAGTCTTCTTGCTTCAGCTGCAAAAATAATAGGAGGAAATGAACTTAATTTTTCTTCAACTGTTTTAAGAAGATTTTGATCTTGATATGTTGGTTGTTGCTTTATGGGAAAATTTCTCCAGCTACTTGGTGTCCAACTCATATGTTATCCTTGAAATAAATTGCAGAAATTATAGCTTAAAAAACATGAGAAAGTCTAAGGATTTGAGAGATTTTAAAAATATTGATATTTTTGAGGTATCTTTAAGAGAAAATATGCCTTTTCACATAGTGAATAAGCTGTGAATAACTCATATTAAATAATGAAACCCGTGTTTTAGGGCTTTAGCATAAATAAGTTACTTTTTTATAACAAATGTAACAAAGTTTGCCCATTGAAAAACAGTTTCTATTTTTGTAAAGCCAGCATCTTTACACATTTGTATATTTTCCTTAATAGTAAAAGGAATAAGCACATTTTCCAAAGCTTCACGTTTCTGCGCTATTTCATACTCACTATAACCTTGCTGTTTTTTGTACTCATAATAGATATCTATCATTTGTTTATCTAAAACCTTATCTTCAAAAACTATTTTTTCAGAAAAAATGAAAACTCCATCATTATGCATTCCATTATATATCTTCTTTACTAGCTCCAGACGCTGTATAGGGCGTATAAACTGCAAAGTGTAGTTTGCCACAACAATGTCTTCATCACTATAGTTGTATGCAAGCATATCTACAAGTTCAAGCTCTATTTCCGCCCCAAATGCCTGACACTTTTGCTCTGCTCTGTCTAACATAGCTTGAGAGTTATCTAGACCTTTTAGTCTCATAGGTACAGACATCTTAGAATGCAAGTCAAGTAAAAATTTTGCTGTAGAAGACCCAAGGTCAAGTACTTTTTTACCTTCCTTCTCCTCCGCCAGTATAAGTGAAATGACCAGCTTCCTCACCTCATCATAAAAAGGTACAGAACGGCTCAACATATCATCAAATACAGAAGCTACGGCTTCATCAAACTCAAACTTTTTACTTATCTTTTCTGTGAATACTTTATCTTTTGCCATCTTTATCCTTCCCCTATAAAATCTTGCACACTTTTATAATATCTCTCATCTGAAGAGATGTCAATATGCCCTCTATTTTTTATCACAATGACTTTTAATTGTTTAACATCAAAAGCATCGATTAGTTTTTGCGTATGTACTTTAGGAATCACTCTATCTAATTCTGCCATAATCACCAAAGTCTCTGCCCGAATCTCTTTTGCCCTAGAAGCAGAATCATACCTCTCGTCTAAAAGCCAATATACAGGGTAAAAAGGAAATCTTGCTTGTGCTACACTCAATATGCTGTCAAAAGGTGTAATAAGCACAAGCTTAGAGACCTCCCTTTGTTCAGCCACATAAGTTGCGATACCTGATCCTAGACTTCTACCGCCTAGCGAGATACGTTCATGTTTTTTCTTGATGCTGTCATAAAGTTTCAAGGCATCCTTGTATAAAGTTTGTTCTGTAGCTACACCCGTGCTTTCACCATATCCTCTATAGTCCATCAAGTACACAGTAAAATGAGGAAACTGTTTTGCTATGTAATCTGCGCTTCCCGCCATAGACTCTGCATTACCACCAAAGTAAAGTATCGCATTTTTATGTCCTTCATTTAACAGTATGATATTAATGTTCTCTCCATCATTTTGTATGCTCATCGTATTGTATGCTGTTGCATTGTTAGGTGTGGGGAAATAGAGAAAGCTTCGTTGATTTAAGTAAAGAAACACTCCTAAACCTATATATATAAATAAAAGTAAAAGACTTACTTTTTTGACAATATGTTTCATAAGAATATACACTTTGTCTTAGCTATGTCATCTTCTATCTGTGCCTTAAGTGCTTCTAGACTCTCAAACTTTTTATTTTTACGTATAAACTCTACAAACCTCATTGCCACAACACCCGTAATGCCACCTATGTTTTTACCGATGATATGTGTCTCAACAGCAAAAGAATCATCTGTCGTCACACGATGCCCTATAAAACTGACAGAGGGTAACCACGCTTCATCTATCTTTGTTTGTGTGGCATACACACCTTCTAGTGGTAGTTGGTACTCTTTTACATTAAGGTTGAGCGTAGGAACTAACTTTTTTTTTCCTAACCCTTGCCCTGTGACCACCTCACCATCTATACCGTATGTCCTACCTAAGAGCTTGTTTGCCATGGCTATATTACCCTCACGCAAGTACTCTTTAATGGTACGAGAATGCACAGAAACGCCGTCGATACTCACTTCTTCTACAACTTCTACACTACCATCAAATAGCTCTTGTAAGACCTTGGTATTGCCTGCTCTATTTTTGCCAAAAATAAAATCATACCCTACTACTATCTTTTCTAGTTTTGGGAAGTCTGTTGTGAGTTTCTGTACAAATGCTTCAGGTGTTAAGCCCTTAATCGTATCAAAATGATAAAAACAACAAATTTTAGAAGTAAACCATGAACGCTTATACCCGCTTGTCAAGTAACCACCGTTACGCTCTATGATGACAAGGGCATCTGCTTTGTCTATAAGTGTTTGGTGTGCTACATGTATACCATCAAACGAGCCAATGGCTATGGATTTTATTTGATTATTATATGCCAATGTAATTATCCATTTTTCCTAAAATGATAAAGATACTCTTGGTTTCCCTCTTTACCCTGTACTTTTGATTCTGCTTGATGTAGTTGCTCCCAACCAAACTTCACAGCCCCTGCCTCAAACTCTTCTTTTCGTCTAGCAATGGCATCTAAGTCTTGCACAACCCCTTTGGAGTCACGCTTCACATCTTTACCTACTTCAAACTGTGGCTTATAGAGTATGATGATGTCTGTACCATTTTGACTCAACCTATCTATGTCATCTGTTATCTTCAATATGGAGATAAAGGACACATCACAAGTAATAAGCYCAAAKCYCTCARCACTTTCAAACTCACGGATGTCTGTCTCTTCAAACAAAGAAACTTTGTCATTTTCACGTAAAGAAATATGCARCTGRTCTTTCCCTACATCCACRCAAGTCAATGCCTCTACRCCATTTTCTAACACTATCTGAGCAAACCCCCCTGTACTAGAACCTATGTCTAAAGCTTTTTTGCCTTTCATGTCTATGGCATACTCAGCCAAAAAGTTTTCTAACTTACGCGCAGCACGAGACACATAAAACTTTGCATCTTCTACTTCCACTACTGTATTTTCATCTACTTTAGCAGAAGCTTTAGGTTTTTTACCATCTAGCAACACCAAACCAGCCTTTATAGCATCATTCGCACGGTTACGGCTCTCGAAATAGCCTTCGTCTACTAGGTATTTATCTAGTCTCATTAAAATCCATTCACTAAAAAATCTAAAGCATATATTATATCACAACACAAAGGAACATTTACCGTAGTGCTTCATACTCACTCTCTAATGCCTCACGCACTTCGGCAAAGTAGGCATCCCAGTCTTCTATCTCTTCTATGGTTTTATAAGTCTCATCTTCTTTTATGACTTCAAGGTCATCACTAATATCGGCCAATACCTCTGTGAGATGGTCTATCTTGTATTTAAGTTTTTCTGCATCTTGTAGCTTATCACTTGCTGCATCAAAGTAGACACCATTTTCTAGCATGTCTAGTATCTTTTTAACTCTGCTTAGGTCATTTTGTGCATAGGCTTCGTTAAGTTGTGCTGTTATCTCATGGGCTTGGTCTTCTAGATCTTGGGTCACGATGTCTGGATGACATAGCCTGGCTGCTTTTCTAAAGAGTAGCTTTAGCTCTTTTTTCTCCTCATCATTTAGTGTGAAACGTTTTTGCTCAAGTGCCTTTTTATGCCCACAACTAGACTCCTCATGCTCTTGTTTTATCTCTTCATATTCTTTAAAGTCTTCGTCATTTTCTAGTGCCTCTTTTGCTTCTTCTACTTTTTTTCTTTGTGCTTCTTCTGCTTCTTTGGCTACTTCCCATGCTTCATACACTTTAGCATACGCGTCATCAGATTCGTCTAGTGCATCAAGCTCCTCTTTCAGCTTTTGAGTCTTGCTTTTGGCTTCTTCATAGCGTTCTTTTTCTTGCTCAAGTGTCTCTTGTAATTTGGCTATTTTTACTGCGAGTATTTCCTCTTTACGCTTCAGTATCTTCTCTATCAAATCACCCACGCTTAGGCTATACTGAGTGTTAAACTCTTCAATGCTTCCTAGCTGTTCATTTTTAAGTGCATCGAGGTCTTGTATCTTTTCCTCCAATGCTTTTAGTTCTTGTTTAAATACTTTTACTTCGGGGTCTTCGTAAGCTACGACCTCTCCATACCCAGAGGAGCTCAAGTCATTGTTCGTTTCTTTTTTAGTTTCTTGCATGGCTTTATATTATCCTTTTTTATGACTAAAGAGTCAAGTCACTGTCCATTTCTAACGCAACGAACATAATAGCTAAATTGTTTATTGTCATAACCTTGATAACCATAATAAAATACAACGTACAACGCTTCATTTATAGTGTTAGCATAATCAGTAGACGACCAATAAAACCCAGATGTAAAACCTTTTTCTTTATAGCAGTCCTGATAGGCTTTATTTTTCTGATTTTTATCCCAGATATCATTCCAGCCATCTTCATCATGCACAGCTAATTCTACACCACATAATGTCACTATATCTCCTAGCTCTTCTTTACTAGCTAGTCTCCAGTCATCATATCCACCAAGTCTGAGATTTTTGGCATACTCTGTCGCCTCATACCAGTTCATCATTCTGCTTTCTTTTTCCCACATAAGGTCACCTATGATGCTGATGTCATCACGCTTGGCATTTACTAGCCCTGAACTCTTACCCTCTAGTAGTTTCTTAGTTACGCCTAGTAGGCTTTTACTTTTACCTAGTATAAGAGCGGTGGATTTTCTGGTGGTTAGTTGGTTTTTATTCATTTTGGGTTCTTACTGTATCGCGGTGGATTATGCTTCTCATGGTAACCTTCGTCTACTAGGTATTTGTCTAGTCTCATTTATTTTCTTTCATTAAAGTTTTTCTATAACTCAAATTATTTATTTTGAGCTTGTTGTAGCATTGATTTAAATTGATCCCTTTGAATAGGGCTTTGTAGAACATTTAAAAATGAGTTATGCCTTTTATTTCAATAATATTTCAAAGCTTTAAATCAAATTTTAAATTTTGACTTATATTGAATATTTCTCATACCCTGCTATCTCTATACCACAGTCTACAAACCTTTTATCATTTGTAACTAGCATTGTACAGGCATTTTCTTTTGCACAAAGGCATTGCAAAGTATCTTCCAAATCTAGCCCTTTAGTCAAAGACAAATGCGTTGCTTCTTTTATAACATCTATGCCAAAGGGTACAACATTCCAATCTACATAAACAATATTCTCAAAGAACTCCAATGTTGCTTTTTTATCATTAGAGATATAATACAGTGTACTCAACATATCTTCACTAATGAAAATATCATAGCCTTCTAGCATCAATTTTTTCAATAACTCCAAAGAAAGCTTATGATTATTTCTTGCCCCATCTATCATATCTGCAACAATATTTGTATCTAAATATATACTACTCTTGCCCATATTTCTCTTTTGCTTTCTTTTCTTTTATCTGTGAAACCGTCAATTTTTCAAATCTTTTATGAATACTTCCCTTACCAGCGAACTTCATAATCCTATCTAACTTCTCTTGTTTTATCTTAGCCAGTTTCTTCTCTAGAAATTTCTTCACATCATCTGCATACTCAGCAGATATAAACACACCCTTATACTCATGAGACTTTCTATCTTCTATGTCTATGTAGTCATACTCACCAAACATACTACCGTTACGTGTAAGTTCACGTATGCTCATTGTGGTTGTCATTTTATGTCCTTTATCGTCATTAGGTTATTGTAGCGTATTATGATTCTGTTGTCAAAACTATAGAAGTTTTCTCATCTCATCCTCAGTAAGCGTCTCAACCCCCAACCCCTCAGCCTTAACCAACTTGGACCCAGCATCATCTCCATAGATGAGGAAATCCGTCTTCTTAGACACAGAACCACTCACTTTAGCCCCAAGCTTTTCAAGCATCTCCTTAACCACACCACGGCTCACAGACATCGTACCTGTAAGAACTACTGTTTTGTCTTTAAAGGGGTTTTCTTCGGCTTCTACTTTTTCTTCTACTGTAGGGTTCACCACTTCAAAGAGTTTAAGTACCTCCTCTTTGTTTACTCTCATAAACTCTAGCAAGGAGTTCGCCATCTCTTCACCTATGCCGTCTATGGCTACTACTTGTTCTTCTGTAGCATCCACTATGTTTAGCCCAAACTCCAAAGCAAGCGACTTACCTGCTACTTCACCTATGTGTTCTATGCCCATTGCAGAGATAAGTCTATGAAGTGGTACACCCTTTGTGTCAGCTATAGCATCCAAAAGTTTATTGATACGCTTCTCTTTAAAGCCTTCCATACCCTCCAAGTCTTCAAACTTTAAGTGGTACAGACCTAAGATGTCTTTTATCTTCTCTTCTTTTACAAGTATCTCTACTATCTTGGAACCAAGCCCGTCTATGTTCATGCATCCTTTTTTAGCAAAATGTATGATGGAGTTTACTATTCTGTCTGGACAGTCAAGGTTTTGACACTTAATGAGCGTACCCTCATCTAAAACTTCAGTATGGCATGCAGGACATTCTCTTGGTCTTTCTATGGCTACTTCTGAGCCATCGCGTCTATCGTCCAGTACTTTAGTTATCTTAGGGATGACATCACCAGAACGTATGAGTATGACGGAGTCACCTATCATCAAACCTTTGCGTTTTATCTCGTCAAAGTTGTGTAGGGTTGCTCGTGCTATGACTGCACCATCCAAGTCTACAGGCTCTACTTCTGCTACGGGTGTAAGTACACCCGTGCGTCCTACTTGTATAGTAATGGCATTTACTCTAGTTACCTTTTCTACTGCTGGAAATTTATAGGCACACATCCACTTAGGCACTTTTACTGTGTAGCCCAAGTCCTCTTGTAAACTTACCTCATCTACTTTGATGACCATACCATCCATCATCATAGGTATCTCATCACGTTTAGATATAAGGAATTGATAGAACTCTTCTATCTCTTGTATACTTTTACACTCTCTCATATACGGTGGCTCAAGGAAACCTTGTTTATAAACAAAATTCATTTTCTCAGAAAGCTTTGCATACGGTAAAGTGTTTTCTCCTAGTCCCCAAGGGTAAAAAACAAGTCTACGTTTGGCTGTCACAGAAGAGTCAAGTTGCCGAAGACTCCCTGCTGCTGCGTTACGTGGATTTGCAAAAGGTTGTTCATTCTCATCTAATCTCTCACGGTTGATGATTTCAAAATCATCTTTACGAATGACCACTTCCCCACGTATCTCTATTTGCCCCTCATAGTCTATGCTAAGGGGTACAGAACGAATGGTCCGCACATTATCCGTCACCTCTTCACCTACCACACCATCACCACGGGTAATGGCACGCACCAGCTTGCCACCTTCATAAAGTAAGTTCATACTCGCCCCATCAAACTTAGGCTCACAAAAGTACTCACAYTCACCTACATTYTTAACMACTCTRTCTAACCACTCTTGYACTTCWTCTTKTRTAAAYACATCTTCCATACTCCACATACGTTTGATRTGYKTMGCYTTAGAAAAYTCATCACGCACCACACCACCTACACGAGCAGTAGGTGAGTCTACTAATGCCTCGGTAGGGTTGGCTGTTTCGTAGTCTAGTATCTCATGATAAAGCTTGTCATACTCTTCATCTGTGGCTATAGGGTTGTCATCTACGTAGTAGGCATGTGCCCATTGCTTAAGAGTATCTATTTTTTCTAGGTATTGTTCTTTTGTCATCATTCTTCTTTAAACTTATTAACAAATTACATTTTAGAATATATGCACGAAGGTTTATTTTATTCATAAGCCTATTGGCTTCAAAACGTGTAATATATACCCAAATTTAACGTGAAAATGAAAAGTAATCAATTAGATATATTTTACCATTTTATGGTTTACGTTGAGGTAGAGTCAAATTATATATATAAAGCATATATGATATAATAACTCTAAAAATAGAGGAATAACGATGGCATTCTTTGACCCTTTAAAACGCCAACTTCGCTCAGTAATCCAATGGGATGAGGAACATTAACGATACACTTTTTTATAGATGGAGTAGTAATGGTGATGAAATAAAAAATGCATCTAAACTAATAGTCGGACCAGCACAGGGGTGCATTTTTGTTTATGAAGGTAAAATTAAAACCGTGTTTCATAGTGAAGGATTATTTGATATTACAACTTCCAATATTCCTTTTATCACAAGCATTAGAAAAACGATGCAGTTTTTTGAAAGTGAGCATAAAGCAGAATTTTATTTCTACAAAAAAAACATTATTCCTGACCAAAAATGGGGTACGATTGCACCTATAAAATATGTTGATCCTATCTATAACTTTCCTGTAGAACTTTTTGCTTTTGGAAATTATAGTATACAAATTAAAGACCCTAAAAACTTTTTTACCTCTATAGTAGGAGAACAGGCATATTTTGGAGTAGAAGAACTTAGAAAAATTGTTAATGCTCGTCTAGTTCATCCAATGAGTGATATGTTTGCAGAAGCAAAAGTATCCTATAATCATATAGATGAGCAAAGAGAAGAACTAGGAGAAATACTAACACTAAAATTAGATAMAKRRYYWCANGCYTWAKGTTTTRCTKYRNATTGNCTYSWKWWYWKWMSRSACTNGMATWWRRTKACMRYNNASYAWWWWKMKTATNGWYWWWATMRCWGNTACCCNNGCRRYWWAWTAWRCMKYSYAWYAAGTTGGGGTAAGTTACAAAGATATGAGACAACTTGATGCTCTCAGCAATGCTGCTAACAATGAAGCAGGTGCAGCAGGTGTTTTTATGGGTGCAAATGCTGGAAATATGCTCTCTACCAACCTAAGTGAACCACTAACTTCTACTTCCAAAACAAATAAAACAATTTTAGAAAGGTTAACACATCTTAGAGAACTTTTTGAAGCTGAACTCATAACAGCTAAAGAATATGAAAAGAAAAAACATGCCATTTTAGAAGAAATATAAATGAAATGTAAGTTTTGTACAGCCCCTCTTCCAAAGAGAGGTCCCATGTGTAATTACTGTGGACAACGAAACCCTTTAAATCTAGATGTACTATCTAAAGTTGATATTGAAGAGAAAAAAACAGAATATAACTGCCCAGTATGCAGCACTCATTTTGAACATATAAATGTAGGTCTTAATACAAGCGTTCTAATTCAACGCTGTAACGACTGTGATGGTGTTTTTATAAAAGAAGATATTTTAGAACAACTTATCAAAAAGAAAACTATAGAAAATAATAAAATAGATTTTCATATACTTCGCTTTATACAAGATAATCCACGGCAAAAAAAAGAAACCATCATTAGGTACAGACACTGTCCTATTTGTAAAAACATGATGCAACGCATTAATTATCGGGCAGTAAGTGGTGTTATCGTAGATAGATGTCTTCGACATGGCATATGGCTAGATGGTGGAGAGCTACGTCAACTATTTGAGTGGAAAAAAGCTGGAGGTACTTTAAAGCAACAAATTAAAAAGAAAGATATCAAGCATGAATCTTTAAATAAATTCATATACGATAGTTCAAATAAAACAACCTATTTTGACCCATTGGGCAATTTTTTTACATGGCTACAAGGTGGGTAAATATGGATTTAGAGAGTTGTCATACTTTCACTACATCTTCTGTCAATTCTTACTTTTGCTATTGTATCCAATGGCGTTATAGTTTACAAATGTAAATCTTTATACCTTACTTTCTCTTTTTTTCCATAAAACTTAGGCTCTGTATGCAATATGTATACATCTAAAAATGCCTTTGCCCTTGCTAGGTATTCTCTAACTTTCATCCTATATGCCGCAGCTGTACCAGGGATGTCTTTTGCCACGAAACCTATGGCCTTTTGTCCTTTAGCTTTGGCTATGAACAAAGCACGTTCTAAATGAAATTTCTGTGAGATGATTATATAGTCTTTTAGGTCAAAAATCGCTTCAGCTCTCAGCACAGAATCTAAGGTTCTAAACCCTGCATAATCTTTGGTGATGTACCTCGCAGGCACTCCTGCTTTAACCAAGTCTTCATACATAGTAGTCGTCTCATCATAATACTTTGTACCGTTATCACCAGAGACCACTATGGCTTTGACCTTACCTGCTTTCCAAAGTGCCACTGCTGCACGTATGCGGTAGGTATAAAAGTAGTTTTGTCCTCCACCTCTGGCATATTTAGCTGTGCCTAGTAGAAGTGCTGCATTTTTTTGAGGTACTCCTTTTGTATGCCTGTAAATATCGCCAAACGTTGAGACATATTTGTCTATACTATAAAGTGTCACTACGCCTAGTATAGTAAGTAAGAAAAGCCACTTTATTTTCCGCATTGCTTTCTACCTCTAGACTACTTGATTTTCTAATATCAAATACTCTTCTATCATCATTACTACTTTTGGTACACCTGTAGTTGCAGGCTCATGTATGGCTGTTTGGAAATATCCATCTATACTTGGATCTGCATCTAAATTACTAATGATAGAGTTTTTTACAGCTTGTGCAAGAGACGCTGTGTTTATCACTTGACCACTTGTACCAAGGACAACTAGCATATCTGCTGCTCTAGTAAGCACATTTAAAAATGCATACTTTGGTGCATCCTCTCCAAACATGACTACGTTATGTCTTACGTTATCGCTATGGCACTCAGGGCATTGTTTACCTTCTTGGCTTTCATACCCTACCTCAAATTCAGTTTTACAACTCTCACATCTCAGGTCTGTGAGTGTTCCATGAAGATGTATAACCTCTGGGCACCCTGCACGTTCAAGTAAATCATCTACATTTTGCGTAAGCATCACTATATTATTTGGGTATGTTTTCTTCAGATTTGCCAATGCAATATGTGCCGCATTTGGTTCTTTGTTTTCTAAGTCTGCACGTCTTGCATCATAAAAATCAGAGACTTTCTGACGATCACGTTCCCAACCTTCAACAGAACACACCTCTTCTACACTATGGTTTTCCCATAGGCCATCATGATCTCTAAATGTTTTTATACCTGACTCTGCACTTAATCCTGCACCAGATAAAATATATATTTTTTTAGTTATTTTTCCATCTTTCATTTTACTTCCTATTTATTATTTTAATGCTTCGACTACAGCCAACGCCTGCACATGCTCTTTCACATCATGACAACGTACTATGCTTGCCCCATTTTCCACCGCTTTTAAATGTATTGCCAATGTACCTGCTAATCGCTCTTCTACAGGCGTAGAAATGATTTTGTCTATCATAGACTTACGACTGGCACCTACTAAGACTTCACATCCAAACACTTTAAAATGACCCATATTTTTAATGAGTGTAATGTTATGTTCTAAGGTCTTACCAAAGCCTAATCCCACATCTAAAATAATGTTTTTTCTTTGCATCCCTAAAACTTCACATCTTTCTATACGTTCTTCAAAAAACTGACTTRTCTCTACCATTACATCATCATAACTTGGATTACTTTGCATCGTTTGAGGTGTTCCCTGCATATGCATCATGCAAAGTTTGGCATCATGTTTGACTGCTAATTTAATGATAGATTCATCACTTGCACCTGTGATGTCATTGATAATTTTAAATCCAGATTCCAGCGCATATTCTACCACTGAAGGCGTATAACTATCTACAGARAATACAGCTTTTTCATGTAATTTTTGAGAAGCTATGACATCACAAATAGGCTTAATACGACTTAACTCCTCCTCTTCACTCACCACAACTGCATTTGGGCGTGAAGATACTGCACCTATGTCTATGATATGAGCACCCTCTTCTATCATCTTTTTTATCTTGTTTATGGCATCTTCTGCAACAAAACGACTTCCTTCAAAAAAACTGTCATCGTTGACATTGATAACACCCATGAGCTGTGTTTGGTGATTTTTTATGGAAAGAAATCTTTTAAGTTCACGTGCTACTGCTTTGAGTCCAAAAGGTTGTGCCAATTCTTTTCTAGAAAGCGTTTCCATATGTTTACGCGTGCCTATCAGTATGCAGTCATATGTAGGCTGTTCACAGAGTATCACACCACTTGGTACAGCAAGTTCTGCACCTATACTAAGTGCATCTTGCTTGAGTATGTTTGCTGCAGGTGTCTTAAGGTCTTTGATGAAAAAGTAAAGTAACTCCATCTTCTTCGCCATAATCCCCACACCACCACTCTCTACATTCAATGCTTTTAGCGCTGCTTCTCTATGGACAATATCCCCAAGTTTATAAATATACATACAAAGATTTTACCGTTTTTTACGAGCCAATAACTTTAGCAACAAAGTATTAAGTATAAATTGAGGAGGAGAACCCATATCAAGTGCCACATATGTGTTGCTAAACAATGTAAGTGTCTTTTCATCTAACTCATAATTTTGTGAAGTTATAGCCTCTTTAACAATACGCTCTACCAAACGTTTCATCATTTTTGCATCGGTACGTTTATGTGTTTGTACAAACTCGTACACGCTACCCAAAGAGAGTTGTATCACATCTAAACCCAATACATCTTCTTCTCTTTTTTCAAAGAGTACTGTAATAGGTAATCTTGACTTAATCGTATCCAGTACCGTAGATTTACTCTCTGTGACCAAAATGAATTCTTTATTTTTTGGTGGTTCTTCTATCACCTTAAGAAGTTTATTTTGYACAATGGGAGAAAATGTTTTGGCCGCCAAGATGATGACAGTCGTCTCTTCACTTGCCATATAGGCTTTTTCTATGGCRTGCTTMGCATCATCTACCGAAAAAGCTTTTTCTTCTTCTAAGATTTTAACAATACGTTCATTTGTTCGTTGTGATTCAAGCATAGCTATCGTTTCATCAATCTTTGAGGTGACGATGACTTGAGAAGTTAATGTCATGACTCTAAATCAAGATCCCCAAAAAGTACCGACGAAAGTGTCTTATCAAATAGYTTAAAAAGTTGTAAAAGTTTAATATCAAGTAAAATATCTGAACTGCGAAGCGCAAAACTGTTTTGTACCTYTTCATCCATAATCCATAAAAAACTATCMTCRCATCTAAAGGCTARTTTTGTATAGGGATGGTCACCTTTACCTATGTACCAAATATAATATCCATTAGGATAAGAGATTTCTAACATRTCTTCAAGTAGTTGCAAGTCTTGTGTGGAATGTATATTTTGTAAATTGGGGAAACATTCTGAGAGTTGATAAAAAGGTAAAAGTGGTCGGTTTTTTTGTAAATCATTTATAGAGTGTAGAATGTACTTTCCAAACCATCTACGTGATTCATCTGTCACTACAAGTACAGTTTTGCCTTCTATACTTTGCGAAACTGCACTTTTAACCAAAGGTGCCCACTCATAACGGTGCTCTTCCATCCATGAGAAGCATGATTCTTCTTCACGTATGGTTTCAAGTGTCCATTTGAGTAGTTGCTGCATGGCTACTTGTCCAACTCATATGCTTCATGTAGTGCACGTATAGCCAATTCGCCATACTTTTCATCTATGATCATAGAGATTTTTATCTCCGAAGTTGATATCATCTGAATGTTGATGTTTGAGTCTGCGAGTACYGTAAACGCTGTAGCAGCTACACCAGAGTGAGACTTCATGCCCACACCYACAACTGACACCTTACATACATGCTCATCAAAATCTACKGCCTCAATGTCATGACCAAATGTTTCCATCAATTTTTTTGCATTTTCATGTTCAGATTGAGGTACAGTAAATCCAAGATTTGTTGAACCATCTGTACCCATGTTTTGAATAATCATATCTACATTAATGTTTTCATTTGCAAGCATCGTAAAAATTTCTGCAGCGATGCCTGGTCTGTCTGAAACACCTCTTAGACTTACCCTAGCTTGGTTTTTATCTAGTACTATACCAGATACTAATACTTCTTCCATATTTTCACTCTCCTCTGTTATCAATGTACCTTGATTATCTGAAAAACTACTTTTTGCATAGAGTTTCACATTTAATTTTTTCGCCAGTTCCACWGAACGACTTTGTAATACTTTTGCTCCTAGTGAAGATAACTCAAGCATCTCATCATAAGAAATAGTATCAAGTTTCTTTGCATTTGGCTCTATGCGTGGGTCTGTGGTATATATACCATCTACATCAGAATAAATCTCACACTGGTCTGCYTTAAGTGCCCCTGCAAGTGCTACAGCCGAGAGATCAGAACCGCCACGCCCAAGAGTAGTAATAGACCCATCTTTGTTTACGCCCTGAAACCCTGCYACTATCACTATCTTTCCTGCTCCAATKGCATTTTGCATGGCAGTAGGGTCTATTGACACGATACGTGCATAYGTATGCGTGTCATCAGTCACGATACCTGCTCCACGTCCTGTCATAGCAATAGACTCATAACCTCGTGCTTGCAAGGCTATAGAAAGAAGAGCCGCAGTTACTCGCTCTCCCGATGAAAGTAACATATCCATCTCTTTTTTTGCAGGCTCTTTTGTAAAATGTTCAGCATACCCTATAAGTTTATTGGTCTCTCCACTCATTGCTGAGACGACCACTACAATATCATCCCCTGATTCTCTTGCTCTTGCCACACGGTTCGTCACATTCTCTATACGCTCCACGTCTCCAACACTTGTACCACCATACTTATGGACAACTAACATTTATTTCATTCCCTTTTATTATTTATAAHTTTTTGATCTTTHAHAAGATMTAATTTTAATAGTGACACATCATGTYATTATATAAGTCCCTCATCTATAAAATAATCAATCACCCGACGATATATCTTACGTTTAAAATAGGTTACTTTTTTAAATAACTGATCATACTCTACAAATTCATACTCTTTAAATTCCGGTATATCATAAGCATGTAAATCTATCCTTGCCCCTTCTCTTAGACGTACCAAAAAATACTTTTGTGTCTGTCCATCAAAGGGATACGTTTTGCCACGTGAAACTTTAGGAAAATCATATGAAATCCATTCAGGGAATTCACCTAAAACTTCAACATTGTTACAGCCTATTTCTTCTAGTAATTCTCGACTCAAGGCTTCTCTGGGTGTTTCACCTTTATCAATGCCACCTTGTGGAAACTGCCAAGCGTTTTTAATATCACTGCGATGTGCTACAAAAAATTCACATTTATCCGGATATTTTGAAGAGAGTATAATAGCTGCTACATTTGGCCTATAGCTTTTTTTATTATCCATAATATACTCATTTATAATCAATTTAAATACAGAGCTTCAACAGAAGTCTCTACGTTTTCTGATATTATTTTATCAAAAAAACGGTTATATCCTTTTGAAAGCGTGTAAATTTGTTACTATATATCCATATTCCTTATTGTGATTCAAAATGTCATTATTGTTCTTTTAACACTTATGTTGACAAATTTGATACACGCAATGATTATATGAAAGCTCTATATAGCCAATTATCTTTTGAACTCAAACGCTTTCATGCAAAAGAAAACAGCATCGAAACACTATTCATAGGTGGTGGAACTCCTTCAACAGTAGACCCATCACTCTATGCACCTATTTTTAAACTGCTCAAATCCTATTTACAGCCAAATGCAGAAATCACCACAGAAGCAAATCCAAATTCTGCTACTAAAGCGTGGCTAGGGGGAATGAGAAAGCTTGGAGTAAACCGTGTCAGTTTTGGGGTACAAAGTTTTAATGCTGACAAACTAAAAGCTCTCAATAGAGCACATGATCCACAACAAGCCAAAGACGCTATACTTCATGCCAAAGCCTTAGGGTACAAGCATCTCTCACTTGACTTAATCTATAACTATCAAGGGGATACTAAAGAACTTCTTCTAAACGACATAGAAACCGCCTTTTCTTTACCCATAGACCACATTTCAGCCTATGARCTCACCATAGAAGACGGCACCAAATTTTCAGCCACCCCAGAAGTACGGCAAGAAGATGAAAACCTTGCTTTCTTTGTAACTAATGAGATAGAAAAAAGAGGTTTCAAGTCCTATGAAATTTCAAATTTTGGGAACTACCAAAGTAAACATAACAAGGGCTATTGGGAGATAAAAGACTACATAGGTGCTGGTGCAGGTGCAGTAGGTTTTTTAAATGATCGGCGTTTTTATCCTGTTACTGACATAGATGCATATATCAAAAACCCTCTCGCTATTACAGAAGAGATACTCACWAAAGATGAACTTCTTACAGAAAAGATTTTTCTGGGTCTTCGTTCAGATATAGGTATAGAAAAAAATGCTCTATCTAAAAACATGCAAGAAAAAGCAAATATACTTTGCGATGAAAATAAATTGAGCTGTAATACGACACACTACTACAATGATAATTTCTTTCTTAGTGATGAAATTGCACTCTACATTTTAGGATAATTGGTTAAAATACATTAATTAAAAATCTAAGGTTATGTATGTTTGGCATCGGATTTACCGAATTGGTTCTCATCTCTATTATCGCAATACTTTTTTTAGGGCCAGATAAACTACCAGAGGCATTGGTGCAGATGGCAAAGCTCATCAAGGGAATCAAAAAAACCATTGGCGAAGCAAAAGACTCTTTTGAAGAAGAAATAAAGGTTGCCGACCTTAAAAAAGAAGCACTTACTTATAAAAAACAACTAGATGATGCTACAGCTGAACTTAAAAGTTTTAAAAACATCTCATTTGATGACCTTGATGATGTCAGTTACGATGATGATATATCAGAAATATCCCCAATGGAACAAGTAAAAGCAACACAAAAAGCAAAAGACCCTTATGCTGATGCTCCTAGAGAAATCGTGAATGAAAATCCTATAGAGTCTAAAAGTAACACAGTAACTTTCAAGAAAAAAAGTAAAGTTGAAAAAGAAGCAAAAACAGATTTGAGGGATGATACATAATGTTTGATGACTTAAGACCACACCTTGTTGAACTACGCAAAAGACTTGGGCTCTCCGTACTCTCTGTATTTATCGCATTTATCATCGCTTTTGTGTTCCATGAAGCTATCTTAGAGTGGATTACTGCACCACTTAATGAGGCATTAAAACAAGTTGCACATCTTTCTGAAAAAGCAGCTGACGGAATGGTTACAACCCACCAAGTTGGTGGTGCATTTTTTGTTGCCTTAAAGGTTTCATTTTTTGCAGGTTTATTAGGAGCTCTACCCTTTATACTCTACCAACTTTGGCTCTTTATCGCTCCAGGACTCTACAACGAAGAAAAGAAAATGGTAGTTCCTTTTGTTGTGGGTGGTTCGGTTATGTTCCTTGTGGGTGTCATGTTTGCATACTATATCGTTACTCCTTTTGGGTTTCAATTTCTCATTACTTTTGGTTCCTTTCTCTACACTCCACTCATAAATATCGAAGATTATGTAGGATTTTTTACTAAAATTATGYTGGGCTTTGGTATCTCTTTTGAACTTCCCGTATTTGCCTATTTCCTTGCTCTTTTGGGGATGGTAACAGATAAAACACTCAAAGACTTTTTCAAATATGCTGTACTACTTATCTTTGTTCTTGCTGCACTTTTAACGCCACCAGATGTACTTACCCAGCTACTCATGGCAGCACCCCTCATCTTATTGTATGGCTTGTCTATCCTGATAGTACGTGCAGTAAACCCTCATGTTGAAGATGATGATGAGGACGAAGAAAAAGCGGATAAACCAAATTAATGTCTCTTGATTTACTGACAACAAGTTATGACTATGAACTTCCCCAAACGTTTATAGCTACCTCTCCGGTATATCCAAGAGACCATGCAAAACTTTTGGTCTATGACAGAAAATCAGACACAATTACCCATACAACATTCCAATATATATTAGATTATATTCCCAAGGAGTGTACTGTTTTTCTCAATGATACACGTGTCATAAAAGCACGTATTTTCGGATATAAAGAAGCATTGGGTATCAGTAAGGACGGTATAGCTCAAGGTGGAGGACAAGTTGAATTATTGTTCAATAAACCTCTTGATGCACAACACTATCTCGTACTTATCCGGGGTAAAGTACATATAGGCTCAAAACTTATTTTTGATGATGAACTGATTGCTACAGTCACAGACTTTAATGAAGATGGTTCGCGCGTAGTCTCATTTACCCATAAAGGGGAAAGTATTCGTTTTGAAGCCTTAGTTCTAGTACTCGACGAAATCGGTCATATCCCCTTGCCTCCCTACATGCAACGAGAAGACACCAAAGAAGATGAAACAGACTACCAGACACTTTTTGCAAAAAATGCCGGTGCAGTTGCTGCACCTACTGCCTCTCTRCATTTCACAMMMAAWCTCTTTGAAGCTTTAAAAAAAAGACATAAAACACATACTGTGACACTTCATGTCGGAGCAGGCACATTCAAACCTGTAGATGCTAAAAAGATTTTAGATCACCCTATGCATTCTGAGTATTTCCATATTCCAGAAGAGTCTGCAAACGTTTTGGATGGTCATACCCCAATTTTGGCAATAGGGACAACTGTAACAAGAACAGTGGAATATTACGTACGCACAAAAAAAACGCAAGGTGAATGTAACCTGTTTTTAAACCCTCATAACCCTCCTCAAAGAGTCACACATCTACTGACCAACTTTCATTTACCCAAAAGTACACTTATTATGCTCGTGTCTGCCTTTATTGGAAGGGAAAAGACGTTACACTTATATGAAGAAGCCATCGCAAAAAAATATAGATTTTTTTCGTATGGTGATGCAATGCTTATACTGTAAGAAGGTCAAATATGAAAGCTAAATGGCATTCTATTGCAATATCTCTTTTCATTCTTTTTTTTCTGAGTGCCTGTGCACAGAAAAAACCTTATAGTTACCCTAATTATGACATTATCAAACCCGAAAAAACATGTAAACCAAACAGAGAAAACATACAAACACTTTTAAGTACATATCTCGGGAAACCTTATGTTTGGGCAGAAGAGGGACCTGATGCATTTGATTGTTCGGGGCTCACCTATAATATATATGGTTCCATGGGAATAGAGATTCCTCGTGTCGCAAGAGATCAGGCAAAAATGGGAAAACAAATAGCATTTCAAAACCTACACTATGGTGATCTGATATTTTTTGGAAATACCAATAAGCGAAGTAAGTACATTAACCATGTTGGACTTTATCTTGGAGAGGGTTGGTTTGCACACGCAAGTAGTAAAGACAGRAAAGTCACCGTTTCGCATTTTGAAAAAGAACCTGTATATATAAAACGCATGAAAATATGTAGACGGTATTTAAGTGCCGATGAAAGAGCTAAGTATATGAATTGTGATGTCACACTTAAAAAAATGAAAACAACAAGTTCTCGATATACAACACCTTGGAAAACAGGTATGCGCTTACCTAAAAAAGCAGTTCCTRGCTAAACCATATTATTAAAGCGTTTTTAAACGCTTTCACCTATAATACTAAGTATGAAAACAATCATCTRTATCTCATTATTTTTTACATTCCTCTTCTTACTCTCAGCATGTAAACCTCCACATCACCCTAAAAACCCAAATTATRCTATTACAAAACCAAAAGTAAAATATCAAGCTAATAAAAAAAACCTAGGTAAAATGATTAAACAACTCCAAGGTAGCCCCTATGTCTGGGCAGAAGAAGGTCCCAATAATTTTGATTGTTCCGGATTTACCTATTATCTCTATGGTTCGATGGGTATAGAGATACCCCGTGTTGCACGTCATCAGGCAAAAGTAGGCAAACGTGTTGAAGCAAAAAATTTACAATATGGGGATCTTATATTCTTCGCTACCAATAAACGTAATAATAAAAAAATTACCCATGTTGGTATGTATTTGGGTGATGGATGGTTTACTCATGCGAGTACCGTCAAACATGAAGTCATTTATTCTAACCTTTTTACTTCGCCATATTATAAAAAAAGACTACGTATTTGCCGTAGATACTTACCAGAGAATACAACAACGATAGCTGCTATACCACCTATATGGGAAACCACTAAAACTGTGGCCGTTGTGCCCACACTAAAAAAGGCCATTGTTATCAAGGCCCCGATAGAAGAAGTGGTACAATCTAAAACATCTGGAAATTTCTATGTTCAGGTAGGTTCATTTGTCGGAAATCCTAAAAATGCCTTGATTTATAAAATAACACGACATGGACTTAACCATAAAATCATCAAATTTCCAAAGAATGGTAAACAAATTTCCAAGTTACTGATAGGTGCTTATCAGACGAAGGCTCAGGCGACATCGGTCTTAAAAATGGTCAGAAAGAATATCCAAAAAGATGCCTTTATAGCAGAAATACGATGATACATTACATCGCAGTTATTTTTTGAATAGATTTACTTAAAGTATTCATCTCAAAAGTATACTTTTCTATATAATTTGCTAGTAACTCTTGTTTATTATAGAGTAAACATTGATAAATTTCTGTGATTAACCCGTGTAAGTCATTTGCCCCTATTGTACTACTAAGTGCTCTAAGATCCATACATAATATTTTAACTTGCTCATATCTATGTTCTGTAACCAACTTCCTAAATAATGCAGCACTTTCGCCATAAGCACTGTTAAACTCATAAATCACTTCCATATAAAGTGTTTCATTGTTATTGGTATTAGAAATTCCCTGTTGTACATCTATACCTTCATATTTCTCATAAACTTTGTTTTTAACATCACCCATCACACTATTAGGTACCTCTAAAAAGTACATAGAAAATGCTGTATAAAGTTTACCAATATTTAAAGGCTTTTCCAAAAAGGCATTAATACCACTGTTAAACATTTTACGTATTTCACTCTCAAGTACCAGTGCAGTAAAAGCGATAATAGGCAAGGCATCATACTTATGATCCAAACGTATCATTTGTGTTGCTGTATATCCATCCATAATAGGCATATTGATATCCATCAGTATCATATCAAATTTTATTTTACTCTCTTTGAGTAGGTCTACAGCTTCCTGCCCATTATTAGCTATAGAAATCTGCATACCGGATTCATGTAGTAACCCAATGAGTACCTTTTGATTGATAATATTATCTTCAGCAATCAATACATGTTTTCCCTTAAAGTCTTTAAAATGAACATGTGTAACATTTTTTGTCGTAGCAATCAATCCTTTATATATTTTGGCCTGTTGAATATCAACTATTTTTTCTTGACTATATTCTGATGATACTTGAATATCATACAGATCTATAATCATTTCAAGAATTCTTTCCTGATTTAGCGGTTTAAAAAGATGGACATCTATCATCTCATTTACAAAACTATCTCTACCTGAATGCATCAGTGCATTTAAGGCTATAACCTTCAATTCTTTAGTTGATTTTATTTTTTTCAGATACTCAACAAGTCTTATTGTAAACAGACTTTCATTGAGAATGACTATATCATAAGATACCAAGTTTGGCATATTTATTAAAAACTCATCTTTACTAATAACTTTAACTTCATGTCTAAAATATGCAAATGTTTTTTTAATGGCTAGTGCCGAATTATAATTGCTATCTACGATAAATACCTTTCTTTCAGAAAAAACTTTCTGAGGCAAACGATATACACGTTTATCAACAGTTGAGTCTATATCAAAAGGCAAAGTCAAAGTAAATATATTGCCTTTACCTAAAGTACTTTGAACACTTAATTCTCCATGCATCATAGAAGTCAGCTCATGTGAAACAAATAGACCCAACCCCACATATGAACCTTTATCTTCTTCATAATAAGGGATAAACAGTGCTTCAAGTTGTTTGGTATCCATACCTGCACTTGTATCTATGAACTTAAATTGAAGCTCCATTTTATGGTCAAATGTTTTAAACATAGATATCTCTAGTTTAACCTCATCACTGTCGAAGTACTCCATGAYATGGTCAAGTATATTATGAAGTATTTGACCCAAATGCAAAGAATCTCCAACCATAAATCGTGGTACATTATGATCAATATCGAAAATAAGTTCAGTATTATTCCCAGAAAATTGTGAGCAGATAGAACCAGATATTTCATTTAACACGTTATTGATATTGAATTTTTCATGGGTGACATGTATTTTTTTAGATTTTAATCTTAAGAAATCTATCAAATCTGTGGTTACAGTTAAGAGTTTATTTTCAACATTCTCCAAAACTTCTTCTTTGTTCTGATAAAGTTTTTCTGTTTTATCTACATTAAAATCACTTTTATCTACTGCCTGTTTAGCAATCTCATGAATATTTTCACTCATATTGGTCAATAAAATATTTTGATTTTTTTCCATCTCAAGTTGTTTTTGCAACATCTCATGATGTAGCATTTGCACTTTCATCGTTTGTCTGGATGAAATAAATAAAATCGTAATTCCAGTCATTGCTAATGTAAAAAGTGCTACCCATATCCAAAAGGTTTCAACAGGATAACCTTCACCTGCAAACACACACTGGGTAAATACTAAACCGAGAATTATCACACTACTTTTTGGTAAACACATATTAGTTACCTTACTATTTTAGATTAATACTTTTGTTGATGACATTTCCCTTTTATYATTTTAWCAAAGGATTTTATTTTTTTACTTATTTACACTCACAATATCTCCACAAACTTATTTTATGATACTCCAAGCTCTCAAATAGTTGATTGCTTCATATATACAATATAAGGATAAAAAATGAACAAAATTATACGTACTGTTTTCATACTGATAGGTTTTACTATCGGTGTATTGGCAACTTCTCAAATGGAATATAAAAACATCAAGACCATTAAACCTATGAGTACTAAGCAAATGAAAAAAATGGACCACTCTCACACGAAACATAAAGCCATAAAAAGAAGTTTTAAAAATAAAAAAGAATTTCAACGTAAGTCCAAAAGAAAGTTAGCACACAAATCAACAAGAAATTTAGGACGCAAACCAAATAAACACAATCGACATACAAATAACAGATACAACAATGGAGACAATTACGATACAAACAACTATAGGAATAATCACAGCTCAACGAGACAACGTGGATATCGTTATCCAAATAGAGGATGGTTACTTGCATACCGTTATGATAGAGCATCATTTTATGACCATGAAGGATTTTACTATGGTTTCTTTAACCGTCATGGATATTATTTTGAAAATGTATTTTATCGTTATGACCGCTACTATACATTTAGAGACAGAGTAAAAGGACGTGGACTCTTTGATCATAGATACTATATGCCTGAAAATTCCAGATACTATGGTTTTTGTTCATCAAGACAGCACACAAGAGAGTATGCCAGAGCTTATTAAATATACACAATACTGGGTATAATTTCTCTATGAAATTAGCTTGTATAGATGTAGGACTTAAACGTATTGGTGTGGCGATTTGTCTTGATGGTAATATTGTCATACCTCAAAATGCCATACTACGAAAAAATCGTAACCAAGCTGCAAGAGATGTAACAACATTTTTAGAAGAATGGGCAATTGAAAAACTCATTGTAGGTCTACCTCTTCATGCCGAAAGCTCAGAAGAAATGGAAAGACGCATTAAGCATTTTATCTCTTTACTTGAACTCACCATACCTATAGCTTATCAAGATGAACAAAGTTCAAGTATAGAAGCCAAAGAGCTTACTCAAGGCATATTTAAACACAAAAAAGACGGGAGGGTAGATTCTATCGCTGCAAAGATTATTTTGGAAAGACATCTTAACTAATTATTTTTTTCTAAATTTTTTATATAGTCCATAAAGTATAGGACCATATTTTATGATTTTCCAAAATATATTTTTCATGTTTCTATCCTTACAATTTCTCTTTCAACTTTTGTATACGTTCATATGCTTTCTCAATACTCTCTTCTTTTACATCACCCGTTTTTATTAGAGTAACAATTGTATCAACTAATTTTTTCGTACTTTTAACATGTTTTGGATCTAGTTGATTACCTATAAGTAAGATGTCATTACCAGCATTAATAGCCAGTTTCAATGTATTTTTCAACCCGTACTTTTTACTTATTGCTCCCATTTGTAAATCATCAGTGATAACAACACCATGGTACCCAAGTTTACAACGCAACATTTTTGTGATTGTCTTATATGACAAACTTGCTGGGTATATGGCATCTAACCTCTTGTTAAATACATGAGCAACCATAACTGTATCTGCTTTGTCTTTAAGCAAACGATACGGTTCGAGTTCCACCTCTTTCCACAAATTTGTCACATCCACAAAACCTTTATGTGTATCACCAACAGAAGATCCATGTCCTGGAAAATGCTTAATGGAAGTGAGCACACCATTGCTGTGCATCGCATCAATGAAGATTGATGCATATTTAGCCACTATTTTAGGATCTTTACCAAAAGAACGTCCCAAACCATGTATAACATGATTTTTCATGTTTATGTCCAAGTCTACTACCGGTGCTAAATCATAATTAATTCCTGCAGATTTAAGTTCAGCACTCATGCTAGTATAGGTTGATTTTATTTTTCTTTGATCCATCTTTATCACATCTGAAGCTTTAGGAAACTTTCCATAAAAACCATATTTACTTTTAAGTCGTTGTACCTTCCCTCCCTCTTGATCAACTGCAATAAGGAGCTTACCATCGGAGCTACAATCCTGTAAGTCCTTAGTAAGTCTTGTTAGCTGACTTTTTGTAGCGATGTTTTTAGCTTTGCTTTTATTGACAGGATTATAGTCAAAGAGTATCACAGCACCTACATTATATTTTTTTATATCTTTACATATTTGACTGCTCGAAGAAGCCGATGTACCATGAAAACCAACCATAAGCATTTGACCTATTTTTTTTTCAAGTGTCAATGCAGAAACTGATACGTATATACTTAGGCTGAGGAATAAAACTTTTTTTATCATCAAAATATCCTTTTTATTATCCTAATATTATAGTGTAATACTCTTTATTTGCATACGGTTAACCTTGCTCATTTATAATACACCCATAAGAGCATTTGGGTATCTAAAATATTCCCTCCCTTTAAATTTATTTTAGATCTCCTTTTTATAATATTTCCCTCCAATAATTTCCAAATGCTCTTTACTCTCAACTTCTTCTAGCATACTTCATTAAGTACACAATTCTCACATCTTTATTTATGTATAATAAAAGAAAAAAAGGCTCGATATGAGAACATGCATTATCACAATTCTTTTAGTATTATCATTTTTTACGTATGCCCAAGCACAAGATGGCAAGTCAGCACCACTTATGATGTCGATGACCGACATAAAAGGAACTACCTATACAGTACAAGGAACCGAAGAAGGTTTAGATATACAAGGGTTAGAAGGCAAAGTAGTCTTTTTAGAATTTTTTGGTCATAAATGTCCACCTTGCTTAGCTTCTATACCGCACCTCATAAAATTGCAAAATAAGTATAAAAATAAATTAGCCATTGTTGCAATTGAAGTACAGGGATACTCGGATGAACAGACTAAAAAGTTTGTTGAAGCTAAAGGCATCAATTATATTGTTCTTTCTGAAGAAAAAGCTTCTGATGTTGTAAGTTACATTCAGCAAAGAGCACAGTGGAGAGGGAGTATTCCTTTTCTTGTGGCTCTAGACACCAAAGGTGATGTGCAATTTGTCCAAGCAGGCATGTTACCTGAGGAGTCGCTTGAAGAGTTAATTGCACAACTTTCTGACAAAGACACAAATACAACTAAAATAACAAACTAAACAACTTAATAAAATACAATTAACTTAATCTCACGATACCATTATGTATCGTGACTAAGCCTTCAAGTTCAGCTTCATAAATTCTATCCCCATACTTTGATACAGTTGCATCAAAAGTGGGTGAAGCCTGACAAAAATAAAAAAAGTCATCTTTCACCATCTCTTCACTCCCAACCTCTCCAAAACGAGATACAAAATTCTCAACATCAGAAATAACAGTGGCCTTCCCCTCATTAAGTAGCATATTTGTTCCCAGACTTTCATCTATTCTTTGAGATAAAACAAAAATATCTTTACCCATTTTCAAAGCATATTCCACTGAACGCATTGAACCACTATTTAAATCTGCTTCTGTCACTATAAGTATATCTCCAAGTGCAACAACAAGTTCATTACGTACGACAAAACTCCATCCTGTTGCTCGAAACCCATCATTAAATTGGCTTAATATGAGTCCCTTTTGTTCTATTGTTTCAATCATTTGTCTATTTAAAACTGGGTAACGGATATCTAAACCAGTAGCCATCACTGCAATCGTATTTTCTTCACCTGCACCCGTATGTGCTATGGTATCAACTCCCATTGCTGCACCACTTACTATACATACACCTCTTTTCGCCAAGGATCTCGCTAACATGTAAGTAAATTGTCGTGTATAGGTAGAGGGTCTTCGTGTCCCAACAATAGACACCTTTGGTCTATCTAGAAGCGCCAAGTTACCTTTATAAAAAAGTTCAACTGGGTATTTTTTCATAGCATTTAAGGCATTGATATGTTTGCTAAGTCTCTTACTCATCATCCACCTTTTTTATTCATCATATCAAAGATATACTATCAAGATAAAAAGTATGTCAAATTGTCATAAAATGCATTATCTGTAGATTTCATTAATATACACAAGTTCTACATTCTTTAAGATATCTTTAGCCCTTTCCAAGGCTTTCATTGTAATTTTATGTGGATGCCCTATGGCAAGAGCATAACCCTTTTTCTTCGCAATAACAACTGCTTTTTTTAATTGTTCATGTATACTTGCTACAGTATGTTCATTATCTATAAAGATATCCCTTGAGACATAGGCATCACCAAATTCGTGTGCAATTTTACGTACTTTTGAAGATGCAATCGTATAACTGTCAATAAAAATAAACCCTTCTTTCCTCAAGCTATGATAAAGCTTTTTCATTGCAGTATAATTTTGTGTATATGTACTTCCTGTATGGTTATTGATATAAATAGCATCAGGAAAAAGTTGGCGTAACTCTTTCACACGTGCATGAATTTGGCTATCTGAAAATGAAGTCATCAATGTTTTTTCTTGCGTATTAAACTGCTTATTGGAAGACTCCATAGGTATATGTATCATATAATATTTGACTTCTTTTGCCAACAAATGGCTATACTTGGAAAGTGCATATGGTGGGAAAATAGAAGGTGTGATTTTCATACGTAGGTTTTTGATGGCTTTAATCTGTTCTTTGTTATGCACATCATCTATAATTATGGCTAATTTAGGCTTTTTACCCCGATATGCTAACAATGTGTTCTGTACTTTAAATACATCTTTTTGTACTACATAATCCAGTTTTGTAGTTTGTTCCTTTTCCAGAGGTACGGACTGTTTAACCTTAGTATACGTAGGTTCAAGACGTTTATTTAAATTTTTCCTGATTTCATCATTGGGTTTTTTTGTTTTTAATTGAGACAAATCATTTAAAGTTTTATCTTGTCTTGAATGTTCTGATCCCTCTTTATACCCTAAGAAATATCCAAAAGTAACCAAAGTAATAACGGTAAATACACCCAGAATAATGAAAATGTTTTTTTTGAATCCACTTGATTTTATTGACTTTTTATTTGAAGAAAGTTTTGTACTTTTTTTTCTAGGTTGCGTTGCCATTTATTCTACTATTGTTTGATTTTAAACATTGTAGCCAAATAAGCGTTAAGGGTATCGTGAAGAATAGAAAARAATTAATTTTACTGTGATTACACTCAACTATGAAAGATGAGTGCAAAAAATAAAGGGATTATATGCCCTTTAAAGGGTCTTAGTTAGTATCTTGGTTGACTATTTTACCAGCAGATATCCACGGCATCATCTCACGAAGACTGTTTCCTGTTTTAGTGATAAGTTTTTCTTTATCATTTGCGCGTTCTGCATTCATTCGAGGGTAACCTGATTGACCTTCCAAGATGAAGTCTTTAGCAAATCTACCATCTTGTATCTCTGTTAAAATGTCTCTCATCGCTTGTTTTGACTCAGCGTTGATAACCCTTTTACCCGAAACATAGTCTCCATACTCAGCTGTATTTGAAATAGAGTATCTCATATCAGCAATCCCACCTTCAAACATAAGGTCAACGATGAGTTTAAGCTCATGAAGACATTCGAAGTATGCAAGTTCTGGTGCGTAACCAGCTTCTGTAAGGGTTTCAAAGCCAGCTTGAACCAAAGATGTTACACCACCACAAAGTACTGCTTGCTCACCAAAAAGATCCGTTTCAGTTTCGTCTTTAAATGTAGTTTCGATAATTGCAGTTCTACCACCGCCTATAGCTGATGCATAAGAAAGAGCAAGCTCTTTAGTAGTTCCGCTCGGGTCTTGACCAACAGCTATAAGGTCTGGTATACCAGCACCTTTTACAAACTCAGAACGAACTGTATGCCCAGGAGCTTTAGGAGCTATCATTGTTACATTGATGTCTTTTGTAGGGTTCACACGTCCATAATGGATGTTAAAACCATGACCAAAGGCAATGGTTGCACCTTTTTTAAGATTTGGTTCGATTTCAGCTTCATAAATCTCTTTTTGATTTTCATCTGGAAGAAGAATCATTACTACGTCAGCTTTAGCTGTTGCATCTGCTACAGTAAGTGTTTCAAAACCTTTAGCTTCAGCTTTAGCCCAAGATGAACCATTTTTTCTAAGACCTACAACAACAGTTACACCAGAATCTCTCAGGTTTTCTGCATGTGCATGCCCTTGTGAACCGAAACCGATCATTGCTACTGTTTTTGACTTAATGATGTTAAGATCACAATCTTTATCATAGTATACATTTAAAGTTGACATGTATTATCCTTCATAAGTTGAAAATTTTCGCGATTATACCTAAATATTGCTTATTGTCTTTCCTTTTTATCTCATTATTCTTTTATGCTATAATTAATTTCAAAAAAGACAAGGAATGTTTATGATTGAGTTTTTAGATGCAAATGTTGTATGGTGGCATTGGATTATCTTAGGATTTATCCTACTTATTTTAGAAATGAACACAGGTACATTTATCWTATTAGGTCTAGCAATTGCTGCAATCATTGTGGGCATACTTGATTTTACTGTACATATGACTTTCATAAATCAAATACTTATATGGATAGCATTCTCTTTGTTGTCACTCTGGGCATGGAAACGTTGGGCTAAAGTAACGCATGTGAGTGATTCAGGACAATCCAACTATAATTTAGACACACTTGGCATAGTTACTGTGTCCATAGAACCCCACAGTAGAGGAAAAGTAACTTTTGACACACCCCTATTGGGAAATACCTTATGGACAGCTACCTCAAAACAAAGTATTCCCAAAAAARCACGCGTCAAAATCATAGAGATACATGGTCAACTCATAGAAGTTGAACAAGTATAAATTATATTAGGAGAAAATCATGGAAGCATTAAATGTCGTTATTATCTTAGCTCTACTTGTAGTCGTTACTCTTTATAAGGGGATAAACATCGTTCCCCAAGGTGAAGAGTGGCTGGTTGAGAGGTTAGGTAAGTTCTCACGTGTACTAAAACCAGGGCTTAACATTATCATCCCTTACATCGATGCTGTACGTCAGAAGATAACCACAAGAGACATCATCTTAGACATACCTCAACAAGAGGTAATCACCCGTGATAATGCAGTTATCCTTACCAATGCAGTGGCCTTTATACGTGTCACCAAGCCAGAAAATGCCCTCTATGGTGTAGAAGATTTTAGACTAGCCATCCAGCAACTCATCATGACTACCTTACGTTCTATACTAGGAGAAATGACACTTGATGAAGCACTTTCCAACCGTGAACACATCAAAAGCAGACTTAAAGATGCCATCATAGATGATGTAGCTGATTGGGGGGTCACAGTGAAATCAGTAGAAATTCAAGACATAAACCCGAGCCAGTCTATGCAGGCATCTATGGAAAGACAAGCTGCCGCAGAGCGTGAAAGACGAGCCATTGAAACCACCGCAGAAGGTAACAAAAATGCTGCCATATTAGAAGCAGATGGAAAACTGGCTGCTGCTGAACGTGAAGCAAAAGCACAGATAACACTGGCAAATGCCTCAGCTGAAGCTATTAGAGTCATAAGTGAAAATATACAAGACAAAGAGCTTCCTGCCATGTTTTTATTGGGTGACCGCTACATTAATTCTCTTGAAGAAATATCTAAAAGTGCAAATAGTAAATTTGTGATTTATCCTGCGGATTTACAGGGAGCTATAAAAGGTATGTTGGGAAATGTATTTAAAAAATAAGGTTGGTACGTAAAGGACAGGGGACAAAGCCCCAAGTCTCTTGTTAAAATTTATATGTCACACCTGCAGTGATAGCATCAGAACTTATACTTACATTTGGATTAAAAAATAGAGGCACATCAACATTATCAGCAACGAAAATATAATCAACAAACATATAAAAATCTTCTATCACTTCATAACTTGCACCAAGTCCCCACTGGAAACCACTCTCATCTATATCAATACCTGAATTATTGACACCATCTAACTGATAGTCTCCATAACCTAGAAGCGCATAAATRCTAAATTCTTCAGTTACTGGRTATTGTGGTTTTACATACACTGACCACATTGTTCTCTCAAGAATATCATCATGCGTAAACGTTGTCAGGTAACGGGCTTCTACAGCAATATATTCATTAAAGTCATACCCTGCAAGTAATGCAAGATCCCCAGTTCTTTCCTGTCCACTTACATGCTTAAAATAATTTCTACTAACACCATCTTCATAGGCTAAGACAGCTGAAAGACCAATACCAAGATAGAATCCTGAATGATCTACTTCAGCTACAGGAACCACAACAACCGGTTCAACTGCCTCCGTAAAATCACCTCCTGCAAAACTTATATTACTTACTGCCATCATAGCCAATAGTGTTCGTGTTACTTTTTTCATTTTCTCTATCTCCTTATTTTAAGATTTAAATATAATACTATTTAATATCTTAATCATTCATTAATCATTCATTAATCTTTTAACAAATTTAATGTTATTTTGAAAAATGCTGATAATCTTTATACTGTGTAAAGTCACCTCCCCATTTCCAACCATATTTTTCAAATATTTGCACAACCTCATCTTCTTTGAGTAACATTGACCTGTCTGTAAAGGAGTTATTTTTATGTATTCTTTTTTTATATTTGTAAGATTCTATGTGTGCTATGCGGCCTGTTTTAAATACAAAAGGGTTTTCTATCGGATTTATATCTATAGCCTTACCAAATGCATGTTGTGACCATTTTCCGGTCTTTGTTGAAGTTTTTCGACAATTAAATGCTGATGTATTGTCTGCTTCTATAGATTGCCAGTCACTGCCTAAAAAATCACTTATCAAACGCATTTGGCGAATAGGATACCTTATCTCATAAAGTTCGCGAAATATCTCCACCACTTCATCTGCTACATCCTTATGGACTATGATCTCACCCATCTTTTCAGAACGGTAAAAATTATGATGTTTGAGACGTATATAGCGTAAATTTTCCAATTCTACAGGACAACCCTGATGCCATGATTTTCTTTCAATCATCCGCTGTTTAATGTATTTGTTGATTGGTTGTATTTTCGCTTCAAAAGCGCCAAAGAGCCACACAGATAAAACACTACATAATACTATAACTTTCACTTTAATATCTCCTAGGTTAGAAAAATTGTTCCTATAATTTTATCATATCCTAGTAAATATTGTCTGTTTACTCTTGACGTTCTTGTATCTCAASTGCATGAAGCTCATCATTAAAATTAAGATCTAAATGTTTACAGATTGCTTTTGCATCTTTAAGTGCTATTGCCAAAGAAGTAGTTGCTCCCGGACTTGGTGTCATATTAAATATAATGCCATGTTCTTCTATCTTGGCTTCACCAAGAAGTAATTCTTTTTTTATTTTGTCTATGATTTGTGGTCGCATACCACCATACCCTTCTGCAAAAGTAATGTCTTTTGCTTGTAAAGAAGGAATGATTTTACGTGCATCCCGGATAAATACTTGTTTACCGATTTTAGGTATTTCTCCTAAAAAATTCTTAAAAATATACCGTCTAATTGTTTTATCTCTAAAAAGATTCATATACACTTTTGAAACCGCTTTACCTAAATGAAGTGCACTTAACAAGTCTTTAAGGTGAAGACTATGGTAACGTTCAAGCTTCGGCAATGCAAATGCAGTAGGTCCAAAACGTGTATTCCACTCTTGCGTACAGTCAGGATCAGCATGAATCGCTGCAAAAGGTAATTTTGGATTTTGCATAGTATACACTTTGGCATTTAAAAGTTTTTCTTTTGTAAAAAAGAAAGAGCCACCTATAGGTAAAATGGCATAATCTTTACCGTATCCCATAGATTGTGCAAACAGCAAAGAATATGCACCTGCATTGACCACAATTGTTTTGGCTGTAAAGTTACTGTTATGTGTATGTATAGTAAATGTACCATCATCATTGCTTACAATCATATTTACCTCTTCATTGTAATGAAGTTGTATGTTTTTATCAGTATCTAAGGCCTGTTGAGCAAAGCTTTCACTCAATTTTTTATAATCAATGGTAGTAATCTGACCTCTTGCACCTATAGCCATGATAGGGYCTTTACGTCCTTCCATTAACTTTGGTTCATACTCCGCTAAAAATGTTTCATCCCAAAGTTCCATATATGGATAAAGAGGAAGAAACTCTTCATATCGCTCTTTGAGTTTAGCAATTTCTGCATCACCAACAGCAAGTATCATCTTATCTCTAACATACCCTAACTCATCAACACCTTTGAAGTTATAGATATAATTACTTATAAAAGAAGAGTCTCTTTTCACTTTTGTTGCTTTCTCGTACGTATAGTTAGTTTCTATATCTCCTACATGCAAGGTTTGTGAATTTGCTTTTGGATTTGAGTTGAGTTGTGCCAATTCATCATATTTTTCAAATAAAATAATGTCTTTCACATTGGAGTATCTTGCAAGCGTAAAAAGAAGAGAAGACCCAGCTACTCCACCACCAATAATCGCCGTATCAAAAAGTTTATTTATGTTCATAGTTAGTTCTCGCTTCTAAAAAGTTTTGGGATTATATAGTAATAAKWATAAATVAATAHTATATACNNNCYAAWAAARTAAAAATTAYATACWATRGWGYYARATTGAAACATATTTAATACTATTTACCTATATTTACTTTCAGTTTGTGAAAAATCGCTATACTAAAATAAAAAATAAATGGATTTAAAGCATGGAACAATTCAAAACATATGCACTCATGACAGGACTTACTTTACTCTTTATCTGGTTTGGTGGTATGATAGCTGGTCAAACCGGAATGCTCATCGCTTTTATTGCAGCGGCAGGCATGAATTTTTATGCTTATTATTACAGCGATACACAGATATTGAAACACTACCATGCTACACCTGTCGACCGTGACCATGCTACAGGGCTCTATGCTATTGTAGAGAAACTTACAGCACGTGCGGGCTTGCCTATGCCTGCACTTTACATCATTCCTGAGGCACAACCCAATGCTTTTGCAACAGGACGAAACTATGAAAACGCTGCTGTAGCTGTAACAGAAGGGCTACTAGACCTCATGACAGAAGAAGAAGTTGAAGCTGTCATCGCTCATGAACTTAGCCATATCAAACACTATGATATGCTTATAGGTACTGTAACTGCCACCATTGCAGGAGCTATTGCTATGCTTGCACAATTTGGTATGTTTTTTGGAGGTGGTCGAGATAGACCAAATTTTCTCATAACTATTGCTTTGATGATTATTATGCCTCTTGCTGCAAGTATCATACAAATGACCGTAAGCCGTAACCGTGAATTTATGGCAGATGAAGGTACAGCAAAAATGACTGGACATCCTGAATGGCTACAATCTGCCTTAGCCAAACTCGATAGCTATGCCAGAGGTACCGTAATGCATGATGCAGACCCACAGACTGCACATATGTTCATCATCAACCCTTTTTCAGGGAAAGATGTGTCACTCAAACAACTCTTTGCAACGCACCCAAGTACTGAAGCGAGRATAGAGAGACTCGAAGCACTCAAGTGATATAATCATTTTATGAAAATTTCCAAAACCTATCTATGTAAACAACTATCTTCCATCTTGCATCTTTCTTTTACAAAAACCTCTAAATCCTTGATGAGGGATTTTTAACATGCACTCATTTGCCATACAAGTTACSCAGGGATGTTTGCTATCTGACATCGACCWAGAAAACCAAAATAGTTTTCAGGCATTACAACAACTAGGTGCTTTAGAGGAAATAGACGGTTTATGGAGACTAGGATCACTTTATCGTGCTGGTAGACTCTATCTAGGAAAAGATGGTAGAGGCTATGTAGAAGCAGAATTTAAAGAACAAAAAGACTTACTCGTCGAACCTGACCATCTCTGGGGTGCAAAACACGGTGATGTGGTTGTGGCTAAACGTATCATCGCCAGACGGGGGAGAGCAAGTGGAATAGTAAAACTTGTCATCACCAAAGCAAATCTCTATACCATAGCCTATACGCATAGAGATGAACAAGGTAACTTCAGCATACTCAACATCCGAACAGGGGAGCAAACATATGCTGTCATGGAAGGTATGGACTTAAAAGCATTTAAAATAGGTACTGTACTCAAAGTAGATGTAGATGATGACAAGGTATTGGAAGTTTTTGGTCACTTGGATGATGCAAAAGTAGATGAAAAGATTTCATTGGCACTTTATCATAGAGAAGATGCATTTCCGTCWGAATGTGTTACAGAAGCGCTAGAAGTTGAGCGTGAAGTAAGCAAAACAGAACATCCCGAACGTATAGACCTTACAGACTTAGACTTTTGTACAATTGACCCCGTGACTGCAAAAGATTTTGATGATGCTATCTATTTTGATACACAAGCATACACTCTCTWCRTTGCCATCGCTGATGTAAGCCATTATGTCCCCTACTTTACAAACATAGACAAAGAAGCTAAAAAAAGAGGTTTTACAACCTACCTGCCACATAAGTCTTTTCCTATGTTACCCCGAGAACTGAGCGAAAACATCTGTTCACTAAAACCAAAAGTTGATAGGCTTGCATTTGTCGCCAAAATAGAGTTAGATAGAAATACACTAAAACCCATAAAAGAAGARTTTTTTGAAGCYATTATACATTCTAAACACCGTTTCAACTATGAGGATATAGACAAAATTATAGACAATAAGGGTAGTGAAACTACAGGAAAAGTAAAAGAAATACTCACGTATCTACTACCGCTATACGAGATAACAAAAAGACTTAGAAAAGCCCGTCTCATGYACGGYTTTGATTTTAGATCTGAAGAGACAAAACTTAGCATAGGTACAGACCATCTACTAAGATCTACAGAAATAGAGACAGGTACCCCCTCTCATTCACTCATAGAAGAGTGTATGCTTTTAGCCAACCAAGCTTCAGCCAAACGTTTTGARGGTGAAGGAGATGGTATTTTTCGTATCCATGAACCGCCACAGCTAAGTCGTATAGAGCAACTACTCACAGAACTAGCAGCCATAGGACTTTATGTAGAGGAATATGAAGACAGCCCTTCTCTCATTCGTGCTATTCAAAAAGAAGCAGACAAAATGGGACTGGCCTCAGAAGTGGATGCTATGGTCATAAAATCACTACGCCAAGCAAACTACTCTGCACACAATGTAGGTCACTTTGGTCTAGGATTTAGTCACTATAGCCACTTTACCTCACCTATTCGTAGATACTCAGACCTTATCTTACACCGTCTTATCAAAACACAATTACGAGAAGATGAGGAAGAGGCAAGCTACCTTTTACGAAACATAGAACCACTTTGCGCAAAAGTCTCTGAACTCGAACGAGAAGCCACCAAGTGTGAGTGGGATTTTAGAGACCGTAAATTTGCACGCTGGGCAGATGAACATTTAGACGAAATTTTTGAAGCAGAGATTATAGAAGCTGGAGAAGCAGCAAAAGCTGTTTTACTTGGAGACATCAAAGGTATCACTGTGAATCTTAGAGGTGATAATGTGATGCTCTTTGATAGAATACGTGTCAAAATATCTGAAGTGAATATTGCACAAGCGATTATTATGACAGAAGTAGTAGAAAAGTTAAGTACAGAAGAGATGGAACTGTAATGTACCAAAAAGAATTTGACCAGCGTCTTAAACAGGTATTTCCTAAAGCTGTTTTATTTTATGGTGAAAATGAATATCTAGTTGATTTTTACATAGAGACATACATTAAAAAGTTAGATGCTAAAGATAGTATGCTTTCTCTGTACCATGATGAGTGGAATTTTGAACAAGCAAAGAACTTTTTATCTCAAACTTCTTTATTTGGTGGAACAAATCTTATTGTAGTAAAGCATGAAAAAAAGATACCTAAAAAAGAACTAGAYATTCTCGTAGCACTTGCGAATAAAAATGAAGATAACTACTTCTTATATACCTATGCCGGTGCTGCAAAAGATGCAAGGTCTATGCAATCTGCCTTTACGGATAAAAAAGGTGGTGCATGGGTACGGTTTTTTGAGCCTAATGTTCGTGATGGGGTAGCAGTGCTACAGCAAAAAGCACAGCAAATCAAGTTAGACATAGACCACTATGCACTACAACACCTTATGTTGGTACTCAATAACAACTTAGCTCTATGTGCAAACGAACTAAACAAACTAGCCATACTTGGCACCAAAGTCACAGGAAAAGACATAGACAGACTTGTCTACTCTACCGCACCTTTAGCTACTGAGCAATTACTTATAGACCTATTTAACAAAAAACCCATCATAGATACTATTACTAAACTTCTCGAAATTGGAGAAGATGAAGCATCTCTTTTACGTTCTACCCAATACTTTGTAAACCAAATCTTTCTATTTCATGCCTACATCAAACTCAATGGTCATGTAGACTCTGCTGCGATATTAGGGTACAAACTCCCTAAACCAATAGAAGACCAAAAAGCACAGTTAGCCTTGAAAGTAAAGTCAGCATCATTGCTAAAAATATTTGAGCATTTGCTTGAAAGTGAATTGGCTATCAAAAAAGCCCCTGCTACACAAAAAGAGGTTTTACTTTATAGCATGTTGATAAAACTTCAAGGGTATTTGTAGAAATAACTACTTTAAAATACATTGATAATTTTTTAAATAGATTAAGGTTTTTGATAGTTTGTACTTAGACTTGAATGTTTGAGTAAAGGAGGCTACTCCTGTAGCTGACTGCACTCATCATTCAAAGATGAGTGCAAAMTATCGAAAAGATTATCTATTYTCGATTAAGAGAACATTTCTCTCATCACACCACCAAACCACTCTCTAGTAGCTTTTGCAGTACCTTTAGATCTAAACTTACCGTTTCCATCTTTTGGCTTAGGAACATTTCCTTTACCTTTAAGTACACCACTTGGATCTGCTGAGAATGTGTGTGTTACCATGATTGCTTCTTCTGGTTTTCCCCCTACCATTGAGAAACATACATTGGCTGCTTTTGCCGGTAGTCCCGCTTTAGAGTCAGATACTCTACCATTAAGTTGGTCAACAATTTGTCCCGCTGCTCTATGTGCTCCCCAGATTGCAGTTTGTCCTGATGGTGGAATTTTATGTGTTATTGCATCACCGATAACATAAACGTTTGAGTCAGTTTTAGATTTAAAACTGTAGCCATCCATCATTGCATATCCTGCACCGTTTGCTTCAATACCAGCCATGGTAATAACAGGTGAACATTTATTGATAGGGATAAGGTTACACACTGCATATTTTTCAGTTTTACTTACACCTTTCTCATCATCTACATCTTTATACTCTGTATAGGTAATCGTTTTCGCTTCTGGATCTACATCAGTCACTTCCGTAAGACCTTTGTATTCTATGATATCTGAGAATAAGTCTTCCCAAGATTCTTTAAATGCTTTTCCTTTGGCAAATTTACCATTACGTGTATCAAGTACGATGACTTTACCTTTGATACCTTCATTTTTCATATAGTTAGCAACCATTGCAGTTCTTTCATAGGGTGCTGGAGGACATCTATATTTACCTTTTGCAGGTGGTACGATGATGACATTACCATCATCCATATCATTTAGTTGTCTTTTAAGAGCAATATGCTCATTTCCCGGCATAAGTGCCGCTGGACACGCTTGGGACACTTGAGCAATCTTCGCTTTTGACCATTTTGGAAATTGTTTTTCATAATCATATGCAATACCTGGAGAAAGTACAAGAATATCATATCCGATGTCTCCAGCTGTTGTTGTAACTGTTTTTGCTTTTCTGTCAATAGCGGTTACTTCAGCATTTACAAAACTGTATCCGTACTTTGTAGCTGGTTGATAGAAGTCACCAACGAAAGTATCAAGACTCACATTATCAAGTCCACCAAGTAAAGCATTTGAAAATGGACAAGCCATAAACATATCTTTTTTCTCAATCACGGTTACTTCTAAACTACTGTCTTTTTTTCGAAGTGCTTTTGCTATAGTAAGACCACCAAAGCCTCCACCTACAATCACAACTGATTTACCACTTGTTTTTGTTGCTTCAGATTTCTTTTCACTAGCCGCTGCCATTGTAGGCATTGCCACTGCTGCTGCTGCAACACCTGCAAGTTTAAATGTATCTCTTCTGTCCATTGCCATTTTGTCATCTCCATATTTTAAAATTTTATTAATCTCTCTACATCATATAAAGTTATAATAAGTGTAGCAAAATTGTTAAATATTTACAACTTTTTTTCTAAAATATTTCACCCATTTTTTAAACGAGTAACAAATGGGTACAAMCCTAAATTGAAGTGAATTATGTAGTTATTCAGCATCATAATNATAGAAAGAAAATTATGATTGAATCAGAGCTATAGAATAATTTTTTAGTGTTTTTACTATAGCCTTTTCTTTTACAAGTTTTTTGGCTTTTCTCCTATTACCATAGAATTTTTTAAACTCATCTTTAAACGCATCAAAATAGTCTTGGAATTTTTCAGGTCCGAGTACTGCTACTGCCCAAATGTTGTCTTCTTTATCAATTTCTAAAATAATAGACGCCAAACCTTCATTTGCTGGACCACCCACTACATTCCCTCCTTGTTTTGGTTCAAACGCAGAGAGATGAGAGCTACAGACAAATACCCCTCCTTTGTCATAAGCCAATGTTTTACCTTTTTCTGAAACATACTGAAACATACTCATYTCTGGTTGAGGGTGTGTAAGCTGATGCGGACAGATTGCCGAGTAAGCTACTATCGTRCCTTTATCCCCTGCCCCACCAGTATAGATGTATTCTGTACCGTCTTCAGCTTTTAATTTTATGTCTTTTTGTGCCGCAGATGTAAGGTTCACCATAATTGCAGGAGTTCCTACATGGGGATAATTAAATACATAATTTTCTTCTACAACCAGAGTACTGGCTTTTAATGCATTTCCTTCAGCATCTTTAAGTTGTACTTTTTCAAATGTTTGATATAAATTCCCATTCTCAGCATAAAGTTTTTGAGTGATGAGCGATGGCGCAACAGCAACTACTACTGCAGAAGTTGCAGACAATCGTAAAAAGTCTCTTCTTTGCATCATTTAATCCTTTTTTTGTAAGTTAATCTAAATAAATAATACAAAATAATTTATTAACATCAAGGGATTTGTGCARAAAAATATGTATATAAMTGATTAATGTGTGCTTAAGAGACATTGTTATAATATAACGCTTCCAAAATTCTTGCTCATTTTTGGACGGGCTATGWTACRRACTTCAGYMATCWGCTGAANTAAGAAAARTAGTATCCGCATTTATATGGGCTATTAAACCAAAAGGAAACAATATGAATTGTTATGAAACACTGTTTGTAGTTAAACCTACACTTACAGAAGAAGAGATAGCTGCACAAATCACAAAAGTGAAAGATGTATTGGCTAAAGAAGGTGCTGAACTAGTTGGTACTAACGATATGGGTATGAGAAAACTTGCGTATCCTGTACAAAAAAATGACAGAGGTTACTATACTGTTCTTTTTTATAARGCTGAAGGTACATTTATCAACGAGCTTGAGAGAAATCTKAAAATCAACGAAGATGTGATTAAGTTTTTGACTGTAAAATATACSAACACAAAAGAAATGACACAATTCAACAAACTTGTAGACGCTGCAAATAAGGCTGAAGCAAAAGCTGTCGTGACAGAAGTAACAGCAGAAGTAACAGCAGAAGTAACAGCAGAAGTAACAAAAGAAGAAGCATAAGCAAAGTATAGGAGCACCTTAACATGTACAATAAAATAATTTTAGCAGGAAACCTGACAAGAGACATCGAAGTGAGATACACACAATCTGGTGCAGCTATTGGCAACACAGCCATAGCAACRACTAGAAAATTYAAGTCTCAAACAGGTGAACAAAAAGAAGAAGTRCTTTTTGTAGATATCACTTTTTTTGGGAGAACTGCTGAAATTGCAAATCAGTACTTACGTAAAGGYAGCAAAATTYTAGTAGATGGAAGATTAAAACTTGACCAGTGGACAGCACAAGATGGTAGCAAACGATCAAAGCACTCAGTCACTGTTGAAAGCATGACAATGCTTGGCAGCAAAAACGATGATGCACAGGGTGGCTACAATGCTGCACCGGCTGGAGATACCTACTCTCAGCCTGCACCAGCACAACAAGCTGCACCACAACAAAGTCAAACGTCTAACATCCCAGAAATTGACATCAACGAAGATGAAATACCGTTTTAGGARWWMRSCNTGGYAGRRAGWRSMMMRYYYWAMMMGAGRYKTTGKANAATNMYTGNSAWCMAMMAGTNGASYKYAKYGMSTWTWRWGMSKTNGCRGSWCWYMAWTYYTMWMTMMKTKAAAGATTTAAAATCATGCCTCGTCGTCTTACAGGTAACTGTAAACGTCACCAAGAGCTTGTAACAGTAGCTATCAAAAGAGCTAGACAAACAGCATTGATTCCTTATATCGTAGATAGAAAGAATGTTGTTGAAAACCCTTTTGAAAACGTAAGATAGTCTAAGACTATCTTAGCAAGGTGCGCTACTAAGCGCACCCTACACTTTCTTTAATACCACAAATACTTTATCCGCTTCCTCTAATCCATATAAATTCACAGCATCATTAACAAGCAATTCCAATCCTGACAATTTAACCAATGCTTCAACACTATGATAATACTGTTTTATGGTTTCTTGAGACTTTTTATAGAGATTATTTTCCTTTTCAAAAAGTGTAAATTCTGAGGTATACTCACCCTCTTCAAAATCACTGTCAACTGTTAAAAAACGTTCTTTATCATCTACTATGTAAGAACCTACAGCCACATTCTTAAAACCATACAAAGTATTTATATCACAAAGAAAAAAACCACCTTCATTTAAATGTTCTTCAACACAGAGTAAAAAAGATTTTAAATTTTCTTGATCTAAATAGTTCAACATATCAAAAACCGCTGTAATAACATCATACTGACCTTCTAAAGCACAAAGGTTAGTACATTCTGCATCTATACCTAACTCATTTGTTTTGGAGACCATAAGAGGACTTAAATCAATGCCCTTAACCTGCGGTATATCTAATGCCAGTTGCATCTGAAGTAAAAAGTCTCCAGAACCACAACCTACGTCAAGAAGTATTTCAAAATTTATAGAATTTAAAAAAAGGAGGTAATGCGCATAAAGGCTAGGTGCAGCCTCTTTCACACCAAGTAAGTCCTCTACTTTGGCATAGAGGTCAAGAGGGATGGTTGTATTATCCACGACTTTCTACAACAGTTTTTATTTTCTCATACAAAGAGAGGATTTCTTCTTTTTTTGCATAAAAACTATTTTTGTTTGAGATGAGATGTGCAGATGAATCCATAATATCTTCAGCAACTTTGAGTCCATTTTCTCTCATAGTATTTCCAGTTTCTACGATGTCAACTATCGCATCTGCGAGTCCAACCAAAGGTGCCAGTTCTATAGAACCATAAAGCTTAACCACTTCAACCCCTACAGCCTTTTTAGCAAAATAGTTTTTGGTAATATTCACCATCTTCGTAGCTACTTTAATGTTAGGACGTGTCCAGTCTAATTCATCTTCATTTTTAATACCAATGGCCACCTTACAACGACCTAGTTGCATATCAAGTAGCTGAATGATGTCCAACTCTTTTTCTGTAATTACATCTAACCCAACCACGCCAATATCAGCAGCCCCATGTTCTACATAAGTAGGCACATCTTGGTTACGTACATTTAAAAAACGAAACTCACCCATATCTAAAATGAGTTCTCTACCTTCAAATTTAAATTCTCCACCAAATATTTCTGCAAATATCTCTAATGTCTGTTCTGCTATTCTCCCTTTGGGAAGTGCGACTGTCAACATGTTAACCCTTATTTTTTATAGCTTTTTGCATCCCGTGAAAGACTAACATTTCATCATAAGTGGCATCTTTAAAAAAGTTTGAGAGAAACTTACCATCTCCACCTGTAAAGTAGAGTGATTTACCATCACTATGTTTGTCTATGAGTGCTTTTATTGACGCGATTATACCATAGCTTATCTGCTCTTTTGTTGTGGTAGCCAAGTTCTCTAAACGAAGCTCTTTCGCTAAACTTATATCAAGCGCAGGAGAGATAGTTTTATAGGCTTCTAAATACGCATTAAGCCCTGGCAATATAAATCCGCCCATATATTTCCCTTCTTCGAGAACATCTACAGTAATGGCAGACCCAGCATCCACAAATACCCCATCTTCATAACTTAGACAAAGTGCTTTTCTATCTACCCCCATAGTGTCATATTCACCCGCTATGGTCATAATAGAAGATATATTTTTCCACTTTTTTATGTTCGCTATTTCATGAGAGAGTTGATACTTTACTGAAATATAAAAAACGATTTCATCCTTATATTTTGCTATCGCATCAGCATATTTAAAATGTACAATTTTTTTGCCATCATATATATGAAAATATGTATTTCCAATATCAGCCAAAAATATTTTAGACATGATGCCAAACCGTCCAAGTATTTTCTTCCAGTAACGCTCTTGCCTTTGAACATAAAGGCGCTTTTATAATCATATATTTTTTTTTGATACTACTGTCGATATATGTTTCCAACTTTGCATGTAAGAGCATCAACTCTTCAACTTCTTTTCTAAGTACACGACTCTTCTTTTCAAGCCACATAACGTCCGCATAGTAACCTTTTAAATTAACGCCTACATAAATACCAACTTTTTTACGAGAACCCAATTCTTTAGGCATAACTTCTTTAAAGGACTTAAAAATGATTTGTTTTTTTTGTAAAAATTCTACGATACTTTTAAGATTCGCCATTTAGTGTCTCACTGTACTGTATTTTAATACTTGTCATGTGCTTATCATATCCAAATCATCGTAAAGGATGATAAGTTCTCATAGTCTCAGACAGGTTTTGTTTCTGTATATGCGTGTAAATCTGTGTCGTCTCAAGAGATGAGTGTCCAAGCAACTCTTGCACCACACGTAGATCTGCACCTCCAATGATAAGTGATGAGGCAAAAGAATGACGTAGTACATGAGGTGAAACACCCAAATACTTTTTGACTATTTTATAAGCAGAGATACGACTTAGCATTTCTCCTCTGTAATTTAACCAAATATAAGGACTGGAAAGTGTTTGTTCTGATAAATAACGTTCCATTGCTTGTGTGGCTACAGGTGCCAAAGGTACTACCCTCTCTTTCTCTCCTTTTGCAAAACGAATCTTGAGCCATCCGTCTACAATGTCTGCACGTTGTACTGACAACGCTTCAGATATACGGCATCCACTGGCGTAAAGAAAAAGTATCAAAGCATAATCACGTAACCCCATAACAGTACTTCTGTCTATAAAATTGATACCATCCAATATCTCTTCATTACTCACATATTTTGGAAGATTTTTAGGCACTTTTGCCATAGGTATTTTAATTTTTTCATGGTTAAAGTTTTGTAAATGACAAAAGTGGAAAAATACATTAATAGAAGACAGTTTACGGTTAAGTGTTCTTTTATTTTCAAACGTAGCTAAAAAAGCTAAAACATCTGTGGTATTGAGTTTAGTGAGTGTTTTTTTAGAATGTATTTCAAGTTGTTTTAAATCAGATATATAAGAGCTTACAGTAAGCGTATCTAATGCCTTTGTGACACTTAGATACTCTTCAAAGGCAGTTAATAAATCACTAAGATTATTATTCATAACCTAAGTTTGATAATTCGATTATTTTTCCATCTTTATAGAGTTTTGTTCCTGTAATAAATGCCGGAACATCCACTGCACCAATATCATAAACCTTAAATTTACTCAAGTCAGATGCAAGAACAATAAGTGAACCTTGCTGGTCCAGTGCAAATACTTTTCCATCAAAAGTTGTCGCTACAGAGAAATGTGCAAACTTAAATTTCTGCTCAGCCACCGCTTCAAATATTTTATTTAATTTTATGATATTCCCTTCTTTTGTAAAGATGTATACATAATCTTTAGTGATGGCTACTTCGGAAATATTTGCATGGTACTCTTGCTGACCGTTGTCGCCTAAAGAAATTATTTTTTTAGGTGTTGCAGCCACCATGGAGTTACCTGTACGAGAAAGATAGATAATATTATTAAATGTTTTATGGCTACTAATATACACCACTTTTGCATTTTCACTGTCATGAATATCAACAATGATTAGCTTACCATCGAGCATTGGCATTACAGCCAAATTGTCGATGAACATCGGGCTTGCTGCTCTTGTATCTATAGCATAGGTTCTTTCAGAGCGACTTTCAACAATTTTTTGACTATCAGCTATATTRTAGATGCCAAAAGTATTATTGTTAAGGATATAAGCAACAAMACCATTRTRRATRGTTGCRGAKACAACAGGRACTTTGAGTGARACCRCACGAACRGATTCATGTGTTTTTTTRTCRATRATGTTTAARATRCCTTCRGTATTTGAAGCTAGMACATARTGTTTACTTTCACTTAAAAACCTATAYCCYTCRCCAAGRTYWATGGTRCTTATYCCTGATTTRCCAATGTATTTTCCACTTTTCAGTGTTGCACCGTCACGACTTAAGTCAACCATCACCCCTCCATACGAATTTTCTGGAGCATCGTATGTGACTTCTGGTTCAAAGTATTGTTTACTACTACACGCTGAAAAAAGTATCAAAGCCGTGGCAAAAATAACAAAAGCCAAACTTCGCATTATTTCGCCTTTATTATAGAGTGTTTCAGTAGTGAAGCTACCATAAATAACGAAGAACGCTCACCAATAAGTTCTAGTTTATTTTTAGCTGTTGTCACATCACTCTTCTTAATAGCCAAATATGCTTGTTGAAGCAACGCCATCTCTTTATAAAGTTTACTATCTACAGGCTTTTTACTTAAAACACTTTGGGTATATTTACTTGCATCTGAGATAACAGAGTTTTTACTTGCACTTAATGCTTCAAGTACCTTTATATCTTCTTTCTTTACTGCTTGTGTATAGGTATACAACTCAAATAATGCTGGATTTTTTTCTTTCAGTAGGGCAAGTGCCTCTGCATCATCTGCTTTGTTTTGTAATGTTAAAAATGCTTCATTTGCCTCAAGAAGTTTTGTTTCATGCATATTTTGCATCACTGCTCTTCCGATGAAAAAAAGAATCACTGCTATCACCACAGCCCAAATAATGAATTTATATTTTTTATACAGTGTTTCTAACCTAAATACACTTTCGAGTACTTTTTCATCACCGCTTAATTCTTTTTTAATTTCTCTTCCTGCATCAGTTAGATTCACAGTATTCTCCTACATCAATTTTATTAGCGTATATTATACCTTTTGGAGTTAAAACTTAGCTACAACTCTACTACGGTTATACCCAGATTTCCAGGCATCCTATAGAACTTTCCTATTTTAGGATGGGTTTTCAAATACTCTCCAACAAGTTTTGACAACACACCTCCCCCTGTACCATGTATAATTTGTACTTCATTTAGTCCATTGACCAGTGCATCTGAGAGAAATTTATCGACAGTGTCTATGGCTTCATCTGCATACATACCTAAAAGTTTGACCGAGATAGACGCACCTGACTTTTCTACATTTACATCGGCTTTGGGGCTACGGGGTTTAAGTTTTAGCTTTACTTGTGGCGTATCTCCACGACGTTTGAGCTGTGAAAGAGGAACACGCATTTTAAGTCCATCTACGATGATAGTAGCATCTTTTCCACGCAAAGAAAGTAGTTCACCTTTATGTGAACGATATTTGACTTTATCCCCTTCTTTGAGTGGTATTTCATCTACTTTTTGAATCTCTTTTTGTTTAAAATCTTTACGTTGATGTGCAACATTTAGGAGACGTCTTCCTTCTGTAGACTCTTTTGCTTTCAATGCTTCACGTGCTTTTTTCGTGGCTGCGTTATAACGATTTTCAAGTGTAGCGATGGCTTTTCGATGGCTTTCTTGAAGTTTTAACTCATCCTCTTCAAGCTTAAATCTCTTCTGCTCTACTGCTTTTAACTCTTCATCAATTTTTGCTATTTTCATACGCATTTCACGCTCTAACGTCGTTGACTTTTCAATGAGYTCATTAAGGTTGTCTTTGTCTTCACCATACACCTTTTTGGCTTTCTTGACAATACTCACAGGCACTCCATAACGCTCGGCCGTTTCAAAGGCATAACTTTTCCCGATACTACCTTGTAAAAAAGTATAGGTTGGYAKACGTYGTTCTTCATCATACAGTGCTGCGATGAGYTCCACCTCATCATCTGATGCCATRAGTGAAGCCARACGTTTATGGTGYGTSGTAACGATAAAAGATATACCTTTTTTACGTAATTCATCCAACATCACCCTAAACAAAGAAGCTGCCTCATCCGAATCCGTCCCAAGTTCTATCTCATCGACTCCGACAATAGCATCTTCTTTAGAAAAAAGTTTTGCAAACTCCTGCATACGTCCTGCAAATGTAGAAATGTCATTTTTTACAGACTGCGGATCATCGATTACTGCTTCAATGCTTTTATAGTGTCCCACCTCTGTCTTGGAGGCATCACATTTAAAAGGGAGTAAGTACTTAGACATATACACAGCACTTAACATAGACTTCAAGAGCATCGTCTTTCCACCAGCATTTACCCCAGTAATCAACATTATCTGTTTGTTGAAATCCATAGTAACGGGTACCGGTTTTTCTATGGCTGGATGTGCAAAGTCCTGTAATTTGATACGTTTTTGTTTACTTGGTAAAATAAACTCATACTCTTTCGCCCTTGCAAAACTTACACGTGCCTGATAGTGGTCAAAACGATCAAATTCTTTGTTAGAAAAAGATAAAAAGCGTTCCCATGTAAAGAAAAGTGCTGAGATTTCTTTACAATAACGGTAAATAATTTCTTCTTTATTTGAAAGAAGCATCGATTCTTTTTCTTTTAAATGAGAGATACTTTGAGGGATGATGTAGAAGAAGCCCGCCGAACTTCGTGCTGCTACTGTCGCCTTAATCACGTGATTAAACCCGCCACGCACCAGCAGTGTTTCTTCTCCCCCATTAAAGTGTACCTGCGTATCGACAAGATAATCTCTTAGCTTACTTGAGTGTGCTAATTTGTAAAGTGTTTCTTTTATATCTATCTTATTTTGTTTGATCGCACGTTCAAGTTTATGAAGTTCAGGGTCACGTTCAGGATTGATATCCCCTTCTTCCGTAAAATACCCTATAATCTCCACTATCTCTTCAGGAATTTCTATACTTTGTATCCAYGAAATCAATGGCTCTGTAAACCCCACAGTTTTGAGCGTATTAAAGTATGAAATCATATGCACAAATGTATATATTTCTTCCAATGAAAGCACAGCTTGTTTTTTGATACGTGCCAATTGTCTATCTAAATTTTGTATGGATGGTGGTGTAGGAAACTGCACTTTAGAAAGTGCTTGTATATAGCGATAATGTTGATTGATATCACCCATCATGGCTATAGGTTTTTCTCTGGCTAGAAACTGCTTAAATTGTGACAGATACCCATCTAAGTCTAATTTTTGGATGATGGATTTTTCATTTGTATGTTCTACTGACACCTACGTTTCCTCTAGCTATAATTGTTGAGATTATACTATAATACTCTCAACATAAGGAAGCATRTGAAATATAGTATTATTGTTCTCTTTATTCTCTTTGTCATTTTTGCATTTCAACAAAAAGGTACGGGAAAAATAATGTTCACACCTCAAGACACTATCTTAGCCTTTGGAGATAGCATTACATATGGATATGGTGTACACACATCACAAAGCTATCCCTCTGTACTTGCATCACTGCTAAATCGTAAAGTCATCAATGCTGGTGTCAACGGTGACACCTCGGAAGATGGCCTTTCTCGGCTACCTAACCTACTTCAAGATACATCTATAAAACTGATATTGCTTTGTTTTGGAGGAAATGACATACTTCAACAAAAATCTTTATCTTCATTAAAAGCCAATTTAAAAACGATGATACAAATAGCAAAAGAACAAAACATTCATATTTTACTCATTTCCGTACCAAACTTCAGTGCATTTGGGCTCTCACCATTAGCGCTATATAAAGATATCGCAAGGGAAGAGAATATACCACTTCTTAACGATACCCTCACAGATATTTTATCAAATCCTAACTACAAAATTGACCAAATACACCCAAATGCATCAGGATATAAAATCATGAGTGAAAAAATTTATGAAAAATTAGAAGAAACAACGTTTGAATAAGCTGTTTAAAAATCATACCCAACACGTACGATCGACTTCGTATCTGTCTTGGTAAATCCTAAAGGTGGTATATTATCATATCGAATCTCACCTTCAATGGTTACACTTAAATTTTCTGCAACAGAAAAATTAAATCCTGACACAGTGAGTATTTCATAATCATCAAAATTATCAAAATTTTCTAATGCACCAATTTTCATATAAAATAGACTTATTTCATTAAGGTGGTAGTTATATTCTACATACTCAGTAAGTGCTAGAAATGTATGTTCTGGCTGATCGTTTGAATATTGTTCAATATTATATGCTACACCCAATTTCATTTTGAGTGAATGTTTTTCATGCTTAAAAATTTCTTTACCCATACCAGCACCATATATAAATTTATTATCAAAATTTCTAAATGTATTACTTAACCAATAAAATGATGCATATCCTAGCCATCCATCTATGATGTGCTGTTCAAGACTCAGTTTTGCTGTATACTCTTCATTATCTGTCACATCATTGTTTTTTGTTAGATAAGCACTTATTTCAAATGCCGTTTTGAGTTCTTGATTGTTATAACCTGAAGTAGAAAACCCGAGGGTATATTTACCATTAAGATTTAATGTTTCTGTATTCCCTGTAGTATTTGCAAATCCTAAGTTAATACTCTGCCTTAAGTCCTTCGTGGATTCTATTGTTGAAGTTGAAGTATATTTTGCCTCAACATCACTTAATTTAATATCATCAGCCAAGATAAACAAAGTCATCATTGCTAAAATAATTATTACCTTATTCATTTCTTTCCCCCATTATAAATCATCCTTCTCCCCGTATCTGATACGTGATATCTCCTGCCCCAAAAGCAGTGATAAGATCGTCACTATATTCTTGTATAATATGTCCGTCTTTAAATACTTTGACAATGCCATCTTCTTTTGTAACCCTATCTGCCATAAGTAGTTTATATCTAGAGAATGCACCCTTTAAGTCTATGTCCACTTCTATCTCTCCCGCTGCCCATATGGGTAGAATTACAAGCTCGTCTACACCTTCAAAACACTCTATAAACCCTTGTAGGTTATCCATGGTTCTTGAGTACTTATGTGGCTGCCAAATGACATTTAGTTTTGTGAAATTTCGTAACTTTTTATACGCTYGAAGTGACTCCATAGTTACTTTTATTTCTGTTGGGTGATGTCCATAATCATCTATCACAACACAGTGTGCCTGATTTTGTACAATATCAAAACGTTTTTTTATGCCTTTGTAGTGCAGAAGGTTTGTTCCTATCTCTTCTAACTTTTCACCCAGTTCCAATGCGGCAAGTATCGCTAAGGCCGCGTCAAGTGCTATGTGGTTTCCAAAACCGAAAACTTCAAATTCTCCCAAGTCCAACAGTTCAAACTTTGTGTGTGGTTCTCCATCAACCAAAACAAATTCTATGTTTCTAATGTCTCTACTTGGGTAGAGCTTTATGCTTTCCAACTCAAGCGAAGAGAGAAATTCATCTTCGGCATTGATGACACGTACTTTGGCAAGTTTCAAAAAATTTCTATATGCATTGTAAAAACGCTCTTCATCATACTCATAGTATTCCATATGTTCTGGCTCAACATTGGTCACGATAGCTAAATAGGGATTTGAATTTAAAAAGCTTTCATCACTCTCATCTGCTTCAAATATCACTTTATTGTTAGGATAGTTACGAACGTTGGAGCCAAACTCTTTACTGATGGCTCCAATAAGTGCATTAGCCTTCGGAATGATAGAAGAAAGCATCGCAGAAGTTGTACTCTTACCATGAGCACCTCCCACCGCATAGACTTCTTTTTCGCCAAGTATGGTCTTTAACGACTCCTTTCTTGACAGTAACTCTATGCCAAGTTCTTTTGCTTTTTGGTACTCTGGATTGTTTGGACGTACTGCAGCCGAATAGATAATTTGGTCCACTCCCTCAACAGCCTCTGCATGATGTGGAATAGTTATTTTGGCAGCAAAGTTAGCTGCCAAATCATTTGTAATCTCAGTTTGTTTAATATCTGAACCTGAAATTTTATGTCCGTCATTATGTAAAAATTTTGCCAAGGCTGAAAGACCTATGCCACCAATACCTATAAAGTGTATCTTTTTCATATCTATCTCCTTGAAACCAAGCAAAGCTCAGAAATATTTGTCATTTAACTCTCCTATGATTTGGCAAAGATACGTATCTCTTCTCTTGCTTCTTGTACTTCTTTGTCAAATAATTCAAACATCTCAGAGATAGAATGGCTAAATGTCTGTACAAAAAATGCTAAAGGATCATTTTCATCCATTTTACTTACGTCTACAATATTGTCTATAAAATCATCAAAACTTTTACCAGATATCACAACTGCTGCATGTAGTAACATCGCATCTTTCAAAGAATGTTTATCTATACTATGACTCAAAATAAGAAAAATCTCTTTGGCACCCTTTTTATCATTTTCACTATAACGTTGCATACCATGCTCATATATTGCTCTTGCTGTTGCTTTATCTTCTTCTTCTTCTACATTAAATTTTTGTGCTTTTGAGAGCTTTTCTGCCAGTCTATCAAACGCACTATTTACGATAAAAGTAAAAATTTCATTGATTTCTTCTTCTGGTGCTTCTATAATAAGCTGTGCATCAAGTAACTGGTATCCTTTTGCGATACTTTGTTCCTTTTTACATTCTTCTTCCAGTTTTTTGATATTCGCTAAAAACTCAGTATCTTTTTTCAATTCTTCTACATGTATTTCTGGTGCTTCCATTATTGATTCTCCAAACATAACTTAATTCTTGTCAATGACTCTCTAGTCAACTCTGCTTCATAAACCAGCGCAAGCCTTACATAACCTTTGCCTTCACCCTCACGTCCCAAAAATGAACCGGGAATAACTTTAAGATTATATTCTTTATAGAGCTTAGTAGTAAAGGCTATCTCATCTTCTACCTTTAGCCAAATATAAAAAGTTGCCTCTGGTGTTTCTACACCCAATATTTCTTTGGCTATTGCAAAGTTCTTTTTATATTTTTCTCTAAACACAGCCACATGCTCCTGATCCGCCCATGCTACTGCTGCTGCATGTTGAAGAGGYAATGGTGAAGCGCACCCCACATATGTTCTGTATACCATATAGTCTTTCAAGATATCTGCATCTCCTGCTATAAACCCAGAACGAAGACCTGGAGCTGAAGAACGCTTTGACATAGAGTTAATGACCAAAACATTTTTAAAACTTCCATTTCCAACTTCTATACTGGCATTTAAAAGAGATGGTAAAGGTTTGTCTAGATACAAATCAGCATAACATTCATCATTAAGCAGTACAAAGTCATGTTTCAGTGCGAGGTTAACCCATTTTTTTAAGTCATCCATAGGCATAACGGAAGATGTAGGATTATTGGGTGAATTTAATATGACAAAATCTGCTTTGCCTAAAGCTTCCTCATCAATCTCTGGCTGAAAATTGTTTGAAGCATTGAGATTTAAATAAATCACTTCAGCTCTACACGCTTTTGCTGCCCCTTCATAGATCTGATAAAAAGGATTAGGGAAGACCATTACGGGACTTTTAACATCATGCAGTAAAAACTGAGGAAAATTAAAAAGTACTTCCCTTGTGCCAAATGTAGGAATAATTTGTGCATTGCTTAGGCTTAATCCGAAACGTTTTCGATTATACTTCAACATTGCATCCCGAAGCACAACTTCACCCGATGTTTTAGGATACTTGTTAAGCAAAGGAGCATTATCATTTAAAGCATCCAAAATAAACTGTGGTGTACTAAATTGTGGTTCACCTATAGTTAGAGAAAGTGCTGTGTACTCTTCATTTGGAGACATGTCATCCAACAAAGTAGCTAATTTTTCAAAAGGGTACGTTTCAAAGTTCATTATTGCCCTAAATTTTTTGAAAAATTATAGCGTATTTGGCGTTAAGGGAAACTATACAATATGAGCTTGGAAGAGTAATCGATTAAGATTAGCTATAATCTTTGGTTTATTCTCTAGCCATCTTTTAAATGCATTACGTCCTAGAAAAAATATATTTCTTAAAAGCGAAATACTACATTTTAACGATAAACGCACCTTTATTGAGATGTTTACATACTTTTTTTAAGACCAGTCTTGCATTATTTTCTTGGCCATACGCACCAATATAAACTTTATAATTTTGTTTATGTCGTACTTTATATTGTAGCCCCAAGCGTTCTATCTTCAATAAATAAGATTTTGTTGGTTTTGTTTTAAACATTCCCACTTGAACATAATATTTCTCATAGAGATTACTTTGCGGGTTCAAAGTTCGCATCGACCATAAATCATCATCTGTCTTTTGTACTTTAGAAACATTCCTTACCCTACCCGAATCTTTATATTTCACCAGCCATGCCATAATATCATTTTGAAGTTTTGCTGCTTTCCAGCTTCCTTGATTGGTATTGACAAGTATTACAATGGTATAAAGTCTACCTTGCTTACTTTTGACATATCCACCAATGTTTTTAACTCTCTTTAATGTCCCTGTTTTCATCCATGCTCTATTTTTAACGATGGTACCCCTAAAGCGTTTTTTAATGGTACCATCTACACCTGCAATAGAAAGTGTATTCATCCATCTTTGTCCATATCTCACATAAGCATTATCATACATGTTTGCTAACATTTTTGCAGATAGTTTTGCGGAACGTGAAAGTCCACTGCCATTATCTATTTTGAGGGTGCCTTGACTTAAAGAATTTTTGTTTCTTAATATCTTTTCTATCGCCCTTCTTCCTTTGTTCACAGTTGCTGGTGCACCATACACTTTTGCACCCAGTAACAACAAAAGATGTCTTGCATAAAGATTATTACTTTTTTTAGCCGTTTTAGCGACTATTTTTTCCAAAGATGTGGAGTAATAGGTAAACAGATCTTTTGCATGATGTGGTATTTTCCTAAGACGTAAAGTTCCTTTTACACTCGTACCACTTTTTTTCAACTTATCTTTTAAGGCATAATAAAAAGACTTATACGGTTTTGTAATTACTTTACAAATGTTACGTTTTCCGCATCGTTTCGAAATCTTACCCTGAAGTAATACAGTAGGCACAGCTTTACTTTTATCTACCCGCACACCCGGCCAAGAGTATCTACCTTTACAAGGTTTATTGACAYGCTGMAGTTTRTTGATCACTTTATAGCTTTCATCTGCATTCTTTTTGTAGACAGAATTTTTGTTCGGTGTAACACATATTGTACTAATACGTTCGTTAAACATCATGGCATCGGGCATCGCATTATAAGCACTGTAAAGATGCTTATCAAAACCTGAACTATCTCTACTACTCACTCTAAAATAACTTCTGTCTATGATAATATTTCCCGTGATTTTAAGAATGCCTTCTGCACGGATATAAGAAACAATTTTACCAAGGTCTTTATCCTTTAATGTAGGATCACCAAATCCTTTAATCAACAAATCTCCACGAAGTACACCCTTAGAGATATTGCCTGTATAGTAAAATTTAGTTGGCCACCTGTAATTAAATCCCAATTTCAATAAAGCAGCATAGGTAGTCAATACTTTTACAACAGATGCAGGTGTACGTGTCTGAGTGGCATTCAAAGCAGCAATCACATTTCCGCCACTTCCTGACTCTTTGATATATATGCTAATATCTYTTTTAGGAATACCTGATTTTTKKATCAAKRCATTRATACCTTGAGGCAAAGCATAAAGATACATAGAAAGTAGTACGTAGATAATGACACTTTTCAAGATACTTCCTTATATGCCTTAAGCAATCGCTTCATAGCATCCTCTAACACTTCTTTACTCGTCCCTACGTTTAAGCGCATAAAGCCTTCTCCTGTTTCCGAAAAACTTTTTCCATCATTGAGTCCAAGTTTCGCTTTATAAAAAAAGAAGGTAAGTAATTCATCATGTGATAACTCCATCGCTTGACAATCAAGCCACATTAAAAAAGTGGCTTCTGTTGGTACCACTGAAATAGGGATATCATGCTCTTGGAGGAAGGTTTTAACATATGTTATATTTGATGCTAAATATATCTTTAAATTATCTAACCATTTTGCACCATTACTATATGCAGAAATAAGGGCTTCTATACCAAAAGGATTTCCATTCGTGATACCAGACTTCTGTTGTTCCACACTATAGGCTTGTCTGAGTTTTGCATCAGGTATAATAGCATACGAGGTATTTAATCCTGCGATATTAAATGTTTTTGATGGTGCATTTAGAATAACACATTGATGCATGATATTTTCAAAACTACCAATAGAACAATAAATCTTCTCATATACAATATCTGCATGTATCTCATCTGAGATGATGACTACATCATGTTCTAAACATATCTCTATCATCTGTTCCAACTCTCTTTTATYCCAAACACGTGAAGTAGGATTATGTGGGGAACAAAGTAAAAAGAGTTTGGCTTCTTTTGCCTTGGCTTCAAAATCAGCTAAATTTATGCTGTACTTGCCGTCATGATATACCAACCTATTATCAAGTATCTTTCTATTTTTATGTTTGACAGAACTCTTAAAAGGAGGGTATAAAGGCGTTTGAATAATGATTCCATCACCCTCTTTACTATAAGCGGTGATAGCAAAGTTTATCGAAGGAACAACCCCATAACAAGGCACTATCCACTCTTTTTCTATCTGCCAATTGAAACGTGTTTTCATCCATTGCTGTATTACATCATAATATACAGGTGGGTAAACRGTATATCCATAAATGGGATGCGCTGCCCTTTTAGCTAATGTATCCTGTACACATTTGGGTGAGGCAAGATCCATGTCTGCTACCCATAATGGAAGTAAATCGTCCGTGCCAAATTTTTTCTTGGCATCATCATATTTTGTCGTGTATGTACCTTTACGATCCACGTATACAAACATACTACTTCTTTTGCCAAATGGTCATATGTGCTATAGTATATTGATGCTTTCTCGCTGTTTCTTGTATGACAAAAGGGATATTTTTGGTATCAATTAACGTAAAGTCTTTTCCAAGTATTTCTTCTAGTCCTTGCAAAGTTGTCATATTTTCACCATCTTTCTTATATCCGCCTATCCATTTTTCTTTAGGTGTGGACTCTTCTTGCCAGGTGTAAGGKGAGGTTARTATAAGAAAACCNTTTNTCATTTAGACGTTCWGCTACAGAATCTAAAAACTTTTGAGGGTCATAWAGYCTATCTATAAGGTTMCCTCCAAAAATAAGATCAAAATCCTTATAAATTGGTTTCAGGTTACATGCATCTGCCTGCCAAAAAGAAACTTTTTTACGTTCTTCATCTAGATTAAACTCACTKAGRTTTAYTTCATGAAAATTTTCTAATTCACCTTCAGTTGGCATCGTGTAACGTAATATTGCATTGTCTTTTARYRCCTGTGCTTCTTGTATRAAACGTGCAGAAAAATCTACCCCTATAACTTCATCAAAACCTCGTGCTAGTTCAAAGCTACTTCGTCCTATAGCGCATCCTATATCTAGTGCTTTTAGTGTAGGTTTGTTTTGCATGGCTTCAAGTGCTACACGTGCACATGCAGCTGGATAATTTTCTACACCTAAAGTATTTTCGCCCCAACCAAAATGACAATACTGTGAAATAATACTGTCTGTGTTATATATATTTGTCACAATTTTCTCTTCATAATCACTCTGTACATATCTAAATCCTGCATGTTGATAAAAATGTCTTCTAAATCCATAGCGACTTTTTTGTGTAGCAAGGTTACCACAACTTACCCAAGAGCCTCCATTAATAAGGTTATGTTTCCCATCAAAGGTCGGCACTGTGAAATCATCATATATCGGATGTACTYTAAACCCCTCAAAAGGATAAATAGGTGTACGAGACCACTGCCACACATTACCTATAATATCGTAAAAGTCACCATGCTTGTATCTGTTTACCGGTACAGATGAAGCATATCCTTCCAAATTAATATTGGCAATGCTTTCATTCGTGCTAGCCCACTCTAGATAAGCCGGTACATTATTTTCATCCCTAAGCCGAACATATTCATCTTCTGTTGGCAAGGTGATATGTATGCCTAATTTTTTACTCTTCCATTTACAAAAAGCAGACGCTTCCAAATGGTTTACTTCTACCGGCCAAGACAAAGGCAACGGTATCTCTTGACTTAGTGTACGCAAGTAATATCCATTCTCTTTTTTACGCCAAAATAACGGATACTGTGCATCTGAATAGTCTCTCCATGCTTTGCCTTCTGCACACCAAAAGGCATCATTGTTATAACCATTATCTGTTATAAACTCCAAATATTCAGCATGAGAGGTAAGATATTTTGCTGCTTTGAATGCTGGTATATGTACCTGATGGTCTCCATATTCGTTGTCCCATCCAAAAAGGTTTGCATCCTTGTTTTTACCAAGTGTAACCGTACCTGTAGAGACAGGTAACAACTCATTTTTTTGCACTTCTACATCTTCCGTACATTCAATCCAAGCTGTATCTTCTTTTACAGATTCAAAAGGTAATTGACGTATAAGCACAGAAGAAGTTTCTAAATGAATATTTTCATGTTCTATTCCCATTATTACTACCCACCAAGGAGAATCTTCAGTGATAGGAAGTTCTAAGGGAAGTCTGTCTATAACACTATTTACAAGGGTATAGACTTTGTCTCTATAATTTTGTGTCTCTTCTAATGTCGGCCATTCATAATGCTTTTCATTCAGGTCATCCCAAGACATTTCATCTACACCTACAGCAAAAATAGATTCTAAATGTGGGTTAATCCGTGTATCAATTATTTTAGCAAGTTTAAATTTATTGATAAAAAAGGTAGCAGTATGTCCGTAGTAAAAAAGAATAGGATGTCTGAGCGTGTCAGCTTTTTGAAAGTAAGCTTTTTCATTATGTACAATATTAAAAAGAGATTCATAGCGTTTAAAGCAATATTGGAAATATGCCTTAATCTCTTTTCGTTTTTCTTCATGGTTTACGCCGTGTAATGTAGGCATCTTTATCAAACTTAATCCTTAATAAATCATTTTGTTAAAGTACCATATATTCTGTGCATCGAGTGTGTATTCCGTACCTTTATAGATTAAAAATCTGCTTTCTCTTTTGAACTTTCAATCATGGTGACAACAATAGTATAAAAATTCGCAATAACAGCACCTATCACAAGTCCTGTAGCCAAAGCATCATTACCATAGAACTGCAATGCAAAAAATGCAGGTATAAGATGTAAGTCTGCTACCAATGAACCTGCCAAAAGCTCAGCAGATAATATGTTACGCACTCCAATTTTAAGCAATGTTGAAATAACATTTACCGACCCTGCTATAAACAAAGCTACCACAGAATGTTCATACAGAAATGCTGCCGATGTCGTAAGTGACATCAGTGTAAAAAATATATAAAAAACCTTACCCCAGTTCATAGTACCCCTTTTTTATTTTCATCCAATATTATAACGTAAATTATACTGTACCATTCTCATACATCGCACGCATTTTTTCTTTCTCTTTTTCTCTTTTGAGTTTAGCTGCTTCTTTCTCTCTAAAACCTGAGACAGAAAAGCCAAGCCACATCAAAATAGGTGATGCCACAAAAATAGAAGAATATGTACCAACGATTATACCCACAAGAAGTGTGAAACTAAATCCATGAATGATCTCTCCCCCAAACATAAAGAGTGTTAAAACCACAAAGAATGTTGTGAGCGACGTTAACGTTGTACGTGAAAGTGTACGTGTTACAGACTCATCTATAATGGCACCCAAGTCTGGATTTTTAATGGTTCTAATCCCCTCACGAATACGGTCAAATACGATGATTGTATCGTTTAGTGAATATCCAAGTATAGTTAGAAGTGCTGCAAGAATATCAAGGTTTACTTCCACGTTGAACAAGACAATCATACCCATGGCTATCGTCACATCATGCAAAAGTGCCATAACTGATGCTATAGCAAAACGCCATTCAAATCTAAAAGAAACGTAGATAAGAATACCTATAATCGCAAGTACCATTGCCATAAGCCCTTTTTCACGTAACTCCGACCCTACCTTTGCACCAATCATATCGACACGTCTTACTTCAAATGTTCCTGTGTCTTGGAGTAATGCGTTCATTTTTTTACCYACATCTTCACCCAAAACCTGTGAAGACATTTTTGTACGTATAACGATTTCTTCCTGACTACCGAAAAAAGTTACACTCGCACCTTCATATGCTTTATCTACAGAAATGGCTTTACGCACCTCTTTGATTGGGGCTTCACCCTCGTATTGTACCTGTATGAGTGTACCACCAGCGAAGTCCACACCTAAGTTAAACCCTTTTGTCAAAATTAAACCTAAAGAAAGTATAAGCAAGACAACAGAAAACAAACCAAAACGCTTACTTTTCTCCATCAAAGAGAGTGGTTTTTTATATTTAAAAATTTCCATTATTTTGCTCCTTCTCTTTTGATACCAAACCAAAAACCTAGTTTTTTCTTATCTATTTTAGGGAGTAACCACTGRTAAATCCCATGAGTACCCACAATGGCAGTCAACATAGATGCTACKATACCTATACCCATAGTAATAGCAAACCCTTTAATCGCACCCGTACCATACACCACAAGTACCACAGCGGCAATTAATGTCGTAACATTGGCATCAAAGATAGCTGTAAACGCATTGTTATATCCGTCTTCAATGGATTTTCCTATAGATTTACCTTGATGAAGTAACTCCCGAATACGCTCATTGATGATAACATTAGCATCCACAGCCATACCAACGGTCAGAACAATCCCTGCCATACCCGGTAACGTAAGTGTCGCACCAGCCAAAGACATGACGGCKAGAATAAGGAAAAGATTTCCTATCAACGCTACGTTGGCTATTATCCCCGCTATACCATAGTAGATGACCATAAAGATAACTACCAATATAAAACCAAGGATCAAGGCTAAAGAACTTGCCTCAATGCTGTCTGCACCCAAACTTGGGCCTATAAAACGTTCAGACTCTATGATGACTGGGGCTAGTAATGCACCTGAACGTAAGGCGATAGCCAAATCCTGGGCTTCTGAAAACTCAAATCTACCAGAAATTTGTACACGACCACCACCAATACGTTCATTAATCACTGGTGCCGAATAGACTTTGTTGTCTAAGACAACCGCCATACGTTTCCCTACATATTTACCGGTAAAGTCACCAAATATCTTAGCACCTTGCCCATTGAGTGTAAAGTTAATCACTGGCTGGTTTTGTTCGTCAAATCCCACCTTGGCATCTGTAAGCATAGATCCATCTAACACAGGTATAGCACGAAGTAGATATTTTTCAGGTGTATTTATATCCGTAAGTATCACATCTGCAAAAGACTTTGCTTCTGCTTCACTCATCGTTTCTACTCTGGCAATCCGATCTTCATCCACTGCCATAAGCTGCAAGTGTGCTGCACGTTCTATAAGTTTTTTAAGTCTTTGTTTGTCTTCTTGAGTTTTAATACCTGGTACTTCCACAAGGATTTTATCTTCACCCTGTCTCGCTACTGTAGGTTCAGCAAGTCCGAACTCGTTCAATCTGTTGCGTATGGTATCAACGGCTTGTTGAATGGCATTTTTTTCAGTACGCACCTTCTCTTCTTCTGTCATTTCAAGTGCAAACTTCAATCCATTTTCACTAAAAGTTGTACCCTCAATCTCTCTTTGAAGTAAAGCTTTGGCTTTGACCATATCATCTGTGTCTAAAAGCTCAAAAGTGATCGTCTGGTCTTCATTGATACGAAGGTCATCAAAAATAATATCTTCATCATCAAAAATATATTTAACTGTAGCTGCCATAGATTTTATACGTGACTCAATAGCTACTTCACTCTTAATACCAAGCAACATATGTAGCCCACCTTGAAGATCAAGACCTAAAGTGATTTTCCTACCTTGTTCACTCTGTGTCAAAGAAGGAATAGAAAATACCACACCAAAAATAAGTGCAAACGCAAACAAAACAACTCTATAATTAAGCGTTTTCACCCAATTCAACCTTTTTTGAAACATATGCTCTGTCTAGTTTTACAATAGTGTCATCATTTAGTTTGATTTTGATAAACTCTTCTTCAGGTTTAACAATTTCAGCGATTAAGCCGCCTGTAGTAATGATTTTATCTCCCTTGCTTAAGTCTTCAAGCATAGCCTTGTGCTTTTTCTGATGCTGTTGCTGGGGTCTGATAATCAAAAAGTAGAAAATCGCAAATAATATAATCAATGGTAAAAATGAACCAAGTTGTTCCATAGGAATCCTTTATGAGTAAAATTAGACGATATTTTAACACCTTTGTACTAACAAGAGGCTTTTTCATTGCCCTTTTAAGTTCTGCCTTTATCTACCTTGATTACTGGGGATTCTCATACCCTTTACTCAATACCATTCTAGGACTTACGTCACTTTATCTACTCTTGCAAGAAAATGAAAAAGTTTGGTTTGTGTCTGGTGCATTTATAGGACTATTATGGTTTTGGTGGATTGCTTTGAGTCTAAAACACTATGGCATGCTCTGGGCGATACCCATTGAGGTTTTTATTATTATGTTAAGTTACGGACTTATTTTCTGGCTAATTGCATGGTCTAGTGAGAAAACAGTCTCGTATTTACCGAAAAAGTACTTCAAACTCTCTTTACTTTTTAAAGCTCTGGGACTTTTGGGTTTAAGTTATATTCACCCTTTTTCTTTTGATTGGCTCAAACCTGAGTTAATGTTCATAGAAAGTTATTTAGGCATTGAAAAATGGCAATTTTCCATCATACTCGCAGGCATCATTTTGAGTATCTGGAAACAACGGTTTATCTATCTGTTGCTAGTAGTCTTTGCTTATGAACCCCATCTCACTAAAAACATTACTATAGATGAAAATATAGCTTTGGTTACCACGTATACTTCTGTACAGGAGAAGTGGAACAAAGACCTCCATACCATACAATTTAATACCATATACAATAGTATAGATCAAGCTATATCTGACAACAAAAGCCTGATTATCTTTCCCGAATCTGTATTCCCAGTGTTTATCAATCGGTCTCAAAAAATTATTGACACCTTGCAAAAAAAAGCACAACATATTTCTATTGTCGTGGGAGGTCTATATTGGGATGGGAAAACACCACGAAACTCAACCTATATTTTTACAAACAACACTATTACAGTTGCCAATAAAGTAGTCCTCGTACCCTTTGGAGAAAGTAACCCTCTACCCGATTTTTTGGGTGATTGGGTCAATGAAGTGTTTTATGATGGTGCCGTAGATTATAAAGCAAGCGCTGATGTAATCGATTATAAAATTGATAATGAGACATACAGAAATGCCATTTGTTTTGAAGCTACTTCAGAAAAACTATATGAAGTTTCAAAAGATGAGAATAGACCCAAAAATATGATAGTTTTAAGTAACAATGGTTGGTTCATACCCTCCATCGAGCCAACCTTACAAAAACTTTTGTTGCAATACTACAGTAAAAAGTATGGGACAACAATTTACCATAGTATCAATATGTCTTCCTCATATATTATACAAGATGGTAAGGTATTCTTCTAAAATAATTGATATACTTTTATCCATTTTTCTAAACAAGAGAGGAAGAATACAAAAATGTCATTTGAGAAAATTATACATATAGGCATTAAACGTACTATTATCCTTATACATATTTTTGTCTATTTTGTGTATGCCGATTCCGACCATCAAACTGATATAAAATTTCATAGTCACCAAGAATCCTCTCTATTTAAAATACAAAGTGTAAGGAATATTTTGGGTTCTTTTGATCCCTTGGAACACAGCTACGGGCAGTTAAGAGCTGGATATATTACATTTTCAGATACATTACAAAAAAATAAAGATGCCTATGCTGTTGGAGGTCATTATCATTTTACTACAAAATCATGGAAGGGCATACAGGCAAATCTTGCACTTTATACAATACTAAATCTTGATATCWWSCAAAATCARAACTATTYTAATAGTGGKTTTTTTAACRCYGRRGGKAACAGTTWTATTCTNTTTTTMAARRSYTTTTTAGATGGARACTGGGATNAAAMCAAANATAAGAGTAGGAAGACAAATACTCAATACCCCTCATCTTGACAGTGATGATAYYMGAATGATGCCAAACTCTTTTGAAGCCTATACAATTACGGACAATCACATTAAAGACATAGTAYTCACAGCAGGTTTTGTGACCAAAATGGCAGGTCAGGGGAATGGTCTAGATACTTCAAGATTTTTAAAAATAGAAAAAGTTCTGGGACTCCAAAATAAAAATTCAAATGGTATATTTTATGCTTCGGCTACYTACACAGGTGTAGAAGATTTTTCTCTTATGTCCTGGTATTACAATTACCATAATATAGCCAATATTATCTATTTCGAATCATCCTATCAATACAATGTATTAAGAAATGTAAGCCTCGCACTCGCCATACAATAYAATCAAAGTGACAACAGCGGTTCTGCATTCCTTGGGAAACAAAATTCACGTACTTACGGTATCMGTGCTGAAGCAAATTTTAAAGATATCGGATTGACAGTGCTTTCTGCATATACACAGGATAATGGAAATGGTGCCACAGGACTCAGTCTCGGTGGAGGTCCATTTTTTACATCTATGGAGATTCAGACACTCGATATACTTGGAGGTGCCGGAAATGCTTGGATGATTGGGGCAGGGCATACTATAGATTATGCTGGCTTTAAAGGAATAACAATAGGACTAGCCTATGCTGTGTTTAAAGCAAAAGAAACTTCTCTCTATGCTTCAAGTGAAATTAATGCTGTTTTAGAATATAATTGGAATAAAGAACTTTCTTTTATGGCAGTATATGCATCCATAGACTATCATGAAGGTAAAGATGCAAATAATAACCCTTTTAATGATTATCAGCAATTTAGGCTTATAGCAAAATATAATTTTTAAACATAAAACTTTGAAGTTCTTAACAGTTTCAATGCATTATCTATCTTGTCTTCAAGTTCCGTCTCATGCTCACACAAAAGAGGTTCAATATCAAGTAGTGTATAATCTGACTCTTCCTTAATACCCTTCATAATTTTAGCACGTTCTTTACAGTTACGATATTCACGTAAAGGTTTTAAAAGTATATTGAGCTCATCGATAATTAACTGCGTCTCTTTTTCTCCTATAATATGGAAAAAATCTTCTAAAAGTGTCTGTAAGGAATCAAGAGAAACATAAAGTTCATCAAGCATCTCGTCATCATAACCCTCTTTGGTTTTTGCCAGTTGTATTTCAAAGGTTTCCAAATACTCTCTTACTACTTTTTTAACTGCTTTTTTTAAGGGATAGTATTTATCATACTCTTGCTCATAAAGTTCTCTGGTAAGAATCTGTATCACTTGTGAAAAAGGTTTTGATAGAAGCATCTGAGTCACAAGTCTTTCTTCTTCAGAAATAAGGGTTTTAAATTCGCTAAAAAGGCTTAATTTTGCATCTTCCTGTGTAGAGCAATATTCTTCTAAAAAATAAAGATAACGTAAAAACTTTGTCTCTTCGTGATAACGCATCAGCATATCTATGCAAAAACGAATTACATTTGGGTTAAAGAGTTCTGAGAAAGTTTCCAGTATAGTAGCCGTACGACGCATAAGAACACGTAAACGATGCAATGTTGCACTCAAATGTTTACCTTGGTAATTTACTTTATAGTGATGTARCAGACGAAGATTTTTATAGAGTATCAAAACCACACCATCGCGCACATAAATCCGGTTTGGCACTCGCCAAAAGAAAAGATTGGCAGATTCATATGCATCAATCTTTTCAAAAAGTTTATCTAGATTATATTCCATAGGCTTGACAAAAAGTGCAAGTGACATGTCATTGTACTTTTTGTCGTTATTGATCTCTTTTAGGACAAAAGGTTGCAAGGTTTCTACCGTCTGCGAAGCTCTTACTGCTTTTTCATCTTCAAAATTGGCTATAAGAATATATAGCCCTTCAAGTTTTTTTAAATATTTGTAAAATACAAAGCGATTATCACCAATTTGAACGGTATAAATATCTCTAACTATCTTTCTGCCTATATGGTTTTCACGCTGTGATAGATAATCTTCTTCTGTCACAGAGGATTTTGTCTCATCCCCTTTACTATCGACCAGCACTTTAGTATAACGATTGGGAAAACATTTAAGATAGTAACACTGCGTATCTACATCTGATTTTATGTAGAATTGTTCTATTTTTTCAAGTGTGTATGTCTGATTTTCGAGCCAACGCTGAATATCAGATGAGACTAAAAACTTCTGTTGTATGTTATTCATAGTTTTGATTATAGCAAAAAAAAATCAAATTGACTCCAAATCACTTTTTAACTATAATGTAACATGAAAAATTTCTACTTGGCTCCTATCAAAGGCTACCAATATATCTCTAAAATGTTACCTGCAAATTGCCGTTACTACCCCACGTGTTCAGAGTATGCTGCTTGGCAATTTGARTTTAATATACCTCATAAAGCTTTTATCGCTTCAGGTACGCGCATCTTACGATGTAATCCRTTTTTTAAAGGTGGGATTGACTATCCACTTGTACAAATGAACCCTGGAAAATATTTTAATTTACTGCGCCCTAACAGCTTTTATAGTAAAATACAAATACACTATTGGCTTGTGCCTCAAAGCATAAATGCYGACAATACATACTACTACRTACTRAAGGATTTTGATGTCATTAACGCTCAACGCTCCACTTGATATGCACCTACACTTAAGAGATGGTGAGATGCTAAACAACATTGCCAAAGCTTCAGGAGAGACCTTTTCGGGTGCTATTATCATGCCAAACCTTGTACCTCCTGTAAGCACAAAAGAAGAAGTTGTTGCCTATAAAGAACGTATCAAAACTGCTATGGGGAGCGAAATATTTGATCCTTAYATGACACTCNTTTTTCAANCCCTCTTATGACAAAATATTTTTAGAATCTGTACGTGATGAAATCACGGCTATTAAACTCTACCCTGCAGGGATTACCACAAACAGTGAAGGAGGCGTAAGTGGTTTTGATGTCGAAGAGTTACGTCCTACGCTTGAAGCYATGAGTGACCTTAACATTCCACTGTGTGTACATGGTGAGACCAACGGGTTTGTGATGGACMGAGAAGCTGAATTTGCTTCMATTTATGAACGTCTAGCTTCKGCCTTCCCAAAACTTAAAATCATCATGGAGCATATCACCACGAAAACATCTGTAGATTTACTTGATAAATTTGAAAACCTTTATGCTACCATTACGATACACCACTTACTTATCACGCTTGATGATGTTGCAGGAGGAATGCTTAAACCTCACCTTTTYTGTAAACCTATAGCCAAACGTCCAGAAGACAGAGAGGCTTTACTAAAAGTTGCACTTTCTGGGCATCCCAAAGTGATGTTTGGTTCAGACTCTGCGCCACACCCTAAACATGCAAAAGAATCTTGTGGATGTGCCGCTGGAATATTTACTGCGCCCATCGCACTACAACTCTTGGCTGAACTTTTTGAAGCCCATGGTGCATCGCTACAAAATCTCCAGAACTTTGTCTCTAACAATGCACAAAATATCTATGGTGTGTCACCGCTACAAAAAACTGTTACTTTAGAAAAAAAGACTTTTAAAGTACCTTCGGACTACCAAGGTGTGGTACCCATGTACGCAGATGAAGAGATAGCCTATTCTATCAAGGAAATTAAGACATAAAATGATAATATTAAAGGTTATAATAAAAATTACGTATTCGCTACTAGGAGAACACATATGATAGCTGAAAGTATCGAAGGGCTTATTGGGAATACCCCACTAGTCAAAATCAATACCCTTTCTAAAGAAAGTGGTGCCGTTATTTTAGGTAAGTGTGAATTTATGAATCCTACTTCATCCGTAAAAGATAGGATTGCTCTAAATATGATTAATGGTGCATTAGAAGCAAAAGCAATTAATAATAACACAACTATCATAGAGCCAACTTCTGGAAATACAGGCATAGGGCTTGCAGCTATTTGTGCAGCAAAGGGACTTAAGCTCATTCTTACTATGCCAGAATCTATGAGCATTGAAAGACGTAAATTATTGATCCATTTAGGTGCTGAACTTGTACTGACTCCCGCATCTGAAGGCATGGGTGGTGCCATAAATAAAGCATCACAACTGGAGAGCGAATTAGATAATGCCATCGTTCTACAACAATTTAATAATCCGAACAATTCTGAGATACATAGAAAAACCACCGCGATAGAGATACTAAAAGATTGCGACAACTCTCTTGATATTTTTGTTGCTGCAATAGGGACAGGTGGGACAATCACGGGAACTACTGAAGTATTAAAAGAGACACTTCCAGCATTAAAAAGTGTGGCTGTAGAACCAAGTGACTCTGCTGTACTCGCAGGAGGAAGTCCAGGACCGCATAAGATACAAGGAATAGGTGCAGGGTTTATACCCAAAATACTTAATACTAAAATATACGACGAAATTATCTCTGTAAGTAATGAGGATGCTTTTGCTATGGCACAAAGAGTAGCCAGAGAAGAAGGTTTACTTATTGGTATATCTTCCGGTGCAAACCTACATGCAGCCTTTTTAGTTGCAAACAGACCAGAAAATAAAGGTAAAACCATCGTCACTATTTTATGTGATACAGCAGAACGTTACCTTTCCACAGAACTTTTTAACACGTAATGTCTAAACAGCTTACCTCTTCTGCTCTACTTGAAACTATCAAGATAGAAGAAGGGGAAGCACAAAACCTCAGTTATCATCAAGCCAGATGTGATTACAGCCGTCAAACACTTTTTAACGCAACAAATAGTCTTGACCTAGAAAGCATCATTCAAGCACCGCAAAAAGGTTTGTTTCGCTGTCGTATTGTTTATGCTGAAGAAGTTCATTCTATTGAATATCTCCCCTATATAGAAAAAAATATACAAACTCTGAAAATAGTCTCTTCAACCCTTAACTATAATTTAAAATATGCGAACAGAGATGCTCTAGATGCATTACTCTCTGCAAATACAGATGTAGATGAAGTGATTATAGAAAAAAAAGGTTATCTTTGTGATACAACCATTGCCAATATCGCATTTTTTGATGGGAAACAATGGTTTACACCTACACATCCCTTACTCAAAGGCACAATGCGTCAAAAGCTACTGGATGAGGGTTTTTTAGAGACAAAAAAAATTAAAAAAGACAATCTGTCTGACTATTCACAAGTAGCTCTTATAAATGCTATGATAGGATTTAAAATCTTAAAACATATTAATTTGGAAGATTTATAAGGTAAAACAATGACTATTAATTTATTTCAGACAGCAGAGTATAAAGAACTCATCACGGATCATATTTTAAAAACGATTGCTTATCTGTTTGAAAAACAACAAGAATTTTCAATCGCATGTGAAATCAAACATATCCAATTTTCACCCGTACTTCCTCAAGAGATTCAAGAGAGTTTTGATGAAGTTGTTTTGTTTATTCTAAGTGGATATACTTATGAAACAGCTAAAATGGGAGATGGGTATATTTCATTTGAAGCAGGTTTTGGAACTGACAATTTCGGTTCTACTGTATCGATTCCACTGCTTGCTATCAAACAAATGTTTGTGGGAGAAAACCCCATAGTCATCAACCTTGCAGAGCATTCTGAAAATAAAACTACTGCTCAAAATGCAAAGAAAATCTCCATGGAAAGTCTGCTCAATAATCCTGAAAATAAAAAACTTTTAAAAAGAAAAAAATAAAACTACGAGTCACACTGTCCAGTCAGAATATAATCTACGACATTATCTACATAGGCATTATGTTTATTTTCTTTCAAATACACAATATAAAACTTTCGTGTCATTGTGTACCCTCTTAAACGTGCTTCAAAAAGTTCACCTTTTGCTACTTCATCCGCGATAGCATGTCTAGAAATGATGGAAACTACAGGTTTTTCCAAGTTCTTTTCACTCTTTTTAATCGTTTGCAGTACAGCGGTAGTATTACTTACCTCAGAAAGAACATCAAAACTTTTACATGAAACACCAATCTCTTCAAAAACATCCGAAACTACTTGTCTTGTAGTAGATCCTTCATCACGACAAATCCAAGAAAATTCATAGAGTTCTTCTGTCTTAAGGATTTTAGGGATAGGTGCATTACTGACAACTACCAGTTCATCTTCTAGCCATTCTCTATATATCAGACTATTATCCATGATTGGTGATTCTATCAATCCAACATCTAGTTTTCTATCTTTTAACTTTTGAATAATATTCTCACTCATATCAATCGAAAGCTTAATGTCATTATTAATCGCTTTACCTATTGTATTTAGGCAGTGTCCAGTGATAACATAGGTGCCTATTGTATATGATGCACCCAATTTAAAGATAATCTCTTTATTGATGATTTTGAGTATATCTTTTTCAGATGCATGAATCTCTTTTTCAATTCTTGCCGCAATTTTATAGAGTTCTTCACCTTCATTGGTAAGCTTGATACCATTTTTTTTACGTTCTATAATTTTRACGGCAAGATATTTTTCTATAAATTTTATCTGTTGCGTTACTGCTGGTTGGGAGATACCTAATTTGGCAGATGCCTTTGAAAAACTTCGTTCACGTGCAACCGTTAAAAAAGTCTCTAATTTTACAAAATCTTTTAGCATTCGCATTCCACCTTATGGATAAAAAAGAATATTTTATGTATTTTTTTTAATTTAACTAATTATATCAGATTATACTTAAAGTATCATAACTTATACTTATTAACCTAATTACATGTTCTACATAATAAACAATCYCATAAACAGCATAGAGTAAACAATTAGAAGGTATAATCATTATACTAAAAGAGGAGTATCAGGCGTTATGGAAACCTTATTGAAAGCATTAAATCCATCTCAACGTGAAGCAGTAGAACATATAGATGGGCCTATGCTTATCCTTGCTGGAGCGGGTAGTGGAAAAACAAAAACGCTCACCACCAGACTTGCTTATCTTATCGGTGTTGTAGGTATAGATCCTGCCAATACTTTAACCCTTACCTTTACAAACAAGGCTGCTGCACAAATGCGCGAACGTGCCTTAAAACTCATCTCAAATCAAATCTCTTATCCTCCTCTACTTTGTACCTTTCATAAATTTGGCTTACTCTTTTTAAAATTCCATATTGAAAAACTTGGGCGGAGAAATACATTTGTCATCATTGACAGTGATGATAAAAAACGTCTTATCCGTTCCCTAGCAAAAGAATTAAAAATAGATTTAAATATAGCATTTATCGCTTCTGAAATTTCAAAATATAAAAATTCTCTTCTATCCCCNSAACTTGTCTTAGAGAAGGCAGAATTGCCTGACTATAAAAAAATAGCCACTATATACGTCAAATATCAGGCAAACATTGAAGAAAATAATCTTGTAGACTTTGATGATCTCCTCATGCTTACACATAAAATATTGAGTGAAAATAATGAATTACGCAAAGAGACAAGTAACCGTTACCAGTATATCATGGTAGATGAATATCAAGATACAAATGAATTGCAGTTTCAACTACTTGAGCTCCTTTCATCAGAACATAACAATCTCTGTGTCGTTGGAGATGATGACCAAAGTATTTATGGTTGGCGAGGTGCAAACATACGTAATATCTTAGAATTTTCAAATAATTTTGAAGTATGTAAAACTGTGAAGCTTGAAACAAACTATCGCTCCACCGAGCCTATCCTAAAGGCTGCAAATACACTCATAGAACACAATTCTACCCGTTTAGGTAAAAAACTTGTTTCCCATAAAGGCAGTGGGCAAGAAGTACAACTATTGCACTCTTTAGATGAATCTATGGAAGCCAAAGCCATAGCAAGAGCCATACACAAACTGCTTGATGCAGGCGAAGACCCAGACGAAATAGCAGTACTTTACCGTATCAATGCACTTTCTCGCTCTCTAGAAGAAGGTTTTACAAAAGAAGGACTTGGATTTAAACTCATTGGGGGCATGCGATTTTATGAACGTGCAGAAATAAAAGATATTATCTCATATCTACGGGTTCTCTCAAATCCAAATGATGATTTTTCACTTCTTCGTATTATCAATAAGCCAAAACGTGGCATAGGTAAAACCTCTATAGAAAAACTGCAAAAAGCTGCTTTTGAGGCACAGTTACCTCTGCATACATATATCGAGAAATCTATCTCTGGAAAAGTACCTGAAGTTGTCAGTAAAAAAATCACTACTGCACTCAAACAACTTCTTCAAAATATCAAGCTTTTRCAAAAAGAACTCAACAATGATTTGGGAAACTTCATTACACTTTTTGAAGAGTCTATGAAACTYAAAGACCACTATGTCGGTATGGTTGACGGYATGGATMGRATCTTGAATATCGATGAGTTTTACGGATATTTCAGAGATGCTGTCAATAAAAATCCAGACCTTACACTGGATGAATTCCTCAATGACATCTCACTGCAAAGCGACCAAGACCAGATAGAAGAAAATGCTATCACTATTATGAGTATACATGCAGCAAAGGGTCTGGAGTTCGAGCATCTTTTCGTCATAGGTTTAGAAGAAGAGTTCTTTCCTTTACTTGGAGAAGGTTCCAACATGGAAGAGGAGCGTCGCTTAGGATACGTAGCTATTACCCGTGCAAAATCTGACCTTACACTATGCTATGTAGACAGTCGTTTTTATAAAGGTAGGCGTAAGATGATAGACAAAAGCCGTTTCTTAGGTGAAGCAGGACTCATTCAGGACACCAGTCTAAAGATAACTAAATCCTCTACTTTCAAAAAAGGAGATTTAGTCAAACACAAGATTTTTGGCATCGGACGTGTACAAGCAGCCAATAAGTCCGGGAAAGAGTATAAGTTACTTATTAATTTTGGTGGAAATAAAAAAGAAATACTCAGTTCATTTGTTCAAAGTATCTAATGAACCGTCTCTTCGTCGTAAACAAACCGATATTTCGTTCTTCAAATGGCTATATGGGCTATGTTAAACGTAAATATGGCACTAAAAAAGTAGGCTTTTCAGGCACACTGGACCCTTTTGCCACAGGCTGTCTCATAGTAGCAACTGGTCAATATACCAAACTCTTCCAGTACCTCAATAAAACACCCAAAAGCTACAAAGCCACCCTATGGCTAGGAGCCAACTCCCCTAGCCTTGATATAGAAAAGATAGATAGCATTAAAGAGATTGATGCTATTGATGCAAATCTCATCATAGATGTATTGGCTTCCTTACAAGGAGAACTCAGCTACTACCCACCAAAATTTTGTGCAAAAAAAATAAATGGTAAACGCGCTTATGAACTTGCCCGTGCAGGAGAAGAAGTAGAGCTAAAAACTATCACCTCCACCATCTATGACATAAAACTTCTTAACTATAACCATCCCTTTGTACACTTTGAAGCCAAAGTATCTGAAGGTACTTACATACGAAGTTTAGGTGCACTCATAGCAGACAAACTAGGTGTAGATGGCACCCTCTCAAGTCTACACCGTATCCATGAAGGRCAGTTTTACTATGATGATGAAAAAGCCCTAAATCCCTTTACTCATTTATCACTACCATCAAATACATATACTGGTGATGAAGAATTTATTGAATTAGGGAAAAAGCTTGGGCTTGAATATTTTACAATAAAAGATGAAGGTGTATATCTTATTGAGACAAGTCAGTTTTTTTCTATCATCGAAATAGTTGCTAAAGAAGTAAAATATAGGTTCAATAGAATAACAAAATTTGAAGAAAATTAATCGGATTTTTATAGTATAATTCTCATACAATTTCTATGAGAAGGGTTTAGTAATGGGTGGTTTCGAAGGTGGTGATGAGGGTGGATTCTGGGGTAATGATCAAATATCCAAATGGATGGATAAAAATGTTACCAAGCCAAAAAGTRCACATAGRGYAAACTCAGATATAGAAAARAATGGTTCAGAATATAGCATCAAAGCCCAYGCAAAAGTAAACATATTTTTRAAAATYACTGGTCATAAARATGGCTACCATACYCTACTTTCTCGTTTTATGCGCGTAAAAGACATGTATGATACCATAGCCTTTGTACCATGTAAATGTAAAACCTTTACCATAGAAGGATGCAAAGATGTTCCACTTGAGTCTAACACCATCTACAAAGCCTACAAAGCACTTACCGACTACACAGAAGACTTAGACATACTTCACTTCTTTAATGAGCATAAGGTCGTCGTCACCAAGCGGATACCAAGTCAAGCTGGGCTTGGTGGAGGAAGCTCCGATGCGGCTGCTTTTATGCGTTTAGTAAAAGAGGTATGCAACCTCATGCTTAGTACAAAAGAGTTGGCAAAGATAGGCAGCACTATAGGTGCGGACTTACCTTTTTTCATATACAACTACCCTTGCGCAAATGTAAGTGGTTTTGGAGAAGTGGTTGAGCCTTTTGATGAAGAGCCATTAAACGTAAAACTCTATACACCAAACATAGGTTGCGACACAACTGTAGTCTACAAAACATTTAAACAACATTTATTAAGTGACATCAATTTATCTTTATTTCAAGGCTGGGAAAAACTGGACTCAGAGACCTTGCTAGAAACCATGCAAGACCCTGCTACACTTAATGACCTGTATGCTGCTGCACTTATAGCCTATCCTGCATTAGAAAAAGAGCATAAAGAAGGATGGTTTTTTTCTGGGTCGGGAAGTACATTTTTTACGCTTCAAAAAAGTCTAGTAGTGTACTGATTTAACAGTCTATATATTATTTTAAACTACAGTCGTTATAATAAATGAAACAGAATAAAAGAGTAAACATGTATAACGATATTGCCTATAAAGATTTATTTAGCGAATTAAAAGCACAAGTAAGAGAGGCTGGTCTTCTCCAAAGGGTTCCCGTCCGTGGCAGTATAGAAATGATTGCTATTATTGTATGTCTTGTTGTCGCACTGACCACTGCCCCATTTTGGCATCCTGCACTTTTAGCACTTTTTTTAACCCTTCTTTTTACACGTTCAGTGTTTGTATCACATGATATTTTACATATGCAGTATTTTAAAAATAAAACCCTTTCTAAAAAACTTTCTTATCCTTTTTCATCACTTATCCTTTCAAATTCATCTTCATGGTGGGACTATAAACATAATGTCAATCATCATACCTACTGTAACATCGTAGAAAAGGACGAAGATATACGTGCACTAGACGGAGCATTTACCCCTCAAAAGGGGAATAGTCCCTTCATTAAAAAACACAAACACATTATTTTTTGGGGTGCCATGTTCTTTATGTTTCCTGCCTTTATTGGTCAATCTTATAAATTTGTTATCGAACGCAAACTTTGGGGTGAACTAGGATTGATGTTGCTTCATTGGCCACTCATATGGGGGACACTACTTTATCAAGTAGGAGGAGTAAATACCTTAATCATTGCAGTTGTTATGAACTTCATCCTTTCACCATGGCTAGCATTTGGCTTCATCACTAACCATCTTGGATGTGAAACATTCACTGAAGAACAGGCGAAAGACTTTTCATGGATGGAACTACAAATGAGAGGTAGTCGTTCTTTAAAAGGTGGTTTTTTAGTACATTGGTTCTATGGTGGACTTAACACACAGATAGAACATCATTTGTTTCCAAAAGCACCACGATTCAATCTCTTAAAAGTACAAAAAATGACAAAAGAATTTGCAAAAAAATATGATATACCCTATTTTGAAAGCACGCCTCTTATGGCATATGTTCAAATCAACAACGCCCTCAAGGACTACTGAGGACTAAACAGATATTTAAGAAAAGGAGTCAAAGATGAAAGAACMAAACCTTTTAGATCGCATCGATGAATACTAYACSAAGGCCGTKARAGTTATCATTGGWGATCTTCCACTCAATGAACTCAAATCTGAAGACTATRACACTTCAACAACCAAAGAAAATATTGATCAAATAAAACATATATACAACGCTCTTAAAGAAGAATTTYTYACTTTAGGCACACCTGARAATRAAAAAGAACTACTCTACTCTGAGGTGAAGAAAAGAGATAAGAAATCAGAGGATCACGATAGTTTCATAACTCAAGAAAACATTGACCATGCCAAAGACATATATAACTCTCTTAAAGCTGGTTTCCTTACTTTAGGTACGCCTGATAATGAAAAAGAATTACACTATGATGAAGTCGTGAAAAAAGGGCATAAAGAAGTAAAAAAACCTGTTACAAAAAAAAGTACTGCTGCGACGAAGCAAACATCCGTACTCAAAAAATCAACAACGACAGGTAAAACAAAAAAATCTTCTGTAGCACCTAAAGGTGCAAAAAAAGCCGCGAAAATTGCTCTATACATCAAAGATATTAAAAAGCATTATGGAGAAGCTGATGAGGATTTTGTCGCTATTATCGTTAAAAACCTAGGGCCATCTATTTATAAAAAAGATGCCGAATTGGTTTCATGTTCTGATCAAAAAGAACTTGACACGGTACGCAAAAACTTTCTCATAAAAAAACTGGGTCTTACTAAAGACAAGAGTGTGCTTGACGCAGCCATTAAAGAGGTATGTGCAGAGTTAAAGTCGACCCGTACAAAATATCGTGCTACTTTTTACTATAGGCTTGCAAAGAAATTTAAAAAAGAATCTGTTCTGAGCTAATCTCTTTGTTTTAGCATAATCAAATACAAATCTTCCACCTTGGTTCTTGCCCAAGGTGTCTTTCGTAGAAATTTTAAACATGATTTTATACTTGGGTTATAGTTAAAACAATTGATATTAACAAAAGTACCTAACATTTCCCAACCATAATGCGCTTCTAATTCTTCTAAGATTTGCGCAAGTTTTACACCGTGCATAGGGTTATTTTTATGTTCACCATTATTCATAACAATACTCTTTTAATTTAGAAAATGATTAATAGGACCATTTCCTTTACCTAATATTTTGTCTTTACCCTTTTCAATAGCTTCATGTATATAATGACACGCTTTTACAGTAGACTCTTCCAGTCCAAACCCCAAGCTTATAAATGCTGCAATACTTGAAGAGAGGCTACACCCTGTACCATGTGTATTTTTCGTTGCTATGACTTTGTTCTTAATAGCAATGACTTTCCCACTCTCTTTTAAAAACAGTACGTCTACTAGTTCGTCACTTTGCTCTAAATGACCTCCCTTAAGTAAAACAGAAACATTATATTTTTTACCTATTTTAACTGCAGCATCTGCCATAGTGTTGAAAGATATTTTTTGACCAAGGAGTATTTCTGCCTCGGGGATATTGGGTGTGACCAAATATACATCTGGAATAAAGCACTTTAAACTCTTTATCGCATCATCATTAATCAACGTATCCCCAGAAGTAGCCACCATCACGGGATCTAAAATAATTTTCTTTATACCATAAGACTCAAGTGTATTCTTCACTACATCTATCACTTCTGATGAGTGCAACATACCTATTTTTACAGCATCAAACTCTATATCACTAAACACTGCATCTAACTGCTTTTGTATATGCGCAATAGGGATAGGGTGAATATCTGTAACTCCTTGTGTATTTTGTGCTGTTGTTGCCGTGATGACCGTCGCAGCATATGCACCGTTTGCCGATATACTTTTAATGTCAGCCTGTATACCTGCACATCCTCCAGAGTCACTTCCTGCAATACTTAAAACACTTCGATATCTTGTACTCATATTTTTCACTTTTTATTTTTTATTTCGCTCATCATATCGAAGCTACTATAAAAAGTATCTAAAAAGGCATTGCAYGATTATATGATATAATTCTCTAAATAAAGAAAGGATGTACGTGGCCATTAATATCGTTGCACAAAATAAAAAAGCCAGACATGATTATGAGATACTTGAAAAGTTYGAAGCMGGYATTGTACTAGCTGGTGCGGAAGTAAAAGCACTRCGYGCTAAACGTGCTAATCTTGCAGATGCTTTTTGTCGTTTTATACAAGGTGAATTACATATTATGAATGCTCATATCGCTCACTTAGAGACCACCAATAGACACTATGTACCAGATACAAGAACACCTAGAAAATTACTTTTACATAAAAAACAATTAGAAAAGCTCCATACAAAAGTGCATAAAGATGGTTATACTATCGTACCCTTAATGATTTACTTTAATGAGCGTAATTTTGCAAAAGTGAGTATCGCTATTGCCAAAGGTAAACAACTGCATGACAAACGTGCAGATATGAAAGCTAAAACACTCGATAGAGAAGCCCACAATGCAATAAAAAACAGGAGCTATTAATGCAACTTTCCACCTATCTTGAACCTTTTAAAAGTGCCWCATTRGGCACCATAGGGAATAATGGATACCCCTTCTCTTCWTATGCACCTTTTTACTATGATGGTATTTCTGTATATATTTTTATTTCAGATATTGCTACCCATGCCAAAAATATGCGACAAAACCCAAAAGCATCTGCCCTTTTTATTGAAGATGAAAGTATCACGCAACAGATTTTTGCAAGAAAACGTATCTCTTTACAATGTGATGTTACACAAATTTCTAAAGAGGACAATGCTTTTGAACCTATTATGGAGGCTTTTGTAGCAAAGCAAGGAGAAACGCTTACTATGCTTATGGGCATGGGCGACTTTAACCTTTATGTCTTAACACCCATCTACGGAGAAGCCACTTTTGGTTTTGGCGAAGCATATAGTATCGGAGGGGAGAAGATGAATGAACTTGTCACAAGAACAGGAGATACAGGACATAAGTAGTCTTATTTTCTAACTTTTCTTTTTCTCTGTAAATGTATATATACAGGAACATAAGCATTTTCTCTTTGAAAACTACGTACTTTTCGTTCTTCTACCAATATCCTATGGGCACTGGGTGATAATACCCTTACTTCCTTTRAACGTTTCCATGCAGAGACTTTTGTATAGCCTATGAATGTATAAATATATTTTTTAATACGCTTTGCAAAAAACTTAAAAAAACGTTTCATAGGAATACGAAATACTTTCTCTAACACATCTTCAAACCACTCAAAGAGCATAAGAAAAAAAGTATATATTTTTATAATATACTTTTTAAGAAAAGGAACCTTCTCTAGCCATTCAAGCAACCATGAAAAAATAAATATTTCTATCACAGGCCCAATCCAAGAACTCCATAGATAGTCTGTAAAAAAGTAAACAATAGCTGTTAAAAACTTTAATACTATTACTAAAATAAAACTCCAGAATTTTGCTATAAATACTTTCATAGCAAGCATACCACCCATAAACTTACCCACAAAACCTAAAGACCCTAAAAATGCTAAGCCCGCGATAATTTGTTTGATAAGCGGAAAATCTTTAAAATTCTCTTTTACATACACTCCTAAACGTTTTAAATCATCAGAAATATAATCTAAAAAATGGATTTTTAGATTTTTATTTATCACATTTTCTATCAAATAGCGTTTACCCAAACCAGTTACAGAGAAAAGCGAAATTTTTTTAAAAAAAATGGTTAAAATAAATTTTCCCTTGACAAGAAAAAATGCTGCTAAAAGTGCCAAAATACTCTTTTGGATAAACAAGAAAATACGCAAAGCTAAGGCAAATATAAAAGTGTAACTTTCTTCTATACTAAACAATACAAGCAATATAAAAATAGTAAGAGGAATTGTCCACCATAATAAACGTTTATTCATAATGTCTATTTTTTTAATGAGGCTTTTATAGTTGTGTAGAGGTTTTTTACTTTAGTCACAAAAGAGCTCTTTTTAGAAAAGTATTTTTCTTTAAAGATTTTCACATAGTTCTTAATACGTTTTTTTACAAACTTCAATCGTTCCATAGTCCTCACATACACGTTACGTGACTTCAACCAATCGATAGCTAACATTATCTTCTCATAAAGCCATTTAAACCAACCAAAGTTCATAAGCTTATCTTCGGTCACCCTAAACATCCAAAATGTAAATGCCGCAACAGGGACTTTGGAAATATACAAAACCAATCCCAATAACACATTCCCACTTACAAATAATATACCTGCATAAATACCAAATGCTTCTACAATACCCAATAAAAAAATAAAAATGATTAAGATAACAGTAGCATTCGCACTGTGTAATTTTGTCTCAACTTTCTGTAAAATTTTCAAAGAGTGGACAAACTCATAAACAGGTTTAGCTATCCCCTCCCAGATCAGTTCTTCAAAAATAATATAGATGAGAACAAGTAAAAGTTGCAAGAGCGAAATAAATTTGTTTTTAATGATTAATAACATAAAGTATCCTAATTKAATTTATAATAATYTWATTGATAAAATATTATTTTACATAGAAAMTAGATTATTTCGTTTTAGTTTGCTTTATATTTGATTGAATGGGTTTTGTATAGTAAGTGACCGAAAGGAACAAAGTCCATTCGATTGAAGATGAAGTAAAATAAGACGAAAGAACTATTTTCTTCTGAGTTCTTTGATTCTTGCTGCTTTACCCTTGAGCTCTCTAAGGTAGTAAAGTTTAGCTCTTCTGATTCTACCACGTCTAAGTACTTCAATACTTTCGATAGAGTCAGAGTAAAGTGGGAAAATTCTTTCAATACCTACAGAGTTAGCACCCATTTTTCTAACGTTAAATGTTCTACCTGTACCTTGACCTCTAATAGCAATACAAAGACCTTCGTAGTTTTGTACTCTTGTTTTTTCACCTTCTTTAATTCTAACGGCTACTCTTAGTGTATCACCCGCTCTAAATTCAGGAATATTTCTGTTTTCTAATTGTGCTTTTTCAAAGCTTTCAATGTATTTATTTCTCATCTGTTATACCTTTTTTGTATAAGTCTGGGCGAAAATACTTCGTTTTACACAAAGCTAGCCCTCTTTTTAAGTCCGTGATTTTACTATGATTACCCTTTAAGAACTCTGAAACAACTTCTTTTCCTTCATAATTTTTAGGTTTAGTAAATGAAGGCGCTTCCAAAACAGAATCTTCAAAGCTTTCAACACTTAAAGAGTCACTATTGCCCAATACATTCTCTACATTTCGGCTGATTGCATCACAAACAACCATACTTGCCAACTCTCCGCCGGTTAAGATAAAATCGCCTATAGAAAAGAGCTCATCTGCATATGTTTCAATGACCCGCTCATCTATACCTTCATAACGTCCCGATACCAACACGATATGTTTCTTTTTAGCCAAGCGTTTTGCATCATTTTGTGTAAATCTTTTGGCTACAGGAGAAAGAAAAATAATATGAGCTTTGGAAGATTCTTCTTGAATGGTTTTGAGTGTATCCGTTAAAGGTTGGGGTGTCATTAGCATACCTGCACCACCACCTGCCATAGGGGCATCTACACGGTTATGTTTATCTGTGGTGAAGTCTCTAGGATTATAGAAATCAACAACAATTTTATTATCTTCAATTGCACGTTTTAGGATGCTTTCTGAGAAGTACCCTTTAATGAGATTGGGGAAAAGTGTCACAAAAGAAAATGTCATTAACTTGCCTCAAGTATATCTTTAGCATCTTTTACAAAAACAATTTTTTCTTCCGTATCTGCCTTAATAACATAACGATTTATATAGGGAACTAAAAAACTTTTCGCTGCACCACTTTCAACAAGTAATGTGTCGGTCTTTATGGCAAGGTAGTCTGTATCTGCCATTCGCTGTACATCTTCTACTACACCCAGTACATCATCGTCTTGTTTTACACTGCAGCCAATGATGTCAAACCAAAAATGCTGTCCTTCTTGAAGGTCACAATTTTCTTTTGTCTGAGTAATATCAGCAAARATTTTGACATTTGTAAGTTTTTTTGCAGAATCAATACTCTCATAACCTGTAAAACGGATAATACCACGCGTAAAATTGATATCTGCAATCGTAAGATTACCACGGTTACTTTTATACGTATTACCTATTTTAAATTGTTCTGGAAAATCTGTATGAAGATGAAACTTCAGGTCACCCCAAAGTCCAATGGTTCGCCCTATCTGAGCGATAAGTGCGTTGTCATTTGGCATAGAAAATCTTATTTTCTATCTTTGCGTTTAGCAAAGCTTTAGTGAAAGGAATTTTCGAAGGGCTTTGCTTTTGGAAAAGGAGACCTATCATAATTCTTATTGTGCTTCTTTTACATTAACACGATAATTTTTACCACCCTTAGCTTTACAGCCAGAAATTACCGTCTTAATAGAGTTGATCATTTTTCCTTTTTTACCAATAAGCTTACCTATATCTTCAGTGTTTGCAAAGATAGTAACCTCATCAAAACTCTCATCAACCGTKACAATTTCTATGGAAATGTCTTCAGGGTTGTTTACCAAAAGTTTGGYGTAAGAGAGTAGGAAATYTTTWATCATTTAGATTACTTCTTTAATCCAGCTAGTCTTTTTACTGTTGGRCTCATTTGTGCACCAACGCTTACCCAGTAGTTTAATCTTTCTATATCTAATGTAAGTTCTTTGTTGGCAGATACTGGGTTGTAATGTCCAATTGCTTCGATCCAACCACCATCTCTTCTTTTTCTACTGTCTGTTACTACGATTCTGTAAAATGGTTTCTTTTTTCTACCCATTCTTGTCATTCTRATCATTGTCATRTTGTRNTCCTTGTGTTATTTCATTTTTGAATGTTCTCTTTGAGGAAAAGCTAACATCTTACTATAAAGTACTGACAACTGCTCATTAACGACTTAAAGCACTCATCAACACTTTTGGAACGCGATTTTACCATAAATAGTCTAAATATTTTATTAAACTCTTTCCATCACCTATCTTGGTATGTTTGGCATTCCGACACCACCTTGCATTTGTTGCATCATTTTTTGCATTTCTTTCATCCCACCTTTAGTAGACATCTTCTTCGCCATCTTCGCAGCATTTTTAAACTGTTTTAATACACGGTTCACATGCATAGGGTCTAGCCCTGCTCCAGCTGCTAAACGTCGTTTACGGGTGTTATTTAAAATGTCTGGGTTTTCTCTTTCTTTTGGTGTCATGGAAGACACCAGTGCCTTGATTTGTTTGATCTCATCAGAGTTTTCCAAATCCATGTCACCCAGTTGTTTCGCCATATTTCCCATACCTGGAATCATCCCCATGATAGATTTCATGGATCCGAGTTTTTTCATTTGTTCCATTTGCCCAAGAAAATCATTAAAGTTAAACTGTCCTTTTTTAATCTTCTGTGCAATCTTCTTCGCTTCTTTAGGATCAATAGCAGCTGCAGCCTTTTCCGCCAAGGACTCAACATCTCCAGCTCCCATTAAACGACTGACTATTCTGTCTGAAATAAATTGCTCAAGGTCAGGCATCTTCTCACCTGCACCAATAAAGCGAAGCGGTACTCCTACTTGTTGTGTAAGCCCTAGTGCTACACCGCCCTTAGAGTCACCATCAAACTTCGAAAGTACTACTCCGGTAATACCTATCTTCTCTTTAAATGTTTGTGCTGTTCTTACAGCATCTTGCCCTGTCATTGCATCAGCCACATAAAAGAGTTCATCCGGATTGGCCACTTTTTTTATTTCTGCCAACTCATCCATCAATTCTTCATCGATGGCTAAGCGTCCAGCAGTATCTATAAGCACTACATCATAAAGCTCTTTCTCTGCTTTTTCAAGTCCTCGTTTGACTATCTGCGTAGGTGTTGCACTTTCATCTGCAACCAGTTCTACCTCTACGCCCGCAGTRATTTGCCTAAGTTGTTCAACCGCCGCAAGCCTCTGTAAGTCTGCCGCAATGACAAGCACTTTTTTCTTTTTTTGTTCTTTAAGAAAATAAGCCAGCTTACCTGTTGTAGTCGTTTTACCCGAACCCTGCAAACCTATCATCAGTACTACCGTTGGTGGTTTAGAAGCAAAAGTAAAACCTTTTGCTGCACCTTCTAAGGTAAGAATATCTGTCAACTTGTCTTGAAGTGATTTAAGAAAATTGTCTTTGCCTACACCATTCTTTTTGGTTTCAAGCTCAACATAAGCAATGAGATCTTTGACCACTTTGTGATGGACATCAGCCTTAAGTAGTGACTTTTTGAGTTCTGCTGTTGCTTTTTTAAGTGCTTTTTCATCATCATGAAAACGAATCTTTCCTATGGCATTTTTAAAACTGTCGGTTAAAGTATCAAACATTTTTTACCTTATATTTCTTCTATTATGAATGCGATTTTATCGTATTTGGGCTTAATACATATATTTATAACCTTTTACGTACACCCCAACGAAATTTATCTTTATAAAAACCTTTATCTAAATCAGAGATTGTCACACCAAAAGCTTTACCTGATGAAGAGTGAATAAACTTGCCATTACCAAGATATATACCACTGTGATTAATATGTTTTCTGTCGTGGGTATCAAAAGAGAGTATGTCTCCTCTTTTGATTTCTTGACGATTTAATTTTTTAGTACTTTTAGACTGTAACAAAGAAGTACGAGGTATTACCACACCATTTTCTTTAAATACATAATAAACGAAACCAGAACAGTCAAAATGATCAGGGCCTGTAGCAGCATAAACATAACTGTCTCCCAACTTACTTTTGGCTAAGTTGATGAGTTTATCTATAGGGGTATTGTCTTTTTTAGAGTGTTTGGGTTCTGAGATATTATGATCCACAGTTTTTAAGATAAGTACTATTTTACTTGTATGCTCATCCATTATCACTTCACAGTTTTTATCGTGTGTCAAAATGAGGGTAAAGCGACTCTCGTCATTTTGTATTTTTTCAAGGTGCATTTCACACTCTGAAGCAAAAAGTAACTTACTGAACACAAGTATAATAAGTAAATAAACTCTCATCTTAAAAACTCAACCCAAAACCAAAGTTAAACCCATCCAAATTATCACCTCTGACGATATTAACATCAAAAGACACTTCACTTACCCACTCATTTAATGTTGTTGTACCTAAATGAAAAGTGGTTCCTAGTACATAAAAACTATTGGTGTCCAGTGCTTCTCGCATGTCACCTGAGATAAAAACATTTGAGGCATAAAACTCTAACTTTAACGGTAAGCCTTCTATGGACGTAACAACAGGTGTCACAACACCTATTTTTAATTCACTGATAGTTGAAGTTGTATCTGTGATAGTGGCAAAAGGGTCATCTATCTTTGTATCGAAGTAACGAATATCTCCACGTATATAAGGTTCATATTCATGTATCGTTGGCTGATAACCTATAGAAGTAAAAGCTTCGAAAGTATCGAATGTATTGCTACTATTAAATACATATTCTAATGCTCTGTCTATAATATCATTTGAGCTTAATGGTTGAGGGGTCTTATAGTCACTGTTTACCTTAGAGTATATATATGCTCAACCGAACATGATGTCAACATCATCTAAAGGTTTTAACCGAATACCCCCACCTAACTTTAGAGCATACGTTTTGATATCTATCTCATCCAAACTACCTCTAAAATCTATATTTTTCTCTCTATATTTACTGTATCCAATGCTCCCGTTGACATAAAAGTTATAAAAATCTGAGTCACTCTCAAAATGATGCGTCAAAGGGAAAAAGGTTGTTTTTAACGTAGCGTCATCACTCCCAAATTCATACGACCCTGAACTAATGATATTTTCAGATGTAAAAAAGAGTAAAGTATTAGCTGCCTTTACATATACATTTTCAAATTCACTTCTTATATGTGTATCTGCTTGTAATTGAGATGTAAATACCCCAATAAATACTGTTGCTACTATTAATTTTTTCATAAAACTCTCCCCTTGTTTTTACTATTTAACTTCAGTACTTTTTATTAACTTCAACTGCCAAGAGGCTTCACCCATTTTAAGTTTATATTCTAATTGTCTTGTGCCACCTGTTGGTTTTGCATTCGAATCTTCTTTTTTATAGATAGGGAAACGTCTTGCAAAACTATTTTCTATGATGGTAAATTTATCATGTCCCATATAGCCAACACTATTTGTCTTATCCTCCTCTAACGGAGCCAAATAAATCTCAGAGAGTGATTTTTTGTTATTGGTACTGTAAGCAACAAGTGAACCATAAGAGCCAGAGCCTGCAGAAGTAATGTAAACATAGATTTCAGGCGATCCATCTGCATTTAAGTCTGCTACCTCTACATTTGTCACCACACCATCAATCTCATGCGTGATAACAGTATTATCACGTTCAAGTCCACTGGGTGTTATGGTAAGTTGACGCAAGGAGCCTTTTCCTGTGGTAGTTACATGAAAATCAATACCCTGAAGTGTGAGTTTTTTCTCAAAACTATAGGCTTTAGTCTCTTCAATTACTTTAGAACAATCAAAGTTTGGATGATTTGCATGGACAACAGAAGCACATAAAATCATAAATGATAAGATACTTTTTTTCATAATATTTCCTTTAAGTAGTGTTTCACTTTTAGAAGATTAGCAGAATATATGAAGTACTCTTCATTNTTTTGGGACTAAACGAGTCGAGTCGAGTCCCCTCTGCCAAAATATCACTTTCTAAACCTATTTCTTAACAATTTTACTGCATAAAATTTTTACTTATATTGGGCTATCTCTTTAGGCTCTTTTGCATTAAACTCATAATCAAGTATCTTGATCTTAGCAGAGTGCAGTAGCACACGCTTAGCTTGTGTACGGCTTCCATACTGCTCATCACCAACTATAGGATGCCCTATGTGTGCTAAGTGTACGCGTATCTGGTGTGTACGTCCAGTCGTTATCTCTATATGTACTTTGGATTTTTTTCCTTGAAGTTCTTCTGGCTTTACAACTGTATGTGCCTTCTTACCACGTACAGGATCTATAAGAGAAAAGGCTTTACCTTTTTTGATGGTAAAAATAGGTTCATCTATCTCCACTTTTTCATATAGTATCCCTTCTATCCACGCCACATAATGTTTTTCTACTCTACGTGCTTTAAACTCTTTAATAGCACGGTCTATAAATGCTCTATTCTTACCAAGCAGTAAAACCCCAGATGTATCACGGTCAAGCCTATGTAGAAGCTCCGCACCTTCAATGGCGTCTTGTATATCATAGCTGTCTACTTGCGCTGGTTTATTGATGGCGATGATATCATCATCTTGATAGAGTATCTCTATGTCTGCAGGATATTCTACACGAAAAAATGTTTCTGTATGTATATCTGCACGGGCGATTTTTACTTTTTTATCTTCTACAAACACAAAGCCTCTGTCTATGAGTTCTTTTGCTTTTTTATTTGAAATATCTTTTTGAAGTGCTAGTACTTTATATGCTTTATCTGTAGCCATTTTGTTTTATCCATTGTTTAAATTTATCACTGAGTGGAAACTCCACTATCTTTAGTTTGCTGTTTTTTCCTGTTTTAAAAATTATATCAGATTTTGAAATTTTAAAACTTTTTGAAAGGAACCTCATTAACTCTTTATTTGCAGCACCTTCTACTGCTGGTGCTTTGATGCGAATCTTAATGGCTTCTTCACCATATATTTCACAAAACTCACTTTTACTTGTATTGGGTTGTGCTTTTATACGCAAAAATACACTATTTTCGACTATCTTATAAAACACTTTGGATACTCTTAATAATAGGAGAGATATCACTCTTGGTTTTAATATGTGTAGGTTTTAAAAGAGTATGCTGACTCAACCTTTCCGAAAGATTGGACGCTTCTACTATGGCTATGCCTTCTATGGCTTCAAAAATATCTTTTTGATTAAAATAATGTTTCCCTGAAATAATTTTACATCCAAACTGTGCTGCTTCTGCTGCATTGTGTCCACCTATAGGCTCGAATGCACCACCTAAAATCACTATGTCCGAGATAGCATAAATATTTATTAATTCACCTAGAGTATCAACCAAAACGATATCGCTCTCAAAGTTATTATGCTCAGAATATTTATGCCATGTCATCGCTTCTTTTTTTGAAATTTCTTCGATTATTAAAGCTACTTTTCCAAAACGTTCCGGATGACGAGGAGCTACAATAAGTTGTGCCTCTTTATCTTCTTTTTTTAATGCCAAAAAAGCGTCTATTATCAGTGCTTCTTCGCCTTCATGTGTACTTGCAGCACAGACAAAGAGTCCAGAAGGTTTTTGGAATTGATGAGAAACTATAGACAGTTCTGAGAGTTTAATATTACCTGTTACCAGTACATTTTTAGCACCCAATGCTTCTAAACGTTCTTTATCAAGCTGCGTTTGTGCGTATACTTCATCAATATAGCGAAATATCTGTCTGTATAGCCATCCTATACGCTGATATTTTGGATATGACCTTTCAGACATCCGTGCATTTATCAGTAACGTTTTCGCCCCTCTTTTATGTGCCAATGCAAAAAGAAGATACCAAAACTCTGCCTCCATCACCACTAAAACTTTTTGTGGTTTTACCCACCAAAAGAGTAGTGGTTCAAATGGCAAATAGTTACTCTCAAGACTATACTCACGTATGACNTCAAAACCTGTATGCGTTGTCGTACTCATACGTAACDTTTCACTAGGCAGTTTATCTACCAATGGCTTTATTGCTTTTGCTTCTCCAAAACTACAAGAATGRAACCAAATACCTTGAGGTGTAAAAGGTTTATTTTTCCACAAGAAAAAACGTGMTGGTATAGATTTTTTATATTTTTTTTTGAATGAAAAAAGTATTAAAAARGGAAGGGCTATAATATAGAGAAAAAAAGATATAAAACCATAGAGAAAAAAGAAAAATTTCTCCATAGTCACGTTACACTTATACTTCTTCTGTGACAGGCTCAATATATAAAATACGTCCACAGTGAGGACAGTTACAAATTTCTGCAGCTTTTATGACCTCTGAATATGTTTTATCATTAAGTTTCATATARCAACCGTAACATGCTTGTTTTTTTACAGGAACTACAGCAGTATTGCCCGCCCAAATACGAATTTTTTCATAAAATGCAAGTACTTTTTGTTCAATRTTTCTACTTAACGCTTCTCTTTTCGTAAAAAGAGTTCCTTTACTTTTATCGATTGCAGCTTTTTCTGTAGAAACTTCTTTATGTACTGCCTCAAACTCAACAGATAATGTTGCAACATTTTCGCTTACTTCTTCAAGTAATGCTGTTTTAGTTTCATTTATACGTTGAAGTCTTTCAATCTCTTCATTAGCAAAAGTCATTTTCTCTTTAGCGATATCTTCTTCCAAAGAAAGTGCTTTCATCTCTTTTTCTGTAGTAATCTCTTTTATTTTTTTTGTATTAAGCGCAAGTTGTTCATGYAACATAGTAAGTTGTTCTTCAAATACATTCACTTTTACATCATTATCTGCAATGTCAGTATTCAGTGTGTCCAACTCAGCCTGTGCAGCATCAATCTTCTTTTGAATCTTAGCTACTTTTTTATCTGCAGCCTCAAGTTGTGGTGTATAACTATCAATAGCCTGATCATTTTTTGAAAGCTCTATAAGCTCGTTTAAATGTTTATTCAATCTTTGTCCTTTGGAATTTAAGCGTGTTCTTRCCATACAACTCTTTACGTGTTGTCGCAAGATTTTCAACCTATTTTATCTGTCTCAATATGAAATGGGTTTTTAGAATTCGCAATTATAGCCAAAATAGGTAAAACTTTCAATTCTTCAAGTAAAATCTCAGCAAAAAACTTYTCAGATTCATAATGTCCAATGTCTATCATCATCAAATCTTCACTCATTGCTTTCATTGCATCATGGTATTTGATATCTCCWGTTAAAAARCAATCRGCTTCYACTTYATCCATAAGTGAAGCTCCTGCTCCTGTRCAGAGTGCGATAGAGGTAATRTTCTCTTTTTTACCYACTAYTTTAAGTGTTGGCAAATCTAATTTCTCTTTTATCAACTTTAAAAGTGCCTTATAGTTCCATTCACCTTGTGCGGTACAAAGAAATGCACTTTGGCTCTGCATTTTAAACCCTAAGATCTTTTCAAACACATACTTATTAAGATGTGTTTGGTCAAAGTTCGTGTGCATCGCTATAAGTGCGTGCTTTTTAAGTATCATCTGTTCAAGTAAATTTGCAGGGTATTTAGCCAAATCAAGCTGTGCTAGTTTACCAAATATAAGCGGATGATGCACAATAAAAAGTGTCCCTTCTTTTGCTTGCTCTATCATCTGTGCATCTATGTCTAGCGAGACAACGATTTGTGATGTTTCACGTGCCATATCTCCTACTATCAGCCCAGAATTATCCCATTTTTCCTGGAGTTCAAAAGGGCTTATTTTATCTAGGTGATTGTATATCTCTTGTAGTTTCATTTTGATTTTTCTAGTCTTGATTTAATAAGCTCAGGATTACTTCTATCATCTAATATTGCATAGACTTTCACTATATCTCCATCCACTTTATAATACATTGAATAGGGAAAACGTTTAGACAATGCTCTGTAATACTCGTTTATTTTAGGATGTATCCCTGCATAAATTTGCAAAGATTCAATATCTGAAATCAGAGTATCATAAAAATAATTCCCCAGACCCTTTTGTTGGCGATTATAAAATTGTATACCTAAACGTAAATCTTCTCTTGCTTTACGTAAAACTCTAGTCGTCATTTAACTCTTCTTGTAAAGATTTTTTTACTTCATCAAGAGAAATAAAATCTTCATCTTTGCTATCTGCTCTTTGAGCCAATATCTTTTCATGCCAATCTGGCATAGGGTATTCTAAGCCATCCCTATCAAAACTTGCCCAAAGCTCTTCCATCAAAGCCACACGCTCTTCCACACTCATCTTGGCTATTTCATTTCTCGACATCATGACTCCTTTATGCTTTTTGTTATTATATCATAACCCAAATTACCCCTGCACATTTTTGCGTGGTCTCCCTCTCTCATTTAACGTAGACATTAACCCATGCCTCCTAGCAGTTTCCACTTGCCACTTTTCATCCCCTAGTGGAGCTTGTCTATTAACAGAGTTTCGTATGCTATGCAGTTCTCTTTTTTTCAAAGGTTCATTGACATATTCCACCCAATCAACATCAAGCTCCATGCAAGGCTTTGAGAGTAGCGTTCTATGCCTATGTACCCTCTCCATCAAAGAACCATAGTCCCAGTCTTCTGCTTTTCTTACAAGCTTTGCTCTTAGGGCATTGGCTTCTATGTAGCGTAGTAGGGTTATGTAGTAACTCTCCTTTTCTACCATAAAGCTTTTGTATCTTCCTTGCCATATATGTCCTGAGGTTTTATTTTTCTTATGATAATACCGTACATGAGAAGTCATGACCCATTGCATAAATCTACTGAGACTGTTTGGCTCTTTTGGTATGAGGAGTAAGTGAAAATGGTTTGGCATGAGACAATAAGCGTGTATCTCTACATTTTCTCTTTTACTTGCTTTTCCTAAGAGTGTTAAAAAATACTCATAATCATCCATGTCATCAAAGACTTGCATCTTCATATTGCCTCTATTGACGATATGATAGATACCTCCTGCTGTCTCACCTCTTGGGATGCGTGGCATTTTGTTTCCTTTGCTTTATTGGGAAAAGTATAGCTATAATTGCATTAAAAGTAGCCTGTCCCCTTTATTTAAGAAAAAATAATAATTCAGACCCCCATTTTTACCATTAAGTCTTATATGACATGATTACTTCCTTTATCTTTGGTTGGATTTGGAAGTTGATTGTATCATCTAACCTCTTCAAATCTCAAAATACAGATTTTTTAGCTTTTTGTGTTCAAATAAATACTAAAAGTTTAAAAATTGCACTTTGGATTTAAATTCGGGAAATTGTTCCAATTATTTTCCTTTTAACTCAATATTTCATATAGATTTATAATCATAGCATTGATCTTGCTTTTCAAGAGATAGTATATGTTATGATAGTTTTATATAAAGCCTAAAGAGAGAACCTTAAAATGGACTACCCTAAACTACCAAAGAAGTGTAAGTCGTTGTTATGTAAATATTTGACTCCCAAAGTGTTTGATACCTTGAAAAATAAAAAGACAATAAATGGTTTTACTTTAGAATTAGTGATTAATTCTGGTGTTCAAAATATAGACAGTAGTATTGGTGTGTATGCGGGGGATGAAGAGTCATATACAACGTTTGCTGCATTATTTGACCCAATTATCAAAGAGTATCATGGATTTGATACACAAGACAAACATACAAGTAATCTGAACCCAGACGACTTGAATACACCTAATCCTGATTCGGAAGGAAAGTTTATCGTTTCTACACGCATTCGTGTTGGGCGTAATATTGACAATATGCATTTAGGAGCTGTGATTTCGCAGGGACAACGTGATCTGGTTGAATCAACTGCACTCAAGGCGCTTTCTGCTCTCGAAGGAGAGTTAGCAGGAAATTACTATCCCCTGCTTGGAATGACTAAAGAGCTTCAGGATGACTTATATAAGGAACATCTTCTCTTTAAAGAGGGTGATCGTTTTCTTGATGCTGCAGGATACAACCGTAACTGGCCAGATGGACGTGGAATTTATCATAATCATGATAAGACTTTTTTGGTTTGGATTAACGAAGAAGATCAGTTACGTATTATCTCTATACAGCAAGGGGGTGATATAAAAGAGGTTTTTATACGTTTGGTCTCTGCACTAAAAGTTATAGAAACTGAGGTGACATTTGCGTATAATAATCATCTAGGATACATTACATCTTGTCCGACAAACCTTGGAACAGCAATGAGAGCAAGTGTGCATATTACATTGCCAAACCTTGCAAAAGACATGGATGCCTTTAAAGCCATTACAGATAAGTATTATTTGCAGATTCGTGGTATTAATGGTGAACACTCTGCGAATGAGGGCAGTGTTTATGACATCAGTAACCAACGTCGTCTAGGTATTACAGAAGTGCAAGCGGTACAGAATCTACATGATGGTGTAGTAGCACTTATAGGAGCAGAGAAAACATTGGCACCTAAATAAAAAAGAGTGTATTATTGATTTTAGTATTTTCTTAATATGTGCTTTTTCGGGTTACAGTTCCAGTATCTCTAAAATCATCCTTCAGTCAAATTTTTGAAATTTTTTTATTTATTTTACTCATTTTCCCTCTAGGAGTAAGAAGTGGATGATTAAGTAATTTCAAATCACACTCTAAAATATCTCCAATCAATGTATTCATATAGGATAAGATTTTCTCTTTGTCCTCATGCGTAAAATCTTTTTTTGGTACAATCAGTATGTCCACTTTTCCTGGTTGGTCTTGATATAATTGCCAAGTATGTATTTTATTTGTAAAATGGCTTAGAGTAAAGTTAGTAACACTTATATTAATATGATTTTTGCCCTCTAAGTAAACTTGGTTACGTAAACTGTCAATCATACTGGTTGTACCAATTTTATAATCCAAGTATTGTGTTATATCATCTGTTTCATATCGAATCAATGGCATGGCATAATTATCAAATGTTGTACCGACAATAGTCCCTGAGATATTATTTTCAACAATTTGATGCTTATTATCATCTACTAATTCAAAGAAACCATATCTCTTATCTATTTGGTAGATATCCACATCTTGACTTATTGATTCTAAAAATAGGATACGTTCGGAATGTCCGTAGAAGCTAGTTACTTCACAGTTGAAGAATGTTTTGATCCTTTCTATATCTTTATTTGTATATCCTTCTGAGACTAAAAATATTGTACGGAGTTGATACTTAAGTTTGAGATTTTGTTCCATCATATTATCAATTAAAAAAAGTAGATTTGATGGGTATACATGAAAAAAGAGTGGTTTGAGTTCATTCAATTTTTGAACATATTTTGATATAGTTGAACTATTTAGATGAAGGGGAGAGAAGTGGATAGTGTTACTTACATAATCTTTTTCCCAGAAAATACCATGATCGTTATCTTTAAAATCTTTTACTTTAAAAGAGGCTTTTAGTAAGAGGGGAATGCAACCATCGCTTTTCAAAAAAATCTGCAACAAAGGCAACTTCTTTTTTCCAAACATTTTCTGATTGGTAAAATGTTACAGGGTATCCTGTAGTACCTCCTGTAGTAATAAAGAATTTATTACTTTTTGGGTAATTTGCTGCTTGCAGATCATGAAAATTTTCTTTTAGTAGTTTTTTTGTTAAGAGCGGAATAGATTGTAAATCTTTTCGTGTATTGATTGCATAAGGATCAATGTGATTATCATCAAAGAGTTTTTTATAATATGTTGTATATTCATAGGCGTACACGATAGTTTCTTTTAATTTTAATATTTCATATTCATCAACGTTAAGATTTTTGTTTAGAAATGTACGCCATTGTTTGTATTCTGAACCATTTCTTATACTAAAGGGTATTGCAGCATAGAGATTTTGTACCCAATGGGGTGAATTGGTATATAGTTTTTTTAATTGATTAAGATTTAACATATTATCGAGTCCTATAAAAAAGTATTTTCTTTTCATTGTGATTTTAGCTTTTCTAAAATTGTATAAAATAAAATTATTTCTTAAACACATTCCCAAGCATCCCTTTTATGATTAAATGAATTAAATGGGGACAGTTTCCACCTTTAAAAGCACTTAAATAATAAAAGGGGACAGGCTACTTTTTAGAACTTAACCTCAGCCGCGTTACCTAACTACTTAATTGTTTTTTACGAAGCTTCTAGCTGAGAAGGTCTTATGCACTACCCTTTTGCACCGCAACCCTCTTAGACTTCTCTTCTACTTGTCTACCAAGCTCTTCTTTGTATGCCACTATCGTATCTTGCACCTCTTTATCTCCTGCACCTACTATCTGTGCCGCCAAAATCCCTGCATTTTTAGCACCATTAAGTGCTACTGTAGCCACAGGTACGCCCCCTGGCATTTGGAGTATAGAGAGTATGGAGTCCCAACCATCAATAGAATTACTTGATTTTATAGGTACACCGATAATAGGCAGTGGCGACATGGAAGCTACCATACCTGGTAAGTGTGCAGCCCCACCAGCACCTGCTATGATGACTTGAATGCCACGCTTATGTGCWTTTTTTGAAAACTCAAAAAGCTTTTCAGGGGTTCTGTGTGCTGAGACTACATCAAGCTCATAGCCTACACCAAAGAGCTCTAACATATCTGCCGCTGCTTGCATCACAGGGAGGTCTGAGTCTGAACCCATTACTATGCTTACCACTATATTATCTGCTACTACATTGGACATGATTTTACCTTTATGATTTTTTTTACTTCTTCTGCTTTTACACGTGCTTCTTCAACGGTATTACCCAAAATAGTCACATGCCCCATTTTCCTTGAAGGTCTTGTCATTTTCTTACCGTAAAGATGGATTTTTACCCCATCTATAGCCATGCACTCAGCAAAGCCTACATAATGTACAGGACCTACATGCCCTGCTTCTCCTAAAAGATTTAGCATCACAGAAGACGTAGTKAGTGCMGTGCTACCTAAAGGCAGATTAAGTATGGCTCGTAAAAGTTGTTTCAGCTGAGAAGTGACCGCAGAGTCTATAGTGTGATGCCCACTGTTATGTGGTCTAGGTGCGACTTCGTTGATGAGTATTTGCCCTTTAGTGTCTATGAAAAACTCAACTGCCAATAACCCTACCATATCAAGATTTTCTATAATCTCTTGTGCCAGTACTTCGGCTACTTTTGTTTGCGACAAAGTAAGTTTGGCTGGACAAAATATCTCTTCCACTAAGTTTGTCTCTTCATTAAAAGTCATCTCAACTGCAGGGAAACAACGCACTTCTCCTGTAGCATTTCTAGCAGCAATGACTGCTATCTCTTTGGCTATATCTACTTTATCTTCTATGATAGAAGCACCATTAAGCAAGGTATCGTTTGCATCTTTTATAAGCGAAACACCATGCCCATCATAACCACCTTTACGTAACTTTTGCACAAAAGGATATGTCAATTCGCCACATTTTATTGCTCTCTCAATCTCTTCTATGTTGTCATAACACTTAAACGGAGATGTTGGCATCTTGTATTTCGTATAAAACTCTTTTTGCAATCCCTTATCTTGTATGAGTGCCAATGTATCAGGGTCAGGAAGCACTTTAAGCCCCTCAGATTTTAGCTGCTGTAGTGCTTCTATGTTAATGTCTTCAAGTTCATAAGTAAGAATATCTACTTGTTTCCCAAAAGCATACACATCATCAAAGTCTCTAAAGTCACCTTTTACATAGACGTTGGCTACATTACGAGCTGAGCATCCCTCATCTGGGTCAAGCACATATGAGATGATGTCCCATCTGCTTGCTTCTTGAATGAGCATCTTTCCTAGTTGCCCACCTGCGATGACACCTAGTTTTAGGCTTGAAGTGACTAATTTTTCTATCAAAATTAACCTCTTACTCTTTTGTTACGTTCACCTTCTTGCTCTTTATAAAGCTGTGCACATCCTATAGAAAGCTCTCTTACCTTAAGTATGTAATTCTGTCGCTGTGCCTGCGAAATGGCTTTTCGTGCATCAAGCACATTAAAGGCATGAGAAGCCACCATGCATTGGTCATACGCAGGCAAAGGTAAGCCCGCTTCAAGACACACCTTACATTCATTACTTGCATCTTCAAAATGCTGAAATAAGTTCTCGACATTGGCTACTTCAAAGTGATACTTAGAGAACTCATATTCTGTCTCTTTGTGCACATCTCCATAGGTGGTAATCTTGTCACCCATTTTATTCCACACTAAGTCATACACAGAATCTACACCCTGCAAATACATAGCCAAACGTTCTGTCCCATAGGTAATCTCTACAGCCACAGGGTCACAAGCGATGCCTCCCACTTGCTGAAAGTAAGTAAACTGTGTCACTTCCATACCATCAAGCCATACTTCCCAGCCAAGACCCCAAGCACCAAGTGTTGGTGACTCCCAGTTGTCTTCAACAAAACGTATGTCATGCTCTTGCAACTTAAGTCCTAAATACTCCAATGATTTCAAGTAGAGCTCTTGGATATTGTCTGGACTAGGCTTAATGAGTGCTTGGAACTGATAGTAGGCACCCAAACGGTTAGGATTCTCACCATAACGTCCATCTGTAGGACGACGGCTAGGTGCTACATAGGCTGCAGACCAAGGCTGCGAATCAAGACTTCTTAGTAAAGTTGCAGGGTGAAATGTCCCTGCACCTGATGGTATATCGTAAGGTTGTACAATATTACAGCCCTGTGCTGCCCAGTACTGTTGTAGTTTTAGTAACATGTCAGAAAATGTTATGGCGTTTTTGTTCATCTATATCTCTACCTAGTTTAAATTTTTAAAGTATTATTTCTATTTCAGAAGAGTCAAGCGCTACTTTTTTTGCTTTGCTTATCCGGTCTTCTTGAAGTTTGACTCTTAGTTCATCGTCTTGAAGTGCCATGATTTGGATGGCAAGATACGCAGCATTGACTGCTCCTGCTTTGCCGATAGCTAATGTACCAACAGGTAAACCTTCAGACATCATCACTGTACTTAAAAGTGCATCTTCTCCTTTAAGTGAACCAGCCTCCATTGGCACACCTAACACAGGCTTTGTGGTACTTGCTGCCACCTTACCTGCTAAATGTGCTGCCATACCAGCTGCTGCTATAAAAACCTGTGCACCCTTTTCTTCTGCGACTTTAATATAGTCTCGTGTCCTTTGCGGACTTTTATGTGCAGAAGAAATAATAAGCTCATATGGCACACCAAATTTCTTCAACGTTTCTACACACTCAGACATAATACTATAATCATTTTTAGAAGCAATAATGATAGATACGAATTTCATCTTCTTACCTTATTATTTTATTTCTTGTTCCAATTTCATAGGAGTTGATGTCTCCGTCAATCCTTTTTTCTCTAACGCCTCTGCTATCTCACGTCTTAAAATAGTATAACCRGGCAGTGGTGCAGGTAGCATAATATCATTTACATTGCCACTATGTACACACTCTAGCTCTTTGCCCTCTCTCGTAGTTATCCTCTTAAAGGTAATAACGTAATGACCTGCTATCTCTTCTATCTTGCCTATATCATTGTCTACAAATTCTACTTTAGCCCCAACGGGTAAAACTATCTCCACGGAATCACCCAAACAAGTCTTGTCTTTACACTTCCAAGTGAGACCATCTTCGCTTACTAGTCCAGCTACTTGATGTGTGCCGTACTGTATAGAAAAATCATTTGATTCCGTGTTATTTCTGTCAAATGGACGAGAGAGTAAATAAGCATCTGTAAAGCCACGGTTTTGTGTGGTACCTAACTCTTTTTGGTAGCGAGCCTCATCAAAATCTCCTAGATAATAATCATCTATAGCATGGCGGTACGCTTTAGTCACAACCCCTGCATAATAAGGTGACTTCGTACGTCCTTCTATTTTCAAAGAGTCAATGACGCCAGATTTCAGTATCTCATCAACATGAGATGCCATGTTCATATCTTTAGCATTCATGATGTAAGTCCCTATGCCCTCTTCTTCATCCAGTCTAAACGTAGTCCCTGACTCAGGATTATGTGCATAAATCTCATAAGGGAAACGACAATCGTTTGCACAGCTTCCTCTATTTGGTACACGTCCAGTTTGAAGTGAAGAGATAAGGCAACGTCCAGAATAAGCAAAACACATAGAACCATGTACGAATATCTCTAACTCCAAGTCGGGCAGATGTCTCTTAATCGCTTCACAATCTTTTAAGCTTATCTCACGTGCCACGATAATACGTTGCACCCCTAAATCATAATAGACCTCTGCATCCATGGCATTCATAACATTGGCTTGTGTAGAAAGATGTACAGGGATATTTGGTGCTATTTTCCGGGCTATTTTTACTACTCCAGGACTTGACACGATGAGTGCGTCTGGTTTAAGCTCTGCTATTTTGGCTATATGATTTTCATAGAGTTTCAATTGAGAGTTAAAAGGAAAGGAGTTTACAGTAGAGTAAACTTTTTTACCACGCTCATGCGCATACACAATACCTGCTGCGTAGGCTTCCATATCAAATTCTTTACCCGAACGTATACGTAATGAAAAAGTACTGGTTCCGCCATATACAGCGTCCGCTCCATAGTTTAAAGCGATCTTCATCTTCTCTAAGTTACCTGCTGGKGCAAGAAGCTCTACTTTTGTGTTTGCCATTTTTATCCTGAAATATGATGTCCATCATTTCCGTATTGTTGCTAAAGACATTTTCTCATGTTCAATTGAGAATTCACACTTTAGACCGTAAATCCGAGTTTTATATCCCCAAATCAACTAAAAAATGACAATCACCATTAAAATATTACTTTTATCTTATCCAATTAGTAGTAAAAAGTAGATTTGTTGCATCTATACTCTATCTACACATAAAATCTCATGTATCACTTCTTGGTTCATCAAAAAAGCATCTACAACATCAGGATCAAACTGTATGCCCCTTCGTTTTTCAATAAACTCCAATATTTTATCGTACTGCCATACTGCTCTACCAGGTCTTTTTCTAAATAATGCACCTGCCGTATCAGCAACAGATACGATACGCGAGGCAATGTCTATCTGTGCCCCTTTTTTCTGCTGTGGATACCCTCCACCATCCCACCACTCATGATGTTCTGAAGACATGATCGCACCTAAATTTGTAGAAGCAAAACCTTGAAATTTTAGTATCTCATACCCTAGCATTGTATGGCTTTTAACGATATTGAATTCTTCAAAACTCAAGGTATCTTCCCTCATATACACTTCAGTAGAAATCATAATATTGCCAATATCATAAATCTTTGCAGCCTGCCCAAGCTCATCACAGTATCTTGCATCTAATCCCATAGACTGGGCTAATATTTTGCTTATTTTTGAGATTTGACGTAATTGATTACTGTCTTTCCCCTGTGTCAAAAGTTCAGCAACAAACATATCAACTATTTTTTCTTCTAAAGAGCCATCTACATTATTATGACGTAATTGGTATAATTTTTCTTCAAGTAATTTTTTATTTTTTATTTTTATAATATTTATATTCTGCTTATGCATACTATTACTCCTCTTATCAATTAGTTCTCTTAACTTTGGTTTTCACGCCAACACAATCTTTGGAACTTTTCCAATCGATTTATATTCAAAACTTTAACGCATAAATGTCAAAAAAAGTCAAATTATTATCTTTTTTTGTTACACTATAAAAGAAAGCAAAATCAAATTATCAAAAGGATTATAATGCGTATTGACTTACATAATCATACCACTCGCTGTAATCATGCAGAAGGAAGTGTTGATGAATATATTCAACGTGCTATAGAAGTGGGTATTGATATTTATGGTTTTTCAGAGCATGGGCCTATGGATTTTGATGAAAAATACCGTTTACCTTTTGAAGACATGCATGCCTATACTAACGATATACTTCAAGCAAAAGACAAATACAAAAATGATATCCGTATACTTCTTGGTTATGAAATAGATTTTCTTCCTGGACATATGGATGAAAAGGTTTTAAATGCTGATGTTGACTATCTTATAGGATCAATCCACTTCATAGATAAATGGGGTTTTGACAATCCAGAGTTTATCGGCGGCTGGAAAGATAAAAATATCGATGAGATATGGCAGGCATATTTTGAAGCTACCGAAGCCATGGCAAATTCTGGAAAATTCGATATTGTGGGACATTTGGATCTCATAAAAGTATTTAAATTTATGCCTCAAACAGATGTACGGATACTGGCTAAAAATGCACTCACAGCCATAAAAAATGCAAACATGGTACTGGAAATCAATACGGCTGGCTTACGTAAACCCATTGGTGAGTTATACCCATCACGTGCGCTCTTGGAAGAGGCATATACGCTAGATATCCCCATTACTTTTTCCTCTGATGCACATGCTGTAGACCAAATAGGATTTGGTTATGACCTGGCAACAACCCTTGCAAGAGATATAGGATATACCCAAGCTGTTACTTTTCAAGAGCGAGACAGACAATTGATTACTTTTTAAACAATTGTAATGATGTTACTAATTTTTTAATTGCTATAATGTATTTATAAATTTTAATTATACAGGAGAAAAAAATGGGTAAGTTCGTAAACAACACAGATGAATTTTATAAATTTTGTGAAGAAAATGAGGTTGAATTTGTAGATTTTAGATTTACAGATATTAAAGGTACATGGCACCATATTTCTTACCGTATGTCAGCGGTTGAATCAAGTATGATTGACAATGGCGTTCCATTTGATGGTTCATCTATTGAAAATTGGCAACCAATTGAAAAATCTGATATGCTTCTTAAACCAGACGTAGAAACTGCATTTATGGATCCATTTACAGCTGACAGTACTATTATTGTTATCTGTGATGTTTATGATATTTATAAAAATGAACTCTATGGTAGATGTCCTAGATCTATTGCTAAAAAAACATTGCAATATATGGAAGAGTCTGGTGTGGGCGATGATGCTTACTTTGGTCCTGAAAATGAATTTTTCATATTTGATGATGTTAGAATCTGGTCAGGGGTAAATCAGACAGGATACAGAGTTGATTCTGAAGAAGGTGATTGGAACCGTTCTACTGACTATGGTGAAATGGGTAAYATGGGTCACCAACCAGGAATTAAAGGTGGATACTTCCCAGTAATGCCTACAGATACAATGGTAGATTTACGTGCAGAAATGATGCTTCTTATGGAAGAGGTAGGTCTTACTGTTATGCTTGGTCACCATGAAGTTGCTATGGCTCAAGGTGAGATTGGTATCAAATTTGGAAACATGATCGAAGCAGCAGATAATGTACAAAAGTACAAATACGTTGTAAAGATGGTTGCACACCTCAATGGTAAAACAGCAACTTTCATGCCTAAACCTCTTTATGGTGACAATGGTAATGGAATGCACGTACACCAATCCATCTGGAAAAAGGGTAAAAATACATTCTATGATAAAGGTGCTTATGCAAATCTAAGCCAGACAGCACTTCAGTACTTAGGTGGCATATTTAGACACTCAGGTGCAGTTTCATCATTTACAAACCCAACTACAAATTCATACAAAAGACTTGTCCCTGGATTTGAAGCACCATCAATCTTGACTTACTCAAGCCAAAACCGTTCGGCTGCGTGTCGTATCCCTTATGGTGCAGGTGAGATGGCTACAAGAATTGAAACAAGATTCCCAGACTCTACTGCGTGTCCATATCTTTGTTTTGCAGTGCTTATGCTTGCAGGTCTTGATGGTATCAAAAATAAAGATGTACCTGTTGGGCCTATGGATGTCGATTTGTTTGAGCTCACACTAGATGAGATTAAAGAAAAAAATATTCCACAGATGCCTCGTACACTAAGAGAAGCACTTGAAGGGTTGCGTGAAGATTATGAATTCCTTACACCAGTAATGAGTGAAGAATTTATCAATACTTACAGACAATATATGTTTGCTAGTCAGGTACACCCAGATGAAGCAAGACCAACAGGATTTGAGTTTAGAACTACATATTCTTGTTAAAACCATTTTCATCTTAATAAAGTTTTCGGGCTTCGGCTCGAAATAACTTACTTCTTAAAAATACTCTTTCTTAAAAAAGTTCACCACTGTCTTCAGAATCTGGACGTGTAGGTACATTACGTTTTGGGTGAAGTGCATCACCCTCTTCTTCGTCTATAGGGTCTTCATCTATATTGATAGTCTCAGCCAATCCTGTCTCTTCTTCAAGCATAATAGTCTCATTGTCTTCATTTAAATATTCTGCATATTCATTATATTTATTTTCAGGTTTTTGAACCGTAGGAAGAGGTGAATTTTGAGTATATAGTTCACTTTTCCCTTCATACTCTCCCCTAAATACACCCTGTGGTATGTCAAAAGTACGCTTCGTATCCGGATAAAGTTTGAGCAGTTCTTTATAATAATATGCAAATGCTGGTGCAGCCATAGCACCTCCGGTCGCACCTTTTCCTATGGGTTTGTTATCATCTCTTCCCATCCATGAAATTACTTCGATGGTAGGTGAATATCCACAAAACCATGCATCGATATTATTGTTGGTGGTACCTGTTTTCCCTGAAAGCTCTATCCCCTCAACACGTGCATTTTTACCTGTTCCCCGCTTTACCACATCTTTAAGTATATCTGTCATCAGGTAGGCTTGTTCAGGTGTTGTAAAATCTGCTATCTCTTTAGGGCGCGTCTCATAAATAACTGCTCCTTCTTTGGAGATAATTTTGCTTACAAGCCTTGGTTCTATCATATGACCTTCATTCGCAAACACAGAAAATATCTGTGCCATTTTAAGGGGACTTAGCCCAAGATTTCCCAAAGCAATAGACATGTCTTTTGGGATATGCGGTACATCTAAAAATGCTAATCTGTTTCGAATGGTCTTCACGCCTAATTCTGACACAAGATTTATAGTTGCCAAATTACGTGAGTGTACCAATGCTTCTCTTAGAGAAATAAACCCTTCGAAGTTTCGTTCATAGTTTCTCGGTGCCCAAACCTTTGGCTTACCCTTGTAGTAATATTGAAAAGTCCGTGCAAGATCTGTTAAAGGTGTTGCTGGGTTGTATCCCATATCTAAAGCTGTCTGATAGATAAATGGCTTAAACGCTGAACCAGGCTGTCGTTTAGMCTGTGTAACACGGTTAAAAGCAGACTTTTTGTAACTAGCTCCGCCAACCATTGCCAAGATATCACCCGTCTTGCTCTCCACTGCAACAAAAGCTACATCAAGCGTAGAAGTATTGACATCTTCTTTATATTTTTTCACTGCTTTAGTATAAGAAAGTTTGACTGCATCTCTCGCAATAGCCTGTTGTCTCATATCAATCGTAGTATAGATTTGGTATCCGCCGGTACGTATATCTCCCAACTTACCTTTAAATCGTCTCACTACTTCATCTACTATATATGGTGCAATATTTTGTGTAAGTGATGTTTTATACACTTCGGGGGACTCTTTCACTGCTTTTAAATAATCATCCTGAGTAATCCACCCAATACTTTTCATACGATACAGTACATTATTAGCACGATTCAATGCACGTTTATAATGACGCAAGGGATTGTAAAAGCTTGGAGCATTKGGKATACCYACTAACATGGCTGATTCCTTCAACGTCAACTCATTCATCTCTTTATGAAAATATCCGTTTGCAGCAGTCTTAATACCAAAATAGTTATTACCATAAGAAATTTCATTTAGATAACGCTCAATGATTTCTTCTTTGCTTAACTCATGTTCAATTTTAAGTGCTAAAATGGCTTCTTTAATCTTTCGTATAAGTTTTTTTTCATTGGTTAAAAGCTTATTTTTAACAAGTTGCTGGGTAAGTGTACTTCCACCTTCTACAAAAGCACCAGCTTTAATATCTTTCACGATAGCTCTTAAAATAGCATCAGGATTAACACCATTATGTTCAAAAAATCGTGTATCTTCCATCGCCACAAGTCCTTCTATAAGAAAGCCTGGTATTTCATCGTACTGGGCATAGAGACGGTGCTGTTTTTTAAACACATATGCCAGTTTTTCACCATTCCTRTCTAAAATAATAGAAGATGTTTCAGGCTTATAGTTTATGAGTTTGTCCGCATTTAAAGAGACTTCTTCATASGCATAGATAAATAYTATACCAAGTACAACGGTAAGAAGCATCGCCAAGAAAATGGAACCTTTGACCAGGACATTAAACACAAAGATCCTTTAAAAGTATTTTCATTTATTGTACCGTGTTATGACTAATGAGTACTAAAACATGACGAAGTTTTTTAGCTGACACACCTAAGTTCAGTATCACTCTCATCATAGGTTTTTCTACAGTTGGTTGACGTATAGCCCCAACAAGATAACCTTGATCCATCAGACCTTTTTGTATGAATTGTGTGGATTCATTGTCAGGTACCTCCAAAGGTAAAATGAGACTTTGAATACGAATTCCCAACTGTTTTTGCACCATCACTTGTCGTTCTAAAATCTTTTTTCTGTATTTTTCTGCATTTTTTTGTATGTGCTTCATATTGACTAAAGCTAAAGCTGTATCGAACACCGAAGGTGCAGTAGAATAAATGACGGGTTTTGCACGATTGACTAAAAAAGAAATAATGTGAGAAGATGCCAATATATATGCCCCATATGAGCCATACGCTTTACCCAATGTCCCCATCTTTATATGTCTTTCATGAATGGCAATACCATAAAATTCAAAAATACCCAAAAGGTTTAATCCCAATACACCTGCACTGTGTGCCTCGTCTACTATGAGTATGGCCTCATAAACATCTGCAATATCAAATATCTCTTTTTTACAGAGGTCTCCACCCATAGAGTAAACACCTTCAACGGCAATAATTTGCCTTTTTGCCGGATAGGCTTTGAGCTTCTCTTGCAAGTCGCCTGCATCGTTGTGTTTGAAAAACACTACTCTATGTTTTATAAGCTCACTCGCCATGACACCAGATGCATGATACTCTTCATCCATAAAAAGCATATCGCCTTTACGTACCAAGGCGTCTATAAGTGCCATATTCGCAAGAAAACCAGAACCCACCACTAGACCTTCTTCAAAACCATTTTGTTCTGCCATCTCAAGTTCAAATATCCGATGAATCGGGTGATAGCCATTGACTAACATACTTGCTTTTGAACTAAGTGTTTCATATTCGTTTACAAGTTTGACGGCTTTTTTAAACTGCTTTTTATTGTGAGACAAGCCCAAGTAGTCATTTGAAGCCAGATCATCCAAAGTATCATCAAAAATTTTACGTTCTCTAAAACGTCCTGCTTTTTTAAGTGCTTTGAGCTCATTTTCATACATGCTAAACCACCTTAGATTAAACTATTAACATCATCTTGAAAAACATGTGTTCTGTGATATTCCAAATATTTTTCTCTCTCCTCAGGGTAGATTCTCATAATATTTTTTGCATTCGGATTAATATTTAATTTTTCCCAAGTATAAGCACTAAACTGCCTTCCACAAATCAGTTTCCCATTATTCATAAAGGTAATAAAGCCTTGGTCAAATAGTTTATCATATGTTGGTGTAAAACTTAAACCATTAAGATAATCTAATGCTTCATCTTCTCTAAGCTCTTTCATGCAAACACTGTATGGTTTAATATGACTTGCAATCAAAAGCTGTGTTTCAGTGATTTTAGTAAAAGGGCATTGAGGCATATGATCTATAACTTCTCGCCTATATTTACTTGCTCCTTGTCGTGAAGTAGGTTTTACTGTTTCTATTAAACTTGTTTTATCTCTTAATTTTTCTTCTAGAGCTTGAGGATGCACAAATGACCTAAATTGATAAYCTAAAAGAACACGAAAATAAAAAAATGGTTTACTTTTTTCATCATCTACTGGCATTAATTTTAAAATGGACAAATAACTAATACTAGGCAAAATAAGTTCTCGCCAAAGTTTCCAAATATTATCATCTGAACGAATATAACCTCTATCTTGCTTTTGAGAAAGATTATCTGAAGCATCATAAATACTAAACCATAAAACTTCATTTTCTAAAGAAGAAAGTTTTTCTAATCGTTGCTCATAAAAAATTGATATATCATTATGATATTTTTGCTCTTGTTTAAAATATTCAATTTTCGCATCGTTTAGATATTGCGAAAGGTTGGATTTAGAAAAGAAACATTGTTTCTCACTGATTATTGCATCATTTTCTTCTGCTGATTTAATAGTCTTTCTATTTTTTTCTTTATCAAAATGTTCTCGCCCCCAAGTTTCATACTCGAAAAAATGAGATATTTTCATTCCTAGTTTTCCGTTATATGTACCAACATGTTTTTTAGACTCCCCATTTCCCTTATATTCTAAAAGCTTATTTTTTCTATAAATAAAGCTATCTTCTGCTCGAAAATCTTGCATAGAATCAACAATATAATATTCAACTCCATCAAGTTTTATCTTCTGAAAATTACTCATTTATTCCTGCCAAACTTACTAATATCTATCTCTTTTAAAATAGCTATCAATACATCAACTACAATACTGTTCCCAGCTTGTCTATACATTTGCGTATCACTCACAACCTGCTTAAATCCATCTGCAAATCCCATAAGTCGCAAACATTCTTTTGGCGTTAATTTTCTGATTCTACCTTTATTATGCGTTACATAGTTATCAACTCCTGCTCTATGCATTTTATGCATAGATTGCAATAAGGGCCTAGCTACTTCCAAATCTGTTTTTGTCGAAGTTTTAAATCCTTTAGTACCCGATGTAAGTACATATTTTTTTATTTTATYCKWYWWKKAMWATYTTTMWTYYAMWWMYWWYRYATCAAAAATAAATTCATTGCATTCTTGTATATTTTTTTCTTCATAAATAAAATCTCCATGCCAATTAAACTGTTGATTAGCTTTTTGACAGATAGCAATATCTCCATTGATTTGCGTATATCTTTTTTTNCTATTCTTAGAACTTGTTACGAACTTCACACCTTTTTCTTTTAAATAATATTTACTATCTATATAGTCTTCCAAAAAATCTTGCATACTGCATTCTAAATTAATTTTTTCTGGAAATTTAAAACTTGTACGTTTATCTTTAAACCCAACTACAAAAATGCGTTCTCTGTGTTGTGCCATCCCATAATCTTTGGCATTTAAAATTTTATAGAAATATTTATATCCAAGTTCATCAAATGTTGCTTTAATTGTTTCAAATGTATTCCCTTTATCATGGTTAATGAGACCTTTGACATTTTCATAAATAAATACTTTCGGTTGACTCTCTTTTACTACTCTTGCAAATTCATAAAAAAGTGTTCCTCTTGTATCTTCTAATCCACGTCTTTTCCCTACCATAGAAAAAGATTGGCAGGGACTTCCTCCTACCAATAAATCTATCTTGCCTCGATATTTTTCACCTTCTATATCATATACATCATTATACCAAGAAGATTCATCTATTTTATAGTTCGAAAAGTAACTCTCTTTTACAAACTTATCATTATCTGCAGCAAAAACAATATTGGTTTCTAGTTTTAATCGCTTTAGTGCAAATTCAACTGCACCAATACCTGAAAACATTGTTGCTAAATTAATAGTAACATTTGGTTTTGAAAGTTTTTTATCTACCCAAGATTTTATCTTATGACTACTTCTTTGTTCTACTGATGAAATATAAGTATCTATATTACTGTGTTGATCACGATACTCTAATGTCATATTTAATTGCCTCAAAGATGTATTTTTTATAGTCATTATTATACCTTTTTTTACTAGATAAAATCATTGTATTCTAAATTCTAAACTTCACTCAAAAAAATGGCAAATTGTCATATTTTACATATCCATGGCACTAAACACTCTACCTGTAAACCCATCGCTGTACTCTCATAGCCATCAACGCTGAGTATATATTTTTTACAAAAACCCTCAACCATACAGCCACCTGCTTTGCCTTGCCATAAACCACTTTGCAGATATGATTCTAAATCTTTTTCTTTAAAGGATGCAAAGTGATAATGTGTGGCAGAGATATCTGAAAAAGCTAAGGTTTTTGACTTGTAGTGTAAAGAAGAGATAATAGAAATAGTAGAACCACTTTGCATCGTTAAAATACGTCTAGCATCTTCTATATTTTTAGGCTTTCGTAAAATAGTACCATCATACGCAGCAATCACTGTATCGCTACAAAGTAGCGGAATATCTAGCCCAAACTTACGTATGGCAGCCTCTAGCTTCCCTTTGCTAGCCGTATATACAAAATCTTTAGCAATTGGTGTCCCAATCTGTTCTTCATCATAATCTGCTGACTTCTGAATAAAATCAACTCCAAAGTTCTTAAGTAATAAAGCTCTACTTTCAGACTGTGAACATAAACAAATCATTAAAACCCTCTAAGACTCACGCCTAAACCAAGTGCAACAAGACCTAAAACGATGTTAAGCGGTAGAAGTACATTCGGCATCCATTTTAGCTTGGCTTTTGCTTCAGGAATTTTACCCAGTTCAAATAATTTCCATGCTTTGGCGCGTCTGATATACATGTATATATAATTGACTGTCATAATCGTCCAGAGTATCTCTTTGGTTAAAAATAGTGTCTTCTGATCACCATGATGTCCACCCATTGCCACTGCCATGATAAGCCCTGTAGCAAAAGAAATAACTACAAAAACCATCACCAAATTAAAGAGTCTTCCCATCACCTGTAATGTAATACCTAATCTTTGTTTAGGTTCCAAGATAGATGCCATCATCTTGCTTTGTAGCATTTGTGCATTTGTCACGCCACCTCTACTAAGCACAGGATGCACTGCTGCACGTATAGCTATCATCCCACCTATCCAAATAATTGCAGCAAGCACATGGAGTAAGACTACCATATACCCGTAGTTAGTAAATAGTGCTGTCATYATACATTCTCCTCTAGGTAAGCYATAGATTTCTCTATAGCTTCMSCTATTTTAGAAGCATCTTTCCCWCCAGCTTGAGCAAAGTCTGGACGACCTCCGCCTCCTCCACCAAGTATTGGGGCTATCTCTTTTATCCAGTTACCTGCTTTAATAGAAGTTTCTTTCGAACCACAAGCTATCATCACCTTATCACCCTTCTTTTGAAAGAGCATGATGGCGATGTTCGGGTACTTGTTTTTCACTTCATCTATAAGCTCTTTAATATCGCCAGTCTCTACCTCTTCTACGATGATATTTACACCTTTAAGCTCTATAGCACTTAGCTCTTTTTTAGTAGCAGATTGTGCTGTTTGCACCTCTGCTTTCAGTGTCTTTATCTGTTCTTTTAGTTTTGCTATACCTGCTAATGGGTTTACGTTTTTAAGTTCTGTTTTTACTTCATTTAGTTCATCGCGCAGTGCTTTAACCGCAACCACCGCTGCATTACCACAAATGGCTTCTATRCGTCTAACACCTGCAGATACTCCTGACTCTTTACTTATCATAAACAATCCTATTTGGGCTACGTTATTCACGTGCGTACCACCACAAAGCTCGATAGAAGCATCCCCCATGCTTACCACGCGCACTTCATCACCATACTTTTCACCAAAGAGGGCCATTGCTCCAGAGTTTTTTGCTTCTTCTATGCTCATTACTTTCGTGATAGACGGAATGGCACGGCTTATTTTATCGTTCACCCATGCCTCTACCGTCGCCACCTCATCTGATGTCATTGCTTGAGGATGAGAGAAGTCAAAACGCAATCGTTTGTCATCATTCAATGAACCTGCTTGGCTAATATGCTCACCTAAAATTTCTCTTAGTCCTGCATGTAATAAGTGTGTAGCTGAGTGATGTTTTTCTATCTCGGCACGTGCAGTATCTACAACAGCTTCTACTTCATCACCAACACACAAATCACCTTCTACCTCTGAAAGATTCATATCTAGAAACTTTTTAGTGTCCAATACTTTTACACTACCCAATGTCCCAGAATCACCAGTTTGTCCACCCGACTCAGCATAAAATGGTGTTTTATCGAGTAACACCCAGCCTTTATCATCAATCATTATAGTTTCATTAAAATCTTCATCAAGAAGTGCTAAAACTTTTGATTGTGTAGTGGTAGAGCTATAGCCCACAAACTCATTCACGCCAAACCTCTCTTTGAGTGATTTAAAATCACCCGTAGTTGCTGCGTCTCCTGTGCCTTTCCACCCTGCTTTTGACTGTGCTTTTTGTGCATCCATCTTCAGATTAAAAGCGTCCATGTCTAGGCTGATGTTTTTCTCACGTAGCATATCTTCCGTGAGGTCTAGTGGGAAACCATAAGTGTCATAAAGTTTAAAGGCCACTTCACCATTAAAGATTTCACTACTAAGCCATGTTGCTTCATCTTCTAGTTTTTCTTCCAGCATTTTAAACATATTTTGCGCATGAAACCCATAAGGATGTCTAATATTATTGACTTCTTTATCTTTCACGTAATGCATTCTTGCAAGCTCTTCATTAAAGAGTTTTATCCCTGCTTCAATGGTCATAAAGAAACGCTCTTCTTCCAGCTTCATAGACGTTTTAATCGCTTCAGCTTTAGAGATGAGGTAGTCATATTGCTCACCCATCGTTTCCACAAGTATATCTACAAGTTTATACATAAATGGCTCACGAAGTCCTAGTAAATACCCATGACGAATGGCACGACGCATGATACGACGGAGCACATACCCACGTCCTTCTTTGTCAAAATTCACGCCTTGAGCGAGTAAAAAAGAACAAGAACGTAAATGGTCAGCTATCACGCGGTAGCTTGCAGAATTTGCTGCATCATAGTCGTATTTTGTTCCTACCAATTCACCWATYTTSTCTAAAAATGGCATAAAAAGTGACGAATGATAGTTATTTTGCTTACCTTCTTTGATCGCTACCACACGTTCAAGTCCCATACCCGTATCAATGCTRGGTTTTGGGAGTGGGTTTAGCGTGCCTGTCTCATCTCGAAAGTACTGCATAAATACCAAGTTCCATATTTCCAAGAAGCGGTCACCTTCTCCACCCATTTTGTCTTCTGGACCACTAAAGTKCTCTTCTCCTTGGTCATAAAAAATCTCAGAACATGGTCCACAAGGGCCAGTGTCTCCCATCTGCCAAAAGTTGTCTGCATCGCCAAAGCGGACAATGCGGTCTTTACTAATGTATTTTGCCCATATTTCTTCTGCTTCATCATCTGAATCATGTACGGTTACCCAAAGTTTCTCCAGGGGGAGATTAAGATATTTTTCATCTGTAATAAATTCCCAAGCATAAGCTATGGCATCTTCTTTGAAGTAATCTGCAAAAGAAAAGTTACCAAGCATTTCAAAAAGTGTATGATGCCGTGCTGTATAGCCAACATTATCAAGGTCATTGTGTTTTCCACCTGCCCTTAAACAAGTTTGACTCGATGTTGCTCGTGGTATATCTGGAATAGGTGCCTCACCTGTAAAAATGTTTTTAAATTGTACCATACCTGCATTGGTAAACATCAGTGTTGCGTCATCTGGTACAAGTGCTGAAGATGGGATGAGCTGATGCCCTTTGCTTTGAAAAAAGTCTAAAAATGATTGTCTAATATCCATTGAAAAATATCCTGAGTGTGWTGTATAAATTCAAGATATTTTATCTAAAATGTGGTTATTTGAAGGTAAAGTATCTCTTTTACTAACACTATCCCCCTATTTTAAGAGTGATAGTGTCAAAAAATATATATTTAGAGGTAAAACACACACTGGTCATCTATATCATAATCAAAACTACCATCTAAAAAAGTTGAGCCTACACCAAAATCTACACACTCATAAGGAATATTTTCCTTTCCTCTGTCTAAATCGTCAACTATATATACTATATCATCAGCAATGGGGTCATTAGCATAATTACCAATCAAACCAGTGAAATCAAAAGTACAATCATCTGGTGGGAAAAAAGTAAACTCTCCGTTTGGTCTTGTTGCACTCCAATCAACCATTGAATCACAGATATAGGGAATGCCTCCATATGAGTTTCCATTCTGATCAATAAGAAACAATGTCGTGGCATTATCAACAAGTGGATCCACAACCGTATCTCCTCCTCCACAACCACTCAATGTAAGCACAGTGACACCAGCTAGTATCAAACCTAAAATTTTCTTTTTCATTTTTATCTCCTATAAGACTTTTATCTACACATAGACTAAGATAAAATTGTGTTATCAACGTGAATTTAATTTAGCTACTTTAGCATATTTTTTAAAAGTTGTGCAATTTTTATACTGCCGTCTTTTTCAACTATTTGTATCAAACCTTTACTTTTTCTTTCCATATTTTCATCTAATATATCAAATATTTTCTCTTCCTCTATGGAATTTTCCCTCATCAGCCATGCCAACTCTTTTTCCACAAGGAACTGTGCATTATAGTATTGATGGTCTTTTGCTGCGTAGGGGTAAGGTATGTAGAGTGTTGGCACTGCAGTGGCACTCAGTTCCCAAAGCGTAGAAGCCCCTGAACGTGCAATGGCAAAATCTGCTTCACTCATATAATCAGCCAATCTATCTGTAAATCCAAAAACCTCTGCCTCTATACCCAACGCTTCGTAAGATTTTTTAATTTCATCTATATTATTGACCCCTGCTTGGTGTATAATATTAATACCTTTTTCTTTAAGTACAGGTGCCATTTGTAAAGCGAGTTTATTAATAGCCTTTGCACCTTGTGAACCACCTAAAAAGATGATGGTTTTAACCTCTGTTCTTACTCTGGCATTGTCAAAAAAGATTTGTTTGACAGGATAGGCTTTTATAGAACTTTCATCTAAATAAGATGAAATAAAATGTGTCGCATAAGGTTGCAACAGTTTGTTCAGTGACCCAAGTGCCGCATTTTGTTCATGTATCACCAAAGGTGTTTTAGTTAATTTTGCAGCAAATGCCATAGGTGCAGCAGAAAAACCACCCACTGAAAAAACCACACTTGCCTTGTGTTTTCGTAATATTTTTATAGATTGAAACATCGCTTTTGCCATCATCATCAGTGATTTTACTTTCCCAAATACCCCTTGATTGACTACCCCGCGTGTTTCAAAAAAGTATTTTTCTTTAAAATCATTATCTACTTCAAACCACTGCTTATCTTGTCCTTTGGTAGAACCAACATAAATAAGCTCTTCATCTCTAAAATGCTCTTTCACTGCTTTTATGATAGTCAAATGTCCACCGGTTCCACCTCCCGTCATAATGATACTCATATGATTTCACCTTTTGCATTTCTCGGTACTTTTTTTGATACCATCAACACCATACCAATGGCAATACATGAAGCCAAAATATGAGACCCYCCATAACTTAAAAAAGGTACRGCTATCCCTTTAATYGGTGTAATCCCCGATATACCATAAGCGTTCARTATAAAAGCAAARGCTATCARTAACCCTACGCCTATAGAAAACARATAATACATAGGRTTTTTAACTTTGGCTGCTATCATAAATATACGAAATACTATAAAAAGCATGGTCACCGTTACCAGTGCCAAACCAACAAAACCTAACTCTTCTGTTATACCTGCTAAAATAAAATCTGTGTGTACCTCACTTAGATATCCCAACTTAAACTGTCCATTTCCCAGTCCTTCTCCGAAAAAACCGCCATTGTGTATGGCATTAAGTGARTTCGATATCTGATACGGCTCTTTTCCTACCTCRACACGAAGATTTTGCATAGAATCAAAAGGCAGAACAGAAAGTATATTRTCCTGMACCGTCCCCCACCATGACTTAATACGTGCCATTCGGTGAGGTGCAAAGAAAATAAGACTTATAAAGGCCGCAAAAACGCCTGATAAAAGCATAAAGAAAAACTTCAATGATGAGCCGATAAACAAAAATAGTACCATGAGTGTCGCGCCCAAGACCACTACCTGCCCTAAATCTTTTTGAAAGACTGCGATGATTACAACAGCTATGATAAAGATAAGTAAATAGGGCGAAAACACACGTATTTCTTCAAAAAAACCCATTTTTGACTTATCTAAAAATTTACGTGCAAAACTCCATGCAATGAAAAATACAAAACCTACTTTAAAAAACTCAACAGGTGCCAAGGACATAGAACCCACACGTATCCAACGTTTTGCACCACCGACTTCATTTACCAAAGTAGAAGGTAAAAACTGCATGGCTATCATCAACAGAAAAAAGCTGACAAACAACACCAGCCCTACGCGTGAAAACCACCTGTCCGGCTCCAGTTTACTCAAAATGGCAATCGTTACAAAACCTATAAGTATTGCCATACTTTGACGTATAAAAAAATGAAAATCTACATAATCAAAATGCACAACAGTATATGTCGAAAGTGAATAACTCATCACCAAGGAAAGTGTTAAAAGTGCTACAACTCCAGCTAAAAGGGGTTTGTCTATCATCTCATATCTCTTTTATTCTATATTAATTAGTATTTTATCAGATTTAACAGATAACTTTGATAAAATTCTACATAAGTTGAGGGCAAAATGAATAAAGCAATACATCAAAGAAAATATAAAATTACTGTACTTTTCTTACTTTTAGCCCTTGCTATGGGCATATTTTTGTCTTCTGTTCTAAAAACTGTCTCTACAGAAAGAAGAATACCTAGTCATAACAAAACCATTCATGACAGATCTTTTCGTGGTGCTATCATTTCAGCTGACAACTATACACTCAGTAACTCACAAAAAACGTACCAGGCCGTGATTCGGGGTGCCAGTGTCAAGCCAGAAAAAAAAGATCTCTTTATCAAACTTTTTTCTATCTATAGTAATATTCCTGAAAAATCTTTACATAAAAAATTTAAAAACCGTAAAGGAAACATGATTCAGGGCAATATCATTCTCTCCAAAACTATTCAGTCTAGTACTGCTATGCAACTCAAATCCCTTGCATATAAGCTTCGTAAACTAGGCGTATTTCGTTCTATCAAGACATCTTCAGGCATAGACGTTTTATATGGTCTTGATATTATAGAAAATGGTGAAAGCAGACGTTTTCCTCTCAAAGACGTCATGAGCCCAATACTTGGTTATGTAGGTAAAAAAAGTGATGGTAGATACACAAGACCTGAAGGGAAAAAAGGTCTTGAACGTAACTATGAGACACATATCACCTCAAAAAAAGATGGCTATTTTAAAGGTAAACGTGATGTACTTGGTGCCGTTATACATGATAAAAACAGTATGAAACTAAACCGTATAGACGGTCTGGATCTACATCTTAATATTCCTCTTGCATTACAATGCAGAATTGAAACGATGATAGATGCCATGAAAAGCAATGTCCTTGCAGATGAGATACTCGTAGGTGTGATGGAGAGTGATACAGGAAAAGTACTCGCACTTGCAAGTACGGAACGTTACAACCCTGCAAATATCAGACAAAAAGACATCCCTGCACTTAATCCAAAGTTTTCAGAATACCCTTATGAGGCTGGTTCAGTAATTAAACCTATTACACTGGCTTTAGCATTGGATAAAAAGAAAGTTACCCCTGACACTTGGTTTAATACCTATAACGGAAAAATGAAAATTGGGGAAAGACGTACTATTACAGATGATGAAAAATTTGAGTCTCTCAATGCCACTGACATCATAGTACATTCCTCAAATGTCGGTATTTCACAAATATCATGGCGACTCACTGGCAAAGAGTTTAGGGAGGGATTCATTAAATTTGGCATAGCCAAACCTTCTGGACTTGATCTTTCCCGTGACTTACCCGGACAACTCAAACCTTTACGTCTACTTGACCATAAGATGCACAGAGCAAACTCTTCTTATGGCTATGGTATGCTAGTCACCTTTGCTCAACTATTTAAGGCCTATTCTGCTTTTAACAATGACGGTATTGCCGTAACACCTCGTATCGTAAATTACCTAGGTGACAAAAAAGGTAAGCAGTATACACTAAGCCCAAAAGTAGGAAACATACAAACTGTCGGGAAAAAAGCTGCACGTCAAATACATGATATTTTGGTAGAAGTTGTGAAGAGAGGTACTGGAGTAAAAGCACAATACCCTGGACTAGAAATAGGGGGGAAAACTGGGACTGCACACATCGCCAAAAATGGTCGTTATGTACGTGAATACCATAGTAGCTTTTATGGTTTTGCCAATGATAAGAAAGGGAAAAAATATACCATTGGTGTTCTTGTTATACGTGCAAAGGCACGCTACAAATATTTTGCATCACTTTCTGCCGTACCTACATTTAGAAATATTGTACAAATTCTGGTAGAACAAAAATATCTTACACCTGATCCAAAAGAAGCACTCAAGGTCAAAAATGATGAAACACTTTATAAGATGAAAGAAAATAAAACTACAATAGTGTCAACCAAAAAGCCTGTGGAAAAAATAAAAAGTGTCAAAAATATAAAACCTACATCAAATATTTCTGTTAAATCTCTGTTTAAAATCAAAGAAAATCCTAAAAAGGCACATGCCCCAAAAGTAAAAATAGATGTCAAACCCTCACCTGTTCCAAAAAAACCTATCATTAAGAAAATTGCTCCTTTAAATGAACAATCAGCCCATGAGCTTTTTGAAGATATGTTTTAAATCCACAGATTGTCAATCAATCTTGGTTTTCCCACCCACGCAGCAAGTAAAATAATGGTATTACCTACTTCAACTTCTTCTAAACGCTTAAAATCTCTGTCAACGATGGCAATGTATTCGATACTGTCTACATCCTGCAACACTGTATGCATCTCTTTTTTTATCTTCTCAACATTTAATGTACCCGACATTACAAGTTTTGTTGCACGTTTCAAAGAATGAGAAAGACACAAAGCTCGTTCATTTTCATCACCTTTCAGATATACATTACGAGAACTTAACGCTAAGCCTCTATCATCACGCACTATCTCACAAGGAATAATGTTTACATCCATAAAATAATTCTTAACCATTTGAATGATGAGTGCTAACTGTTGGGCATCTTTTTTACCAAAATAAGCATTGCTTGCGGCACTCAGGTTTAAAAGTTTCATGACTATCTGAAGCATACCATCAAAGTGACCTGGACGCATCTTCCCCTCAAGCACATATCCACACACTGCCGGTGCTCCTATGCAGAGTTCATCCTTTTCATACATCGTCTCAACACTTGGCATAAAAAGTATGTCGACCTTTGCAAGTTCGCATATCTTTATGTCTGCTTCATCTTTACGGGGGTATGCATCGAGATCCTCTCCTTCAAGAAACTGAGTAGGATTGACAAAAATTGAAACGATGAGATGTTCATTTTCATCTCTTGCCTGTCTTATTAGGGAGAGATGACCATGATGTAACGCTCCCATAGTTGGGACAAACCCTATAGACCCAGACAATGCTTTTTTAGCCTCTTGTAGTTCATCTATTGTGCGTGCAATAAGCATTTCTAACCCTCTATTTTACTTTTCTTTGGTAAAATCATACCTAATTATTGGTAATGATAAAGGAATACTCTTAAATGGATGCATACGAATACGGTGAACTTCTCAAATCTCTCACTATCAAGATGGATAATATTAAGAATATTGTCAAACCTAATGAACTTCAATCAAGACTTTCTGAAATAGAAACCATGCAACAAAATCAAGATTTTTGGAATGATGTAGAAACTGCAGGAAAAATCTCTCAGGAGAAAACAAAAACCGAACGGATTTTAGCAACTTACAATAATGCCAATGATGCAGTAGTAGATGCAGTAGAATACTTTGAATTGGCAAAAGCAGAAAAAGATGATGAAACGCTGGAAATGCTTTATGATGATGCTGATGGGCTTCAGGAGAGTACCAATGCATTGGAAGTCCAAATGATGCTCTCTGGTGAACATGACGGCAACAATGCCATTGTCTCCATTCACCCTGGAGCAGGTGGTACAGAGTCTCAAGACTGGGCCAATATGCTTTACCGTATGTATTTACGTTGGGCAGAACGTCGTGGCTTTAAGGTCGAAGGGCTTGACTATCAAGCAGGAGAAGAAGCTGGTATCAAAGATGCCTCTTTTATCATCAAAGGTGAAAATGCCTATGGCTACCTAAAGGTCGAAAGTGGCATACATAGACTTGTACGCATTAGCCCATTTGATAGCAATGCCAAGCGTCATACTTCCTTCTCTTCAGTAATGGTTTCTCCTGAGATAGATGATGACATTGACATCGTCATAGAAGACAAAGACATACGCATAGACTCTTATCGTGCCAGTGGTGCTGGAGGACAACACGTCAACACAACAGACTCAGCCATACGTATTACTCACCTGCCTACCAATGTCATCGTCCAATGTCAAAATGACAGAAGCCAACACAAAAATAAAGCCTCTGCAATGAAGATGCTAAAATCACGCCTTTTTGAGTATGAAATGGCTAAAAAACAAGCTGCATTAGATGGTATAGAAAAATCAGAAATCGGATGGGGACATCAAATACGTTCTTACGTCATGCAACCCTACCAACAAGTAAAAGATACGCGTTCAAACATTCCATATACAAATGTAGATGCCATTTTAGATGGTGATATAGATAAACTTTTAGAAGGTGTACTTATCTCGCAAGCTAAGTAAAATATTTGTTTTATGCTCTCTTATGCAATACTTTATCTTCGAGTCTAAAAGAAGTATCACAATGTGCAGCTAAAACCTCATCATGCGTCACAAGTATAAGGCCTGCATCTGTACTTTGAATATACTCAAAAAGCACATCCATCACAAGTTTGGCTGTTTCTTTGTCCAAATTACCTGTAGGTTCATCAGCAAAAATAATACGTGGTTTTTTACTTAATACTCTGGCAATAGACACACGCTGTTGCTGCCCACCAGAGAGGTCACCGATACGCTGTCCCATCAACTCTTTAATCTCTAACTTTTCCAAAATGTCATCATCTATCGTTTCTCCACTTAACATGCTGGCTACTTCAATATTTTCCATCGCACTCATACCTTTAAACAGATAATGAAACTGAAAAATAATCCCTATATCATAACGACGTAATGCTTCTATGGCATTATCATCCAGACTGTAAAGATCTTTACCGAAAAGGGTGATACTTCCTTTATTTGGTTCTATAAAAGTAGAAAATATATGCAAAAGTGTAGATTTTCCACAACCACTACGTCCAACTATCGCTGCACTTTGATGAGATGCGAGTGTAAAGTTTACATCGGTAAAAAGTGTATAGTCAAAACTATGCGTAATATGTGTAGCTTCTAAGAGAAGTTGAGACATTCGTGTATTGCCTTTAAATAAATTAGAGATATTTTAACATAAAAAATAAACAGAAAAGTTGTTTCTTCAAGTTTTARTTTTTAATTAGGTATTTTTGTAGAGATAGACTTTTAGTTTACTTTAGATTTGAGGGTTGTTGTGAGGAAGTATACGGTCAGGTATATGACCGAACAAACTTCCTCGAAGATAGAGTAAAATAAAAGTGCTATTATGCCATCTGTGCAGCAACTTCTGCAGCGAAGTCTTCTTCTTTAACTTCGATACCTTCACCTACTTCAAGTCTAGTGAAACTAGTAATTTCRGCTGTACCACCAGCTGCWTTTGCTTTGTCTGCTATGTACTGTGCAACTGTTTTACTGTCATCCATTACAAATTTTTGGTCAAGTAGGCACTGCTCTTGATCAAGTGTAGTATTGTCTGAGATAAATCGTGCGATTTTTCCTGGAAGAATTTTGTCCCAAATTTTTTCAGGTTTACCTTCAGCTGCAAGTTCTGCTTTGAGWGCTTCTTCTGTTTTTGTCATAACATCCGYAGTTAACTGACTCATTGAAATGTACTGTGGTACATTTTTRAGTGTTTTACCTAAACGCGAAAGCTCTTCGTTTTCTTTTTCAATCGCTACGATTCTGCCTTTTGTTTCATCTGCAACATATGCTGCATCAAAATCTTTGTAAGAAAGTGTAGAGGGACTCATAGCAGCTGCATGCATCGCAACATCTTTAAGTGCCGMWGTCATAGCTTCAGCTGTTGCAGCTGAGTCACATTTAGCTTCGATAATCACACCATTTTGACCATTAGAATGAACATAACCGTTCACAGCTGTATTCTCATCGCCAGCAATCAATGCTGATCTTCTAACCACAAGTTTTTCACCAATAGTTGCTACCTGTAAAGAAAGATAATCTGCAAATGCTTGACCATCGATAGTAGATGCATTAATAGCTTCTGCGTCAGCAATACTATTATCAAATGTATGATTTATAACTGTTGACATAACATTTAAAAATTTATCATTTTGGGCAACAAAGTCAGTTTGAGAGTTGATTTCAACAACCACTGCTTTTTTACCTTCAACTTTAACACCAATAGCACCTTCAGCGGCTACTTTACCCGCCTTTCTGGCTGCAGCTCCCATACCTTGATCACGTAACCATGCAACCGCAGCATCCATGTCTCCATCAGATGCTACAAGTGCTTTTTTACAATCCATCATACCTGCCTCAGTCATTTCTCTGAGTTTTTTGATGTCTTTAGGTCCAAAGTTTGCCATGCTTACGCTCCTGCCAATTCTTTAGCAGATGCAACAGCGTCTTTAAAGTCACCTTTAAATGAGTATTTGTCTTCCATTACTTGAATTTGCTCAGCTGTCATATTTGCCACATCTGCATATGTAGAGAAACCTTCATCATTGAGTTTTCCTTGGTATACTTTTCCAATACCAGCAATCTTAGTCAAGTCATCACCTTTACTTTCTRCTTTAGGAGCTGCTTTTTCYTCTACAAGTTTAGCTACTTCTGCATCTGTTGCAGCGGCTGCTTCTTCTTTAACTTCTTCAGTCATTGCAGCTACCATTTCATCATTTACAGATACTTCTTCTGCGTCTTCACCATTGGCTTCTGCATATGCTGCTTTACCTTCGATGATTGCTTCAGCCATTTCTTTACAGAAAAGATTGATTGATCTAATCGCATCATCATTCCCTGGAATTGGATAATCGATTACATCTGGATCACAGTTCGTATCAAGAGGAGCAATAACTTTCATACCCATTCTTTTTGCTTCTTTAACTGCAATGTGTTCTTTTACAGCATCAACAACAAACATCATGTCTGGAAGTTTTTTCATGTATCTGAAACCTTCTAGATATGAAGAAAGTTTTGCTTTTTTTCTTAAAAGCATCAATGCTTCTTTTTTAGTCAACATATCAAGTTGACCATTCTCTTCCATTTGCTCGATAATCTCAAGTTTTCTGATAGATTTTTTCATTGTTGGGTAGTTTGTTAACATTCCACCTAGCCATCTTGTAGCAACATAAGGCATACCACATCTCTCTGCATGCTCTTTTACTGCTTGTCTAGCTTGTTTCTTAGTACCTACAAAAAGAATTGTTTGTCCTTCAGCTGCGGCATCTCTTACTACATTGTATGTGTATTTGAAGTATCTAAGTGTTTTTTGAAGGTCGATGATGTAGATATTTTTTCTAGAACCAAAAATGAATTTCTTCATTTTTGGATTCCATCTTCTTGTTTGGTGTCCGAAGTGTACGCCACATTCGAGTAAGTCTTTCATTGTTACCATAAGTTTCTCCTTGGTATATCGTTAATAGAATTTTTACATTGTAAAAACTCAGTTAAAAGCATAGCTTCATCACTAGGTTTAAGAGTCGAATTGTTAATCATTCGAATCGTCCGCTGTAGTCATCAACACAAAATGTGCAACCAGTCAAGGAATAACTACATGAGTATTTCCAAATCCATAATTGAATAAGGAACGCGATTATACCGAAATATTTTTTAAGATTTTATAAAGGGGATTGTTTTTWCTGCATATTTRAACAAAGAATTSAACWTTATGCATGYTTTTGGCGYYYAACRGCWTTCTTGTATCKMGGTAAAGATGAAGTAAMAAAATAAGACATCACTGCAATAAAAAYGATRATATTCACTGGTATATATGTAAATAAAGCAACAACTACACATATGAGGCACATGACTGTTATTTCTTTTATTAAGTAAACTAATGGTTTTGTTTTTCCCGCTGCAGATCTTCTATCGAGCCATAAATTACTGTAAGCCATATATACACCTTTTGAACATTTTTTAAGATTAACTTCTAAATGAACTATACTTAAGAAATGTCAAAAAATGTCAAAAACTTTTATACTTAGCGTATATCAAAACTTATTAATATTGGGATTTTTTTTGTCTCTTCATAACTTTTTTAAATCTTGGGATTACGGAGGTAATTATATAATACATTCCTACGAGATAAGAGATTATACTTACAATCAAAAAATCAAACTTAGAAATAAGCCAACATGCCATAAGAATCGTTATGATTTCTAGAAACATGTAAATAAATGGTTTGTTACTTCCTGCTGCCGATCTTCTATCGGACCACTTTGTGTTATATCTCATAGCCTTGCACCTTTCCTGAACATAGTTAAAATTTAATTACATAATGAACTATATCTTATCAATGTCAAAAAATGTCAAAAGTTAGGCTTGTAATGTTTGTAGTTTCTCCTTGACATCATCTACATGTGCCTTGACTCTCACCTTGGACCACACAGCTGCTATTTTGCCCTCTGGACTGATGATAAAAGTTGAACGTACCACACCCATATACTCTTTACCCATAAACTTTTTAAGTTGCCATACACCAAAAAGATTACATAGTTCTTTCTCTTCATCGGCAAGCAGTGTGATTTTCAACTCTTTTTTGTCTATGAAATTTCTATGTTTTTTAGGAGAGTCAGGACTCACACCCAAGATAATAGCTTCTAGTTTAGAGAAGTCTGGCTCTGCTGCTGTAAAATCACAGGCTTCAGTGGTACAACCTGGTGTGTTATCTTTAGGGTAAAAATAAAGGACTATCCACTTGCCTTTAATATCTCTAAAACATATCTCTTCTTCATCTTGGTTTGGCAGACAAAAGCCTGGTACTGTATCACCTACTTGTAACATTTAATATCCTTGAATCTATTTTTTGATAGTATATCAAAATGGATCATGAAAACAAACAAACAAAAGAAGAACTTTTAGCAGATATCGAAAAACTTATTGCCTATGGCAGAGAAGAACCTACTATAAGCCCCGACCTTTTAGCCTATCTCGAGATGGCTGACCTCATCAACACCAAGGCAAAACTCCTAGAACGTGTAGGAAAGCTTAGCGAAGAAGATAAAGAGTGGTTGGAACAGTTTAAAACCTATAAATAATACTAGACAGTTGGACATATTTTTTGACAACTGTGCCTTTATAAAATGCCAATGACACTCCCAAAACAACTTTGATAGAGTTTTTGTAATAGCTAAACATCTTTAAACTTGAGAATATATCCAAAACCGTCTATGTTAAAGTACTCTAGACTCCCTCTAAGTTGAAATGAAGAGAGTGACTCTATGAGCCTAAAACCAAAGCTCTTTTTGAGTTTATCAAGTTGGATACCTTTGCCATTGTCAAAAATCTTTAATCTAAGTTCATCTTCATCATTTTTATCTACTTCAATAGTGATTTTCATCTGCTGCTGATTACTACTGTTAAAGGCATGTTTGAGACTATTTGTGATGATTTCATTGACTATGAGTCCTAAGGGGACTGCATTCTTGAGACTGATAAGGATGTCAGAACATACTATGCTAAATTCAACTTTTTTTCCCTTTTCCAACTGTACCATTGTACGGATTAGAGAGTTAAGATACTCTTGAAAATTAATAAACTCTAAGTCCACTGAAGTATAGATTTTTTCATGGATTAAGCCCATTGATTTTATGATTTGAATTGAGTTAGATAAAACTTCTTTTGCACTCTCATCCTCTACTTTTTTTGATTGGATATGTAAAACACCAGAGACTATTTGAAGATTATTTTTCACACGGTGAAAAAGTTCTTTTAAAAGTATTTCTTTATTATTTATTTCTAAATTAAGTGCTTCTTGTTGTTGAAAAATTATTCGATTAGAACGATGCAGTAAAATAGCACATATAAATGAAATAAGGTTAGCAGAAAAAAGCCATAGTAGCTTAAAAAACATTTCAGCAGATGATGTTTCTTGGTATAAAACAAGATTGAAGATAAAGAGCAAATCAATGATTATCACTGCAAGAATTGCCTCCTTGAGGAGTACTCCAGATGCAATAAAAATCACAAATATTATAAGATAAATTTCTGGGTTAGAAACGTAAAATGCATGACCTAGTGAGCTAAGGTAAAGATTTATGACTACAGCTATAATAAATGAAATAAATACTAATGTAACGATGAGCTTATAATATATCTTTCGATAAGCTAGGATTCCTATACCGAGTGTTCCCAAGCTTAATGCAGCATGAAAAATGAAAAAAGGGAGAAAATCTTTTTGGGGAATAAGTAAAACATCAAAGATACAAGCAATAAAATAAACAATACACCCAACAGCAGAAATAAAACTCATTTGTTAAAGCTGAAAAGGTTTTCTCCACTCATAATATTTTCTTTCTTCTTCACTCTCTTTAGTCTCAAAAAATAGCATCATGCCTGAACCTCTTTTCTAAGGCAATACCCTATCCCCACAATATTTTCAAAATTTAGTTTTTGGATTTTTCTTCTTAGTCTAAATATCGTATCACGGATTGTAGAGTCAATGACCTCTTTATCTTGCCATACATAAGAACGAATTTGAGAAAGTGAAACAGTATGTCCATAGTTTGAACAAAAAAGGAGGAGTAGTTTAGACTCATTTTTTGAGAGTTGTATGATTTTATTGTGCAAGTAGAGGGCTTCTCTCTCGAAACTGTAAATATATTCGTGTCCAAGGTTTAGCTGAGTCTTTTTTACAGCTATGGTATGCATAGAATGATACTCTATTTTTATCCTAGCCATAGCAACATTAAGTACTGCTTCTATGTCGCTTTGTGTAAATGGCTTGATGATAAAGCCATAGATATTTGTTGTACTGGCTTCTTCTATGGTTTTAGAGTCTCCAAATGCTGTCATATAAATAATGGGAATTGCTTTTTCTTCATCTAAAAGTTTGGCTAAAGAGATGCCATCTACAGAACCTTGAAGATTTATGTCCATAAAAGCTAGGTCTACTTTGACACTACTTGCGATGAGTAGAGCTTCTTTAGCTGAGGGAACTACGCCAATTACATTCTGACCAAGAGTGAGTAGTGTATCGGAGATAAACTCAGCACTAAGCCATTCGTCTTCTACTACTAGTATAATGTAAGCTTTATTCATAACTTACATTATACACTAATCCAAAATAATATTTTCTGATATAAAACTGACACGGTTCAAGTATGATACATAAAATTATAGCATTAGCTAGATTATCAAAGGGAGTTATATCATGCGTTTATTTAGAAAAAGTAGGGCTTTGTTGCTTATAGGTTATTTATTGTTTGCGGTAAGTGAGGTGTTTGGGGCAGCTCCTGTAATACACAGTAGCCCAACACTAACGGTAAATGAAAACAGTACGTATCTGTATTCATTTTCAGCTAACGATGCAGATCTTACTTGGAGTGCAACAGCAGGTACTACACTTCCCACATGGCTTACTTTAAGTCCAAATAATGTTGTAACAACTTTAAAAGATGCTGGAGGAACAAATATTAACTTTAGTGATCCTCAAGGAGTTACAGTAGATAGCAATGGAACTATTTATGTAGCAAATTCAAGTATCAATACAATCAGTAAGGTAACACTTGCAGGAGTAGTGACTACTTTTGCAGGAAGTGGAACTCAAGGTTCTACAGATGGTACAGGAACTGCTGCCTCATTTAGTTCTCCTCGTGGACTTACAGTAGATAGCAGTGGAAATGTTTATGTAGCAGATACAGGTAACCATAAAATCAGAAAGATAACACCTGCAGGAGTAGTAACTACTTTCGCAGGAAGTGGAGATGCAAACTCTACAGATGGTACAGGAACTGCTGCCTCATTTAATGCTCCTAAGGGAATTGCAATTGATAGCAGTGGAAATGTTTATGTAGCAGATACAGGTAACCATAACATCAGAAAGATAACACCTGCAGGAGTAGTAACTACTTTAGCCGGAAGTGGAACTCAAGGTTCTACAGATGCTATAGGAATAGCTGCTTCATTTGATGCTCCTCGTGGAGTAACAGTAGATAGCAGTGGAAATGTTTATGTAGCAGATACAAATAGCAGAAAAATCAGAAAGATAACACCTGCAGGAGTAGTGAGTACTTTAGCAGGAAGTGGAGCTGATGGTTTTACAGATGGTACAGGAGCAGCTGCTTCATTTGCTAATCCTTATGGAATAACAGTAGATAGCAGAGGAAATGTTTATGTAACAGATACCTTTTTAATCAGAAAGATAACACCTGAGGGAGTAGTAACTACTATAGCAGGTATAGTAGGACATCCAGCGACTAGTTTTGCAGATGGTATAGGAACAGCTGCTAAATTTTTTCTTCCTGATGGAATCACACTAGATAACAGTGGAAATGTTTATCTAGCAGATTTATTTAACAATAAAATAAGAAAGCTAATACCTGCTAAGCTAAGAGGAACCCCAACAAACGCAGATGTAGGAGTACATGATGTAAACCTAACTCTCACTCATGCAAGTGATGGAAGCATAACGCATAACTTCCAAATCACAGTAGTAGGTAGTAATGCAACACCAGTAGTAACAAGCACAGCTATAACAGCAGTAGATGAAGACAGTACTTATACTTACCAATTTGTAGCTAGTGATGCAGATGGTGATGCTCTAACTTGGAGTGTAACACCAACTACTACACTTCCTACATGGCTTAGTTTAAGTGCAGATGGTGCTGTAAATACTTTCGCAGGAAGTGGGGATGCAAATTCTACAGATGGTGCAGGAACTGCTGCCTCATTTAATGCTCCTCGGGGAGTTGCAGTAGATAACAGTGGAAATGTTTATGTAGCAGATACAAAAAACCATAAAATCAGAAAGATAACATCTGCAGGAGTAGTAACTACTTTCGCAGGAAGTGGAAGTGTTGGTTCTACAGATGCTACAGCAACTGCTGCTTCGTTTAGTTCTCCTGCTGGAGTTATAGTAGATAGCAGTGGAAATGTTTATGTAGCAGATACAGGTAACCATAACATCAGAAAGATAACACCTGCAGGAGTAGTAACTACTTTAGCAGGAACTGGAAGCTCTGGTTCTGTAAATGGTACAGGAACAGCTGCTTCATTTAACAAGCCTAATGAAGTTACAGTAGATAGCAGTGGAAATATTTATGTAGCAGAGACCGGTCGTGATCAAATCAGAAAAATAACACCTGCAGGAGTCGTAACTACTTTAGTAGGAAGTGCAGTTGTTCCGTTTGTTCCCTTTATTAATCCTTTAGGGGTTACAGTGGATAACAACGGGAATGTTTATGCATCAAATACAGGCTTGAAGAGAATTAGAAAGATAACACCTGCGGGAAATACGACTACCTTCGTAGGAGGGGGAAGTGGTAGTAACACAGATGGTACAGGAACAGATGCTTCATTTAGTTCCCCTCGTGGACTTACAGTAGATAGCAGTGGAAATATTTATCTAGCAGATGCAGGTAACCATAACATCAGAAAGATAACACCCCAAGGAGTAGTGACTACTCTCGCAGGAACTGGAAGTGTTGGTTCTACAGATGCTACAGGAACAGCTGCTTCATTTGATTCTCCTAATGCAATTGCAATAGACAGCAGTGGAAATATTTATATAGCAGATACAAATAATAATAAAATCAGAAAGATAACAAGTGCTATGTTAAGTGGAACCCCAACAAACGCAGATGTAGGTGTACATGATATAAGCCTAACTCTCTCTGATGGAAATGGAGGAACAACAAGCCATACCTTCCAAATCACAGTAGCAAATACAGATGATGCACCAACACTCTCTTCAATTACAGATGTAAATGCAAGTGAAGACTTTAGTGACTTAAACATTACACTAGTAAGTCAAGATGATGATGGTGATACTATTACTTACTCTGCAAGCTCAAGTGATACAAGTATTGCAACTGTGAGTATTGTAGGAGACCAGCTTTATGTTGTAGCTGCCCAAAATGCTAATGGTGTTATAACTATAGAAGTAAACGCAACAGCAAATGGTGTGAGTACTACACAAACATTTGATATAAACATTACAAGTGTCAATGAKGCACCACAAATAGCAAACAACATAGCAAATATAGTTGARTATAAAAACTTTAATGACATAAATATTTCTATCGGTGCTAGTGATATAGATAACGATCCTCTTAGTTATTCTTTAAACTATAATACTAGCCTTATATCTGCAAGTGTAGTAAATGACACACTCATACTTAGTTCTATTGAGGGGAACTCAGGTACTACAGATATAAATATTACAGTGAGTGATGCCAATGCAAGTGTCACAAAAGGATTTACACTTAGAGTACTCTCCCTTGATGATAGTGCAGAAGACATAGGTACCGTTAGTACGAGTGATATAGATGGAGTGAGTATAGTCACTATAGTTAGTTCTGAAAATAACCTCAGTATAGAAATTCTAGAAGATAACAATGGAAGCAGTGTGAGTAGTAGCATTACCTTAGCAGGTAACGAGACGAAAACTAGATCCAATATAGCTAACTCACTTATAGAACTCATCAATAATGAAGTTCGCATATTAAGTGGGAATGTAGAACTCATATCAACAATTCTTGGAGAAGCTATACATAGACTTACAGTCGATTCTAAAGTAACAGAGATTATATTTGAGTTTGCAGGAGCAAATACTGTTTTAGATAAAGATATGAATGCAGAGGTAATACTAACTTCTACCATTGATAATGCAGGAACAAGTATTACCATAGTAGCAAAAGAAGATGGTAGTGTAGAACAAACATTTACCATAAACTCTAAAGTCACAGAGATTATTTCAAAAATACTTGGAACAAAAACGCTCATCAAAACAGATGGTACAGTAGAAACTACAGCAGGTGAACAAGATGATGGTAATGGCTACTACATAAAAGGTCTAGCAACAACTAAAGCCAATGGAGAGATAACGCTTAAACTCATAAAAGTAAATCAATCAGACCCGACAGATGTTGTTGACTTTCTTCATCTAGTTACAGATGAAAACCCCCTGCCAGCTGGTAGTAGATTAGATATAAGAGATAGAAGTGGTGAGTTATACTTAAAAGCAACGATTCGTTTAGACAATAATTATGAAATAAAGTAAGGAAAGACAATGAAAAAAGAATATTTAAAAATTATTATGGTTACTGTACTAGCATTCGCTATTAGTGGATGTGGAGGAAGTAATAAAAGCAACAATCCGGTAGTCACTCAAGAAACTTCTATTGATATAGATGTAAACTGTATAGTAGAAGCAACTCCTACAGATATAGAAACGTATATCACAACAGTAGCAGGAGATACTCTGGTTCAAGATGAAAGCAATACATCTGTGTCTATCTTCTTTGATGTTGAAGGTACAAAGAAGGTCTGTTTAGAGAATAGTAAGGCACATATTTTAAGAGACTAAATACTGATGTTATCTATCGCGAGACATATTTGGTTGATATAAAAGTGCATAATCCATAGGTAGTGTTCAATAAAATATACCTAAAATTGATAAATAGTCTCTATGGAAATACGCTCACCAGTATCTTTATACAACCTACCACTTATCTGTTCTGGGGAGTATTGCATTTTCAAACTTCTTAGCACATATTTTTTAGATAGTATAACAGAATGAATATGGGGCATGAACCCTCAAAAGAAAAATTACTCACAGAAATAGAAAAACTTATCTCTTATGGTAGAAGTGAGCCTACCATCAACCCTGCTCTTTTAGCCTATTTAGAGATAGCTGACTTCATCAACACTAAAGCTAAACTTCTCGAAGATGTAAGGAAACTGAGTGAAGAAGACAAAGAATGGCTGGAACAGTTTAAAAAGTATGATTAAATCATTTTCTCAAATCTATCGATTTATCAAACTCAATATTATACTTTTTTAGTATTTCTGACTGTTTTGCCTGTGCCTCTTCTTTGTCAATAATCACTTTAACACCATCTTTATCTTCCARGACAATATACTTATTTTTTGCATTTTGCATCTTTTTATAAAAATCTTTAAAATCAACAAATGTTTTACCATTTATTTTTTCAATGACCCACATACCAAAATCATTGTTCCCTCTAGTCAAATTAGATGCCAATACTTTTAARAGAACTACCTTTTCTTTTCTGTCTTCTTCTTGCCATTGYGATGCAAGATAACTCAACATTAAACGATTTCGTGTTGTGGAACGTATAAGGTTTCTTGTCAATGGAGAAAAAACATACCCACCATAGACAAAATATGAGGGCATCGTATCATACCGTGTGGTTTTAACCAGATACATATCATCTGCCATATACTTTAACTTTACATCTATTTGCATTTTCTTTTTATCACGAATGACCTCAAGTTTTACTGTTTCACCCATCTGATACGCATCCACAAAATATTGGTAACTAGTATATTCATATTCTCTAAAGGCAACTGTTCCATCATCTTCGATATTGTGTCCATCGACTGCCACTAAGATGTCTTCTTCTTTTATGATGCCCTTTAGCGAAGAGTTATACAGTATTTTATCCACCAAAACACCTGTAATATTTTCATCAAGTTCATAATGGCGTCGCATAGTTGGATTTTCTAGTTTTTGCGTACCTATACCTAAATCTGCAAAACCATCGTATGTACCGTCTTTCATATCTTCGATAAAGTGTTGTACCATATTGACCGGTACCAAGTAACCAATGTTTTGCGACTTGCTGATTACTTGCATAACTACCCCGACTATCTTCCCGTTAGAGAGAGCTGGACCACCAGAGTTACCTGGATTAACTGCCGCATCTACCTGTACTGCTAAAAATGACTCCCCACTGTGTACATAGGTATGATGTTCAACACGGGAAACTACACCGATGGTTGCTGAAAGTGTATTTCCCCCCATAGGATAACCATAAACAACAATCTTCTGCTCCACAGCAGGTAATGTACCAAACGTTAAAGGTTTCACGCCTGTAAAGAAATCTTTATCTTCCACTTTTAACAGTGCCAAATCTGCCTGATGTGACACAGCATGTACTTTAGCGGTATAACGCTTTCTCTGTCCATAACGCTGCACTACTATGAAAGTCTGATCAGCCACTACATGTGCATTGGTTAAAATAAAGTTATCTTTTATAATCGCACCAGAGCCTGTACTGCTTCGTATAGAACTTGACCATGGTTCTTGGTAGTTAGGTGTTTTTGCTGTGGTGTATATTTTGACAATCGCCTGCTTAGTGGTATCATCCTGATTTTTATCTGCAAATAAAACCATGACACTAAGTGCCACCAATAATAGTATCCTCATCATCAACCTCTATATTTTTCTGCATCTATGCAAAGTATATTTCGTTTCTGTGCTTCTTGTGTCATCAACCCKGCCTCACTTTTAGAAAGTAACTCTTTGTTTTCATCATAAAGTTTAGAAGAACACACCCCACAACTAGGACTTCTGTCTTTTCCTATATACAAATCAATATCATGATGTTTATCGAAAAAACCTATAGCATATTGTAGCACAGGCAAAGAAATATCTTCTCCCGTGACATTACTCACGGCCCTATTTCCTTTACTCATTTTCACTAAATCCATAGTAGCACGAGGCGTACCAAAAGCATAATCTTCAGGGCAAAAAGGGATGAGCTCTACACCTTCCAACAGTGTAAGTAATGTATCATTACGATTATCTGTTGCATCATAACGACATTTTTCACCTAAGAGACATGCAGAGATAGCAACTTTTCTCATACTTAAAAAACAAAGAGTAACGCGTACACCCAACCACCAGTCAGCATGGTTAAAATAATACCGATAAAAGTACGTTTCCCATCTTTCTTATGTGATTTAGAGTAGAGACCTGGCAATGTAGACTGCTTTACATTACGTCTAGCATAATACAGTGTCATTGTCCACAAAATCAATGTTACGACTGCTATGATAATATGAAAAATCAACACATAGATAAAGTAATCATGTGGGACGGAACTGCCCTCCATTAGGTTTTTATACCCTCCTGCTACACGGACACCATACTCAAAAAACGATACCACTATCACCGTAACAACAAAAAGAAATTTCTGCACTATTTCATGCGCTCGATACTTTTTTATCTGAGCGAGACGAATCGCTCCAAATATCAAAAATGGCAAAAATGCTACTATGACAGAAACAATGTCCATAAAAAGTGGTGCTCTTGTCCCTAAAAAACCTGGTTGAAAAATAAAGTCCATATTTAGTCCTATACAATTATTTGTATAAGCATATCAAAACTCTCTTAACAAATAACCACAGATTTTACTTCTGTAAATTCTTCAAGTGCCCATTTGGGTCCCTCTCGTCCTACTCCTGATAGCTTTGAACCGCCATAAGGTTGTACATCAAAACGAAGCGTGGGGATATCATTAATCACAACACCACCACACTGCGCATCTTCTATAAATGCCTGTGTCATTTTTAAATCATTAGTAAAGATAGAAAATTGTAATCCATACGGAGAATCATTCATCTTCATGACTGCCACTTCATAAGAAGGTACAGTTACCAATGAAACAATAGGTGCAAATACCTCTTCACAAATAATTTTCATGTCATCTGTGACATCTACCATCACAGTAGGTGGGAATATACCATCTATTTCTATGCCTCCTGCTATGACTCTTGCTCCTTCATTTTGCGCTGAAGCAATCCATGTTTTAGTTCTATTTTTTGACTCTTCGTCAATAAGTGGTCCCATAAATGTATCTTCCTCATAAGGAGAACCTACTTTCAAGAGTGTGGTTTCTTTAGCAATTAGCTCAGAAAATGTTTCATACACTTTTTCATGCACATAAATACGCTGAAGTGATATACACACTTGTCCGGAGTTATAAAAAGCACCAAAAGCACAGCGTTTTGCAGCACTTGCTAAATCTGCACTTGTATCTATATAGGTAGCTGCGTTCCCACCAAGCTCCAGACTCACTTTTTTAATCCCTGCTTGTTTGGTAATAATATTTCCAACCTGTACTGAACCTGTAAAAGAAATGACTCTGGGAATATCACTCTGCACAAGCGTTGAACCTACCTCCGCATCGCCATACACAACCGACAGTGCATCTTGGACAGCATATTCGGACTCTACAAAAAGTTTTGCAAACATATACGCAACCATAGGTGCTTCTGGTGTAGGTTTAAGTACCACTGCATTACCGGCACCCAGTGCTGGGGCTATTTTATGTGCAACAAGATTTAAGGGGAAATTAAAGGGTGTGATACAGGCGACTACCCCCACAGGTTCTCGTCTAAAATATGCTAATGTTTTTTTACCACTAGGCATAATATCTGTAGGTATCGTCTCTCCATGCAGATGAGCCAGTTCCATCGCCGTAACACGAATAGTCTCCACACAACGTTCTACCTCTATACGTGCAAATGCAATAGGTTTTGCTACTTCTTTGGCTAACATCAGTGCAAAGTCTTCTTTTTTTTCTGTCAACTGTTTCGCTACATCTTCTAGCCATAATATACGTTGAGACAAGGGTGATTTAGCYGMTTCTTTACTTGCTATTTCTGCAATTTTCAGTGCTTGTATCGTATCAGCAGCATTACAGACAGGAGCAGTACTTACTACAGATCCGTCAAAAGGACTTTTACGTTCCTGAAGTGTTTCCCTACTTTCCTCGGTAGAACCAAAAAATATTTTTGCCTCTGCTACTTCTGGTTTTTCATTAAATATGCCAAACATATGATTACCTTTGTTTAAGTTATTTAATTATAACAAATTGTAATTAGTCCGTGTTTATATTTTCAAAGTATCAAAACCTTCATATTTGGAAAAGGATAAAAGATACAAACTTTTAAGTAAATTTGGAGAAATTTGCTTCAATTCTTCAAAAACATTATTTTTTATCGTATTCTGTGCTAACGACTCCATCACATCTTCTAATACGATAGGTAATGCTTCACAAAGCTTTTTAAAGGCATATTCTTCTCCCGTGACAATCTCATAAAAGTTATCAATAGAGACTCTTCTTATAAACTCATGTTTTCGAGGTACACCATCTAGTGAAACTTGCCAAGGAATATTTTGACTCTTTTTAGCAATAATTTCAACCAACATGCATCTATTATCAGCATCATCTAATAACATCGCCTGCATTTTCATATATGTTTTTTGTGAAGAAGATGAATTCATTGTATTATGTTTATTTTTCATTTCTACATAGATTTTTTCTTGTTCATTTACAAGATCAAACCCTTTTTTAGGTACAGACCACTCACTATCTATATACTTAAAAATATTTTGATGAAAGTATCCTATATGATTGCTATTTGATTTATCCATCTGACGAATAATCTCTAACTCAATAATGTCTTCCAAACTTTTACCATAAATTTTACTGTCAAAAGTAAGTTTAATAGGATCTATAAGATTTTTATTGAACTTCTTTAAATCAATATTAAAACGGTATTTCTCTACTGTTCCCTTCACATGAGCAAATAGATTCTCATTGCTGATGAACCCTAAATTATATTGATACATTATCTAGATTTTCTATCTCATTAAGTGTCTGTACAAGTGAAGTACCCAAAGCAAAAGCCAAGTTAACAGGCACTGCATTACCTATCTGTTTATACTGTTGTGTCATAGAACCTTCAAATACCCACTCATCGGGGAAGGTCTGTATACGCGCATATTCTCTTACTTGAAAAGGGCGTGTCTCTTCAGGGTGACAACGTTCTGTCTGTTTTTGGGCAGGAGAACAAGTGAGTGTAAGGCAAGCTTCCTCCCATGCAATACGTCTTGCTATTCCTGTTTTCCCTCCACCAAGATAAAAACTCTTCATCATATACTCTTTTTGTAACTCAAGTGGTAAATCACGCCAATAGCCCCCTGCAGGTACAAGGTCAAGTATTTGCTTTTTCTTTTCTGGATAGTGTTGTCCTTCTGATACTGGTACATCACTTGCAAAAAGTGTCCCTTTTTTTAGGGCATCTTTGAGTGTATAAAGTTTGTCGCTCTCTTTAGGCCAAGTAAAACTAACTTTAGAGGCATACTCTTTTTTAATTCCAATAATAAACACTCTCTCACGTTTTTGCGGTACATGATAATGAATGGCCTTTAATACTCTAGGCTCTAAGATTTCATAGCCCATAGATTCAAATACCTCTACCATTGTTTGTAGTGTTCGTCCATTATCATGAGAGAAAAGTCCTTTGACGTTTTCAGCTAAAAAAAGTTTAGGCTCAGACTCTTTAAGTGCTCTAGCAAACTCATAAAAAAGTGTCCCACGCGTATCTTCCATTCCCATTTTTTTACCTGCATAAGAGAAGGTTTGACATGGAAAACCACCTGTCAGTACATCTGTCTTATCTTTGTAAGGTATAAAATCTATCTGCCCCACATCACCATGAATCACATCCCAATGAGGTCTATTTGTTTTAAGCGTTTGCGTAGCATATCGGTCAAAATCATTAAGTAATAAATGATGTAGTCCTGCTTTCTCCATCCCCAGTGCCATTCCACCAGCCCCCGCAAAAAGTTCTATACTTTGATAGTCACGTAAAGGCCGTATGAGTGTTGATAAATGACTTGACAGTTCTATAGTAGATTGTGATTCGCCCATAACATCCCTTCGTGAATTATTAATTAGGCATATTATACACTGTCTGAGATTATAAAATGAAAAATATGCCATATTGTCATGTTTTTAAATCATTTCTAGAAGAATAAGAACCCCACCACAATAACTCTTTTTAAACACAGGTTCATACACTATTTCTTCTATAAGTGAGCATAAAAAAAGAACCTTAAACGGTTACTATTTACCGACCACCTTGAAAATCTTTCTTTTTCAAGTCACCATTGTAAATGATGTCACGGACATCAACACTATCCATATTTAACATATCAGGAACCACATCAGCCTCTTCCAGTTCTTTTATGGCAGTTTCTAACTCTTCTTGATACGTTTGCATCATATCTGCAGCTATCACACCTTTAGTCGTCTGAATATGTACAAGTTTTTTAATTTCCTCTTCCACACCTTCACCTTCTATCGTCACTATCATTTTACCTTTTTCTTTATCGCCAAAATGATAATCACAAATGCCTGAGTCTTCCAAATCTTTTTTTACCATATCATAATTTTTTGCTAATACCTGTATGACTATACTTGATATATTCATGTTATTTCTCCTACTGAGTTATCTATATCTGCCATCGTTACAACCGTAAAGTCAATCGCCTGCGTAGGACAACGATTCAAACAAAAGCCACACCCTGTACATTTTTCCATATCTATCACAGGATTAAACATCCCATTGAAAAGTATAGCATCATCTACACAGGGTTCTTTACAGGAGAAACATATCACACCATGATGTGCCACGCACCCCTCCAGGGATATACGAAATGTGGCATTGAGTTTTTGTGAAGTTTGCTTATTTTCCAAGCTTAAAATATTTGCTTCACAAGCATTCGCACATTCTTCACAAAAAGTACACCCACCTTTTGCAAAATTTATCATCGGTGTACCGTCATCTTGTATCACAATAATTTCTTCATCACAGGAAGTTACACATGCCTTACTTTCACACATCACACACTCACTCTGAAAAAGAGATTCATTGAAACCATAGGGAGGTCTCACCACAAGGGGTAAATGCTCCCTATGATGTGTCAACGGTTTTCTCCATACATTTAAAAAGTCTCGTCTGCTTGCCATTATTCAACACCTTCATTCATTGCATCTGCCAATGAAGAGTGTGACTTAAACTTGGCTTCTTTAAAGTCAGGCACAAAAGTATTGGCAACATCCGTTTTGGTTTTAGACTGTGGAGCATGACACTGAGTACAGTTAAAACGCCCCTGATACAGAGTATCACCTTTTTTTACTTTTGCCAACTTGACATCTGATGTGTTGCCCAGTTTCCCTCCTAGCTCTTTTCCTTCTTTTAATACTTTACCATCCTTCATCATAGTCTCTGGTCTATAGTTTGTAAAGTGTGTCGGAGGGATAGGTGTTGAGCCGACAGATGGGGCGACATCAGGCATATGGCACCCAAGACATTGATGATTGTTTTTTGTAATGGGTAACAATCCTTCTACTGAATGTGGTATCATTGGTGGTGCATCTTTAAAAGCTCTTTCAAACTTCGTAGATGCTCCAGGAGCTGGTCTACTGTAATCAGTCACATCACCTTCAGCTTTATCTTCACTGTATAAATCAGTTTTTCTAAGTCCGAACTCTTTTTCAGAAATCTCTTTTTTACCCGCTAAATCTTCTTCTTTTATACGCTTTGCATCTGATGCACCTACATTTAAATCAATACGTGTAACTTTTGCTACAGCTGCAGCTTCTGCAAATCCAGYTGACTCCTGTGACTTTACACCACTTCCTGATTTGATAAGTTTTGCGATAGCTTCTATATATTTATCATCCAAATCTTTGCTTTGTTGACGCATTATGTCTACTAACGCTCCAGTGGCATTACCATCTCTGTACCCTTTAAGTGCTTGGATAATATCATGTTCAGACATATCTTTGACTACTTTTGATGTCCCCATTGCTATCTTTTCAAAATGTTGTCCATGACAGCTTGCACATTGTGCAACACTTGCAGCATAGACACCTGATGTTACAAATAATGCACCAAGTGTCATTGTTTTAATCAGTTTTATCATCTATTTCCTCCTTTTAGTGATCTTCAAGAATGAACAAATTCCAATTTCCAGTGCAGGGTCAAAATATCTCATCATACTTATGCCTTATAAAGCTTCACTGCACATTTTTTAAAGTCTGTCTGTTTTGACATTGGACACGTCGCATCTAAACAAACTTTATTGATAAACACTTTTTCATCAAACCATGGTACAAAAACAAGCCCTTGAGGCACACGGTTACGGCCCCTGGTCTCTACTCTTGCTTTTACTTTACCGCGACGTGAATCAACCCAGATAAGCCCACCCTGTTTAAACCCTTTTTTCTTCGCATCCTTAGGATGCATGTAACAAAGTGCTTCSGGYACCGCRCGGAAGAGTTCAGGCACCCTCATCGTCATCGTACCAGAGTGCCAATGTTCTAAAACCCTACCTGTACATAACCAGTAATCATAATTTTCATCTGGCATTTCTGGTGGATCCATGTATGGTCTGGCGAAGATTTTGGCTTTGTTTTTAAGTGACTTTTTGTTTTTATCTTTGATGCCTGTCAAATCACCTTGAGCAAGTGCCTTAGCCAATGTTCCATAAAATGCAAAATCAGTAGCCCCAGTCTCCTTAGCTGCTTTAGCTGCATACGGGTCATATTTTACATTAAATCTCCATTGTGTCTCTTTACCATCAACCACCGGCCATTTCAGTCCTCTTACTTTATGATACACTTCAAATGGAGCCAAATCATGCCCCTTTCCACGCCCAAAAGATGCATACTCTTCAAAAAGGTATTCATGCATCATATATCCATACCCTTTCCATGGTTTACCATCAGAACCGAGTACATTTCTGCTATCTCCACGAGATTCAGTATCGTCATACCCTTGTTGCGGGAACTTACTTGTATCTACTTTATATGATTTTGCACGCTCATTCGCAAATAAAATCTCATACATAGTAGTGTCTTCGTTGTATCCCATCTTTTGTGCATCATTCATAATATCTGGTAGCTTTTTACCATTTCTAAGCGTAGATTCACCCCAAAGGTCTTTGACTGTAAATCTCTTAGAAAGCTCTACCCACTGCCAAGTATCAGACATCGAATCACCCACTGGAAGTACTTGCTGTCTCCAGTGCTGTGTACGACGCTCTGCATTACCATATGCACCCCACTTCTCATATATCATTGCCGAAGGTAGTACAAGGTCAGATACTTTTGCAGAGATACCCGGATAAGCATCACTTGTTACAATGAAGTTATCCATCTCTCTAGCTGCTTTTATCCAGTGGGAAGCACTTGCCGTATTTTGGTAAGGGTTACACACATTCACCCATGCAAATTTTATGATTCCATCTTCGATATCTCTATGGATCTTCATAAGGTGCTGGTTTCCAACGGGGTTAATCGTCCCTTCTGGTACCATCCAAGTTTTTTCAGTAATCTTTCTATGTTTAGGGTTCTTTACCATCATATCTGCTGGAAGTCTGTGAGAGAATGTACCTACTTCTCTAGCTGTACCACAAGCAGACGGCTGACCAGTGAGGGAGAATGCACCAGAGCCTGGTTTTGCTTGTTTGTTGAGTAAAAAGTGTACATTGTACGCAAGTGTATTAACCCAACTACCGCGTGTATGCTGGTTCATCCCCATCGTCCAAAATGAAACAACCTTTCTGCTTTTTGCTATGTACAAATCTGCCAAGGCTTGAAGTTTATTCTTAAAGACTTCAATGTCCTCATTCGGATCACCTTTAGACACTTTAGCTGTATATTCTAAGGTATATGGCTCTAATGATTTTTTATACTCTTCAAAAGAGATTTCCCAGTGCTTAAGCGTTCCCTCTGTATGATTCATGGTATCGCCCTCTTTATACCCGTATGGGTTAAGTGCAGGTGCTTCTTTTTCCGAAACCTTTTTAGACATCTCTTTAGAAATAATTTCTATTTCTAATTTGGAGTATTTACCGCTTTCAAGAGACGTTTCGCCTTCTCTTCTCATTCCATAACCTATATTCACCGGACCTGTAGCAAAAACCATATGCTGTTTTACAAAATCCCAGTCAATGATGTTCTCTTTTTCATCTCTCATCACGATTTCACGAGCAATATAATTCCATAACACCAAGTCAGTATTTGGTGTAAAAATAATCTCAATATCTGCGATATCTGATGTTCTATGTGTATAGGTAGAAAGATTCACCACCTTGACTTTACCAGGGTTAGAAAGCTTTCTGTCTGTCACCCTTGACCATAAAATGGGGTGCATTTCTGCCATGTTTGCACCCCACGAGATGATGGTGTCTGTAAGCTCAATATCATCATAACATCCACTAGGCTCATCGATACCAAAGGTTTGGTAAAAGCCCACAACCGCAGAGGCCATACAGTGACGTGCATTTGGATCAATAGCGTTTGATCTAAAYCCYGCYTTCATCATYTTYTGAGCAGCATACCCTTCCATRACTGTGTATTGCCCCGATGCAAATACACCTACACCTTCAGGCCCASWWGCTTTRAGTGCTTTTTTAATATGCACTTCCATCTCATCAAAAGCACGCTCCCATGAGACTGGTTTAAATTTGCCTTTTTTGTCAAACTCACCTGTATTATTCATACGAAGTAGTGGTGTTTTAAGTCTGTCCGCCCCATACATAATCTTTGCATTAAAATACCCCTTGATACAGTTTAGTCCTCTGTTTACAGGAGCTGCGGGGTCACCTTTAACGGCAACGATACGCCCATCTTTAGTTGCAAGCATAATCCCACAGCCCGTTCCACAAAAACGACAAGCCGCCTTGTCCCATCTCCAAGCTGATTCTGCCTTGACCGCTGCTGCCTGTGCTTCTTGAGGCACGCTAATTCCCACTGCTCCAGCTGCTGCAACTGCTGCAGAATTTTTTAAAAAATCACGTCTATTTAACGACATCTTTCCTCCCTTACATCATTTNTAAGATAATAAATACATACAACAAGAATAACATGCTTCACAGTGAAAAAAGTTGATATATGTCAAAAAAGTAATAAATTACATAAAATAAAAACAAGAGTATTTCAGTCTTATTTTTCAAGCTGCATATCTTTAGGAAAAAACATCAATAAAATTGATATTGAAGGTTTCATAAAGGTCTCCAAGTTTTGCACTTCTTTTTTCGCACTTCAGCCACAAGTTACACTATGCTATAATCCCGCCCATAAAACATCTTTTCGCCCCCTCTTCTTAATGATAAAGAATAGGTTAGATGTCTACACTGATATATGGCAATATTATGCTATATTAAAGTAATAAATATAAAAGGTTAAATATGGATGTAAGTGTAAGTTATCACCCCATAACAAAAGAACAAATGCAAGAATGGTATTTTGATATTTTTGAAGATATGGGCGCAGCCTCAGAATTAAAATTGAGAATACCAAAAGAGCAACTTAAAAAGCATACGCTCGAAGAGCTTGAAACATACTACAAAGACAAATATATCACGATCATGAAACGTTCCAGAGATCTCGATTATGATAATTTCAATAAATGGCATGCTTATTTCATAGCTATCGCACAAGGTTTCTTCGAAAAGTTTTACTTTGTACATGGAAGTGCCATCTCCAGTATCATTGACCCAGAATTTCACAACACATATGTCACAGCATGGGAAGAGGTTATACCAAGTGACTACATTGAAGGTTTATCTACTTCCAAGAAGCTTGATGGTGCCTTCAGTGCTGGTGCATACATTTCACCAGGCCAAGTCAAGAAACTTTTAAAAGACTATGAAAACGATAGTGAAATAAAAGACCTTCTTAATGGACAGTTTGTAGGTAGTAAAATAGAGGTACTGTTAGCTGCGCTTAACTATGCAAGCAAAAACAATCAAGGCTTACTTGAAGCAACTAAAGTGATTGATCAAAGCACAGAACTCTTTGAAGAGCCTTCATGTTTTAGCAATGTTTTCAACTGTGATGTTTTAAGTGCTGCTGTATATACATCAGATTTGGCTAAAAAGTTTGATGAAATATACAAAGGTACAGGAGATTAGTTCTGTGCTGTCAAAAAGCATTAATGAAGACAATATTGAAAGTCTTGTAAGAAGCTTTTATCGCCAAGTATTACAAGACACTCTTTTAGCTCCTTTTTTCATAGAGAAACTTGGAGACAATCTTCAGAACGAAAAGTGGGAAGAGCACCTTCAACTTTTAACAGAGTTCTGGAAATTTGTCGCCTTAGGCTATGAAGAATACAAGGGCAACCCACTCCAGCCTCATCTTCATATACAAGGCCTAAGCCGTGAAGCCTTTTCACAATGGCTAAAACTTTTTCATCAAACCGTTGATCAAACCTATATCCCTTCAGCCGGTAAATATTTTAAACAAAAAAGTACTAATATCGCTGAGAACTTCATGCGTAAACTAAACTTGTAAAAATCTGAATAATTTATTATGTTTCATTTTAGCTCAGTTATATTGTAAATATCTATTCACTGGCGTATCGCTAAGTATGTCTTTATAATTTTAGCTATGATTCTTAGAGGATAAAAATTCATAGAGTATTAATTAGTGAGAAAACTAATGCAAAAATATATGTTACAATTTGCTTGTGTACTTTAATATATATTGTTAAGAAATGGACTAACTTGAACTATCAAATCAAGCTTTTTATGTCTTAGCAATGTGTCTTTAACTTATATAATGGGGGTTTTGTAATGGAAAAACTAGTTTTATTCATTCCGTTTATACCAATTTTAATCGCTTTTTCTCTAGGATTTATAAAGCAGAAAACTTTAATGCCTAAGGTCAGTATATTTTTCTCAACTATGGTAGCCATTTTAGGACTTTATGGCACTTACTATGTCATGAGTAATGATGAAGTCATCCATGGTTTTGGCGGACTCCTTGTTTACAATGAACTCTCAGCGATTCTCGTACCCTATGTAGCCATACTAGGTCTAGTTATCCGTAAATATGCTACCAAGTATATGTGGGATGAACCTGGGTATAAAAGATTTTTTATACTTTTAAATTTCATTTTTTCAGCCATCTACTTACTTGTCATGAGTAATAACCTTATTATTCTTACCATTGCATGGCAACTTATGAGTATCGCTCTTTATCTACTTATTACCTTTAATGTTGAATCAAAATCTGCCATTAAAAATGGTGGATGGACGATGCTTGTTCATAAACTAGCTGACCTATTTTTCATTGTGGCTGTTGTACTTACCTACAAAACATTTGGAAGTTTTGATTTGTCAGAGCTTAGTGAAACATGGCTAAAGATGTCCGAATCTGGACCTATTGACAATCCTATGATTTATATTATTGGCTTCTTGTTTCTATTTGCAGCCATGATGAAATCTGCTATTATGCCTTTTCATCTTTGGTTACCTTATACCTCTGAAGCCCCTACCCCTGTCTCTGCACTYATGCATGCTGGBGTTGTCAAYGTTGGTGGTATTTTACTCAATAAAATYGCTTTCTTACTACTTCTAACCCCTGCTGTKCTTAATGTYGCMTTTGTTATGGGGCTTGTWACTGCYATTGGTGCATCAYTRCTYATGTTAGCSGTCTCTGAYATCAAGCGTTCYTTGGGTTATTCTACTGTAGGGCAAATGGGYTACATGATTATGGAAGTAGGACTGGGTGCCTTTAGTCTTGCCATCTATCAYTTAATGGTRCATGGTATCTTTAAAGCTWCTCTCTTCTTGGAGTCTGGTTCACTCATTAACMTRGCTAGAAAAGCACCCAATGTYGCCAAACGACTCTCCCATGAACTATTTTGGGAAGAGAAGCCACAATACAACAGTAAAAACATGTTCCGTCTCATCGCCATATTTACCGTGCTACCCGTCATAGTGTTTATTGGGGTTAAATATGCACTTACCGATGAGTTTATTGAATTCAATGCTTCTATCGTTATCCTAGCTTTTGCTTGGCTTACAGGAACACAACTCTTTTTATCATTCTTTGAAGTTTCCAAGGCAAACTCGCCTAAGATTATTCTTACCTTGATAAGTTCTTTCATTATTGTCTTTTTTACCTATGAATTTGTRGGCTTATCTCTTGAGCATTTCTTGTATGGYGAGCATGGTRTACGATTCTTTGAAGCAGCTACCATGAATGTAACCTCTGGTATGTCCATCTTTATGTTAGCTCTTATTTTGGTTATTGGTTGGCTTTTTACTTACAAACAACATTATGTAAATRTTCCTRTAGGTSAGCATAAACCTAACAAAGTAAAATGGCGATCCTACAAGTTTCTGGCAAAAGAAGGCTACATCTCAGATATGTATGTCAAATATTTTAAAATATTTTAAAGAGGGGGAAAGCATGTTAACAAATTTTATTTTACTGTTTTTATTTTCAGGATTACCATATTATCTTTATTTAGAAAAGGACAAAAAATTATCTTATGAGAAAATATTTTTTCTCTCTGCCTTTTTAATTGTTTGTGGGATGACACTTTTAACACTTAAGAGCCAAGAGGTATCTATAGTCGTTGTGATTGTTGTATTTATAGCTTCTTTAGTTTCGCTTTACAAAGCGAATAAAACAACTAATCTCTATAAACTAAGCTACTATATCTTATTCTTTAATGCACCTATGCTCCTTATGTTTGAGCTCAAAGCTAGTATTTTGTATGGTATCTCTTTACTCTTTACCTTAGTTGGTCTTTACCTTATGGGAAAATACTATGAACGACAGTATGGAAGTGCTAACTATCAGTCTGTTACAGGAATTACCCTTGTTACCCCTTACGCTGGGTTTTTCTTGACCATTTATTTAACCTCTTTGGCACTTTACCCACCATTTCCAAATGCCCTATTATTTTTTAATGCCATACTCTCTTCAGAGACAAGTCCACTATGGTACCTTATTGTGCTAGTCATATTTTTTGGAAACTTCCTTATTGCTATGAGAGTTATGGCAAAAACGGTCTTTGGGAAACCTAACGACAATGTACATTACGTTGACCTGTCCAAAAAAGAAAAAGCCATACACTATGCAATGTTTGTCATATTATTAATCCTCAGTGTTCTAGGGTTTCAGGAGGTTCTATCATGAGTATTTTAGAAAAATTAAATGCTGTTAAAGACACGGTGCCACATTATTGGCCCATAGGTTCTTTTATTGCACATAACCCACTCAAAGGTTTTGAGCATCTTAACTTCAAAGAAGCTCTAGATAAAGCCCAAAGTATCTTTGGTGGTAAAGTATATATGGATCCTGACTACTATATTAACCTTTATAATGAAGGTAAAATTAGTTCAGAAGCTTTAGAGGAAAACCTAATAAGACCTTTAAAAGAACATAATTTAGAAGCATTTTCCAATGAAGCCAAAACTTTTATGTTAGAGATAAGTCCAAAATGGAATGGATTAAGGTCTTATCAAGAGTTAAAAATAAATGAGATAGACGAAGATCTTCATGCCTATTTAGAAGAAAACTCCCTCTACATGAATAAAGAAGCATGGGTTGAAAAACTTACTACCCACATGACCTTTTATGAAATTCATGATGCCCTCTTTGRTACCAGYGAAAAAGAACTTATAGAAAAAGATGTTATAGAGTTTATCTCACGTTTTCTTGACCAAGAACAAACTACCCTTAGTATGTCAGATAGAGACCTAGGAATGTTTGGTGTATTTAAACTCTATGAAGATATTGACCATGAGGGTGACTCTTTAAGTTATGTAGAAAAACTTTTARCCAAACTCAAAATTAAAGATGTCGAAAAATATTTCTTAACACACATCCTTAAACTTCATGGTTGGGCTGGGTTTATTAAGTATCGGTCTGAAGACCCCGACTACTATAGTCAACAAAAGCACCCTTCGTCACTCATGGATTATATGGCAATCAGACTACATTTTGAGCTCAAATATATAGGAGGAGAAGTCATCAATAACTTTGGTATACTTGATGCCTATATTAAAGAAAATTATGCTTATACCATTCTAAAATTCTTACAAGCAAAAGGTAAACTTACAGGTACATACAATGACTTAATGGAAGAACATAAAGAGTATGATGAAATTTTAGATGCCTATGTCAAGGATGAAATCAATCTAAATTCTCTACGTGTTCAACTGGCAAAAAAAGCCTTACCAGCCTTAAAAATGTCACTTATCGAGTTTTCAAACTTTGCTGATCTTCTTAAAAAAGAAGAAGGTYACCTTTGGCTAAAGTCTTTAGAAGACACTTATATCACGCAGTATGTAGATGAGTTTACTACCCAACATGTTTATAATGAGAAACCTCTATCCTCAGCTATTTTTTGTTTGGATGTACGTTCAGAAGTTATCCGTAGAGAAATAGAAGCTTCAGGTCCCTACGATACCTATGGTGCAGGTGGTTTCCTTGGTCTACCTATTTCTTTTGTAGAATTTGACAAACCCAATACCCTCGCTTTAGCTCCTGCAGTCATTAAACCTAAAAATATTGTTTTTGAAATACCCATTGAAGACCACGAAGAGTATAACAGTAAAAGTAATTTTGCCAAAACGACCAAAAAAGTTTTAACAGACTTGAAAAATAATCCTTATACTCCTTATATCATGGTAGAAGCCATTGGTTGGATGTTTGGTCTTAAACTTTTTGGAAAGACATTTTTTCCAGAAAAAACTGCAAAAATATTTGGTAAACTTAAAGCTAAGAAGCCTAAAACTACCTTTACACTAGACAAACTAAGCAGTGATGAAATAGAAAAATATGTTAAAAAACTTCATATTAATATTATTAATGAGGTACTCGTAACACAATCAGATGATGTGCTTAATGATGAGGAGATTGATGCATTGTGGGAACATTTAGTATTTAACAAAACACTCRGCATTGAAGTTTCCAACAAAATGATTGAAAACCTTAGGCATGCCTACCACATCAATAATGAAGATTATGAAGAACAAAAAGAGAAACTTAGCCGAGTTGGATTTACTTTAGAGGAGCAAGTTATGTATATCGATAACTTACTCAAAATGATAGGTCTAGTTAAAGATTTTCCTCAGTTTGTAACTATCATAGCACATGGTAGTGTCTCTGATAATAACCCTTTTGAATCTGCCTTAGACTGTGGTGCTTGTGGCGGAAATATTTCTTTACCTAATGCCAGAGCCCTTTGTATGATTGCAAACAAAAAAGAAGTGCGTGAAAAACTAAACAATAAGGGACTAAAGATACCTGATAATGTTACCTTTATACCTGCTCTACACAACACTACTACAGATGAGATAACATATCATGATACACATATTCTTAAAGATAAAGATTCTGAAACATTTAAAAAAGTAATGGATGATTTCAAAAAAGCATCTTATGCTTCAAGAGAAGAGAGAATAAAAGTTTTACCAAATACTCAAACACAAAATGATATTTTTATTAAAACAATGGACTGGTCTGAACCAAGACCAGAGTGGGGCTTGTCTAGGAATATCGGAGTCTTTGCAGGTCCAAGAGATACAACAAAACATCTAAACCTTGAAAATAGACTGTTTATGCACTCATATGACTGGCGAATAGACAACGATAATGCTGATATACTAACACGAATATTTGATGGTCCATTAATAGTCGGTGAGTGGATTAACTTAACACATTATTTCTCTACAGTTGATAATAGTATTTATGGAGCTGGTTCAAAAGTCTACCATAACATAGTTGCCAAAGTTGGTGTTTACAATGGAAACTATAGTGACTTAAAAATTGGTCTTCCAACACAAAGTGTCATTTCAGAAGGTGAAGCATACCATGAACCTGTTAGACTTCTTACATTTATGGAAGCACCACTAGAAAAGGTTGGTAAAGCAGTTGAAAACTCACTAGCCCAACCCTTCATATTAAATGAATGGATAAGACCCATTATCATAGATAAAGAGGCGAAAAAAGTATACTCTTATGAATATGGTGAATTTATCGTAATTAAAGAACTGGAGTAATAATGGAAAAAGAAAAAATGTATAAAGTACATATTGAAAATGAATGTAACTGTTTTAAGAAATCTTCATTTGAAAATAACTTAACCTATAAAGACAAAGCAGATGCACAAATGAAAGCCAAAGTAATGGAGTGTCGTATGAACCAAGAGTTCTGTCACACACATTATTTTGAAGCAGAAGATATGGGTGATGAAATTATTCTTAGAAGTGTTGTGCGTGCAGATTTTGAAGATGAAGAGGATGACTATTAGCTTTAATATCTCTTTAAGCTCTAATCGCTATTATCCATTACTAATTAATAATACAAGGATGTTATATGTTTAAAGTAGAAGTTGAAAAAGAATGTGGTTGTTTCAAAAAAAGCGAGTATCAAAAAGAGAAATCATTTGAAAGTAGAGATGAAGCACTTCTTTATACTGAAGCTATCACAGAACTTATGAATGAAGAGTTTTGTAGTAAACATTACTTCTCAGCACACAAAATGACTGAAAATGAGTTTGTAATCAAAATGAACGATGGTCAAGGTGGCGGATGTTGTGGTGGTGGACACTGTTCATAGTAACCATACACAAAGGAGTCAAAATTTTGNACTCCCTACCTTCACAGAAAATCTCTATTACTTYTTAATTGTAAACTTCGGTAYATTTAAAATATCAGACTTATCACACAACTCTATCACATCTTTCTCTATATTTTCACCTATAAATATCAGCAATGACTTATCTYTATAATCTACCAACTCCTCAAACGAAACATCACCAAATGAGTAATTGATAAAAATAGCATTAGGTACATCTGTTACCCTTACCACACCTTTAACCCTATAAATGTTTTCAGGGAGATTTTCCAATATATCGTCAACATCTTGAAATACAATATCTTCTTTTAAATATGCGACCTTCTGAGTCAAGGAGTCTTTTATCGTATGATCGAGGTGTTTATAGTCTTCAGCAAATTTAATGACTTCCTCGACCCTATATATACCTTCAAACACTTCTTTATTAACCAAGCCTTGCTCTGCCCTATGTAGAACATAATTTTTGAATATAGGCTTACCTGTCATCGTGTTTTTAATATTATACTTTTCTTTTACTRCACGTATCTCAGWTTCRACAKYAYTKGCTTCATCTTCACTGATCAAATCAGTCTTATTCATCACGATAATGTTAGAGCCGCCAAGTTGATACTTTGCAGTAGAATTATCTTTATACGCATCAAAGTTTTTGCTGTCTACCACACATATAATGCCATCGACCTGTATACCTAGGTTTTGTAACGATAAAAATATCGGGAAAGGTTCAGAAGCACCAGAAGTCTCTACAAATATGATTTCAGGATTATATTTTTCAATAATYTCAGCAACACCACTCTCAAACTCTTCTGCAAGYTGACAACAAATACAACCTTCTGAGATTTCAAGTACTTCACTRTAYACATTGGTAAGTATCTTGCTGTCTACTCCAATGTCACCAAATTCATTYACSACWATAGCWATTTTTTTATCTGGAAAATATTGTTTGACGCTATTTGTAAGCATAGTTGTTTTACCAACACCTAAAAATCCTGTGATTACAAAAGAGGAAATCATACTTATACCTTAAATATTGGGGATGTTTGCATAAAAGAGTTAAATGCTAGAAAAACACAACGTGATATGTTTTTATAGTATTTATGTACTAATGTCTGTGCCGAAGCACAGTCATTATTACGCGCTAACAGGTTCCATKGTTTCAAGCATTTGCTCAAGACCAACTTCTTTAGCCCACTCAGCTGTCAAATCATATGCAGCAGATGCAGTTTCAAGGTTTTTTTGAATCAAATCTCTTTTTTTCTTAAACTTTTTCTCGATAACTGAGTCAAGTGATGCAGTACCACCAGAAGCAACATATTTCTTAAGGAATCTATCTTTGATTCCTTCTTCAATAGCTTCTTTACTAAAGTTACCAAGCGCACCAAAGAGTGCACCTAGCATTGCCATGTTTGTTGCAAGTTCAGTTCCTGCGATTTCGATAGCAAACTTTGTAAAATCTCTTGTTAAAACTTTAACATTTTTAGACTCTAAAAATTTTCTATCAACATCMGTTAAAAGATCAATATCACTGTTGATGATTACAAGACCATTTTCTTTAATACCTGCGTAAAAAGGCATAGTATATGATTTACCCATAGTAATAACTTGTGGGTGGTATATCATAACGATATCAGGATAAATAACTTCCCCTCTATCGTAGATAGGTACTGTACCTATTCTTGTATAACTCTCAGAAGGTGCCATTCTTTTTTCAGCACCAAAAAATGGATTTGAAACTGCATAGTAACCTTCAGTATCAGCCGCAGTAGCAGCAATATGAGCTGCTGTAACCGCACCTTGCCCGCCTAGAGCAGGCATTCTTATTTTAATCGAATCTTTTGCCATTATACAAGTCCTTTCTTCTTACATTCTTTTAAGTATGCTTCAGCTTCTGGAGTAATATATTTAAAGTCAGTAAATCTGTCTTTATCTTGCTCTTTCATTTCCCATAGACCTTCATTGGCTGCAAGACCAATTTCAAGAATACAAGGAGTGTAAAGGTGGATATATGTTGGTCCAAGTTCTCTTGCGATCAAAATCGCTTCTCTAAGTACTTTTGCAACTTTTTTAGGTGCAGATGCTGTAAGTTTAACAGAATATTGACATCCTGAAGTTACYGCAAGTTCCCACATAGGTACTTTTTCAAAAACTTTTCCTTTAGGAGCCATTTTAAATACTTGACCTTTTGGTGTTGAACCAGACTCTTGTCCACCTGTGTTTGCATATACTTCGTTRTCAAAACARATAGTCGTRATTTTTTCTTGTCTAAAGAATGACTGTAAAGTATAGTCAAGACCGATATCGATAGTAGCACCATCACCAGCAAGAACAACAACATCTTTAACTTTATCTGGGAATCTCCACTCTAAAACTCTTTTGATACCTGATGCAACTGCATTTTGGTTACCAAATAGTGAGTGCACAGTATGTAGTGCAATATGTGGAAACATCAATGAAGTACAACCAGTTGAGTTAACAATGATTGTCTCTTCTGGCGTAGGAAGTGCAGCAAGAATGTATCTCAATGCTGCTGCTTCTGGACAACCTGCACATAAAGAGTGTTCTTCTAGAATCTCTTTTTTATCTGTAAGGTCATTAATTCCACGTTTTTCAACGCTTTGGCCAGCCCAAGTTGCATTATCCTCGAGATCGATGATCTCTTGAGGCATAATGTCTCTAAACTCTGGATTTATTTTGTAAATATCAACTGACATTCTATGCCCCTTTCTCTACGTTAACGTGTTCTAATACTTCTTTAAGTATAGCTTCAACAGGCATACTCATACCACCAGCAACTCTAGGTCTTCCAACGATTTGCGCATCACACTTACCATAAAGTGATGTTGCCACTTCTTTATCCAACCAACCAACAACATTGAACTCAGGAACAAAAATGTGTTTTGCACTTTTTGTAGCTTCAAGGAGTTCTTTATGTGGGAATGGTCTTATCGTTCTTAATTTAAGAACTTTTGACTTAATCCCAAGTTTTGTAAGTTCTCTATTTGCTTCTTTAGCTTGGTGTGAGGCAGTACCACAAGTAACAAATACAATCTCTGCATCAGCATCACCAGTTGTATGTATTAAACCTTTTAAAWAGTGTTCAGCATATGGTCTTGATCTTTCTACTGCTGATCTAACTTCCCACTGCCAAGAGGCATGTGTTGCATAAGAGATGTAGTTAGATTTCATAACAAATGGATCTCTTAAAAATCTACCTGGAGGCATCTCTGAATCTATTGGAGGTAGTGGTGCTGCATATGGGTCATAACGTCTTAACGCTATATCATCATCTGGAAGCATAACTGCTTCTCTTGTATGTGATACAAAGAAACCATCAACCACAGTCACGATTGGTACGTGAACATCTGGCATTTCAGCCACTGTAAACGCTGCGATACTCATGTCAAATAATTCTTGAACATTTTCTGCATACCAAATCATACAACCTGTCTCAAGCATAAATGTAACTTCCAAGTTATCTGGCTGAATAGTAAGTGGTGAGTTAATACCTCTTGCCATTAAACATAGTTGTACAGGTATTCTTGTACCTGACCACATTGGAAAGTTTTCCATTGCTCTTAGTGTTCCTGGTCCTGAAGTTGTTGTTACTGTTCTAGCACCTGCCATTGCACAACCGGCAACTTCAGACATAACACCAAATTCGTTTTCACCTCTAAAGTATACACCTATATATCCCTCTGCCCATAGCTCACCAATAAGGTGYGCTGCTTCTGACTGAGGTGTAATAGGGTAAGATACCGAAGCATCTACCGTACATCTTTTCATCGCTTCTTTAAGCACTTCTGAACCTGTCATAAAGTGTTTTGTTCTTGGGGCCTCGAAAAGTAAATAGTCAGTCGAAACCATTGTTTGACCTGACCAGTTTTTTTCTGCCACTTCTTGATTTTTTACAGTCATAGTAACCTCCTAAGCTCTATTTTGAAAGTTCTTGCTTAACTTCTTTAGCAATTTTGATGAACTTTGCCAACTCTTCAGTATGCTGGTCCCTAATGGTAGCCATAGCATCTTCGTGTCCTGAAAGTCCACAGATAGCTGCTGTGTAACAGTCTGTTTCACATCTAATCATTTTTAATGCAACATTTGCATAGTGACAATGTACACCAATAAAGATACATGCCTTAATGTCATTATGCCATATTGTTAAATTTGGATGGTTAGGATTAATCTCAACTTCTGGATCAATCTTAGGATATTTTGGTCTATAATCATACATAGGTATCATTTTAGCATTCAAAACTTCCGCCATCTCTTTAATAAGTGTTGCTTTTTTCTTAGCTTCATCATTCCAAGCGTACAGTACCTGTGGTCCTGGGAAGATTGTAGCATTTTCACTTGTTAACATCACTCTAGCAATTTCTCTCATTGCTACTTCTTCATCAACCACATCAGTTAATAATATTGCTTTGCCTTCTGGTGGTGTTAATAAACCATCATAGACTGCAACCGGGTACGGTGCATAATAAGCTGGGCCTAAATTAGCCATTTTTTCTCCTAAATATTACTTGTAATACTGTCATACCATGCGTATAAAAATTAGCCCTCATTAAATAAAAAAATGAAGGATGATTTTTATACGCATGGCAGAACAGTGATTCCTCTTCCTTATACAAGGAAAGAGTGATTAAATTCTTATCTGGGGAGAATATCCCCAAAGATAAAAGTTTACTAGTCTTCCGTAGATACCATCGCCATTTCGATACAGTTTCTTTCAAGAAGATCAGAACATACGTATACACAAATTGCACAACCTTTACATCTGTCTTCATCAACCCATGAAGTACCATGATCGTTACCGTGTTTCTTTTCTTTATCATACATCAAGGTATTTGCCTCTGGGCAATAAAGTGTACACATGTTACACTTGTATGTTGAACACATTTCTGAATTTACTTTTGCTACATAATACATTATTTATTTCCTTTTTATACTGTTAAGTGTGTTATAAGTTCGCCATCATCTAAGTTAATAGTACTAGCCATCTCGAAAGTTGCATTAATTACTTCCATGTTCTTCGCAAGAAGATCTTCTTTTTTCTTAAACTTTTTCTCTATAGCTGAGTCAAGTGATGCTGTACCACCTGAAGCAACAAATGAATTACCTAAGAATCTTTCTCTAACCGCTGCTTCAATATGTTCTTCAGTACAAAGTTGAGTCAATCCAAGTAACATACCCATCATAGACATGTTAGTTGCAAGCTCAGTACCAGCAATTTTAAGTGCCAATTCTGTTGCATCAAATTGAACTACTTTAGCATTAAGATTTCTAAGTACTTCCATATCTTCTGGCTCAAGTACATCATGAGCAGTATTGATAATAACCAAAGAATTTTTCTTTAAACCTGTATAGAAAGGCATTGTGTATGACTTACCATGTGTTACAACTTGTGAATGGTAAATCAAAATAATATCAGGGTAAACCACTTCACCCACTTCATAGATAGGCTCAGAAGATGCTCTTACGTACGCTTCAACTGGTGCCATTCTTTTTTCAGAACCAAAAAATGGTACCAAAGAAGCATATTTACCTGCATTGTCCATACATGATCCAAGGATGTGGGCAGAGGTAACAACCCCTTGTCCACCAAGTCCTGAGATACGCATGTTATATCTTTTTTTATCTGCTGCCATATTAACTTACCTCTCTTTTCTTTTTAGATTCAACTATAGCGAATAAATCTTTCGCTTCAGGTGTCATAAATTCTTCAAAAGCAAAACGACCTTTTTCCATCTCTTTAGCATCTCTAAATACATCAGGAGTTGGAATAGAATACTCAATGTTACACGATGTGTATACATGGATGAATGTTGGTCCAAGTTTTCTAGCTGCGAAGATTGCTCTTCTTATTGCYTTRGCAGATTTGTTAATGTTTGTCGGTGACATTTTAACAACATACACACATCCAGCAGTGATCGCTAGTTGCATTGCAGGCATCTTACCAAAGTTTTTACCTTTTGGAGACATTTTAAGTACAGCACCTTCGATACTCATACCAGACTCTTGTCCACCTGTGTTTCCATACACTTCATTGTCTAGCATGATAGTCGTAAATTTTTCACGTCTAAACCAAGCATGCATAGTCATAGAGAAACCGATATCCATCATACCACCGTCACCGGCGATTGTRATAACATCTTTTTGAATGTCTGGGAATCTCAATCTAAATGCACGAGTCATACCAGATGCCATWGCATTTTGGTCACCGTAGTTACCATATACAAATGGAACAGCCGCTTGTGAAATAGCAAGTCTACCACATCCAGCTGTACCGATTGTTACAGTGTTTTCAGGGTTTGGAAGTGCTGCAAAGATGATCTTAATGTAATAAGCCATCCAACAACCAGAACACATTGGGTGCTCTTCAACTAACTCTTTAAATGTACCCATGTTTTTAACGCCTACTTCAGAGTAGTCTTTACCAAATGGGCCGTAATCTACCAACTCGACATAATCTTTTGGTAAATATTTCTTAAATTTTGATGCTGGGATCATATATCTTAAACTCATTTTCTATCCTTTTATGCTTGTAATGTTTCTGATTTCATGCCAAGAGCGTCATATATCTCTGTCATGATCAATTCAACTGGTAATGTCATACCACCATATACTCTTGGTCCCTCTATAACATCTGCACTGTTAGGTATAGATGCTTGAACTTCTTTACATAACCATCCGATTATGTTGTGCTCAGGAACGATAATTGCTTTTGAACCTTTAAGTGCTTCTCTGATTTCTGCTTTTGGCCATGGTCTAATAGCTCTTACTTTAACAAAACCAACACTTAACCCTTCTTCTTGAGCATATCTGTTTGCTTCTCTAGCTTGTGCAGCTGCACAGCCTGAGGCAACAAGCATTACGTCAGAACCTGGATTTTGTACTTCAAGTGGTCCACCAAGGTATTGGTAGATGTACTTCATTGCTCTTGAGTTTGAATCCCAAATCTCTTGTTGCCATACTGAGTGAATCAAGTAAGACATAAAGTTTGATTTTTGTACAGGCGCATCTCTTTGGATTCTTGCCGGTGGCACTTCGTTATCCATTGCTGGAACTGGTGCATGGTAAGGATCGTTTTCTAGGAATGCTAATTCTTCAGACATCATTTCAACGTAACCTTTTGCATGTGTTACAAAGAAACCTTCTGTTGAAACAGATACAGGAATATATACATCTACTTTTTCAGTAATTGCAAATGCAGCCAATGTCATGTCAAATGTATCTTGCTGATTTTCAGCATGCAACATAACAATACCTGAGTGCATAAGGTATGCCATCTCGATGTTATCTGGTTGGATTGAAAGAGGTGCATTAATAACACGAGTCAGTACGCCTAGTACACATGGTACTCTGTGTCCTGGCCATGAAACGATTGCTTCAAGTCCTCTTAGAAGTCCTGGTCCTGATGTTGCTGTAAACAAACGYACACCTGCTCTAGCWGCACCTGCGATTGCAGACATTGTACCAAGCTCTTCTTCTGCTCTGTAGTACTCTTTAATRTGACCTTGTGCRAARATATCACCAACAAGGTGCATAACTTCTGACTGTGGAGTAATAGGATAGGCAATTGCCATATCAACACTTGCTCTTTTTACAGCTTCAGACATTGCTTGCGCACCAGTAATAAAATGCTTTTCTCTTGGAGCCTCATTTAAGAGGTAGTCCATATCTACTAATTTTTTATTTAAACTCATATATTTCTCCTATATCTTATTCAACGTCTGCTACGTGTTCACCTTTTCTACTCATGATGAGACTTCTATACTCGCCATAATCCGCAGGTGTAAGTGAACCCCAATCTTCATCTGGTAAAGATGGATTTTGTGGTGGCATTGTTGCTGTATGTTCGATACCTAGTTCTTTTCTAACTTCTACTAGAACATCTCTAAATCTTAGAATATCCGATGCATGCACATCTCTAATAGATGCCATTGCTTCTTCGTGACCCATCATTGCACACATAGCAATCGTATAACAATCAGTACCTGCTCTAATCATTCTTAAAGAAAGGTTTGCATAATGACAGTGTACACCAATGAAAATACAAGCTTTAATTTTATTATCTAAAATTGTCAAGTTAGGGTGATTCGGATTAATTTCTGCCTTCACATCAATTTTTGGATATTTAGGTCTATAATCTGGCATAGGAATAATTTTACAACCTGGTATCTCTGATGCCAACTCTAAAATAGCTGCTGATTTGTCTGCAACGTCATCTCTCCAATCCCATAATACTTGTGGGCCAGGGAAAATCGTTGGATTCTTCATTGTTAGCATTGCTTTTGCAGCATCTCTCATTGCCTCGTCTTCACTTACGACATTTCCATAAAGTAGTGCTTCACCTTCGGGTGAAAGCTCTACCCCCATAGATGGTGCTGATTGCGGCATATAACCTACCGGACCAACTGTTATTTTCTTTGACATATTCGATTCTCCTTAATATAATGTAATCAAACAATAAAATTTGACTTCAAGCATATAAGCTTAAAAGCATCCTATCTAAAATAGACACATACCCTCATGAATAAGAATATGCGAACATTTTAAAACCCGATAAGTGTGTAATATGGTAATGTATCTCTACCTTTTATTATTACATCTTAATTCTATTATAGCGCAAAGAAAAAACTAAAAAATCTTTGTCTCTGTCTATATTAAAAACCTTATACTGCAATTTAGTCTTTGTATATTTAAGTAAAGGTTAAAGCGATTATAGCATTCTTGAGATTTTTTCATTTTGTGTATATTCGTCACATTTTTATCTTRCTAAATAATGCTATCTATACTTAAATATTTTTTATTTAAAATGTTTTAAAAAATATGTTTCAACCATAGATTCAAAATACTTCATACGTTTTTTACCTTTTGGCATAGTTGTACGTAAACCTTTCATCTTTTCTAAAAATGAACCCACCGAATTTGGGATGACTTTTTCAAAATGTTGACGCATCTTCTTTGCAAAAGCAGGTGAAGCACCTCCAGTAGATATGGCTATCGTCAAATCTCCTTTTTGGACAAATGAAGGGAAGATAAAATCACAATAAGCTGTATCGTCTACTGAATTGACAAGTACCCGAGAGTCTCTACACTCGTCATAGATTGCCTTGTGCAAATTTACGGTATCTGTCGCCACAATAACCATATCAAAACCTTTAATGTCTCCAACCACATAAGCTCTTTCGTAAAGCTTTAGCTGATGTGTATCCACAAGTTCTTGCATGCCCTTTTCTACTCTTAAAGAGATAACYGTTATCTCTTTTGTAAAAACAAGTAACTTTTCAAGTTTTTCTATAGCAATATAGGAACCACCTATAAGAAGGATTTTCAAATTACTCATATCCATATATATCGGAAAATATGCCATTACAACCCTTTCATGAGCGCTTCTCTCACCTCAATCACCCTACCCACAACGATTAGTACAGGCGTAGGTAAATCTTTAGCTTCTTCRTAAATATTTCCTAAAGTAGAAATAATCACTTTTTCATCGAGTAGTGTCCCTCTACTTATAACAGCGATGGGGTATGCGTCGGGTTTACCAATACGCATGAGTTGTACACAGATATTTTTTAGCTGATGCAAACCCATCAAAAAAATAATAGTTTCATCTTGCTTAAACGTTTCCCAGTCAAGYTGAGCATACCCTTTCTCTGGTGCTTCATAGCCTGTCACTACGCGAAAAGAAACTGATTTTCCCCGATGTGTGATGGGAATGTTTGCCATCTCAGGTACAGCGATAGCCGAGGTAATCCCTGGTATAAATGCAAATGCAACGCCACGACTTGCCAGATAAAGTGCTTCTTCGCCTCCACGCCCAAACACGACAGAATCGCCGCCCTTTAAACGTACAACAATATCGTTTTTTGATGCCTTCTCATACAAGAGTGCATTAATTTCATTTTGAGGTAAAACATGATGTTTGTTCTCTTTTCCCACATAAATACACTCACAGCCCTCTTTCACTTCTTTAAGCATCTCAACATTAACAAGTCTATCGTAAATAAGCACATCTGCCTGTCGAATCAAACGCAAGGCTTTAAGTGTCAGCAGTTCCACATCGCCAGGCCCTGCTCCTGTTAAATAGACTTTACCCATAGGTCTTATCCTTAATATTTTTTATATTTTATCCTATAATCAACTATTAACAGCTTTTTAGCTAAAATAATCCATTAATTTTTATGGGCTTATTAAAAAAGTCTGTCGCGGAGCAAGCATTGAATGGATAAAGCAAAATATATATGGATGGATGGAAAACTTACGCCTTGGGATGAAGCCAAGGTACACGTTCTGACCCATACATTACACTATGGTAACGGTGCCATCGAAGGTACAAAAGCCTACAAAACTGTAGATGGCAGATGTGCCATTTTTAAACTACAAGAACATACCCAAAGGCTTCTCAATTCATCTAAGATGACTCTGATGGATGTACCTTATACAGCAGAAGAACTTAACACTGCACAAGTGAAACTTTTACAAGAAAATGAACTTTTTGACGGTGCGTACATTCGACCACTTGTATACCTGGGGTATGGTGTTATGGGTCTTTATCATAAAGATTGTCCGGTGAACGTTTCGATCTCTGCATGGAAATGGGGAGCATATCTTGGTGAAGAGGGTCTTACAAAAGGCATACGCCTTAAAATATCATCTATGACAAGAACACCAAACACTTCTGGTATGGGTAAAGCCAAAGCTGTTGCCAATTACCTTAACAGCCAAATGGCAAAATTTGAAGCAGTTGAAGCCGGTTATGATGAAGCACTTTTACGTGATGACCAAGGGTACATTGCCGAAGCATCAGGTGCATGTTTTTTTATGGTAAGAGATGGGAAACTTATCTCTCCGCCATCAGACAACACACTGGAGTCCATCACCCAGCAAACAGTCATCGATTTGGCTACAGACATGGGTATTGAAGTGATACGTCGCCGTATCACTAGAGAAGAGATTTACATCTGTGATGAGTGTTTCCTTACAGGAACTGCCGCAGAAGTTACCCCAGTACGTGAGGTAGATGCTCGTATCATAGGGGCAGGAAGTCGTGGACCGATTACAGAGAAATTACAAACAGCCTATTTTGATGTAGTTGCGGGAAAAAACCCTGACTACATCCAACATTTAACCTATATAAACTAAGGATAGAATATGCCAACAGATATGAACGATTATTTTAAAAAGAAAAAACCAAGCGGAAACAACAACAGCGGTGGAAATGGTGGAGGTAAGAACTTTGAAAACCCACTTAATAATATGCCAAAAGGATTACCAACTTGGCTAATTATTGTGGGTGCTATTTTTTTAGCATTATTTTTACTCAAACCATATACTATTATCAATTCAGGTGAAGTAGGCATAAAAGTAACCACGGGTAAATTCCAATCAGAACCACTTTATCCTGGTCTTCACTTTTTCATTCCTGTATTACAAAAAGTGATTCCTGTCAATACGCGTGTCAGACTCATCACCTACACCAATGATGCATCACCTGCATTAGGGGATAGATATAAAGGATTTGAAGGAGGCTTACGTAAAAATAAAGCCATCCCTGTTCTAGATAGACGTGGACTTACAGTAAATATAGACCTTGCTGTTCAATACTCTCTAAAAGCAGAGTCAGCACCAGCAACCATCGCTAAATGGGGATCAAGCTGGGAAGAAAAAATTATTAACTCTAAAGTGAGAGAAGTAGTACGTGATGTTGTCGGTCAATATACAGCTGAACAACTTCCTGAAATGAGAAATACCATTGCAACTGCTATCCAGACTAAAGTAACAGAAAAAGTAGATGCACTCCCTAACAAGCCTGTAATACTCTCATCGGTAGAACTTAGAAACATCGTACTTCCCCCAAAAATTAAAGAGAAGATAGAAGAAGTGCAAGCAGCAAAGCAAGATGTAACCATCGCAGAGCAAGAGAAAGAAAAAGCAAAACAACATGCACAAAAAGCAGCAGAGATTGCACGTGGTCAAGCTGAGAAAAACCGTATCGAAGCACAGGGTGAAGCTGACAAGATTCGTATTGAGGCAGAGGAACAAGCAAAAGCGAACACACTCATCTCTAGTTCACTTACCCGTGAACTTCTTGAGCTTGAACAAATCAAAACACAAGCGAAATTTAATGAGGCATTGAAAGTAAATACAAATGCTCAAATATTCCTAACTCCTGGTGGAGTAGTACCTAATATATGGGTGGATGCTAAAGGAAGAGGACAAAAAGCTGCAACTGTTACTGCAGAATAATCTCATAGGGTGCTAACGCACCTTACGCATGGAGAAATTTACACATGACCATAAACTGGAATAAAAACCCCCTCATCCCTGTAATAGCACAAGATTATGAAACCAATGAAATACTTATGCTAGCATATATGAATGAAGAGGCATACAACCTTACTTTAGAAACTACATATGCACACTATTTTAGTAGAAGTAAGCAACGCATCTGGAAAAAAGGTGAAAGCTCTAGCCACACTCAAGAAGTCAAAGATATACTTCTTGACTGCGATGCAGACACTGTTATACTTAAAATAAAACAAAATGGTGTGGCTTGTCATACAGGCCGTAAAAGTTGCTTTTTTACTTCAGTGATGCAAGATAAAATTATCTTGGAAAAAGAAATAAATACCGATGCCATTTATGGTGTAGTCGATACACTTTACCATACTATATTGGAACGTAAAAATGCTTCTGATGAAGCCAAGTCATGGACTAAGAAACTCTTAGATGACAAAGAACTTATGCTGAGTAAAATTCGTGAAGAAGCGGATGAAGTTTGTGTAGCCATAGATGAAGAAAGTGATGAACAGGTCATCTACGAATCTGCAGACTTACTCTACCACACTCTTGTAGGGCTAGGCTACCGTGACATCTCGCCTGATAGAGTCAAACAAGAACTTGCAAGAAGATTTGGAATGTCTGGAATATCTGAAAAAGAAAGCAGAACAACAAAATAATGATTAGAGTGTTATCTCTCTAAGACACTCTAAATCTCTTAGTTACTAGAACACCCTGGGCTATCTGCATTACCACCAGCAAAATACTTCCCATCAAAACTGACCAAAGAATAGCTTCTATCATCACCGAGTGACTCTTTTAGACCTTCTAAAGAAAGAAAACCTAAAGAGTCTGCACCCATGTTCTTAGCAATCTCTTCAGGTGTAAACTTGGTAGAGATCAACTCATCTTTTGTTGGTGTATCGATACCATAACGACAGGGAAACTTTATCTCAGGAGCAGCGATGCGCATATGCACTTCTTTTGCACCTGCCTCTTTAAGCATACGTACAATCAGTTTAGACGTTGTTCCTCTCACTAAAGAGTCATCGATGATTGCTACTCTTTTGCCCTCTATGAGATGTTTTATAGGAGAGAGTTTTAGTTTTACTTTAAGATCACGTATCTCTTGTGTAGGCTCTATAAAAGTACGCCCTACGTAATGGTTACGTACTATACCCATTTCAAAAGGGACACCTAAAGCATCTGCGTAACCTTTGGCTGCTGCCACACCTGAATCTGGCACAGGAAGGACAAGGTCTATATCTGCAGGTGTTTCTTTCGCCAATYTTTTACCCATCTCCAAACGCATTTTATARACATTTTTACCATCTATGATGGAGTCTGGTCTTGCAAAATAGATATACTCAAATGCACAAGGATGGTAGTCAGCTTCAAATATAATTTCAGAAACCGGCTCTTTGCCTTTTTCAAAAATAAGCATCTCTCCTGGCTCTACATCACGTACAAATACTGCGCCTACAAGTTCAAAAGCACAGGTCTCAGAAGCTACGATGTAGCCACCATCTTTTAATTTTCCCAAACTCAAAGGTCGAATACCAAAACGGTCACGTATAACAAACATTTTTGTACGACTCTGTATCGCTAAACAATATGCGCCTTCTATCTTTGTRAGCATATCTTTAATACGGTCATGCAAAGAGTTTTTTTGAGATTTGGCGATGAGATGAATGATGTTTTCTGTGTCCATATCTGTTTGGAAAATCGCACCTCTGTCTATGAGCTCATTTCTGACTTCAAGCTTATTGATAAGGTTACCATTGTGTACTACAGAGATTTCTCCTAGTTTATACTTAGCAAATACGGGCTGCGCATCCCCAGCAGATTCACTCCCTGCCGTAGAATAACGGTTATGTCCTACTGCACATGACCCTTCCATGCTATCAAGTGTRGCTTGCGAAAAGACATCTGCGACCATCCCACGTTTTTTATAAAGTTTTATCTTCTCGCCATTGGCGACAGAGATTCCTGTCGCCTCTTGACCACGATGTTGCATAGAAAAAAGCGAATAATACGCAACTGTTGAAGCTTTTTTAGCACCAAATACACCAACGATTGCACACATATTATATTCCTAAACAGTCATTAATAGAGTAAAACCCACTCTCTTGGCTGACTAACCATTTTGCTGCTCTTATGGCACCTTTTGAAAAAGTCTCACGTGATGTAGCCGTATGGTTAAGCTCTAAAAACTCACCATCATTATAAAACCCTACAGTATGACGTCCCACAATGTCACCTCCGCGCAATGCCATTACTGCTATTTCATCTTTGGTTCTCACACCTATCTGCCCATCACGACCACTGACGCGTACTGCATCAAGATCTAGTCCTCTACCTTTGGCAGCAAACTCACCTAAAGTAAGTGCCGTACCCGAAGGCGCATCTACTTTATGTTTATGATGCTGTTCTACTATCTCTATATCAAAGTCTTGCAGAGTACGTGATACCTGTTCTACAAGTTGTTTAAGTAACGCTATACCTGCAGACATGTTTGATGCATAGAGTACTGGCATTTGTGTAGATGCTTCCATCATGAGATTGTTCTGATGTTCCGTAAATCCTGTAGTCGCAATCACAAGTGGCGTAGGGTTTTCTAGTGCTGCCTCACAAAGTGCTTGTGTTGCCACTGGAGCAGAAAAGTCTATCACGATGTCACAATTTTCTAAAAGTACTTTCATGCTGTTGGTTACAAGTATATCAGAAGGCAAATCTTTTTTTAACTCATCAAATACATGTACCGCACTTAAAGGTAAAATATCATCATGCAATAAAGAATCTATCAAAAGATTTCCCACTCTACCTGTACTACCTACTATACCAACTTTAGCCATTATTGTTGCTCCTGTATATATGAAATTACTTGTAATGCTGCGATAGAACCATCTCCTGCTGCAGAGACTACTTGTTTTGGAGCATCTATGCGTAAATCTCCTGCGACAAAAAGACCTTCAATCGATGTATTCATCTTCAAGTCTACAATTACTTGATCTAAGCTGCTCATGTCGCAAATGAATGAGCCTTTGTCATCTTTAAGTACATCATTCTTTACGTCTTGCCCCACAAAAACAAAAAGTCCTGTGTTATCCATGTGTGTTATTTCATCTGTTTTAACATTTCTAATATCTACACCTGATAACCCCATAGCATCACCCGTGGCATCTTCTATGACTGAATCAGTAATAAGATGAATATTCTCTTTTCTCATAGCCCTGTCTAGCGTTGGAGGCGCTGCTCTAAACTCATCACGTCTATGAACCACATACACATCAGAACAAATGTTTGAAAGAAAGAAAGCTTCTTCTAGTGCAGTATCTCCACCACCTAAAACTGTAACGGGTTTATCTTTGTAAAAGAACCCGTCACATGTGGCACATGTACTCACRCCTCTACCAAAGAATTCATCTTCACCCTTAAAGCCAGCACGTTTTGGTACAGCTCCGGTGCAGACTATCACCGTTTTTGCTTCAACCGTATCTCCACCTTGAAGTGAAACAGTAAAATATTCACCTGTTTTAGCAATGGATTCTACTTTTTTCATCTCATGTTTTAAGCCAAAACTAAAACACTGTTTCTGCCAGGTATCCATAAAATCTAATCCCGTTTTTGTGCTATCAAAAAAACCTGGGTAATTCTCTATCTCAGAACTTTTTGTAATTTGACCACCAGGCACTCCCATCTCAAAGAGAGAAACATTTTTTAATCCACCACGTGTWGCATAGAGTCCYGCCGTAAGTCCTGCAGGTCCGCCACCGATGATTGCACAATCTAACATTTGATATTCCTTTAAAAAAGTAAAATTTTTAATCAAATAGTACTTATTATACAGTGATAATACTTGGTTAAAAATTTTAAGAGATTGTATCTAAATAAAGTGTAAAAGAGGTGTAGTAAAGAGGGGGGAAATCCCTCTTTTAAATGTATAACTTACAGTTGTGCGTTTATTTTTTCTGCAAATGCATCTTTAGAAGCTGCACCTACCATTTGGTCAACCATTTCACCATCYTTAAAGAAAAGAATCGCAGGGATAGATCTGATACCGTATTTTGTAGCGATCTCTTGTTGCTCATCTGTGTTTACTTTACAGATTGTTGCTTTTCCGTCAAAATCTTCAGCTAGTTCTTCGATAACGGGAGCAATCATTCTACAAGGTCCACACCATGGAGCCCAAAAGTCTACCATTGTTACACCTTCTGCTATTGTTGCATCAAAGTTGTCGTTTGTTAAATCTACATATTTTGCCATATTTATTCCTTTAAATGTTTATTTTGTCATTATACAATAATTTCTATAATAGAATTATTGTTATAGCTTATCTTTTTTATTTTGTCAACTTTTTTGTGTGTTAAAACACAACTTTCTACGATTTATGCGTAGAACTGCTATCTAAAACTATCTCGTCATACTTTGAAGAGCGTGTGTTCCCGATTGTTTTRTTACTATGCCCTTTCACTGTATAGACAAAAGATATTTTAGGTGTATCTGTACTGTTTTTGTTGGCACGGTGTAGTAATTTACAGTGAAACAGCAGTACATCCCCTTTTCTCATAGAAAAGCTTACTTTTGTAGTGATAATATTCTGATTAACTTCTAGTTCATCAGAAAAATACTCTTTTTCATCAAACTGAGACGCCTCAAATGTCATCTTGTGACTTCCTGGTATAAACTCCAAGACACCATTTGCATCATCTTCTGCATCTAGTGCAAGCCATATACTTACAAGATTGTCATTTTCAAAATTCCAGTAACGAAAGTCCTGATGCCAAGAGGTTACTGTAGAAGTGTGTGGTATTTTTGTCATGATGGAATTATGATGCGCTATAGTTATAGTAGGGTCTTCTCCTAATAGTTGCTTTAAGACTGGACGTATTTTTTCATTTTCCATCCATTGCTTAAAAACAATATCACGATGATATACCTGTCGTAGTCGTCTTACAGTTAGGTGTGTGTCCTCTTGCTCACTTTTTGCATCAGAAATACATTTTCTATCTTCTTTGTTTTTACCTACATATTCAGACTCTGTTTCTATGGGAGGGATTTTATGTTTCAGATGTACAAGCGCTATATCTGTAATCATTTCACATAGTTTAGCATCTGCAAATTGTGGCAATATAAGAAGTCCGTCAGTATTGAATCGTTCTAATTGTGCATCTGTAAGTTTCATCTAGCCATCTTTGAAAAAATATTGTCAAAGATTATAGCGTAACATTCTCTATAAACTCTACCTCATCATAACGTATAATCAAGGCATCTATGGAAAATGCCATATCAAGTTTTTTACTTTTCATATAGTAGTGTGACGAGTTAATGACTTTTCGTAATTTTGCTGCTGTAAGGTTATAGACTGGATCAAAATCAGCTTTACCTGATTTGACTTCTATGAAATGTAGTACCTCTTCTTTTTGGGCAATAATATCGATCTCACCTAATTTTCTGGCAAAATAGTTACGTTCTAATATCATAAAACCTTCCTGCTCTAAAAACTGTGTGGCAAGGTCTTCACTCTCATCACCGAAAATTTTGGGAAGTTCTCTCATAGCTACTCCTATATATTCTAAGTATAAAGTATAAAATCAAAAGGCATGTAAAATATGTCAAATTGTCAGTATTTTCTATGATATTACTAAGAAAATAAGAGTAAATTTGTCCTCATTATATGTGAACTAAAGTTTATTTAAGTATCTCTAGCTATTATCAGACAAAATTATATCTAAAGGATTACAATGTCAACAATAAATATAGCCCAAGAATGTGGATGTTTCAAAAAAAGTGATTTAGTGAACAATGTCGCATTTGAGAACAAAGATGATGCGATGATAGAAGCACTAAGTATAGTAAGTCATATGAATGAGGCGTTCTGTGGTAAACATGGTTTTGAGCTTAGTGAAAACGGTGATGATTTTGCCATTGCTATGAAAGCACCTCAACAAGCGCAAGCTTCAAGTGGATGCTGTGGCGGTGGACACTGTAGTTAAATAGAACGCAAAATGAACAAAGTTCATCTTTGCTACGCTAACACTGGGTTTTCTTCAGCAGAAAGCTCACGTGACTAGTCACGTTAAAAATACCTCAAATCAGTAATCCAAAAATCAATCTATTATTTAAAATTCCCAAACACAAGCGGCGCTTTTAAGTCCAGCTTCTTCACTTCAGCCATTACGGTTTGTAAATCATCTATTTTTTTCCCAGATACTCGTACTTCATCACCTTGTATGGACGGAGTTACTTTCACCTTCAAATCTTTTATGGCTTTTACTATCTGCTTCGCTTCATCTTTGTCTATGGTATCTACGATACGGTAAATCACCTTTGTGTTGCCACCAGATATACCCTCCGTTTTTACCTCTTCCAGTGACTTTCCAGCGATGCCACGCTTGATGAGTTTAGAGATAAGTATATCTTTGAGTGCATCTATCTTAGAGTCCGTAGATGAACTCAAAGAAAGTGTCTTCCCTGCTTCGTTAAAGTTTATCTCTGCTTTTACACCCTTAAAGTCAAAACGCGTAGCTATCTCTTTTTCTGCCATAACTATCGCATTTTTCATTTCCATCATGTCTAGCTTTGCTGTTATATCRAAATAGTGGTCTTTTGCCATTATTGTTCCTTTTTTATGTTTAACGAATTATCTAACCCTAATAAAATGTCATTTGTTAATTGCTTAATCATCTCATCGCTTATGTTCATATCTTCTATTGTTTTTATATTACTCAACCATAAAAGTGGAAAAGATTCTAATCTATAGATTAAAGTTTCTTTATCAAAAACAGATTTTTCATTAGCTATCTTTAAAATAGTTTCCCAATTAAATGATTCATGTTGAGCCAAACAAAAAAGATCAAAAAAGTCCTTTTCCTCATCTCTACCAATAATCGCAGTTACTTTATTGGCTAAGATATTTATCTTATTATCAACTCTAATGTCATTAATTATTTTACTTTTRCCCTCACGATGAACCCTGTCATTTACAAAGTCCAATTGTAACAAATCATCAACCATTATTCTATGGAAATCTTTAGTCTTCACTGTATGATTGACATCATAGTCTTTTTTTATTAGTGCATCTATTACTTCATTTACAGATTCGCCAAATATATTATCATTATAAGAAAAAAAATCTAAATCATCAGAATATCTATAGTTATAGTAAAAACGATGCAATGCTGTTCCGCCTGTCAAGTAAAAAGTATTTTCTAAGCCAAATACTATTTCCAACACTTCATCTTGTAAAAGATAAAGCTTCTTATAATCTATCTTTTTTTCCATGCTAAACTTTCTATATGGTTTTTTTCACCTAATAGTATGTTTTTTAAAATCAAAACATGCTTATCTATGTATTTTTGATTGTAGCTTGAGGTAAATGTAGAAAAAAGTTTTGCTAGCGTCTCTTTATCAAATAGCCGATGTAAAGTTCTTGCTTTATCTGTAGAATTATATATTATTTTTGAAAATAGTTTTTGTTTTGTTCTTAAGTCATCAGAATGAAGTATATTGGCAATATCTTTTTCATCTACATTATAATCCCAAAAACAGTCTTGAATAATTTGGCTATAGTCAACTAAATTTTCTACCACTTTTTGCCTTCCTAGTATTCATGTGTGCATTATATCATTTTAAAATATTTTATTTTTCACATTTTGTCATGACATCTTTGTCAAATGATATTTTGCCATACCCTTGCAATTTACTCTTTGAACATATGAGAGCATCTACATAATCTATATTTTTTTCAATCATCATATCTAACGAATTAATTAAAATATATTTATTTTTAYTAACAACACCTTCTAGGCGTAAAATAGTCTTTAAATCTTTTACAATCTCCCCGAGTGGTACCTTATAGTATTTTGTCATTATAAACAAAATTTCCATAATAACTTCACTTAGAATTTCTACTTTTAATTCATTTTTTTCTATCTTCGCAATGATGTCTATGCTCTTACTATAAAGGTTGCTATCTTCTTTGACAAAAAAACGAATAATAACATTGGTGTCAATCAAGGAAATCATATTTCTCTTTCATTGCTTCCATCATTGCTTCTTCTTTAATTTGATCAAAGGGTTTATTTACATCTACATTCTTTGCATATTTATTAAACTTTCCTGCCAACTCATCAACTACACTCTTTTTTTGTTGACCCTGCATAGGATAAACAATAGCTATCTCTTTATTTTTACGCTTATCTACGATAGTAAGTGCCTCAGTAAGATGGGTCAATATCCCCATATTTTTCTGAAGTTCACCAATGCCTATGGTTTGCATACGGACTCCTTTTATATAAACTTGGTTTTATTATATATAAATAGAGGAGGTTTGTCAAATTTAGCACATGTTCAATTTGAAATATCAATTATTTTAACATTACCATCAAAATCTGTATAATCTAATACCACTTCTTCTCTAAAATACATATCTTCTACTTCAGATATAGCTTCATCTACAGAAATGACTCTTGTCAATATTTCTTTTACTTCTATATTAACTTGCATACAGCAACCTTTGCTTAGAAATTTTTCTTAATTAATTGTTGCATAAATTTTGTATTTAACCAAAAAGATTGTTTGATAATACTATTACCCAATCCATCTTTATCTCTATCATTTGAATCTCTACCATGCTGTAATAATTAATTTAGTTATAAAGTAAGCCAATTATTTTCCTTCTATTCTGGAAATAAATCTGCATCATACAGACTGATTTAATGATTATTTACCTATGTGAACCTGCCCAACCATATTATTTAAAATTTCCAAACACAAGTGGTGCTTTTAAATCAAGTTTCTTTACCTCAGTTATTACAGACTGTAAATCATCTATTTTCTTACCAGATACTCGTACTTCATCCCCTTGTATAGATGGTGTTACTTTTAACTTTAATGCTTTAATGGCTTTGACTATCTCTTTAGCCTCATATTTTTCAATACTATCAACAATTTTATAGATTATCTTAGTATTACCCCCCCCGAAATTCCCTCAGTTTTCACTTCTTCCAGTGACTTTCCAGCGATGCCACGCTTGATAAGTTTAGAGATAAGTATGTCTTTGAGTGCATCTATCTTAGAGTCTGTAGATGAGCTAAAAGAAAGCGTCTTCCCTGCTTCGTTAAAGTTTATCTCTGCTTTTACGCCCTTAAGTCAAAACGCGTAGCTATCTCTTTTTCTACCATAACTATCGCATTTTTTATTTCCATCATGTCTAGCTTTGCTGTTATATCAAAATAGTGGTCTTTTGCCATTTTAGTTCTCCTTATTGTATTGTTTAACGATTATATCTATCGCAGCATCTGTAATATTTTCCATTTCACTTTTCGTATATATGTCTACTAAAAATATTTCATCTTCGATAACAGAATAAGTAATAATCCTATATCCAGCACTTTTACCTTTGTTATTATCACTATTTTTAATACGAACTTTGTATAGCCCTTTTGATAGTTCCACTCCCTGCTTTGGTGTGTCTTCTAAACTATTTAAAAATAATTGAAAATCTTTTTTAAAGTTCTTGTAACGCTTAGCTAACTTTTTAGCGCTCTTTTTAAATGCTGTAGAATAAAGTATATCCACTAAAGTTCATCCCATAATGTATCTATAGGATATGCCTTCTTTTTACCTGCTTTTATCAATTCTAATTCATCTAAAGAATCTGTGATTCTAGTTTTTAATTCTTGAAACTCTCGAAATGCCACAGCATCTCTCATGTCTTCATACTCTTCTTTAGAAACCAGTACTGCTTCTATACGATTATTTTTGAGCACTGCCAACTTATCTACAGTATGATCTTTTATCTGAGCCAAATATGTCCCAAACTTCTTCGCAAACTCCGAAGAAGGTATAAGCTCATCATTTTTATACGCTACCACACAAACTCCTTTTACGGAAAGTATTCCGTGTTATTTTGTGTATTATAGCGTAATTGTATTACTTTAATATACTTCAAGATACCTTTAAGTGTTCATAATTAATTATTTACATCAATAATTTCAATACTAGATTCACCTTCAAAATCTGCATAATCTAATACAATTTCTTCATTTTTGTACATATCTTCTATTTTTAAAATAGCATCTTCTTTTGATTCTACATCAACAGTAATTATTCTCGACAAAACTTCTGTAATCTCAATATCAACCWKCATAATTCACCTTTTCAATAAATTTTTAATAATTAACTGTTGTATAAATTTAGTATTCAACCAAAATGATTGTTTGATAATACTATTACCCAATCCATCTTTATCTCTATCATTGGAATTTCTACCATGAGGTCGTATATGTATGATTTGGGTTGCAGATTCTTTTGATAGTTCACTTACCTCTTTATATCCTCGCTTAGTTTTATTTGCTATTTTAGTTACCCTACATTTACCATTATTCACTTCTCTTTGGTAATTTAGCCATTCTTGCTTAATAATATCAAATTCACTATTACTAGGTGTCCAAAAAAATGCTTTTCCAAGATAAAGTTTATCTAAATCTTTAATATCTTTATATGCTTTATAAATAGGTATAAATAGGATTTTGCTTATCATGGGTAAAAAGGTGGATTCTTCCCACTCCTCCAAAACAAACTCTTCTAACTTCATTGCAGGAAAAGATATGGCTTCCATCGGACGACAATCTTTTTTTCGTACATTAATCATTTTTATTTCAATACCCAATTGTTCAAACTCTTTTATTTTTGAACGGACACTTTTAAAACCTATTATTTTTTTCATAACCGCAGCAACTCTACTTTTACTCTGTCCAATTTTAACATCAAATACTTCAGATAATTCTAAAATTGATTTGCCTTGTAATAAATTTATTTTCTCTAAAATTGCTTGCTCAAAACTATCCAAACTAGTAATATTTAAAGTTTCAATTATTGATTCAAATTTAACTTGATTAATCTCTTTCCATCTCTGATTAGTAAAAGGTTGTTTAAGGGAAAAGGCTCTTTTCTGTGCGGTATCAGCGTATATTGTATTGAACTGTGGTACTTGTTTTTTAGTTCCTGCTGGTGAAGCTTCAAGCGAGTCAGTATCTCTACCAGATAGTTCATGTGCATACCCTGTAATAACCTTATTTTGAATGAAATGCCAATCATCTTTGAGAAATAATTCCCCCGCTTCTTCAGATAATTTCCATAAATCAATTTTTAAAATTTTAGATTTTAAAATATCTGAACTATCAGGAAAATAATACACAAAAAGAATTTTATTTAATTTTTCTTTAGTATGTGATTCTTCCCATTTTTCATCATGCAAAGTCATATAATTCATACTACAAATTTTAGTACGCTCTTTAACCACTATCCCATTTTTAGTTTTTTTTAGTGGGATAATTTTTAATTCAATACCTACTTTATCAAAATCAGGTAGTTGTGATGAGTTCTGTTCTATACCAAACCATTCCTTTTCAATAATGAGTCCAGCTAATCCTTTATTCTTTAAATTAATTGTTCTTGTAGTTGAAGATAAATCTAAAATTTCTTGTAAACTTTTTCCAATTAATTTTTTCGCATAAGTAACTATAGATTTTTCTGAACTGTCATCATATTTAATCATTTTATAGTTCTTCTAAAAGTGTTTTTCCAATTCTCTCAACAATCCCAATAACTAAAGCATTTCCCATTAAAAAAGCTCTCTTTGTATCTATCACACCAGCGGTATGATTATCTGGAAACATATTGAGTCTTTCTAACTCTATAGGTGTTAAACGTCTATAATTACCATTTACATGCACTACATGTTTAAAACGTGAAGCACTTSCTCCACCTTCTCCYGTGATWATAGTCCTWGARGCTCTATCTAATCCATCAGGRAAACTCATTTTYCCTTCACTGTAMGTATAGGTATGYCCTGTRGTYTTRTTGRYTCTTTCAAAAGAYTTTGCACCTTTTTGATAYTGCCATTTYTCAAGCTCWTTWTCATCTATATAAAAYTCTTTAGRYACATCYYKTTCATYMATAAGWATSTCACCTAATTTAGTACATGTACCTTGATACTCTGCTGTCACTCTTGCTGTATAATAAATACCTTCAATCATATATCCACTTTCCCAAAATGCATTCTTTTTAGGGGTTTCATTATTGAAGTTATTTGTAATATATACTAAGTCATCACTAAGTTCATGAGAGATAATAGTATCTTCTGTAATAGCGTGTATTGGAAACGTTTTTGTCAAGACCGAATCTTTATTAAATACATCTATAGGTTTTGACTTAACTAATGTTTTATAAAGTTTTGTACCTTTTTTATATGCCATAATAAATACACGTTTTCTACGCTGTGGCATACCATATTCACTTGCATCTATTACACGCCATTCAACTGCATATCCAAGCGAGTTCAATGAAGACAAAATAATCGCAAAATCTCTACCACGCTGAGAAGCCGGAGATTTTAAAAGTCTATCTACGTTTTCTAAAATAAGATATTTGGGTGCTTTAGCTTTTTTTTCTAATAAAATACGATATATTTCCCACCACAATACACCTTTTTTACCTACAATACCATGTGAATTTTTAAGTGAAGAAGCAACTGAGTAGTCTTGGCAAGGAAATCCTCCCACCAGAATATCATGTTCTGGAATATCTTGTACTATAACTTTAGAAATATCTTCATTTGAATGATTGTCAAATCCAAATCTTGCAACATATACTTCTGATGCATGTTGTTTTTTTGTAGATGGCTCCCATTGATTACTCCAAACAATATTAAATTGTTTATCTGAAGAAGAAGCTCTTTCTAATCCAATACGAAAACCACCAACACCTGCAAATAATTCTATCGTTCTCAAACATTTTGTAGTATTTGAAATCATAGATTTATTCACAGTTTCTCCTAGTTTTGTATAATTAAATAGATTATGTGCAGTCATTATATCATCCTTTGATTGTTTAATCAAAGGATGCCATAAATTAAAAAATTATCTCAAAAATATCTCAAATTGACATATTTTTAGTGATTCGTATCATTTTTTATGCGATTACTTCTCAATCCTCATCATAGCTATATCCCCACTCACAGTATCAAACTTATCAGCAGCTGTCATGGCACAGATATATTACTATATTTTAAAGTAATATTTTACCCTAAAAAAACTAAGACTCACACAACAACCCCATACCTCACATTCCTGCCACCACTTCCCTCTATCTGAACAATACACCCTTTATCTACCAACTCTTTTATATCTCTTACTACTGTGGCTTTACTCACTTTTGTCATAGCCATGTACTTTTTAGTGTTGATGCCACCTTCAAAGTTCTCATTACCTACATCCAAGACTTTGTTGAGTACTTTTACTTGGCGTGGGTTAAGGGCATCCGACCTATGGATATCCCAAAATCTTGTTTTTTCTAAGAGATACTCTAAATCCTTTTGTGCATCTATCATCGCTTGTTTAACAGTTTCCAAGTGCCAGCGAATCCACGCAGTAAAATCAAAATCTCTATTTATAAAAAGATTGGTCGTTTTGTCTAACATGGMATAGTACTCKRTACGCTTATTATTGATAGCWGTAGAGAGYGAATAGAGTTTAAARTCTACCTGTGTGCTACCTGAGAGAATGTAGTCGGTRATAGCTCTAGCTATCCTGCCATTACCATCATCATAAGGATGTATAGAGACAAACCAYAGATGTGCCAATGCACTTTTAATATATCTATTTTCATCACTCTTTTCTATCCACTCCAAAAGCATTTCTATAGATTGGGATGGAGGTGCAATATAGTGTACTTTTTCATGCCCTATAGGTCCAGAGACTACTTGCGTATCATCATGCTCTCGAAACGAGGCAATACGAATCTTGTGTAAAAGATCATAGGAGGAAACAAAAAGGCAATTATGCCAGCCATGTAATCGCTCTTGGGTAAGTATGGTTTGGTTAGTGTTACAATCTATCAATACTTCTACCAAGGCATCAGTCTGATGGGTAGATGTATCATTCTTAGTATCAAAATGTTGCAAAAGCTTTTTATATAACGATGCTCTTACGCTCTCTCTTTTGAGATATTCGCCCTCTATTGCCGAAGTATTGATTGCTTCATTTACAAGTGCTTCTATTTTAATAGATTTGATATCTGTTTGATTCATTGATTTGGATATACCATGCAAAATACCATGATGATATTCTATCTGCATAAGAAGTTCTATAAGTGATGTTTTATCATACTTAAAATGTGGATAGTCAACATGTTGCCATATCCACTTTTGAGGGCTACTCTTCATAACTTTACTCCAATGAGCCGTTTATTTAGAGTAATAGTATCATAATATGAGTCGATTAGTCAATTTATTCGTATCATTTTTGATGCGGTTACTTCTCAATCCTCATCATAGCAATCTCACCACGCACCACATCAAGCTTACCAAGAGCAGTCATAGCCTCTTGCATTTTGCTCTCTTTAGTTTTATGCGTGGTAAATAATAGTTTAGCCATGCTAGCGTCATCTGTAGGCTTTTGAAGCATCGCTTCTATGGAGATGCCGAACTCACCAAGTGTGGAAGTGATGTTGGCAAGTGCTCCACTCGCATCTATGACTTCTAGTCGCAGATAGTACTGAGTGACTATCTCATCACGGCTTAGGAGTTTGAGTCCTGACTCTAGCCCTTTTTTGTAGCCTAGCATAGGACCCTGGTTTCCACGTACGATGTCTACGATGTCTGAAATGACAGCTGATGCCGTAGCATCACCCCCAGCTCCAGGACCATAATACATGGTCTCACCTACACGATCACCTATGACAGTAACTGCGTTCATTACGCCATCAACTTTTGCTATCATAGAGTCTGCTGGAATCATGGTTGCATGAACACGTAGTTCAACCCCATTACCTACTTTTTTAGCGATACCCAAAGACTTTATTTCATACCCGAACTCTTTTGCAAATTCTACATCGGTTTGCGTGATGTTTTCTATGCCTTCTATGAGTATGTCTTCTGGTTTAGCATCTATGCCATACGCGATACTTGCTAAAATAAGAAGCTTATGAGAAGCATCAAAGCCACCCACATCAAAAGTAGGATCTGCTTCTGCATAGCCTAAATCTTGTGCCTCTTTTAGTATGTCATCATACTGTGCGCCTTCGTTTATCATCTTTGTGAGCATATAGTTACAGGTACCATTCATAATACCCTGTATGGAGTCTATGTGGTTTGCCGAAAGTCCTGTTCTCAATGCACCGATAATGGGGATGCCTCCAGCTGTACTTGCTTCATACATAAGAGGGATGTCACCTGCTATCTCTTGGAGTTCATAACGGTGATAGGCTAGTAAGGCTTTGTTCGCTGTGACTACTGCTTTACCATTTTCTAGTGCTTTTTTTACAAGTGCATACGGCTCTTCTACGCCACCCATGAGTTCAACTACTATGTCTATGTCTGGGTCATTTACTACGTCTAGTGGATTGTCAGAGAGCTTGATACTCACGCCTCTGTCTTTGGAAAGGTTTTTAACCACACCAGATTTAACAACTATTTTTTCGCCCGCACGCGCTTCAATGATATCTGCATTTGCTTCTAAAATATTTACTACACTGGTACCTACTGTACCAACACCTAAAATCCCGATTCTAACCATTATTATTTATCCTTTTTCTCTGCCTCTAAATCTTTTAAAAATTTCTTAATATTTTTTGCAGCCTGTCTAATACGTTTTTCATTTTCAATCAATGCAATACGTACATACGCATCACCATATTTACCAAAACCTATACCAGGACTCACTGCTACGCCGGCTTGAATAAGCAACCGTTTTGCAAACTCCAACGAGCCCATGTCACGTGCCACTTCAGGAATCTTCGCCCAGATGAACATAGAAGCATTTGGTTTTGCCAGTGGCCATCCAGCATTGCCAAAGGCATCGATCATCACGTCACGTCTTTTTTGATAACGGGGAATGATTTGTTCATCAGGAATATATCCATGGTCATCAAGCGCTACAGTTGCTGCCACCTGTATAGGGGTAAACATACCATAGTCCAACCAAGACTTGATACTTTGAAGTGCGCCTATGAGTTTTTTGTTACCTACGATAAACCCTACTCTCCAGCCTGCCATATTGTAAGACTTAGACAGAGTATAAGACTCTACTGCCACATCTTTAGCACCCTCTACACTCATAATAGATGGTGTTTTGTATCCATCAAATGTAATATCAGCATAAGCAATGTCAGAAATGATGTAAAATCGTCTCCTTTTTGCCAATGCCACAAGTCTTACATAAAATTCTGCTGTCACCGTAGCTGTACTTGGGTTGTGTGGGAAATTCACAACTAGAAATTTTGCCTGAGGGACAGAATTGTCAAGTGCTTCTTCTACATCAGCTAAAAACCTGTCTTCATCCACTTCAAATGTCTCTTCATCAAAAATAAGATGCATTTTTTCAACATTTGCACCCGCCAAAATAAATGCCTGAGAGTGAATGGGGTATGTCGGATCTGGAACGATTGCCACATCTCCAGGATTTGAAATAGCCTGTACCAAGTGAACATACCCTTCTTTACTTCCCATAGTTGCAACTATCTCAGTATCGGGGTCAAGATCAGCACCATATTTACGTTTGTACCATCTACTCATAGCAAGACGAAGTTTATAAATACCTTTACTGGCACTATAACCATGTGTACGTGTTTTTTGTGCAGTTTCACATAACTTATCAATAATAGGTTGAGGCGTAGGTGCATCAGGGTTTCCCATGGAAAAGTCTATAATATCTTCACCATTACGACGTGCTGTCATTTTTAAATCATTAATCTCTGCAAAAAGATATTTTGGTAAACGATTTATTTTCTCAAATTGGATTTCATCAAACATTCTTTTCTCTCTTTATTTTTTTTCTTATATTTACCATTTTTGCCAGCCACCTTGCGCGATATATTCTTCTCTACTTAAGTGGATAACACCCTCTTTACTTACTTTAAAATAATGTTCTTTTGAGTCATTATATTCTTGTGTCTCTTTTTTATATATAAAAGAAAAGGCCGCTGTGCTTGTAGCAAGTAGCCAACTCTTTTCTTTTACATCTATCTCATAGGGCTTTGAAATGGAAAAGTGATCTCTCTCTCCTGTACCCATTTCTACAAGACCAAACCAAAGTCTATGTTGTGGTACTAACTTTACACTTCCCGCCACATCTTCAACGGTAGTATTCACGTCAGTTACTTCTGTCTTTTTTTCTGTTTCCATACTTGTTAAAACAATATCTTTTTTAACAAATGTATCATTTTTAGGAACAGAAGAAAGGGCTTCACTAATACTTAAATCTTTTTCCACTGTTGCTTCATTTAGCATGCTATCATCTTTTAGAGAGGTAAGCTCTTGCGTTTTGTCATCTTGGAAAGGAAGCAGGGTCGTTAATGTCTTTTGGTCAAATTGCGTAAAAAAATACCATGTGGCATATGCCAACAATCCCAATACCAACAATAAAACCCATATAGACCGTCCTCTTTTTTCCTCATCCATAGGTAACCCTACACTGATGCGATCATTTTCACTATGTGCATCATAATATACTAAAGCTTTTTCTTTTAGTGTTTTTAAATCTGCATCATAATCACGTTCAATAATAGAAATAAACCCTAAAGCTTTAGCCCTTTTCAATTCAGAAAAATCATCATTAATGAGTGCTTCAAGATTATTTTCTGAAATATTTGTTTTTTTACTGATTGCTTTTACACTGTTTTCTTCAAGTATCTCATTTAATTGCATAACCCATCCTATGTATTAAAATCGCTGCTGCTGCACTCACATTAAGTGAATCAAAAGCATGTTTCATCTCAATAGAAACCATATGGTTTATTTTTCCCATTACTTTTTTTGAAAGTCCTGTACTTTCATTGCCCAACACCAACACTCTTTTACTACTAAAAGAAGTATGTTCAATATTTTCACCCTTCATCGCAGCACCATAAATGTTAAAACCAAGTTGTACAAGTTCATTAAAATTATCTAAAATATTTGGTGAAATCATAAAAGGCATATCTAGCAGTGCGCCTGAGCTTGTACGTGCTACAGCTGAAAAGTTCAGTTGCTTTACACCTGTCGCGATAATAGCATCAGCACCCAAAGCATACCCCGAACGTACAATAGCCCCTATATTTCCCACATCTGTCAAACCATCGAGTACCACAATAAAACTATGCTGTTTTACCTCAGAAAAACTTGCTTCTTCAAAATCAGTCATTTCTATAAGTAGTCCTTGGTGATTTCCACCTTTAGCCATAGACTGTGCCCACTTCTCTTCTAAAAACTTGATATTGTCGTGATACTGATGAAACAATGCTTGGGGGAGTATGTTTTTTTTAGCCACATAAACAGTTTTAATTTTTTCAGAGTGATGCTCTAGTGCATGCAAACAGACTTGTTTTCCATATATAATCATAAAGAAGATTTTACCCTTTTTTTGCTTTTAGGGTGTTAAGTAAGTTCCAATCACCTATTTGATGAGCTCGTTATACCACTCTTTTATAGATTTGTCACTTAACTGTGCTAAGAGTTTTGCCTTAGGTTTTGGTGCCAAATCAAGATTTAAAACTTCTACAAAACTGAGACTTTTCTCCAGCACTTCTTTTGCTTTTATTATCACTACCCACTCACCTCTTATTGTAAGTGTTTTAAACTGTTCGTTGAGTGACTTTACTGTGCCTTTATAGTAGTTTTGATATTTTTTACTGATTTCTTTAGCCAAAAACAATTCTCTATTTTCATCAAGCAGTTCTATCTCTTTTAACAGTTTTTCCAGACGGTGTGGTGACTCGTAGAGTATTGTATTGTATCCATTATTCATTGCTTCACTAAGCTCAAAAGCACGTTCTTTCCCCTTATGCGGTAAAAAAGCATAAAAAAGAAACTTCCCTTCTTCAAATCCAGAGGCAGCGTAGGCTGTAGTGACAGCTGATGCTCCAGGAAGCACATCATAATGCATGTCGTGTTTTTGTGCATAGGCTACAAGAAGTTGCCCTGGGTCAGAAATAACAGGCATGCCTGCATCACTTACATAAACAACTTCTTCTTCAGCCAACAAAGCTCCGAACTCATTTAGCCTCTCTTGTCCATTATGCTCATTAAACGAATAAAACATAGCATCAGGATACACCATCTCGAAACGTTCTTCTAGTAACTTTAAAAGCTTTTTTGTTTGACGCGTATCTTCGCAGAAAAATAGTGTTGCTTTTTCAAATGTTCGCATGGCTCGAATAGTAATATCTTGGGGGTTTCCAATAGGAGTAGGAATGAATGTAATCATAAAATGCCTTTAGGCAATTAAATAAATAAAATAGGGACAAGAGTCCCTAAAAGGTAAAGATGTCTTACGACAATTTGTATTTGTTTTTAAATTTCTCAACTCTACCAGCAGCATCAAGAATCTTCTCAGAACCTGTGAAAAATGGGTGACATTCATTACAAATATCCACTGACATTTCAGCTTTGTTTGTTCTTACTTCAAACTTGTTTCCACAAGCACAACTTACTTTACACTCAACGTAATCTGGGTGAATTTCTTTTCTCATTTTTTAACCTTTAGTTTTATTGTATGATGGACAACTAATCCATTCTAGCATTTTGCTCTTCCTTATTTTACAAATAAGTGGTATTGCAACGCTCTAGGCGAGACAATTAAGACCGTAATTCTACCGAAATAAAGTTAAATCAAAATTAGAGTAGTATTTTTGAAGCCACCGCACATACTGCTGACTCTGATTTTAAAACCAAAGGTGTATCAAAACCCACAATATCTTGGGTTTCGAAAAGTGCTACTTCCTTTTCATGAAAACCACCTTCACACCCTATGACTATAGTATCTATATCATTATTAGAAACAAAGTTTTTTTCAGAAAAATTCAGCATTTTTGCACTTGGGTATTGTTCGACAAACGACGCTAAACCTTCTACCGCTTCAAGTACCATCATTTGTGATCTACCTGACTGTTGTGATGAATTTAAAAGTATCTTTTTTAGCCGCTTAAAGTCAACTATAAAAGACTTTTGTGAACGTTTACAATAAATGAAAGTGATTTTTTCTACACCCATTTCATTGAGAGACGGGAGTATTTTTTCTATCTGCTTGGGGTCTATGACACACCAACCAATGTGGAGTGACCGGGAAGCCTTTATCTCACATATCATACTTTCTTGCAGCGCTAACTGTGTTGCATGTTTATCCATAGTTACGATAAGATAACGATGTAAAAGTCCATCTTCAAGATTTCGTAGATACAAAATATCATCTACTTTGTGTCTCCGTACCTTAAAAATGTAACGGTGTTCATCACCTTCTAAAGTGAGTGATGGTATACCTGCATCATTATGATATAAATATAACATTTTAAATCCTTGATAATAAAGTCAAGATTTTAAAACTGCTCCAGCGCAGTGAGCCAACTGCTGAAGTTGACTTAGCGTCAGCGTAGTTATCTGAGCTTAGCTTACATGGCGTCCTATAATGATATAACACCCTTAGCCTTCAAGACCATAAGCACTACCATTGCAGCGACCAATAGAATATGAATGATAGAAATTTTGATAAATGATGATTTAAGTACTTTATGTGTATCTGCATTTTGTATGTTTGCAACCTTAATTGCTTTGTACTTTTTTATCTCGATATACATCATAATAGCCCAAACAACAACCATAATAATAGTCGTAGTTGACCAACCTAAATCACCTGTAAATACGGCTACTATCCCTGCAAATGCAATCATCGTTATAATTGCTTGAAAGATCATCGTATAAATAAAAGAGCTTTTTCTAAATCCAAGTGGATTGCTCGCTGTGATAAAAGGAATAAGTAATCCCCCAACTAAAAAGCCTAAAAAAGCTTTTACCAACATACTGTGTGTGACTAGCATCTGTGATACTTCCATGATAATTTCCTCTGCAAATACAATTTATTTAAAAGCGGATTATACCCTAATTTGCTATAATCAACTTAACTTATTCATAAAGGTCAACCATGACTGTATCTATTACTGAGGCGTTAGATATCATATATAAAAACACCCCTGTACTCAATTTTGAAATACTCCCTATTGAAAATGCATTAGGACGTATCATACGAGAAGACTGTATGGCGACATTTGATTTGCCTCGTTTTGACAACTCTGCCATGGATGGATATGCCATTAAATACACTGATGCAGGCACTACGGTCACATGTACCAAAGTCATTTATGCAGGAGATAATCCTGAGATGACTTTAGAAGAAAAAACAGCCATTAAAATCATGACCGGTGCGCCTCTCCCAAAAGGATGTGAAGCAGTAGTACCTATAGAAGATGTTACGAGCAATGATACACAAATCACACTACCCAACAAGATACCAATACATGCAAACTTAAGATATGCAGGTGAAGACATTAAAAGCGGTACAGTATATATACATAAAGGTGAAACAATCACTGCTTACAGCATCGCTTTACTCGCAAGCCAAGGTGTAACACATATAAGAGTCACACGTCCTGTTAGAGTAGCTGTATTTGGTACAGGAAATGAACTTCATCCACATTTTGACACTATAGAGGCACATCAACTTTATAACTCAAATACCCCCATGTTCCTTGCTCGCGCAAAAGAGCTGGGATGCGAAGCACACTATATAGGAAGCTGTGATGATATTATGGATTCTTTAGAAACATCCATCCATTCTGCCCTAAATGATGATATTATCATTACCACGGGTGGTGTGAGTATGGGAGACAAAGATTTTACCAAAGATGCTTTTAAAAATCTTGGTGCAAGATTTTACTTTGAAAAGGTAGACATTAAACCTGGAAAACCAACAGCCTTTGGCATGATAAAAAATACAGTTATCGTCAATTTACCAGGTAACCCCCTTGCCTCTATGGTAAACTATGAGCTCTTTGTGCGTGCTATCATACGCAAGCTTTCAGGACGAAAAGATTATCTTCATGACACCATCAAGACTACGATGAAAAGTAACTTTGTAGTAAAAGGTGGGAAGAATACTGCTGTTCTTGGTACATTTAATGGTAAACATTTTGAACCATTAAAACCTCAAATGCCTGGTATGGTTTCACCTATGCAAAAAGCGGATGGACTTATTCTCGTTACACCTAATGTAACGATGATTAAAGATGGTCACTCTGTTAATATGATACCGATAAAGTGGGATTGTTGCAGTATGCATGAAGAGGAATTATTTAGTCAGCAGGGACTTATCTTACTCTAAAGTAAAGAAGATAACAAAATATTAGAGCGTTGAGATATATGCAGCTACTGCTTTAATCTCGTCATCACTCAGGGGTGCAATTTGACCATTCATCACGATACCCATACCAGCTACATTTCTTGTACCTGCTTTGTAGCCTGCCAAGGCTTCTTCTAGGTATGTTACTGATTTTCCTGCTATTATTTCTGATTTACTAAGTGCTTTTCGTTCAGCATTTACTCCATGACATCGAATACATTTAGAAAATATTACTTTACCTACTGCATTATTTTCTTTAGTGTTCATAGCTACTGTGGCTGACTTAGTAACATCAGTTAGGTCATTTGATGTGGTTTTTTAACTGTTTCTGTTTCCGTAGATACTGCAAATTTTGGTGATTCTTTAGTCTTTTCATCACATGCGGTGAACAGCATTGTCAACGCAAGTAATGAAAATAATATAACTTTTTTCGTGCCCGCTACTTTTTGGGCAGTTGGCTTATTTGCTTTAGTGTGTGCTACTCTTGCTTTTTGCTTCATAGTTAACTCGTGCTTCATCAGCAAGCTTCTTTAAAGCAGCTTGCTGTTCAGGAGACTGTTCGTTATACTCATATGGTGGACGATCCTTATGGTAGTCTGCTCCTCCAATACATCCTGTAAGTATAAATGCTACTGCTGCCAATAAAAGTACTGTTATATTCCTCATGTTTTTCCTTAATATATTAAATTTGTATTATATTATATTATATTTAAACTTTTTTTGGGTTTATAATTAATGTATGGGATAAAAGTTTTTCCCATAACTTAGTATCTGACCACTCTTTTTTGATTTGGCTTGAAAAAACAATATCTTCAAGTGTGATTTCACCCATACGTTTTGAATAGGCATCTTCCTTAAATCCTTGCGCATATCCCGTCTCTGTCTCATGCACAATGATACTATGAAGTGCAACTTCACGTTCTCCATTTTGCATATCTGTACATGCTAAAACACGTTCAACCAAAAGATAAATAACCCTTGAAAACTGCTCTGCTGATGGAGAGACAGGAAGCTCTACCCATCTATTACTGTGCTGTTTCATGGCTTCTAGATATTTAGCATCATCTTTTGACCACAACGTAATACCATGATCAAAAGAGTCTATAAGTTCTTTGATGTATCGTTTTGTTAAACCAAAATCATAGACCATCTGACCATTATCAAGATAATTAGATTCAAGTAAAACTTCTATCTTGTAGGAGTGACCATGAATATTTTCAGAACAACGTTGTGTCGTACAGTCACGAACGATATGTGCATTTTCAAATTTAAAAAGTTTTCGTATTAGCATAATGTGTATCCTTAATTAGGAGTGTAGTTATCTGATTTTATCTAAACACCCTGTGTTGTGTCAAATACCCTTATGTGCAGTCTATCACTATAATGAAAATTATGCTTCATGCAAAATTCAAAAACTGCTCTGTCATTTTTCCAAATACTATCTCTACTCTCACCTACAGGCATACAATAGACCTCTACATCTGGTAAAATTTCTATAATTTCATTGATTTCATCCAATGCTGTAGTCTCTACAAGTGCTGTGTCTATAGTAAACTTCAAAAATGCCTCTTTTGCATGGGAGTGAACATTTTTAAGTGCCTGATGATGTAGACGTTTTTGGACTGGTTCTCCAGAGTTAGCTAACTTTAATGAAAGGGCAAAGGTACAGGCTTTATAAGCGGGGTACCTATTAAAATCTATTTCTATTGTCCCATTGGTCTCAAAGGTAATTTTTACATCATGCTCTAGCATACTTTTCACTACAGCATAAAACACTTCATCTTTAGCGTACATCAGTGGTTCACCACCGGTTATAACTATATGAGGTAGGTAGCCAATATTTTCAAACTCATGCTTAAGCTGTGTGATAAGTACATCAGAAGAACTAATCTTTTCCCACGAAGAAGAAAAATGCCCATCTACAGCAAAATAGGTATCACATCCCAAACGCACTTCACCATTCACTTCGTACTCAGCTCCAAAACCTGGACAAGATAAATTACAACCACCTGTACGCAAAAAATAGGATGGCACACCTGCATATTTTCCTTCACCTTGTATAGAAAAGAACTGTTCTGTAAGGTAAAACATCAGCCACCAGTCTCATAGAAGGCTCGTTTAGAAATCTCTCTGTCTTCTAGCTCATCTTCTGACCAACGGTTCTCCTTTGGTTTATCTTTAAGAACCTGTGCCAAGACATCAGCAGCCCCTTGAATATCACCTTTTTTAACTGATTCAGCAATACTCAGTGCTTCATCAAAATAGAGACAGGGAATAAGATTACCCTCAGCAGTCAGTCTTATGCGATTACAGTTCTCACAGAAATCATGTTTATGCGGGTCAATGAGTCCAAACTCATAGTCTAATTCTTGTATAAGGTAATTAAACGAAGGGCTAGCACCCTCACGTCCTAAGGCCTTAATAGTATATTTCTCTTTTACTTTTTCTAGTATTTCTCTACCATGCATACCCTTAAGAGCCTGATCTGCATGAACATTTTCCATGTATTCAATAAAACGTACTTTAATATCACGTGCTCTACCATAGTCTAAAATATCTAAAATCTCATTATCATTGATACCTTTTAATGGCACCATGTTAATTTTTACTTTTAAACCAACTTCTAAAGCTTTATCTATACCTTTCATGACTTGCCCTAATACATTTTTCCCAGCAATCTTAGCTGCTACATCAGGCTTCAGTGTATCTAGTGAAATATTCAGACGTTTAAGACCTGCATCTTTAAGTCTTTGTGCTGCTTCAGGAAGTAAAAAAGCATTCGTTGTCAATGCCAAATCAAGCCCCTCTTTATAATCATTTATCATCTTAATAAAAGTATCTAAGTCTGCACGTAAAAGCGGTTCCCCACCTGTAAGGCGAATTTTATTTACCCCAGCATCAATAGCGACCTTTACAAATAAAAAGAGTTCTTCAAAAGTGAGAAGGTTTTCTTTAGGTACCCATGAAAAAGGTTTTTCTGGCATACAGTACTGACATCTAAAGTTACAACGTTCAGTTACCGATATACGAAGATAATTGACTTCGCGACCATGTCCATCTATAAGCATTTAAAATCCAATATATAATATTTTAATATCTTTCTTTACTTAGGGTATCTAAAAATTGATAAAAATACAGTAAAAAGTACCCTTCATTAAAGGTTTTACTTGAGTTTGTGTTAAGTTTTGATTGAAAGGTGGTGTGAAGTGAAGGAGCTTATTCCTATAAGCGACTACAGGAAACACCACACTTCAAGTCGAAGGTGGCGTATAATCATGCGAAAGACTAATGAAGTCCTTTCCACATTGCTTTTTTCCATAGGAACGCAAGTACTGTAAAGATAAAGAAGTAGAAAAGAACCCATGGCCCTAATGCCTCTCTATGTTTTTTACTTGGATCACCAATTTCAGTTAAGTATTCTTTGACCTTTTCATAACCTTCATGTGAAAGTCCAACCCTAGGCATAGATGTACCTGGTAACTGTGTTTGAGGATTTTCAATAAATGTTTCCATGAAATGTTCACCTCTTGCTCTAATAATCATAGAAAGATCCGGCGGTAATTTACCCATATAGGCTTTCACTGCATCTTGCTCTTCAAGTACTTTTATTTTATGTGCCAATGCATCTTTCTCATGCTTGAATTTTGGAGTATCTCCAAGTTGTGTTATATTTGCATAACGCATAGCATGACATCTAGTACATGCTTCAGCAAAGGCTTCTTTTGGTGTAACTTCACCTGCTTTTTTAGCCATCAAATAGGCTACTACATCTGCGATAGATTGATCATCAGTAAACATAGAACTAACAGACCCCATAGGATGCATCATCGTATCTGCATATTTATGATCTACATTTGATGCCATCGCAGGATCTTTTACAAGTGCTATAAGATAATTCTTTTCATATAATGTACCTGCATGTTCAAGACTTGGAGGAACAACACCACCCATATTTGCAGCACCATCCATATGACAACCCATACACATAGCAAAACCTGCTTCACCAGCAGTCATATTGCCTTTTAAGGCAGAGATTTTTTTAACATCTGCCCAAAAAGTCTTTTTCTTAGCAACCAATGCTGTATCACCCTTACGTTCAGCTTGTTCAATATCTCCTGAACCGTCATAAGCGAAACCACGACTTTCTATTTTAATCTCATTACCTTCAGCATCTACTTTTTTATGCATTTCATGATGTGCATATGGTTCTACTAAATAATACGTCAATAATGAAAAGAAGACAACAACTGCTAATACTTTTAATTCTCTCATGTTATGCTCCTTTCTCTATTTTTTTCTCAAACATTGTAATAACAATCAATATAGGCCACATCAACAAGAACAATACTGCTGATACCAGTCCGACAAATGCAAATGTTGGATCAGTTGGAGGAAGTTTCCCCATCGCAGTAAGTATAATCATGTCTACAAGAAGTACCCAGAACCAAATTTGGAAAAGACCTCTTTTATGTGCAGGTGCTACATTTGGACTTCTGTCAAGGAATGGTAATAAGAAAAATACTACTTGCGCAAAAGCAAAAGCAATCAAACCAATATCCTTAGAAAAAGGTCTCAAAATCTCATATGACCATAAAAAATACCACTCAGGATAGATGTGTGCCGGTGTACTAAGACCATCTGCCGGGTCAAAGTTTACAGGATCCATCGCAAAGTTAAAGTGGTAGAACACCAAGTAAAAGAAGAGTATAAAGTACACACCCATCACAAATAAATCTTTACTTAAAAATACAGGAGAGAAAGGAATAACTTTAGACTCTTTTCTGTTACCCGCTTTCCAAAGTGCTGCTGATTCTTCATAGTCTATATCTGCACCTTCTTGATTGTTTACGTGTGGCAATCTAAGTGTACCAAAGTGTAATACTATCAACCCAATAATCACTAAAGGAATAAGTAAGACATGTAACATAAAGAAACGTGTCAAGTATGCATCACCGGGAACATAATCCCCTCTAATCCACTCTACTAAACCTACAGCTTCTAGTGATCCTCCAGCAAACAACTCTGTAATAACCATACCTGCCCAGTAAGACATTTGACCCCATGGAAGCATGTATCCAGAAAATGCCTCTGCAGAGAATGCAACAAAAAGTCCCATACCTGAAAGCCAAATTAACTCTCTTCCTTTTTTGTATGAACCGTAGTAGATTCCTGTAAACATATGAATGTAAATAATAAGGAAGACAATAGATGCCCCTACACCATGTATATGTCTCCATAGCCAACCATAGCCAACTTCAGACATAATAGTGTAATTTACAGAGTCAAATGCAGTTGCTACATCCGGCTTGTAGTACATAAGTAAAAAAATACCTGATACTAAAAGAATACCAAATGTCGCTGCCAATACCATACCCATAGCCCATAAGAAATTAATATCTTTTGGAATCCAGTACTCAGTATTGAGTACTCTCATTAATGTGTTCAGTCCTATACGCTCATCTAACCACTTATTAGAGAATGGTTTAGCGTTTTCATCAAAATGTGCCATTTTTTTCCCTTACGCTATAAGACCAGCGTCTTTCATTTTTTTAAACTCTGGACCTTCTTCTCCGAGTACTAGCTTTGTTCCGTCAATTTTAAATGGTGGTATAACCAATGGTCCAGGTGGTGGTCCAAAAATTTGATGTCCACTTGCATCAAATTCTCCGCCATGACATGCACATTTAAACTTATGCTCGTTACCCTGATATGCGGGAATACACCCTAGGTGAGTACAAAGACCCACAACAATAAGAAATCTATCTTTTCCTATAATAACATCTCTGTCATCTGGTTTCATATCTGCTGATTTTTTCAAAACAAAGATAGGTTTACCTCTCCACTTTTCAACGTTAAGTACATTAGGCTGAGCCCCAGATACATCAATTTCAGTAAATCCTGCGGCTGCTACTGATGGTAAAGGATCCCAAGAACGTTTTGCAGCATACAGTGCGCCTACACCACCTACAGCAGCACATGCTCCAAGTGCCATACCCATAAAGTCTCTACGACCTTTTTCTTCTTCTTGCATATTTTCTCCTAAATAAAGTATAGTTAGTAATAGTATTATATGAAATTTAGGTTGTAAGGCAGTCTATATACATCCTCTTTTATAGATGTTATATACGTTTTTATCTATGGGTGTTACTATTGGTAAGTTCATTTTTAATAAATTTTTTCTAGTTTATGATTTACATAAGTAGAAATTATTATAAATTAAAAAGTTCTATTTTCTTGCTTTTTGTCTCATTTTTATATGTACATGTACTATTTCTAATGCTGCGGGTGTGACACCTGATATTTGCGAGGCAGAAAAAAGTGTGGGTGGTGTTGCAAGTTCAAGTTTTTCTATAACCTCATTACTGAGTCCTGATATTGAATTATATACAAAATCTAATGGTATCTTGATTTTAAGCATATCATCCATTTGGAGGATTTGTGCTTGTTGTTTCTCTATATAACGGCTGTATTTTGCTTCTATAAGTATTTGTTCTATCACTTCATCTTCATATTTATCAAAGTCTGGCAGTAAAGTGGTAAGTTTTTCTCTATTAATGTCTCCACGCCCTATGACATCCATCCAGCGTGTTTTTTCATTGATTTTTACTGCCCCTATTTCTTCTAGTTTTGCTAAAAAAATCTTGTTTGGGGTCACGTAGTTTTCTGACAAAAACAATAGTGCTTCATCAAGTGCAGTTTTTTTTACTTCAAACTTATCCATATAGACATCATCTAAAAGTCCTAACTCTTTTCCATAACGTGAAAGTCTCATGTCTGCATTGTCTTCTCGTAAAAGAAGTCTATACTCAGCGCGACTTGTAAACATACGGTAAGGTTCCTTGGTTCCTTTGGTAACAAGGTCATCTATGAGTACGCCGATATAGGCTTCGTCACGTCTAAGGATAAAAGGTTCTTTGCCTTGTATATTAAGCGCTGCATTAATCCCTGCCATGAGACCTTGTGCGGCTGCTTCTTCATACCCTGTGGTACCATTAATCTGTCCAGCAGTATAAAGCCCTTTTATCTTTTTAGTTTCCAAGGTATGTTTGAGTTCTGTTGGTTGCACATAGTCATACTCTATCGCATAGCCATAACGTACTATTTTGGCATTTTCCATACCTTCTATTGACTGTATCATTTCAAGTTGTACATCTATAGGTAGAGAAGTGCTCATACCATTGATATAATACTCCGTTTCATCCATGGTTTGAGGCTCCACAAATATCTGATGTCGAGGCCTGTCACGAAAACGACTAATTTTATCTTCGATACTTGGACAGTAACGTGGACCTACACCTTCTATCTGCCCAGAAAACATCGGTGCTCTATGGAAGTTAGATTCTATTATTTTATGCGTCTCTTCATTCGTGTACGTGATATAACATGGTAACTGTTTAGGATTAAAGGTTTTTTTATCTGTTCTAAACGAAAAGGGTGGAGGAGGCACATCTCCAGGTTGTTCTTCCATCACAGAAGTATCTACAGATTTTGCATCTATTCTTGCGCAGGTTCCTGTCTTTAACCTACCAATTTCGATACCCAGACTTTTCATATATTCTGCCAGTTCAACTGAGGCAAATTCCCCTTGTCTTCCAGCAGTTTGTTTTTTATCTCCTATATGAATCAGTCCATTTAAAAATGTCCCTGCAGTAATGATGACTTTTGAAGCTTCATACGTATTACCAAGTTGGGTTGTCACACCTTTGACTATCCCATCTTCTACCACAAGCCCATCGGCTATCTCTTGCTTGACATCTAGGTTGATAGTATTGAGCACTACATTACGCATGTACAAACGGTACTTATCCATATCTATCTGTGCTCTTGTACCTCGTACTGCCGGACCTTTGGAAGCATTGAGTGTTCTAAACTGTATACCTGTTTTGTCTGTACAAATGCCCATCTCACCACCAAGAGCATCTACTTCACGCACCAAGTGTCCTTTCGCAAGCCCACCTATGGCAGGATTACAAGAACTGGCACCTATTTGTTCCGCTAATATAGTAATGAGTAGTGTCTTAACACCCATACGTGCAGAAGCCAATGAGGCTTCTATCCCCGCATGGCCACCACCAATGACGATAACATCATAATCCATTTTAAACCTTGTGCTATAATATGCGAATTATATCCAAATAAATTGAGGTACTATGTTTACAGGACTTATACGAGAAATAGCCAAAGTAAAAAACTATCAAAACAACATCTTAACCATCCAATCAGAGCATAAAGCAAAACTTGGAGATTCTATCGCTATCAATGGTGTATGTTTGACAGTCATAAATGTACATAGTGATGGTTTTGATCTCGAGCTCGCAGATGAAACCCGTGGCATCATAGATGAGAGTAAGATAAGTGGACAGGTACATTTGGAACCTGCGATGATGATGGGTGATCGTTTTGAAGGACATATCGTTCAGGGACATGTGGATTGTGTGGGGACAGTGAGCAAAATAACTCCTAGAGAAAATGCCACTGATTKCATTATCACTGTAGAAAAAAAATATATCGCTCATATTATCCCAAAAGGTTCTATTACTATAGATGGTATTTCACTCACTGTCAATGATGTTGGAAGCGATAATTTTAGGCTCACCATTATCCCCCATACACTGAAAAAGACTTTAATGAAAAACTATAAAGTGGGCACAAAACTTAACATAGAAACCGATGTTTTTGCCAGATACATAGACCACATACTTTCACATCGCAGCACTAAGAAAAGTATGTCTTGGGATGATGTTGACAACATGCAAATGACTTATTAGTGAACATCTACGATTATACCCTTCCAAAAACAGGAGAAACATTTACTACTCTGCTTGAACACAAAAATATAAAAATCAACCGTATTACCAGTTCAAAGACTGTTGAACCGATTGAATATATTCAAGAAGAAGATGAATGGCTAGTACTTCTTCAGGGAAAAGCCACGCTGTTGATGCAAGGGACTGAAGTTGTTTTGACTGGAGGTGAAACACTTTTTATTCCTGCTAAAACACCCCATAGTGTCATTCAAACAGATGATAATACTCTATGGTTGGCTGTACATATTTTATAAAGTTGTTCTTTGCAAAATATTTTGTTAAAATACGACATATAAAGGACACACAATGATTTCAAAAAAAATGGCCAAAGCACTTAATGAACAACTCAATCATGAGTTTTACTCTGCATTTCTTTATCTTTCCATGTCAGCATATTGTAGTAAAAAAGATTTTAACGGCGCTGCARGTTGGTTTCTCCTCCAGTATCAAGAAGAACAACAGCATGCAACACGTATTTATAATTATATTATAGATCAAAGTGCAACAGTAACACTGCAGCAAATTGATAAGCCTGGTAAAAAATATGGAACGCTACTAGAGACATACCAACAAAGTTTAGCGCATGAACAATATATGACAAATATGTTAAATGACCTAAGCAATCAAGCACTCAATGAAAAAGATCATGCTACATATAATCTCCTCCAATGGTTTGTCAATGAGCAGGTTGAAGAAGAAGCAACACTCAATGAAATCATATCAAAAATAAAACTTGTTAAAAATGATGGCTATGGGTTACTGATGATAGACAATGAACTTGGTAAAAGAACCTCAGCTGGTGCTGACGCAACAGCATAAAAGTTGATTACTTCCCTGTATTTATTCGGTGATGAGATAATTCTTATCCCGCATACTTTTTGCCTCAACGTTACGTACTTTTTTTAATTCCATATCTATATACTCAAAATTATCTAAYATTTTTAATGACGCTACAGTAGAATAGCGCATCATTTCTGCTCTGTGCACAAAGATATAAAAACCGTTTTCATAAAGTCCCAAACGTATGGCTGCTGCGGTTGAATATGTGGTGAGGATAGCATCATCATAACACAACATCCTAATATCTGAAAACCACTCTTTTGTCCAAAGCAGTGGGTTGTGTACTGGGCTAAATGCATCTTGATACACGATGTCTATCTTCTCTTTAATCTTAGGGATGTTTTTTCTTGCATCTCCTAATAAAATTTCTATTTTAAACTGTGCATCTTCGTAGTAAAGATCCCTTGAAATAGCTTTGATAATAGGCTTGATACAATCAAATTCTGGAGGAAAATCAAATGTATCTAAAGAACGCACTAGATCTTCATCAAACTCTGGAGAAAGTATGTGTATTTTTGTGTTTAAATCATGTTTTTTAATGTAATACAATGTTGCAAAAGTATTATAACCCAGACCAAAACAGATATCTAAAATAGTAAGTGTCTTTTTATCTGATTTAAGAGAGAAAGAGGGCTTTACATATTTTTGTAAACTTTCATGTAAAGCACCATCTTTAGTAGAATGATARGGTTCATTAAATGCGTGTGAAAATAAAGTGTAACTGCCATCTTCACAAAGTACTAAGTCTTTTTTAGGGCTTAATACTTTATTATTTGTTTGCATTTTTGAGTTGTTTTTTACTCATTTTTAATTTTTTATTATCCATTTTACCTATACCTCTTTTGACTACTGTTTTGGCTATCTTTTGTGCTTCATCTAATGAGTGCATCCCACAGGTACCACACTGATAGAGGTTAAGCTCTGGTATGTCACCCTCCGTTTTTACGCCCAACACATCTTCCATCGATTTTTTCCAAGCTTTAGCTACTGTTTTTGCTTTTGGGTTTCCAAGCAATGACATATAAAACCCAGTACGACATCCCATAGGAGAAAGGTCTATAATTTCTACTTTCTTGTTGTTCAAGTGCTCTCTCATAAAACCTGCAAAAAGATGCTCCAATGTATGAATACCTTTCTCAGAAAGTATCTCTTCATTTGGCACACAAAAACGTAAATCAAATACGGTAATATCATCACCACTTGGTGTTGACATGGTCTTTGCAACCCTTACTGCTGGTGCTATCATCTTCGTGTGGTCTACTGTAAAACTGTCTAATAGTGGCATAGGTATATCCTTTAAATATAATGTTTATTATAGCTTTAAAATGAGCAAAAGGGTTAAAAAATGAATCAAATACTATTATCATTCACTTCTTTTTCATTGATATCTGGTAGTTTTGGTGCAGATAAAAGAAGTTTTTGAGTATATTCATGCTGAGGGTTTTGCATGACATCACTTACAAGACCCTGTTCGACTATTTTTCCTTCCTTCATCACAGCCACTTCATCTGCAACAATAGGGACAATGGACAAATCATGCGTGATAAACAGATAAGATACGCCTGACTCTTCTTGTAGTTTTTTAAGCAGTTTAAGTACTTGCACCCGAACAGATACATCAAGTGCTGATGTAGGCTCATCACAGATAATGAGTTCTGGTTCTACAGCCAATGCTCTGGCAATACCTATTCGCTGACGTTGCCCACCAGAGAACTCATGAGGATAACGATTAACATAGTCTGCTTTTAGCTCCACCTTTAAAAGCAATGTTTTAATATATTCATCCTGTAACACTCTTGTTTTCGGACCCACACCAAGACTAATCATACCTTCTCTAATAATATCACCAATGCTCATGCGGGGATTCAATGCTGAAAAAGGATCTTGAAAAATAATTTGTATCTTGCGTCGATACACTTTCAAAGCCTTATTGCTTAAACGTATAAGATCTATATTTTCAAACTTTACACTCCCCTGTGTAATAGGTATTAATGATAAGATAGCCTGACCTATTGTACTTTTTCCAGAACCCGACTCTCCTACCAAAGCAAGTGTTTGACCTTTTTTTATCGAAAATGTTACGCCATCAACAGCTTTAACATATCCTACTGTTCGTTGTAAAAAACCTTTTTTAATGGGAAAATAAACCTTTAATTCTTTTACTTCAAGTAATGCATCTTTTTCTGTATCTGTTGTACTCTTTTCTATTTTCATCATGGCATCATTTAGCAGGCTTTGTGTATATGGATGTTGAGGATGAGTAAAAAATGTTTTACACTCTGCTTGCTCTAAAATTTTCCCATGGCGCATCACTGCTACTCTATCGGCCATTTGTGCAACGATAGCCATATCATGGGTAATAAAAAGGATAGAAAGCCCTCTGTCTTTTTGTATTTTCTTCAAAAGCGTCAATACCTGTGCCTGTATCGTAACATCCAATGCAGTTGTAGGTTCATCAGCAATAAGTAAATCGGGTTCACACGCCAAAGCAATCGCAATCATAACCCGTTGCTTCTGCCCACCTGATAACTGATGGGGATACCAACTGTATCTCTCCTCTGGATTTTTTAATGCCACTTCTTCAAAAAGAGAGATAACTTTCTTCTTGACCGCCTCTTTTTTCAAACCCAAATGTATCTTGATTACCTCAGCTACTTGCTCGCCTATGGTCATAACAGGGTTAAGCGCAGACATGGGCTCTTGAAATATCATAGCAATTTGTTTGCCACGTATTTTTTGCATTTGTGATTCAGGCAAGGTAAACAAAGATCTGTTTTTTAACATGATATCTCCAGAACTTACCGATATCACATCTGGTAATAATCTCATAATAGCCAATGAGGTTAAAGATTTTCCAGATCCTGATTCACCTACCAAGGCAAATATCTCGCCTTGTCGTATTTCAAAGCTAATTGCATTTAAAAGTTTATCATTATCGATAGATACACTTAAGTCTGTGACAGTTAAAATAATACTCATGCTTTATTCCTAGGCTCTAGCACAGTTTGAATCCTGTCAGAAAATAAATTTGCCGCCAATACTAAAATAAACATAAACACAAATGCAGAAAATAACGACCACCATACCATAGGCTCTCTTGCCATCTCTAGTCTTGCCTGATTTATCATATTTCCCCAAGAATGCATGGTGGGATCAACCCCAACCCCCACATATGAGAGTACCGCTTCAGCAAGTACCAAACCGGAAAAGTCCAAGACCACTGAAATGAGAATGATGTGCATAAGATTTGGAATGATATGTCTACGTATAATGGTCAATTTTCCTACACCAAAGGCTTTGGCTGCTGTGACAAACTCTATCTGGGATATTTTTAGTGTCTCTGCACGTAACAAACGACATAAGCCCGTCCAAGAAGTCACCCCAAGGATGATAATTAAAAAAAGTAAACGTAAGTCTGCACGCTCTAGCGTCGTCTCAAACCATGTTGGATTATTGTCCATCATCACTTGCATAGACAACACACCTGCTGCAATCAGCAAAACACCGGGGATGGAACTGAGGGTAGTATATAGATATTGAATCACATCATCAACCCAACCACCAAACAATCCGGCACTCACCCCTAATATAACAGCAACCGGCAACATAATTAACGTTGTCAATATACCTATAAGTACACCTGTGCGAATACTTTTAAAACTCTGATACAGGACATCTCCTCCTACCTTGTCCGTTCCCAGCACATGATACTCAAAACTCATACAGTACATCCATATAAGTCCCGTCACTAACAATGCAACTGTAAAATATGCCGTTCTCCATGGCAAAACAGTTTTTCCTTTCCATATCTTTTTAAATATACCTTTAAAATTTTTACCGCCAAGCCATACTATATGACATAGTATGAGTACTAAACTTATCAATACCCCCAATCCAACCACCCTAAAAGACCTTAATACCATATCATCATTCTTTGTAACATGTTTTAATGGTATATGCACCTGTCGTGTCACACCATCTTCATCAACGACTATAGATTTTGTATACTCATGTGTGGCAAAAGGTGCCGAGTAGGTACGCTCTGTACTTTCTATGTTATGGGACAAAATAAGATCTAAAAGACTTACAATCTCCCCTTCATACTGTACATGTTGACTTTGTCCTTTTTGCATAGAAGAAGAAAAGCGAAGATGCACAGAGTCAAGCAAAGCAAAAAGCAGATAAAAAAGTAAAATGATAGCTGATGCCATAGCAATACCTGATCTAAAAATAGCATGCCATTGTTTTTTAACTTGTGGAGAACGAGAAATAACCCACCCCCATATCAAAAGTGATACCACCAGTAGCCAAACCATCATATCTGTCCAAAGTAATACAAGTTTCATGACAGCTTTACCCTTGGATCAAATAATGTATACGAAATATCTGTAAGTATCAAACCTAAAATATACAGTACTGACCCCAAAAACACCATCGCCTTGACGATAGCAAAATCTTGTGCATTAATTGCATCAAGAGTATAAGAACCAAGCCCGGGAATACCGAAAAAAGACTCCATAATCAAAGACCCCATAAACAACGAAGGGATAATCACTACAACACCTGTTAAGATAGGGAGCATTCCATTACGAAGGACATGTCCAAACAGTACTTTCAATTCAGACAATCCTTTGGCTCTTGCTGTACGAACATAGTCTTGATTGATTTGCTCTAAAAATATACTTCTATACCAGCGTACACCTGAACCAATACCCGCAAAAATACCTATCAGCACAGGAAGTATAATAAACTTTACACCYTCCCAACCAGRTTCGTACCCTGAGATAGGAACCCAGTGCCACATTTTAGAAAAAAGCACCTGCCCTGCGATAATATAAAATAATCCCGAAATCGACATAATCATCACCGCTACTACCATCATACTTGTATCCAAAACAGAACCTCGAAAAAGTACCAGAAGTAAGGCTAAAGAGATATTGGTAATAAGTGCAATCATAAATGTAGGCAGTGCTATCGCTAAGCTTGGTACCATTCTTTCTTTAATGTCTGAACCAATATTTCGGTTTGCATCTGAAAAACCAAAATTAAAAGCAAACAATTTTAGTGATTCCTGCACAAACAGTGTATCTGTTGCCTTTTGAATACCTTCTGCTTCGTCATTAACAAAAAGTGGTTTGTCATAACCTCTTTTTTCTTTCCATGATTGAATGAGTTTAGGTGTAACCTGCTTCGCTCCAAGTTGTGCCCTTGCCATGTCATCAGGACTGTTTACCATAAAAAAGAGTAAAAAAGTAATCAAATTTACCCCAATCAGTATAGGCACGGCATATAAAATTCTTCGTATGATATAAGATAACATTTAAGGCTTTTCCTTATATATAGCTATTTTTTGTCTATTCTTATAAGCCAAGGAAAGAAGGAAACCCATAAGTAAAATAAACAGTACTAACAAAATCAAAGGAAAAATGACAGGCTGATTCCACTCTTGTTGTTTTTTGGCTCTCAAAGTGGCATCTATACGTTTATATTTTAGTGTATTGTTTGCCATTGCATGTGGTAACACATTTTTATACCACTGATGAGATAAGGCTAAAGACTTTGGGTGAATCCCCCATACCCACGGTGCATCATCTCTTAGTATCTCGGTCATTTTTTTAATAAGTTGCATTCTTTGAGGAGTGTTTTTCATCGTTTTCATTTGATTAAACAGTGTATCAAATTTTTTATTTTTATAATTTGAACTATTGATACCTGCACCATCAGTATCTACTGCCGCATTACCGCCGTACAGTAGAAAAAAGAAGTTTTCAGGATCAGGATAATCTGCATTCCAACCCCAAGAAAACATTTGTGCCTTACCTTTTCTCACTTTATCCTGAAAACGATTATAATCTGTGGCTCTAATAACCAGTTGAATGCCCAGTTTGTTAAATTGTTTTCGTCGCCAGTCCATTAATGATCTATCATCAGGACCTGTGGCGGTTGTATCATAATATAATTTTAAAGGTTTCCCTGTTTCTTTAGATACCCCGTTAGGATATCCAGCTTCTGCCAACAATTTTTTGGCAATAGCTAAAGACTTACGTACCCTTTTTCCCTTCACCCAGTCATACACAACCTTGTTGGTACCCTCTTCACCCTCTTCATAGCCAAAAATACCCGGAGGAATAACTCCTTGCGCAGCGATACCTCTTTCATTTAGAAAAATCGAAATATATTCTTCCTCATTTTGCGCAATGGCGATAGCCTGACGCAATTTTCTAGCTGATTGGGAATAGCCCCCTACAACTGAGTCTACCATATTAAAAGCCAAATAAAAGATGGAAGGTTCTACTGAACCTTTTAATGCAATACTCTTTACCTTCATTTCATCACTTAATCCCATATTGCCATTTGCAGATATCTGTACAGCTTGATCAAAAGCTTCAGAACTTATACCTGAAGCATCATAATATCCTTGCAAAAATTTATTCCAAAAAGGAATATTTTCTTTTTCCAAGGCATAAATCACTTCTTGGATAAAAGGTAGTTTCCAACCTGAATCCTTCAAAAGCTCTTCTGGTACCTTAGATATTTCACGTTCATTTTTATTTAAAGTCGGATAATACTCCGTATGATAATTTGGGTTTGCGAGTAATTTCATCTGCTTATTGGGGTTATTTTCTGCCAGATAATACGCTCCTGTTCCTACTGGAAATGAATTAAGCGTTATATTTTTCGCTATAAGTTCGTCCTGCTGATAAAACAAATCTGCTTCCCATGGGATAGGAGCAAAAAAATTCATACTTAGCCAGTAAAGAAACTGAGGGTATTGTCCTTTAATTTTAATCTTCAAGGTATGTCGATTTACAACAGTTGTTCCATCAATATGACAGGCACGTAAATCTAACACATCATAACCTTTTTTTTTCAATTTTTCTATTACAGTAATATACGTAGAGAATATTTCTAGTCCAACAATATGCTTGTTCATACTGTCTAAGATAGGAGAATGGTTTTGTCTGATTGCCATACGTTTAATCGCATATACATAATCTTCTGCAAGTAACTGTCGTGTTGCTGTTTTAGGTAAATCATAAGGAGTCTTTATTTTTGCCAACATGTCTTTGTCTAAATTCTTGTACAACATTTCTCCACTGTCAGTTTTAACGAAACATGGATGGTTTTGATACTGAACATCTTTTCTTACTTCTAAAGTATATTCAGAAAAAGCAACCTTATCTGAATGCTCCCCAACTACATTATTGTCTTTATCCAAGTAACGGATGGTAGGTAGTTTAGTTAAGGTAAGTGGCTCTAATGTATAAGGTCTTTTGAGATAGTTGTACTGTAAGGGAGGTTCGTAAATCTGTCCGATAATAGCCCATTCGTTCGAAGAATATGATACTACAGGATCTAACTTTTTTGGAGGTAATGAAAAAGAAGTAAAAAGCGTATCTGTTTTTATTTTTTCACTATCATGAGGGTTATTCCATACCTCTGCATATGCAAAAATACTGATAGTCAATAAAATACTTACCCATTTTATACAGATCATTTTCGAAATATACCTTTCTAACAATTTTATTGTAAATTAATAGATTTTAGCATATTTCATGTGTATCTACTATCTCAACTTTAAAATGCATGTATACGAAATTAAAAAATGTGGGAAATTGTAAAAAATACCCAAATCCAAAGAGATTTGAGTAAAAAAGATGTTCTTTTCTGAAGAAATATTAACGTTTTGAGAACTGTGGAGAACGTCTTGCTTTTTTCTTACCTGGTTTCTTACGCTCTACAACTCTAGAGTCACGAGTAAGAAGACCTTCTGGTTTAAGGATAGCTCTAAATGTTGGTTCAAACTCTACCAATGCTTTAGTGATACCATGTTTTAAAGCATCCGCTTGAGCAGCATAACCACCACCAAGTGTAGTTGCTTTAATGTTCATAGCATCAAGTTGCTTAGTAAGCTCAAGTGGAAGTCTTACTTTCATTTTAAGTGTTTCATGTCCACCTAACCATTGGTCAAGAGTCTTACCATTGATAAGCATTTCACCATTACCTGGAGTCATCCAAACTTTAGCGATAGCCGCTTTTCTTTTTCCTGTTGCATAAATAGTTGCCATGGTTACGCTTCCTTATTGATTTGTGCTGTATGTGGGTGTTCAGAACCTGCATACACTTTAAGTTTTTTAAGCATTGCTCTACCAAGAGTAGTCTTAGGAAGCATACCACGAACTGCCAATCTGAAAAGTTTTTCAGTATGGTTTTCTAACATATCGTCAAGTTTTTTACTTTTAGTTGAACCAAAGTAACCAGAGTGAGTAAAGTATTCTTTATCTTCTAGTTTTCTACCTGAGAATTTTGCTTTTTCAGCATTGATGATAACTACGTAGTCACCACAGTCTACATTTGGTGTAAATGATGGCTTATGTTTACCTCTAAGAAGTGTCGCTACTTCAGTTAAGATACGACCAAAAGTTTTACCTTCTGCATCTATCAAAACCCAGTCACGTGTTACGTCAGCAGGTTTAAGAACTGATGTTAATTTCATGAATTTTCCTTGTAAAATCAGAGCTTATGCTCTTTTGTGGATGGATTGTATCCACTTAACCTTAATATTTTTTTAAATTCAGTTTAATTTAAGTTTAAAAGCTCGATTCCTTCATTTATCAAGTAAATCACCATGCCTTCTGTTCTTTTGCCTGTAATATTTCTTATCGCTTTCTTGTAATGCCCCACCTGATTTTGGTGTTTTAACCCATACTTCTTAGAACTTTTATAATCTATCACCAAATTATAATCCTCATACTCCAAAAGCAAGTCTATCTGTTTGAGTTCTCCCTCATAAGAAAGAGACTGTTCTTTGCGTATTTTGGCACCTTTTAGAAGTACTTGAAATTCTTTATTTGCTATCAAAGCATGCACTCGTTTTTCTATCTCTTCTAAACCCTGCTGCTTTAGCTGTTGTCCATATCTGTTCTGTAAGGCAGTCATAGCGATGGTTGCACTCTCTTCATCAAAAGCCCCCAGCATCTCTAAAGCATAATGCAGTGCTGTACCAAAAAGTATGGCTTCATAATCTTTCTCTTCTTCATCGGATTTTTCAAGGGTCTCTTGCGTGCCGTAGTTTGTGATGGTAATTTTATCTGTCTTATCTGATTGGTGCGGTGGCAACCGCACCCTACATGGTTGTAATGTGCCAATAGACATCACTTCCATACCTAAGGCATCAAATATCGAATCTTTAGCTTTTCGTATGATTATCATCMCCTCAACCGCACGCGTAAGTGCTACATAAAGTACATTCATACTATCTTTAGCAGAGGAGAGCTTACGCTCTTCTACTATCTGAGCATATTCAGTATCAAAGTTCTCTCTACCTTTAGTACGGTAAAGTATCTTGTCTATATGCAAATTCTCATCATAGTGGTATAGCAGTGCAGATTTATCGCTGTTCTTACGTGTCAATTTATCTAACAGTATCACATACTCAAACTCCAAACCTTTAGAGCCATGTATAGTCATTATCTTCGCACCGTGTACAGTGTTAGATGCCACAGMGATRCTAGARGTCTYAAACTCYTCTACAAAGGYAGGTATRTCAKYATAGCTAGAKGCAAAYTCCAARAGCTTCARSAYATTCAARTCWTCATCAAARTAYCCAAACTCWCGCACAAGYYTATCTACYACTTKCARAGGAGACATAAAYGCAGAGAACCAHGAGACRTCTACCTCATCTAGYTTTTTACCCACWTTTARVAGCATCGCTTGTGCRTCTATCTTCTCTCCAAAGAAVAGATACTCWGTCATRGCYACAAGKGCWGCWATTTTAGGCATGTTTTTCAGTGAAGAAGAGGTCTTTAGCAGTACTTCTATCCCCTCATGCTGACATGCCTCTTGTAAAGTTTGTCCATCTTTGTTAGTAGAAACCAAAAAGGCTATGTCATCTACATTGACACCTAACCTCAAAAGATTCTTGGCTTGTTTTACTGCTTCGTCTATGAGTTCTTCAGACTCTAGCACTTCTACATACCCCTCAGATGCCCCTTCATGGCTCTTTTGTGGTACATACCCTACCATGGTAGGCTCAAACCATTTATTGACCTGTTCTACCACATTTTTAGAACTTCTATAGTTCGTGTCCATAGGAAGCACTTCTATACCATAACGCTCTGCTACCTTATCAAACAGCTCTTCTACCCCACCACGGAAACGGTACAAGGACTGTTTGGTATCACCCACATAAAAAAACGACTTAAACTCACTCTGCCCTTGCCCTGCAAATATTTCATCTATGAGAGGTTTGAGCAGTAAAAACTGCAAGGTAGAGGTGTCTTGAAACTCATCTAAAAGTATGTGCTTAAACTTCGCATCTATCTTAAAATACAAAAACTCCTTGCTGATGCTCTCATGCAAAAGCCTGTAGGTAAAATAGGTCAAATCATCAAAGCTTAACACCCCCGAGCTCTTGGCATTGGTGATGTTGGCATTTTTGTAGTAGTCGTAGATACTAAAGAGGTTATGAAGCACTATAGCCTCTCTAGCCTCTGCCCATTTGGCCAGCTCTATTTTGAGAAACGCATACAAGCCCTCTAGCTCATCATTCGCTACTTTTTTAAACCAAGAGTGTTCCCCCAAAGTCTCTTTTTCAAAAAGATTCTTGGCAAACAGCTCTTTGATACTCTTGGTCTCAAACTGCTTCATACACCGTGTGGCTCCCTCAGCATCTGTGAGTGCTTTGATTATCTTGAGTCTCAGTACTTCACACGCTTCTTCTTGCTTAGCCAATACAAGACTAGACTCTTTTTGCTCTGGCAGTAAAGGATCTACCTTATAAAAGTGCTGCATCAGATCAAATATTTTCCCAAAGCGTTTGTCTTCTATGTCGATAGCGAGTTTGACTAGATTTGAGAGCAGACCATTTGCCTGTACCTCATCTAAAAAATGYTTCTCYARYYCATCTTCYCCCTCTGTCTTSGTCACAAAGTCAGGYTCTAGCCCAATTTCAAGCGAAGCAGAACGCAAGATACTAGAAAAAAAGCTATCTAATGTCACAATGTAAGAGCTATAAGAAAGAAACTTTGCCAACACCTCTGGCTGTTTATTAAATACTTCCTCTCTATTAAAGCCAGTCTCTACTAGCACAGCATCCAAAAAGGCTTCATTATCCCCTAAGCCACGCAGAGAATCCACCACCCTCTGACGCATCTCAGCTGCTGCCTTATTTGTAAATGTAGCAGCAAGTATACTAGAGGGTGACTCACCCATGAACAGTAGTGAGATGTACCGAACTGAGAGTGCAAAGGTCTTACCGCTTCCTGCTGAGGCTGAGTAGGCTAGGTGGGGGGTGAAGGTCACTGTACTTCCTCATCTTTTTTTAAAAGGATTCCTGTTTTTACAAAATTAGCTATATTATTATAAGTTGTTTCATCTATCCTATCCATATAATAAAGTCTATAGCCATATTTCCAAATAGTTGATAATTCTTTTTCATTATTTTTTAATTCTTGTAAAACAATTTTTTTTGTTTCATCTGGATAAATATCATGACCTTCTTCATCATTTCTTCTAGAAAGTTCACTATATATATTTAATTTAACATCATTAAACTTTATTTCTTTATAATCAATACTATTCAAACCTAAAATACTCATTTTCTGAATAACATAATGGTAGTCTTCAAGCAATGTGTATTCATAAGATTTTGGCTTACCTATATATTGAAGATGAGAAACTTCAACTTCTTCTGAATAATCCAACACTTTATGCATCAAGATAAAATGTATAGTTGTAAGAGCTAATGAAGATAATCCAATACTATCATACCCCTTATCAACCCACTCCAAACAATTATCCAAAACTTGTATATATATCCGAGCAGTTAACTCTTCGGTCTCTTTAATGGCATTTAAGATTTCATCTCTATAGTCATCTAACCTCTCATACTTCTCATCACTACTATAAATAGAATTAAACAACTCTTCAATAGTAGGCTCAAAATAAAAAAACTTATTAACCGTCTTCTCTTTCACAGTTTTAAATACATTTGCCTCTTCACCCTCAAATACATCACTGTTTAGGATGATGACTATTTTACAGTTCATGTCTATAGCCAACTGAGCAATAAATCCAAATAAATCATTCAAATCAATATGTTTTGACTTTCTCTCAAAATCATCTAAACAAATCAAACCACCATCAGCTAAAAAAGATTCGGCTTCATTTATTTTTTTACTCTCAAAGAAATTTTCAACCACATCCCCAACTGCACCTGTATTTCCTCTTACTCCTCCAACAGACACAGAGAGTAAACGGCTACCAAAACCAAAAGCAGAAATAGCCCGTTTAGCTATCTTGTTTTCATCTTTAATGCTTTCGTAGGCTTTAAATAAAATCTCATTTTTGAGAGCTTCTATATTATCTTTTCCATACAGACTGACATAAACACAAGCTTTATTTTTCTCGTTAAGTTCTTTGGTTAAATCTTCTTCTATTTTCTTTTGCCAAAAATGCGTCTTCCCCGAACCCCAAGCACCTGAAAGCATCACTGTCTTACCATTATTGTCTGGGTTCGATAAATACCCACCCTTACCTACCAAATACTCTTTTAATACTTTTAGTGTTGACACTCTAATTCCTATCTTTCAATTTTATAATTCACTATATCTAGTAATGATATTTACACTGTGCAATTAAAACAGCATTGTCTATGACTTTATATACAAGCCTATGCTCTTTTGTAATACGCCTAGACCAATATCCTGACCAATTATGCTTTAAGGGTTCGGGGTCGCCCAAGCCGTTAAATGGCTCTCTTTTAATATCTTTTATAAGGGTGTTGATACGTTTTAGAATTTTCTTATCTTCTTTTTGCCAAGAAAGGTAGTCACTCCAAGCCTCATCGGAGAATGTAAGATTCATTCTTCTATGAGCTCTCTATTTTTACCTTCTCCAGCTTCTAGTGAAGCTATGGCACTATTAAGTCTTGCTGCATTAGCTGGACTTCTCATCARRTARGCTGTCTCTTCATATGCATTAAARTCATGTAACGACATCATCACAACTGGCTCTTTATTTTGTCTGGTAATGATAACTGGCTGATTATCATCAATCACCTTCTGCATTGTAGCTGCAAAGTTTTGTCTAACTTCTGTAAAAGTACTTACTTCCATAATAAACCTTTATTTAAATATGTACWTATTATAGTACATATTTTGTTTTTATGCAAATTCTGTTTTTACAAATACTCCCCTCTTCCGCACATCAAAGTAAACTCACACCATTTACACTTTTGCAAGTCTTCACACTTTTCAGCCACAAAACTCTTGGTCTGCTTCAGTTCTATAATAACTTCAGAGAGCCTTTCATTTTTTTCTTCCAATGCCGTAATCTCTTCTACTTCTCCACCCTCAAAGAGCTTCACAAATGCCAAAGTGATGTTTTGGTACTTTGGGCTTAGTAGATGGTGGTAGATACTCATTTGTAGGTCGTTTAGGGTTTCTAGGTTTTTGGTTTTTTGGGCTTGCTTGGTACTGCCACTTTTATAATCTAGCATTAGGGTGTGGGTGGGATTTTGGTCTATGCGGTCTATGCGTCCTTTAAACTTTAGTCCGCCTATGTCACCCGAAAACTCTTTTTCTCTCTCTACTACTTTCCACTCCGCATTAAAATGGTTTATCTGTGACTCTATGTAGCCTGTTAGTTTGGCTTTCCATAGGAGTTTTTTGTAGTTGGTGGAGGCATCGTCGTATGGTAGTAATTGGTCTAGGAGTATGTCCATGCTTTTTTGCATCTCTTCTTTATTGCTGTAACTGTCATGCTCTCTATGTAGGTGGTCTAAAAGCGAGTGTAAAAATACACCCTCGTTGAGCTCTTCCTCTGGCTTTGCTTGTAGCTTTTGGAGGTAGCGGTAGTAGTACTTGCGTTTACACTCTAGGTAAGTCTTTAGCCGTGAAGCAGACCATGTGATAGTAGTGGCATCAAACACTTCCACTACGGGGTCTACTTCACCTTGTAGTTGTGAGGGTTGTGCATAAAGTAGGTCAAACTGTGCTTGTGTCTGTACTGCTTTGTCTAAGCCTAGTTCATACAAGAACTTAGAGGGTAGCTTGTTGTCARCACTACTGTAGAGTATCACAGCCTCTTTGGCTTGTTCKAGYAGGCGTTTGTAGTACTGCTTTTGCAGAGCTTCTCTGTCGTGTTTGGTTGGTAAGTTGGCAAAGGCTCTCACTTGGGAGTTTAAGAACTGGTCTTTGCTACTGCTAGCAGGAACGACTCCTTCGTTGAAGTCTACGATGACTACTCCTTCAAAAGCTACTCCTCTAGTCTCTAACACGCCCATGACAGTCACAAGTCCACCTCGTACGTCATCCATCGTGACTTTTGAGAGAGACTTCAACCACAAGAAGAGCCACTCTTTGAGACTCATCTCTTCTTTTTCAAGCACTTTAATAAAATGCAGATACYTCTCATACACRCGTTCATTAAACTTTTCTTTCTTCTCGCCAYCYACCAAAGGACTCTCGTGTAAACCTAAGCYATCKASYATCGTAAAAAAATTACCTGAAATCATTTTCTTGGCAGCTGATATTTTGTCTATCTCGTCAAGATTAAAACCATATCTCTCAAGTAGCCTTTTGCTCTCAACATTTCTACCCTGCCAGTACCTATAGAGTGCATCAAGCGACTTATAGACGCGTCCATTGCTATAGTCATACCCCATGGCGAAGTTTAGGTTGTTGTGTACATCAAAGAGTGTGAAGTGCTCTTTAAAACTCTCATCAGGCAAGATGAGAGCTATGTTTTCAGGTGCTATGCCTGAGAGCACCATCTTTTCTACTTCCCTAAAAGCAACAGCTATCTGCTCTTCTCTCTCTTCTACGGCATATACTTTTGCATCTAAGCGTGCATCATTTTCCATAGTAGTCAATACTTTTTTGTCGCTCAACGAAAAGCTTGTATGCATGTTGTTTACTAGTTTTATACCCATGTCTGCAAAGCGTTCTTGCATCTTCATATTGAACTTAGAAGTAGTGTAGTGTATGATGAGTGATACCTCTGTAGCTATGCTTTCTAGTAAGGCTAATTCAAAATGACTCAGATATCCCTCAAGGTGTATCTCTATGCTTTCATAGCTTTTAAAAAAACCAACATTGAGTTCATAACTGTTAGGGATAAAAGCTTTGTCGGTAAAGCCTTCAGCATCTAGTAACTTTTTATAATTGTCCAAAAGTCTCTCTAGTATTTCAATGTGAGTAGCAAACTCTACATAAGCATCTGCTTCCACTAAGGTACTAAAGCTAACACCTTCACCTGATAACTCTTCAAAAAACTTAAACAGTGCATCACTCTTAGTAAAAAATCGTACCAAGGAGAGGTCTACTTTTAAGTCTCCAAAGGCATCAAAACTTGCTGCTTTACGTAATAGTAATATGCGCTGCAATGAATCTATTTGTATTTTATCTTCAAGTAAAATAGCACGTTGCTCAAACTCGTCCATACGCATGAGTGTAGGCAAAAATCCATCACTCTTTTTCTGTTTTTGACTGACTGTTCGTAAGGCTCTTGAAGTTGGGTAAATATGCAGCGTATTCATAGGGTGTAGTATATCACACGCACCCTACAAAAAAGAATGTATAAAACTAAGGTTGAAGGTAAGCTGCTATTTCTGAGTAACCAATTTTTTCACCGATGACTACTTTAAGCTGTAATGTATATCTACCCGGTTTTGAAATATTCACATTTTTAACAACATACTTACCATTTTCAAAAGGGATAGTATCAACAAACATATCTTGTTTTCGACTGTGTGGCTGTGTAAGCAAGAATGTTACATTTGCATCTAACACAAATACATTATCTCTAGTTAATATTTCATAATTAAAAGTATTTGACCCTTGCGACAATTTTACAGGGTTTAACTGTGGGCGGTTTGAATTTACATTATCTGTCATCACCATCGTTTCAGCATCTTTAATATGTATGACATAGTCCCTGTCAAATGCCTGTTTACTCTTTGTAATCTCATTGATATGTATATCTGCCATTTGGTACTTCATCATATAGGTGTTTGATTCTTGTACTGGCATAGAGGATGCTGATTTTACTGTCCAGTAACTAAGTATCATTGCTAGCATTARAAAACCTACAATCATATGTGGCCAATAGGTTTTTTTCTTATTTTCTGCCATTTTTAATCCTTATCCATAGTGGTCTAAATACAAATATCCATAACAATATTACTGTCCCTGAATATACCAAAACTCTCAAGATACCTAGAATCGTGCCCAGTTCATTAGGAATGGTTTTTTCTAATTTTATCCCTTTAGCCGCTGCGATATTATCGGCAAGTTCTGAATAGGTTTGCAAGATAGCTATATTAAACTTGTCTTCTTCYGTATTGCTGTCTTTCATTGCGACTATGTTAATACCTGCATCTCGTACATCATCATAATCATAAAGTGCTCTTACAGCATCTGAAGAAGGGATAATCCCTACACGTCCTCGTACTTCTGACTTTTTTGTTATCGTTGCATAAGGTGCAAAGATGAACAAAACATATGGCTTACTTAGATTTGCTTCATATTGTCTACTATATGCTACTAAATTAAATTTTTCAGGGAAATGTTCATTGCTTGCAATAAGATAGGCATTAACACCTGTTTTTGCTTGAAGTTCTACACCCATGTCTTCTATAAGTTGTACCGCTTCAATTTTTAATAAATCATTTTTGAGAATCTGAGTAGCGTTAAGCAAGATTGGAAACATTAAAGCAAGCAAGGTTGTCCTTACTATTACTCTAATCATATTAGCCTACGTAGAGAAGTCGGTCTGTAACAGATAAAAATATAGCACCAACAGCTGCACCAACCATACACGCAATAATTATTTTATCCATATATTTAATCATTTTTCATCCTTCTTTTTAGCTTCTACAAATGCAAACTGCTTGTTGTCTACTGAAATCATTTTAAGGTTATTTATATCTCTTATCGGTGCTGGGTCATATGCACGGTCTAACGCGTTCCTTTGTGCCCCTACCGCATAATACATTAACATAAAAAGAATGGATAGTAAGCCAACGATTGAGATGAGAACCCCAAAGATCCCGTGAAATCCAAATACAGATCTTTTTGTATTTTCTGCCATGTTACACTCCTTAATTTGATAATGACTGGATATAAACCGTCATCGCTTTTTGTTGCACAGGTGTTAATCTGTCTTTAAAAGAAGGCATGGTTCCAATTAACCCCTTTTTACCTTTTTCCAAAACCAGCGTCATCAGTGTTTCATCATATTGGGCAAGATTTGGTGCCATTCCGCCCATACCTTTACCATCTTCACCATGACAAGATGCACATGCGGCAAACATTACAGGCTTTTCACCCTTCATACCACCAGCGATGTAAATCGCAATATCTTCAGCATCTTTTCCGCTTGCCATCCCAGGAGGCATCATCCCCATCGGATAACCCAATTGATTTGAACCATTGTTAATGACATCCAATATTTGTTCTTTACTCATTCTTCCTGTAAAGTCTTGTGCTCTACCTGAAAGTCCATCACCTGTGTTGCCATGACAGGGTGCACACTGTACCAAATAAGTGGATTTACCCATCTTTAAAAGCGTTGCCGCGTCTGCATTTTTATGTATAGATTCAAACTTTTTATTGTATGCAAGTACTTCTTCATTGTACTCGCCAATTTGACTGTATGCATTGGTTGGGTAACCAATAAATCCATACCACATAGCATAGATAAATGTAGCGACATACATATATGCCCAACCTGATGGAAGTTCATTTTCATATTCACCTATCCCATCCCAATTCTCATCTGCAAGCTTGCCCGCAGGTATGTCAGTTTTCATTTGATGTAGGTATTTTGTTGTCACAGCCGCAGTAATTACAGCAATTGCAATAGCACCACCCATAGTCATGGCATTTATAAAGTCACCTGTAATATCTATATTTAAGCTCATGACTACATAAATAGTAGCTGCAATTAATAATATTGCAAATGCCATTGCTTTTATTCTTAATGCATTCATTTTTTCTCCTTCTTGTATTCTCTTTCCGACGCAGGTTTATCTTCTACAGGTGTACTTGTGACTTCATCATCAAGTGCAATTCTCCCATATTTTTCATAATCTCGCTCACCCTTTTTCTCAGATCTATACAGGTGTATAATATACCCATACAACATCACAACCAGAAAAATGCTCATAAAGAAACTTCCATACCCTTGCAATTCCCTAATATCCATGGTGTCCTGCTACTTTAAACTATTAAGATAAGCTATAAGTGCAACAACTTCAGGTACTTCACCCCTAGCTACTGCTTCTTTAACATCTTTATTTTTCATATCAGCAACAATCAGTTTTGCTTCTTCAATGACTGTTGGCCTATAGGCATTCCAAGCTGCTCTTGTTCCTTTAAATTCAGGACCATATGGTGTACTAAATGCAGTTTTAACAGTGACTACCTCAGCATATGCTGTTTCAATATCTGCTAAATTTGTAAAGTGATGTTTATATGCTGGCATAATAGATCCAGGTACAATGGCTGGTGGATTCCACATGTGATTTTCATGCCACTCTGTTGTTCTGTAGTTACCCACTCGATGTAAGTCTGGACCTGTTCTCTTAGATCCCCATAAAAATGGTCTGTCGTATACATACTCACCTGAGAGTGAATAATCACCATATCTATCAGTTTCTGATTTAAATGGTCTGATCATTTGTGAGTGACAAGATATACAGTTATCTTTCATATATACATTTTTACCTGCAATCTGTAGTACTGTACGAGGCTTAAGATCAATCAGTGGTCTTGCTGCCTCTGCAAAGTTTGGTACGATTTCTAAAAGTCCTGCAAATGAAATAACGATAGATATTCCAGATGCAAAATAGAATGGGTTTTTTTCTAACCAATGAAAAAACATAATAACAACCTCCCTTATGCCATAGGTGTTCTAAACTGTGGTTCTTCAGATAGTTCCCTACCTGCAGTCATAGTTTTATAAATATTGTAAGCAAACATCAAGAAACCAGTAAGGTACATGACTCCTGAAAGTGCTCTAATCGTATAGTAAGGGTGAAGGACAGTAACGGTATCGATAAATGAATACATTAAGTTACCATATTCATCCACTGCCCTCCACATCATACCTTGTGTAATACCTGCAATCCACATAGACGTAAAGTATAAAACAACTGCTATGGTTTGTAACCAAAACTGCATTTCCATAAGTTTCCTAGAGTAGATTTCTCTTTTATACATACGAGGTACCATATGGAAAATAGATGCCATGACCATAAATACAACCCACCCCAAAGTACCATCATGTACGTGACCAGGAATCCAGTCAGTAAAGTGTGCAATAGCATTGACTGATTTAATCGCTTGAATAGGACCTTCAATCGTTGATAGCATATAGAATGTTGATGCAAGTACCATAAATTTAATCAATGGATTTTCTGTCACTTGGTTCCACTCACCTTTCATCGTAAGCAACATGTTAATAGCAGATCCCCATGAAGGCAAAATAAGTACTATAGAGAAGGCAGAACCCATGGTCTGCATCCAGTCAGGTATAGTTGACCATAAAAGATGGTGTGAACCAGCCCAAAGATACACAAACATGAGTCCCCAAAATGAAAGTAAAGAAAGCTTATAAGAATAAATTGCTTGTCCTGATTCTTTTGGAAGGAAGTAGTAAATCATAGCAACAATAGGCACGGTAAAACCAAATGCGACAGCATTGTGTCCATACCACCATTGTATGAGTGCATCATTGGTACCTGAATACATAGAAACGGAATGAAAAACACTTCCAAGCCCTTCTGTTGCAAAATAAGTAGGGATTGCCATATTGTTAAAAAGATACAGCATAGAAATACCTAAGAAACATGCCATAAAATACCAGATAGATATATACAGTGCTTTTTCTCTTCGAATACCAATAAGTCCCATGATATTTAAACCCCAAAGTACCCAAACAAGTACAATTACAATATCAAATGGCCATTCATACTGTGCATACTCTTTTGAAGAAGAGATACCAAAAAGCAGTGATACTGTTGCGGCCATTGCACCAATAAAATAAAGCCAAAATTGAATATTACCAATAACCATCAAAAATCTTGACTCTGCCATAGATACTTTTAATACTCTTTGCCCTATGTAAAACCATGTAGCAAAAATGGCAGATACTGTAAATCCAAATACCACTGTGTTTGTGTGGATAGGTCTAAGCCTAGAAAATGTACCGTACTCACCAAATAAATAGTTTAATTCAGGAAATGCCATTTGTGCGGCAATGAGTGTTCCGACTAACATACCTARAATTCCAAACAAWATMGTTAAATAAGTAAACTTTTTTGCCAATGAATAATCATATTCTAATGCTGCATTTGATTGCATGCATGCCCCCTTGTGTAAAATCTATGCTAATAAAATAGCAATCACAATCTAAATTATAATATTTTTTATAHVDTCRWKRKYTTWMYSWRWWTSAAGAATGTCATTTTTTTGTGGGTACTGTATAATTTTGGGAAATATTTACTATTATGTAACATAATGTTCTTTTGATATAACTATCAATTTTTTTGATTTAATAAAGAGTTATTTTCTCTTTATTTATCTCCCTCTACTGCTTGACATCGCTTCCAATAAATCTTTATTTTCTTCTTGCATTAAAGTAAAAGATTTTTGTAAATAACTATACATATCATCTCCCTTAAGTCCTTTATTCAGTGCTATACTGTAGTGCTTAAAAAAGTCTTTATAAGGAGATGCGCCAGATGAAAGAATCAAATTAATATCAATATCAATAAAATAATGTTCCCATGACGATGCTATGTCTCTAATCACTTTAGTATTATTAATAAATGCCAATGCAAATATCAATATCATAATCATTGATAAAAAAATAACATAAAAAATTATCGCCTGTGCTATGCCTAACATACCAAACATAAACGGATTGAAAATTCCTGCATATTCAATCAAAGGTAAAAGTATAAAAAATAAAATAATCCATTTACTACCTATCCCGCCTAAAGGTGACTGGTCGAAAAGTAAACGTTTTTTAGCCTTTGGTTTTTTATATGTACTAAATGACGCTAGCATTTCTTCTAAAGTATACTCAGGTTTGTCCATAGTTGTTTCCTAAAACTTATTTAAGAAATATGATGTTTAACATATTCATCTATACTCAGAAGTATCACTATTGCTAAAAAAGATGCATTAATCTTCCAAAATACACGACGCGCATTAGTGAGTTCAAACTTCACGTTTAATAATTCCAAAGACGAAACAAAAGCCCAAAGACCCACTAAGACACTAAGCCCAATAGTTATCATGGAATACACTTCAAAAACTGACACCATAAAAATACCCGCCTGTATGGTAAATACTAACCATACAAATGTGAGACGCTGTAAGCTTGCTTGCCCAAACAGTTTCATGGCAGTTGGATAACCACCCTCTTTGTAGTCTCCATGAAACAACATCACAAGTAACCAAAAATGTGGCACTTGCCAAATAAAATAATAAAGTGCTAACGCTATAAATTCAAGTTCCATCAAAGAGTGGCCTGCTACAAGCCAACCAATCGCTGGTGGTATGACACCTAAGATGGCTCCAGGTACCACAGCCAATGCCGACTTCTTTTTCAAAGGTGTATACATAGCGTTATACCAAATAAAAGCAAACATAAAAATATTGATACCTGTAAATCCAAGAAGACTATAGATAAGGAACATAGATAATACGATTAATACACCTGCAATAATAAAACCAGTGCGTGGGGTCATTCTCCCTGCTGCAATAGGACGGTTTTTAGTCCGTTCCATTTTACCGTCTTCTTTATACTCCTGTACTTGATTAAAAGCTGAAACACCCATAGCAACTAGAAGTACAGAGAAGGTAGCAAGAAGCATATCCATTCCTACCTCTCCCTTTGCCATAATATAGGCAAAGAGTGCGGAAAGACTCACCGCAAAGGAAAGAACAAATTTAGTTACGACAAAAAAGTCTTTTATCATTAAAATTCTTACTTCGCAGATTGCATATATCTGATGATTTCAGAAACATCGGCATCTGGTAAAGTAAATGGTGGCATTACGCCAGCTGTAAACCCTTCTGGTACATCTTTGTCTGGATTGAGAATAGCATCTTTTAAGTATGCTGCATCTCTTGTTGCACCAATACCTTTCAGAGCAGGCCCTACAAGTATAGTATCACTGTCTATAGAGTGACACCCTGCACATCCATTGGCATCATATAACTCTTTTCCCTTGTCTGTATTGTTAAAAAAGTTAATGATTTCATCTACATCAGCATCAGGTAAAGCAAATGGTGGCATTACGCCTGCGCTAAACCCTTCTGGTATGTCTTTATCTGGATTGACAATAGCATCTTTTAAATATGCTGCGTCATATTTTGCACCTATTCCTTTGAGGGACGGTCCAACCAATACTGCATCTGTATCAAGTGTGTGACATCCTGCACAACCATTTGCCTCATATAACTCTTGCCCTTTAGATATTGTCACATCTGGAGCACCTGGTGTACGCTTGCTGCCCTCAATCCACTCATCATATTCAGCTCTTGGGATAACATGTACTTTAGAATACATGTAAGAGTGACGGGTACCACAGTACTCAGCACACTCAACATCATATGTACCAAGTACTTCAGAATTGAACCATTGTTGTGTGACACGACCAGGCACTACATCTTCTTTCATGCGAAATGCTGGTACGTAAAAAGCATGAAGTACATCATTTAGAGGTGCTGTCATTTTCAAAATGATATTTTGCTCTTTTGGAACATAAAGCTCTGCAGTTTTATGCACATAGCCACTTTTATTTGCTGGGTATGTATAATTCCAAGACCACTTTTTACCTTCAACATGTACCACGATACTTTGACTTTCTGCTGGCATTGTTCTTAAAATCTGCATAGAAGTGTACCCATAGTAAAAAAGTACAAATAGCATTGCTGTTGGAATAAGTGTCCAGGCAAGCTCGAGGGAAGTATTGTGTGTCACTGCACATATGTCTTCATCTTTTACTTTATCAGCACGATATTTCCAAGCAAAATAAACCATGGGCGCAACAACCGATAAAAAAAGTATAATTGATATCCAGAAATTTAGCCAAAATGCATAATCAACATCTGCAGCGAACGTAGCTGCTTGAGAGTTAAATCCTTGTAAACTATTACTCATCTGTAATCTCCTTAGTGCTTCGCAGGCGTTGCAACATGTTCTGTTCCGCCTGTAGTATGTTGTGGTGCAGTAATATGACTTTCATCACCAAATTGGAAATTGGAAACATCTACTACAATAACGATAACAAAGAAAATAAGTACGATAACCAATGAAAATATACCCATCACTGAAATAAGATTGTCTCCCTTTAAATGCATATAAAACATGAGAATCAACCATGCTTTTATCACTGCAATAAACATTTGGGCAGGCAAACCTGCACCCGCGTCAAATAAGTATGGCAAGATAAACGTGACTGCTGTTAATAAAAGTAATCCGATAAGGACCTTATAATACACCACTCTTTCTGATTTATAATCTATAGTCTTAGTGTCCACCTGTTCCTCCTGCTCCTGCGCCAATCATGTAAAAATATGGAAATACAAATACCCAAATAAGGTGTACAATATCCCAATATAAAGCAATATTCCAATGTAAAATGTGATGTTCAGGACTTACATTACCTGCATTAATACGTTTAAGTAACCACAACATAAGTCCAATACCAATAATAATATGGAACCCATGGATACCTGTCATCGTAAAATACATTCCAAAAAATAAAATCTCTCCAAACGGCTTTGAATGTTCATTTCCTGACTGAAGTGCATCCAGTCCAAGAAAAACACCATGGTTATACTCTGCCGTCCACTCCACTCCTTTAATACTTAAGAACAKGAGTGCAAGTATAATCGTTGCCCAAATCATCAGTTTGGCACCTTTCACATCTCCAGCTCTCATTTTAAGCAAAGAGAGTCCCATAGTTAATGCGGAAAAAAGTAGTATCACTGTATTGGTACCGCCAAGGAACCTATTTAGCGATGCTGATGCATTGATAAAGTCTGCAGGATGTAACACATTATAGTATGTCAAAACAAGGAACATTGCCCCAAACATAAGTACTTCAGTAAACATAAAGAGCCAAAACCCTAGTTTACCTCCATAAAAGTCGTCTTGCCAACCTTGAACAGCGTGTTCATTTCCTTCACGGTCTGTTGCAATTTCCGGTACATATTCGTGTGACATCAGTCTATCCTCCTCATTGTTTCATAATCAAATTTAACGACTGGTTCTCCATGATGATACTCATAAGGATCAAAATCAACATAAGGTACCTTTGTATGGTTCTCTAATGGTGGTGGTGAAGTTGGCATATGCCATTCTAACGTCGTAGCATTCCAAGGGTTTGGCCCTACTCTCTCVCCTTTCGTCCAACCTTTATAAAAAACCCAAAACATATAAACAAGCCCTGCAATAAATAATATTGCACCAAAAAAGGAAAACTGATGATAAATTTGAAATTCTGGTAAGTAGTCAAAGTAACGACGAGGCATACCAAGGAATCCTGCAATAAACATAGGGAACCATAACAAATTAAACCCTACAAACTGCATATAGAATGCTATTTTTGCTTTAGGCTCACTATACATTTTTCCAGTCACTAATGGAAACCAATAATGCATCCCAGCAAAGAAYAAGAAGACAACTCCACCTAACATTGCATAGTGGAAGTGAGCCACTGTATAATACGTATCTTGAAGGTGAATATCGACACCAATCATCGCAATCGTTACTCCMGTAAGTCCACCGATAGCAAAAGTAATAATAGTACCCATCGCCCATAACATAGGAGTAGATAGGATAATCTTACCTTTATACATAGTCGCAATCCAGTCATAAAACTTGATACCTGTTGGAATAGCAACGAAGAAGGTCAGAAGCGAAAAGACGGTTTTAGCGATRTCTGCCATACCAGAHGTDTAAAGGTGVTGTCCCCATACCAAATACCCAATACCAGCAATWGATGCTGAAGAAAGTGCAATSGTTCTGTATCCAAAAATTTCTCTTCTTGAAAATACTGGAATAATTTCAGACATAATACCAAATGCCGGTAAAATCATTAAATACACTGCTGGGTGAGAATATATCCAAAACAAGTGCTCAAAAAGTACAGGATCTCCCCCTTTTGAAGGATCAAAAATACCAATACCAAAATACTTCTCCATAATAGCAAGGATAAGGGTAATMCCTACAACTGGAGTTGCTAAGAGCTGAATCCATGCAGTGGCATAAATACCCCAAACAAAAAGTGGCATTTTAAAGAATGTCATYCCCGGTGCYCTMAGTCTATGAATCGTAACKAGGAAATTGAGTCCGGTAAGAATAGATGCCATACCCAGTACAAATGCTGCAACAAGCGTAAAGATAACATTGGTACTCGTATTTAGTGAATAAGGTGCGTAAAATGTCCAACCTGTATCAGCAAACCCAGCCTCTGTAAARAGTGATGCTATTGCAATAGATGAACCAAAAATATAGAGCCAGAATGTAAACCAGTTTAATCTAGGGAAGGAAACATCTTTTGCTCCAATCATAAGTGGCATAACAATATTTCCAAATACTGCTGGAATACCCGGTACAATAAAAAGGAAAATCATAATAACACCATGAAGTGTAAATGCCTGGTTAAATGTATCCCCATCTATAAACTGTTGTCCTGGTGCAAATAATTCAAAACGCATTAATAGTGCTGTAGACACTGCTACAAAAAAGAATGTAAACATAACAGCTGCATACATAAGACCTATCCTCTTATGGTCTACAGTAAGCATCCATTGCATAAACGTACTTTTTGGATGCCCTATAGCACAGTGTGTTTCGTCAAAATAACTTTTACTCATCTTTTGTCTCCTTTTTTTGATAATTTTCATATTCTTCTTGATCTTCGTCTCTTCTACTTGTTTTTACAAGATAAATAAAGAAAGCAATCATAATTAGTGTCATCACAATCCCAGCAATCTTTTCCCATTTAAAAATGTAAGTCTTGGCTTTGGGATCATATGCAAAACAAAATAATAAATTTTTTGCTATGGTAGGACCTACTTTGCCTTCACCTGCTTCCATTAAAGCCATTTTTACATCAAAAGGAAGTTGTTCAATCCCGTTAAGATAACGGGTTATCTTTCCTTTTGGAGAAAGCATTATGAGTACAGCAGGATGTATATAATCTACTACTCCTGCAGGTGAAACGGTTTTTTCATACGTGAAACCAACTTTATTTGCCAATATGGCTGAAGAATTATTTTCACTTATCACAAAATGCCAAGCATCCTGTACAAAGTGTCTTTGTATGCTCGAAAGCATGGTTTTACGTTTAGCAGCAGCCAACTCTGGTCCTTCATCTTCTGCAAAACCAATAGTAAGCACTTTATAATCTGTATTTTCAGCTAAGTCCAAACGACCAAGCATCTTTGCCAAATCATTAAGTTGAGGGGTACAGATACCTGCACAGCGAAAGTAATTTAAAGAAATCATAGTTGGTTTCCCATCCATGAGCTTTTTCAATGTTACACTTTCACCTTTTTCGTTAATGAATGTTAAGTCAAGTGGAACCATTTCACCTAAGTGTTCATTTACACCAAGTTGATTAGCTTGTATTGATAAAGTCAACAATACAAGTATCAAAAGTTTTTTCATATATGCTCCCTGTTATGATTTAACGTCATAAACATAAATATAGATTTTAGATTTTAGATAAAGCTTACTTAAATGGTAATGAATTACCATAAATTCTACTTAATTAAAAATTCTTTTATAAGAAGTATTAAGATTCATATTTAATATAATATTTTACTTATGTCATTCATATATTATATTGTTTTATAAAAAGGTCAAGCTTATGCTTTGCCTTTCGCACTTTGGATCGAGTGGATATACTGATAATCCACAGAAATATTTTGTTCTTTGGGTAGATTACTAAATAAACTTTCCAACATATCTTCAAAGTCTTCAAAAAGATAGTTTGCCATTGAGCCTGGTATTGGATTTATTTCATTCAAAAGCACTTCACCATCTACCACAAAAAAGTCACAACGAATGATACTCCCACGGAAAAGTGGATCATAGATTTTCTTGAAACTCTCTTGAATATTTACTTTTAACATATCATCAATATCTGCTGCAAGTACTTGTGAATCACGTGAAAAATCCATATACTTTTTTTCAAAGTCTAAAAATGCTTCTTTCTGTGGCTCTTCGACGATGGAAAGTTCCCAATCTGTGCTATAACACCCTGCCTGGTTGTATTCTTTGACACCTTCTATAAATGGTTCTATGATGACATCTGTGTCAAACTCAAAAGCCACATCTAAAGCATAATCGAGTTCAGACACCTCTCTCACAATACTCACGCCAATACTTGATCCCAAACGTACAGGCTTAATGATGACTGGATAAGCCATAGAGATTTTTCTTTCATCATCTTTCGAAAGATATTCATATGCAACCGTTTTCACCCCTAAACTCTCTGCCAAAAACTTTGTATAAAGTTTATTGTACGACAGTGCTGATGCTTCCATGCGTGGAGAGACAAACGGTATCTTGTAAAACGCCATCATTGAGGCAATTTTACCATCTTCCCCATCACGACCATGTATAAGGTTAAGCACTCCATCAAAAGAAACTGMCTTAGACCCAAACATRCCATCYATRAAGAADCCACCTTGCTTGAGCGTCAGTTCTTTTCCTTTTTTGTAGTCRCCRGAAGAAAAAAGTTTAGAGTTTATTTTATCTGTATCTACCAAGTAAAATTCTCTATTTGAACTTATAAAAATATAGGTCAACGTAGATTTTTTAAGCACTTTTTTCATCGTTATGGCAGAGACAATACTTATCTCATGTTCAAAACTGGAACCTCCAAAGAGTATGGCAATATTCATCATAAATCCTTATAACATCTTCGCAAATTGTTCAAATACATAGGCTGATTCATGTGGACCAGGGCTCGCTTCTGGATGATGCTGTACTGAAACTATAGGTGCATTTTTATATTTTACACCCTCTATTGTGTTATCAAACAAGTTGATATGTGTAACAGTAGCCACTTCTTCTATGCTTGCTGGTACATTATAGTTATGGTTTTGTGCAGTAATCTCTACTACGCCAGTTTCCTGATGTTGTACAGGATGATTACCGCCATGTTGACCAAACTGGAGCTTGTAGGTATCAAACCCGTGAGAGATAGAAAGAAGCTGATGCCCCAGACAAATACCAAACATTGGTACTTTAGCCTCAATAAGCTTTTTTATTTTCTCTTGTTCCTCTTTTAAAATCAACGGATCGCCAGGACCATTAGACAAAAATACACCATCACACTCTTTAGACTTAATCTTCCTGATGATATCTTCAGCAGACATGGAGTTAGGTACAACCGTTACTTCCATACCAACATGCGTCAACTCATTTAAAATATTTCTTTTAATACCAAAATCAAGTGCAATGATTTTTTTATTTGTTTTTGGAGTATCATACGCAAATTTTGCAATATTATAGCGTGCTTCTTGATGTATATATGTCTCTTTTGTACTTACTTCTTCAATGTAATTAATCTCTCCTATACGAGGGGTAGCATCAAGTATTTTTTTAAGTTCTGCTTCATTATGTACTTCAGTGGAAGCCACCATCATCATAGCACCTTCATCTCTAAGCATTTTTGTAATGTATCTTGTGTCTACTTCTGTGATACCCAGTACACCATTCTTTTTTAAAAGCGCTGCCAAGGTCTCTTCACACCTGAAGTTAGAAGGTCTATCTTGATAAGTACGAACGAKGATACCTTTACAGTACGCACCCTTGCTTTCCATATCTTGAGCATTGCATCCCACATTACCGATCTCAGGCATGGTAAATGTTACAAACTGTCCAGCATAAGAAGGRTCTGTCGTTATCTCTTGATATCCTGTAAGAGAAGTATTAAAAACACACTCTCCCACAGACGTACCCTCTACTCCAAAACTTTTGGCTTCTAAAAGCAAACCATTTTCAAAATAAAGTGATACCTTCTGCATTACAACATTCCTCTTTTAGATAACTCTTCCTGATAAAATCTCTCATATAAAAGTTCATAATCTTGGCTTCCTGGAATTACTTCTTTTTCCATGCCTCTTATCTTGGCGTACACAATGTCATCTATCTCATCATACGCATCAGCAAATGCTTTAAAAGCTTTAAAAATAACATTTTTCACTTGATTTTCATTCACCGTATACTCGGCTAAGTAGTTTTCATACAATTCATCTAAAATCAGGTGCGCAAGATCATTATATCTATCATCATAATTCATAATTACGCCAGCTTCTGCTGCCATTTTCTTTTTAATCATAAAGAAAAGTTGTCTCTCATCTGCAAGTTGGAACTCTATTTCATCATAATTTTCATCAAGAATCTTATGTACTTTTTCATCAAGTGCATGTTCTTTAGCAAGGTTTGCATCGATAATCATCTTACATGCTTCAACCACTGCTTCTCTACCCTTAGGCATGGTAATAAAAGGTGCATTGGCTAAATCAATCCCAATTTTGGTTGCTACATATCCTGTTTGTTGTGGTTTTAATCTCATCCTATACTCCTGTTATCTTATTATCGTATCTGCACGCTCTGGACTTGTGGAAATAATCCCCATCTTTGTCCCTATCATCTCTTCAAGTGCTTCTATGTATGACTTTGCAGTATCAGGTAAAGCATCAAATTCTCTCACGCCTTCAGTTTTATCCCAACCAGCGAATGTCTTGTAAATCGGTGTGGCATCTTCTAATTCGTAAGGTACATAGTTAATCTCTTTGCCATCTACTTCATATGCCACACACACTTTGACTTCATCAAATCCATCCAGAACATCTAGTTTCATGAGTGCCACCTGGTCAACACCATTGACACGTACAGCATGTCTCATAGCCACGGCATCAAACCACCCGCATCTTCTTGGACGACCTGTGGTTGTACCAAATTCATGTCCACTTTTACGAAGTCTGTCACCTTCGTCTCCAAAGTCCTCAGAGGGGAATGGTCCATTACCAACACGGGTACAATATGCTTTTGCAATACCCGTTACTTTTCCTAAATCTTTAGGGTTGATACCTAGGCCTGCACATGCTCCAGCACTCACTGTTGTAGAAGAAGTCACATAAGGATACGTACCATGGTCAATGTCCAACATCGTACCTTGAGCACCCTCTAAAAGTATTTTCTTCTCATCATCCATGATCTTCCACATCATCTGTGTTGTATCAGTGATGTATGCACCTAATGCATCTTTGTACCCTTGAAGTTCCGCCAAAAGATTAGCTTCAACTGGTGACGCTACACCCATAGCATCATAGACAGCTTTATTCATTTTAAAATGAGATACTATTTTTGCTGTTAGCTTCTCAGGATTAAGAAGTTCTCCTAATCTATGGCCAGTCCTAGCTATCTTATCACCATATGCAGGCCCAATACCCTTACCTGTTGTACCGATGGCTTTATCACCCTTCATACGCTCTTTTGCTTGGTCTATCTCTGCATGATAAGGAAGTAAAATATGTGCTTTATCTGAAAGGAAAAGTCTTCCTTCCAAGTCATCAAACTGCACCATCTCTTTGATAAAATCTTTTGGAGAAAGTACCACACCATTTCCCACGATGTTCTTTGCAGAGGAATTCAATACACCAGAAGGTATAAGATGAAGTGCATACTTTTTACCCTCTATAACGATAGTATGTCCAGCATTATGTCCACCAGCAAAACGACAGACATAGTCATGCGTTTGTGCCATATGATCAACAATTTTCCCTTTGCCCTCATCTCCCCACTGGAGACCTACAATTAAATCTGCTTTACTTCCCATCTACTTACCCTTATTCATTTTATTCATCTTACTACATATACACTCGTCTGTATAAAGTGCAAACCCTGCTGCTTCTACGCCATCAATATTGTAAATCCCACCCATTGCCAACAATGCATTGTCTTCAAACATTCTAAATGTCAATGAATCATAATAACGCATCTTCGCATAAAACAGCGGAGAAATGACCATATTGTCATACGCTACTTTTTCTGTTGCTTCTTTGATTTTTTCCAATTCTAATTTCACATCGAAAGGAAAGGCACTTAAATCATTTAAATCTGCAACAGAGTTAATTCTAACTAGTTTTTCTATCCAAGGTAGCTCAGCTTTCATAATCTGCTCAATATGCATGGACTTCAACACTTCAAGAGATACCCCATACTTTTCATTAAGTAACTGTGGTATACATATATTTGCTATTTGCATGACCGGCTTTACATTCATTTCATCCAACAGCATGATGGCAGTGCGTGCAACCTCTTCAAAACTCCCGTCTATGACCTCAGCACCTATTTGATACTGCTCTTTGGTTGGAAACGTTACTGTTGGCTGAACGTAAAACCATTTCTTTGACTCCATACTTCGTCCAAGTCTTTTTGTTACGATTCGTACTACGTCTGCCGTGGAGTCTGCACGTAATGTTACTTCATTATTTTCCTCATCATTCAGTTTAAGAAGTGGCTTTTTATCATCAAAACTTTCATGTTGATGGTAGGAAAAAAGTGGTGTCACTATCTCTTCAAATCCAAGATTGTCAAGCAACTCAGCAGAGACAAACTCTATCTCTCTCTTAATCTTTGCAGACTCACCAAAGTAAAGTTTTGACCCAGAAGGGATTTCATGTTCAAATATCATAAATGCATACTCTCTTTATTTGTTATACTACGAGTTGCATGAGCCTGCTGCTGAAGCAGTCCCAGTGACAACGTAGATTTTTGTGCTTCGCTCAAAATCGTCCTTAGTTATAGTATTTTTCATTAAAAACTCTAGACGCAGTACCATCAAAATCTCTACGACCGATGTCCGCTAAAGCTAACTCTATAGCATTGACTACCCATGCAGATTCATACACAGGTATAAGTCCCATTTGATTAATACGGAACAATTTTCCTTTTAAATGGTCTTGCCCACCTGCCATATTGACCCCATATTTCACTTTAAGCACTTTACGAATAGCTTCAGCATCTTCATCAAATACTGTACTCATCGCAAGTGCTGGAGTTTTGGGAAACATAGAGAAACCTATGGCTTCARGTGCAGATTGTGTAGCWTKTGCTCTTCTTTGCGTATTGTCATATAAWRCATCAAAACCMTCKACTTCAATCGCATCAAAAATAGCATTCAACCCTATGATTAAAGTAGTCGCCGCTGTATATGCTGTGGTATTTTGCTGTTGTTTTTTGATTTCAGAAGCTAGATTAAAGTAATAGTCTTCACCCTTGTCTATCTTCTTCAGTGCTGCAGATGAAAAACCTATCATGGCAAGTCCAGGAGGAAGCATAAGTGCTTTTTGACTTCCAGCTATTAGTGCATCTATATTGGCAATATCAATTCTCTCTACCCCTACTGCCGTAATGCCATCAGCCACGACCATAATGTCAGGATTAATTTCTTTTACTCTTTTGGCTATAGCCTCAACCGGATGACGCAAGCCGCCTGCACTTTCACATACCTGTATAAAAATCGCATCAATATCAGAATTTTCATCCAAGGCTTTTTCTACATCCCTCACTGTACAAGGTTCATTCCAGTCATACGTGAGTTCTACTTTTTCTTTCCCTGTAGCATCGGCTATTTTACTAAAACGTTCACCAAACTTCCCTGCATTGACAGTTAAAGCCTTCGTTTTACAAAGGTTAAGCATACAGGCTTGCATCGCACCTGTTCCTGATGATGCAAGCATTACACATTCATCCATGCCAAAAAGTTTTAACAAACGTTCTCTGGCCTCTTTAAAGATGGCTTCAAACTCTGGTGTCCTATGATGTAGTGTTGGGGTAGCCATAGCCAAACGTACTGACTCGGGCACTGGTGTAGGTCCTGGCGTAAAAAGTAACATGAGAATCCTCGCAATCGCCATCATGACGACGGCGTAATTGGCAGAATTATATCTAAAAATAGGTTAGGATTTGGTTAGATACAAAGTGGCATTTTTTTTGGAAGTGTATACCTTTGGAATTATCACAAAAAAACAATTTTCGTCTTGGTAAATATACTAAGAACTTATCCGGGTCAAAGATAGCTACTAACTATAAACGCCAAGCCAGAAGTGTAAAAACAAACATAATTGTCAATAATAGAACAATTGCCACCGTCCATTGTTTTAGTTTGTTATCTAGCTCTCCAATGTAAAAACTGGCAAGACCTGACCCCGAATCTATGGCTGAATTTATATAAGACCCAAGAGATTGTGAAGTATTTTGCAATGTCTGGACACTAGCTGCAAAACTTTTTATTATGCTAGGTAATATATATTTTTCCACAGCAATAAGTAGGTCTCCTGCTGGTATTTTTAGACGTTCAGGTATAGTGTAACGTTTCGTTATATACCAAGCTATACAAGATAACAAAATGACTGCCCCAAGTGTTGTCGAAAAGCTTATCAGTGCTTTTTCTGACATTAAATCTACCATAGGGCTAGTCTTGATACCTAAAAACCATACAATCATCGGGCTCAATACAGCCATAACAACTAAAAATAACCAGGATATCCACATGCTTTTTGGTACTAAAGCATCTTGCTCTACCTTTGTTTTTTCATACTCTTTTATGTTTTTTGACCAAATCAAATAGAGAAAACGAGCCAAAAGTAAACTTGCAGCCAAAGAACTCAAAGGTAGCAAAACTTGTACCCATTCAGCCCAAGGAGATGTAGATAAAGACAATTGTGCATCAAACATCTTTTTTGCTACAAAGCTACTGGTGAAAGGGGCTCCAATTAGAGACAAGACTGAAATTATCAACACTAAGATGAATACAAACCGTGTTACTTGAGACAGTATAGGCTTAGCAAATATACCTACTGCTAGAAACAAAGCCGATTTTGCAAAACCATGCTGTAAGACATACACTAAAATAGCCATTAACATAACAGCCCAAAGCTCAGGAGAGACTAAACCTAAACCTATGGCCGTAATCATAATCCCCATACTGCTAATACTCGAATAGGCCAATACAGTTTTGGCATTGTTTTGTGACAACCCGACAAATACACCATAGAAGGTCGAAATCATGCCTATGAGCATCATAAAAGTACCCCAAAAAGGCAGTTCAACCTCCCCTAATGGTAGAACTTGCATTAAGCCCAACAAACCTGTTGCTATCATAGCCCCTGAAAGGATTGCACTAGCAGGGGTTGGTGCTACTGGGTGAGCCAAAGGTAGCCAAACATGTACGCCAACAATACCTGCCTTAATGCCAAACCCTAACAAGAGTAAGGCAATCATCGAATGATTTACTTCAATATTAGAAAATGTTGCACGAATTACAGTAAATTCAATACTGCCCGCAGATGCAATCATCATTGAAAAAGCAGCAAATAGCATTATTTCCCCAATAATTACTAAAATAATATAAATTCGCCCTGCCCGTAAAGCTTCAATGCTCTTGCTATGTACCACCAAGCCATAAGAGGCAAGACTCATCAAAGTGAAGAAGGTATAAAACAGCACCATATCTTGTGCAATGATTAAGCCCAAATTACCCCCCATTGCAAGTAAGAACCAGATAAAAAATGTAGATTTTTTATCTTTTGTCTTAAAGTATCCTAGGGCATAAATACCCCCCATTAGCCATAATATAGAAGTAAAAAACAGAAATACTCTTGCTGTCTCATTCAAACCAACAAAACTACCCAGTAATAACCAGGGTACTTCTATGCAAATATCTATAGGCATTAACATAGCAACCAATAGTGATGGCAAAGCCATCCAAGGTGCTAGTAAAATTACTGTTTTAGACAATGGTTTTAACATTAATGTTAGAGCTAACAATAATGGAAAACTTGGTACTGCCAATAAAAATAAAGTATTAAAGTCAAAGTTCACAGTAAAAATTCCTTTGATATAATAAATTCTGACCATGTCAATGCACTAAAGGATAAAGATGCAAACAACCCCAGTAAAATCACAAAAAGTGCCGTAATCAGTGGAGGCACCAACAAGAGTAAAGAAGTCTCATATTTACCAAGTTTTTGCTCAGCTGGCCAATCACCTTTAGGTTTTTTAAACCAAGCAACATACAAAATAGGTAAAAAATAAGCCGCATTCAGTAGACTAGAACCCGCTAACACCCATAGTACCCATGCTTGCCCTGCTTCTAAGGCTCCTATACCCAAATACCATTTACTAATAAAGCCAGCCAGAGGAGGGATCCCTATCATGCCCAAGGACCCGATAGTAAATGCAGCCATAGTCCAAGGCATGCGTCGTCCCACTCCATCCATTTCACTTATATTATGAATACCCAAAGTTTCTGCAAAATTACCCGCACAGAAAAAGAGGGTGATTTTAGTCACCCCTTGATGCACCAAATGCACTACTCCCCCTACTGCAGCGATAGGTCCTGCTATGGCAACACCTAAAATAATATAAGAGACTTGGCTTACCGTTGAATAGGCTAATCTAGCCTTTAATCCATCTTGAAATAAGGCACGTGTAGATGCGTAAATGATAGTAATCGAGGCAATAATTGCCAAAGGTAGCATAAGCCCTAAACTAACAGAAAATTCTATACCAAAAACATCGTATATCACTCTCACGATGCCAAAAGCCCCTGCTTTTACCACCGCTACTGCATGCAATAAAGCACTCACTGGAGCAGGAGCCACCATAGACTTAGGCAACCAACCATGCAAGGGAACAATAGCTGCTTTTACCCCTAAACCAATAACTAAAAGTACAAATACAAGAATCAAAAGACTATGGTTTGAGCTGTCCAATGCAGATAAAAAGCCACCTGCAACAAACTCTAGAGTCCCCGTAATACTATAAAGTAAAATAGTCCCCAATAACAGTATAGCTCCACCTATAAGTGTGTACATAAGATAAGTACGCCCTGCTCTTCGTGCTTTTGTTGTACCTCTATGTACAATCAAAGGGTAGGTTGCCAGTGTTAATAGCTCGTAAAATAATAAAAATGTAATTAAGTTTCCTGCGAGGGCTACTCCCAAAGTTGCGGCAACACAAAGACTAAAAAAACCAAAAAACCTACTACGGTACGGAGAGCCTTCCAAATAGCCAATGGCGTACACAGTAGTTAGCATCCACAGAGCAGATGATAGGGTTACAAACAACATAGACAAAGAATCTGCTCGCAGTACCAAGTCCAAACCAGGTAAAAAAGACAACCTAGTTTCATAATTTTGCCCACTAGACACGCCCCACAACATAAGCCCAACTAGTACTAAAGATATTAAAGAGGCTCCTATGTTTAATGTACTACGTGTTTTTGTTTTATCTTCTGCTAAGGCAAAAATAATCACTGCAACAAACAATGGAATAATGACGATGAGTAGTGGTATCCAGTTATCGAAAGTCACAAGATTCCTTTCGTAAACGGAGAACCTATGTCCATAATACCTAAAATAAAAGGGGCCATAAATCCTAGAACAATAGCAAAAAGAGCCATACTCAAGGCCATCCATTCCATCCTTTTAGATATACCTATAGGACGAGGCTCATTATTTGGACTCCCTTGAATAAAGGCATAACCTAACACTTTAAATACATACRCTCCAGTCAGTAAGCCACCGACAAGTAACACAATCCCCCACCACCACTGACCAGAAACGATAGCTGCTTCAAGCAGCAACCATTTTGCAATAAACCCCCCACTAGGTGGTAACCCCATAAGACTCATGCCAGAAAGCGAAAAGGCTACCATGGTCAACGGTAGATGCTGAACCGTACTACGAAGATCGGCAATACGGTCATGTCCCTTATGAATCAAAATATTACCCGCAACCATAAACATCGCTGTTTTAGCAATAGCATGGGCCAATATAAAATACAGTGTTGCTTTCCACCCCAAAACACTTGCCAAAGGAAAGGCTATAAATAAATAGCCTATCTGCATGACTGTTGAGTATGCAACCAGTAGTTTAAGTCTAGTTTGTTGAAGTACTTTCACTCCTCCCCAAACAACAGCAAGTGAGCCAAGCAAGCCAAGTATAAAACCTAGGTTGGCTTGGGCATACTCATCTAAAGGAAATACGACTATCCATAAACGCCACAGTATATAAAACGATGCTTTGACCACCAGTGCTGACAAYMMNGMAYTYAMAKSYRMWNGTGCAATTKMKWGGGCTGCTGGAAGCCAAAAGTGCAAGGGGAATAGTGCCGTTTTCAGCAATAACCCTACGGTCATCAAGCCCATAATTAACCACATCGTTGGACTCATTTCTGTTCGTAAAGAGAGTAAAACCATATCTACCGTACCATAACTATGATACAACAAAGCAACCCCCATAAGATACAACATAGAGCCCAGTAAACTAACGAGTAAGTAACGCATTGCCGCAGTGATTGCATTGGCACTCCTCGATAAGGAAACCAAGGCTACTGCAGAGAGTCCGATGATTTCAAGCGTCACAAATAAGTTAAAAATATCAGAAGAAACAAAGAGTGCATTGAGTCCCGACCATAAAAATAACCATAAAGGCCAAAAGTGCTTCGCCTTATTGTCTTTAAAATAAGCACTGGCGTAGATACTAATCGCCAGACCAACGATAGCGGTGACGAGTAACATTAACAAACTTAAACCGTCTAAATAAAGTTCAATCCCTAAAGGGGCATTCCAAGCACCCAGTTCATAGCGTTGTACACCAGAGCTTATCACCTGCCAACTCAAAATACCTACTGAAGCCACAGTCCCTACGGCTGTAGCTAAAGCAAGTTGTATAATATAGCCTTGCCATAAAAAAGATGCTACCCCACCAAGGATAGGAAGTAATATAATCACAGTAATCCAATGAGGACTATCAAGCCACATTATGCTTCCCCATCTTCTGGCAGTACCGCTTGCCCTGTCTCTACGTCTACTCGTAACATCATTGCCAATGCCAATGCAGTTGCAGATACTGCTACAACAATACCTGTGATGACCATAGCGTGAGGTACTGCGTCAGGAACAGCATCTCCTGTTCTAGCGGCTAAAGCTACCATAACTAAAAACACGCCACTTCCTAAAATATTAATAGCCAGTATTTTTCGTAATAAATGTTTATAAAGGATTAGACCATAAAGGCCTATAGAAAATAAAATAATACCTACCAAGGCATACAAAAAAGCTGGAGTCATTTATTTACCCCCTATATCAATATTAGAATCAGACTTAACAGAGGGGTTTCTTCCCAAAAATAAAGCTGCTAAGGTAACACCAATAGACAAAGTAGCAGATGCTTCAATCAACAGTATCGAGGCAGCTGCAAACGCGGGAGGATATTCCAAAAATACTCTGTCTAAAAAGACAAACCCAAACCCAATGGCAATAAATAATACCAAGCCAATGATCAACACCAATCGCAAGTAAAAACCTGAATACTTACTCTCTAACTGCCAATCATTTAAAAACAGTAAAACCCCAGCTGCCGCAAGTACTGCTCCTGCTTGAAAAGCACCTCCTGGGGCAAAAGCACCAACCCATAACAGATACCCTGAAAATAAAATAAAAATAGGAATCAAGAACCTAGTTAAGAAATCTAGCACAGGGTTTACAAAAGTACTTTTGTTGGCTCTTTCAGCCCCAAGAGACCAAACGCCAATCAGAGCCAATAGCAATACGCCAAGCTCTAACAAGGTATCATAAGAACGATAGTTTAGTAACACCGCAGTAACAGGATTACTTACACCACTTAACTCAATATGTTTAGCTATTTCTACACTCAAACCTATAACTTGTCTTGGTAAAGACAAAACAGCGTAAGCTAAAGCCGTGGCTAAAAAAAGTAAGAGCACTCCTAAGGTTAACCTTATAAACAATGAAGGTTTGGTTTCCTTCTTCTGACTTGTACTTAACTGTGCTAAAGCWGACAGCAGCAAGGCACCCGTTAAACCTGCACCAATAGTAGCTTCTGCTAAAGCAACATCTGGAGCATCTAATCTCACCCATGCCAATGCCATTAACAATCCAAAGGCAATAAATAATACAATAGCACGAAAAAGGTCAAGGCTACTCAGTGTCTGCCAAGCAAGCCAAACCAAGATTAAACCTAGTACCACATCAAATAGTAATAATAAATTTATTTCTTCCATGGTTTTATACCTCGCTTTTGTGCTGTCCATGCTACAAGGTGTGCCACCACTGCCCCTGCCAATAATATCAATATCCAAATAAACAATAATTTACCCGCAATCAACCAAGAGTCTGCTTGCAACATAAGACCAATGACGACGAGACCAAGACCTACATTGTCTGCTTTCGTCAAGGCATGTAATCGAGTATAAACATCAGGAAACCTCAATAACCCTAGCGTTCCCGCTAAAAAGAAAAGTGCACCGACCAGTAGAAGTATAATCGTTAAAATATCAATTATCATGCTTTTCCATCCAAATCCTTTTTACAAACGCCACAGCCGTAACTACTGCCAGTAAAGCAAATACTAAAGCAACATCCCTTAATGCAGATTGCTGCAATGCTTGTGCCAATAGTAGTAAACAAGCTACCGCCGTAGTACCAAACAGCTGAGATGCCAGCATACGATCAGCAGGTGTAGGCCCTTGTAAAACTCGCCACATCCCGGCAACTAGCGTTAAGAGTAAAAATAATGCAAGTCCTAAATATAATTTATCCATAAAACTCTACATACTCAGACGCTGATAAATTCAGTTTAAACAATTCAGCTACCTTATTTTCAACTAAAATTAATTCTGCATCAAAATCGATACTTTCATCGAGTACATGTATCTGTAAATATTCTTTATCTAGTTCAACAGATAAAGTCCCTGGCAACAAACTCACTGTATTAGCCATAAAAACTCTTGACAAACCTAAAGGCAAGCGCCAACGATAGTGAAGTATTGCAGGGGAAATAGTTACTTTGGGGAAGAACACTCTTTTAGCCACATCAAAACCACCCAGTAAAGAATACCAAAGAAAAAAGGGAATAAATTTTACTAACCCTATGAAAGATACAGGTATTGAAGGAAGTAACTTCATACTTATAGACGCYGCAATAATCACCGTAGGAATACCTATAACCCATGAATTTAGCGCCCCATTTACAAACACTATCCATGATAAAGAAAAGGCAAGAACTCTAAACAAAATTCTTGTTATGAAATTCATTTAATCAACACTACCCAAACTTATCGTCTGCTGACCAATCTCCTGGTAACGTGCATAGTAGTGTTCTACAAAAGATTTTATCTCTTCATTTTTAGGGAGATAAATAGCCTCATTTTTTACAGTATATTGACCTAAGTACTCGCTTGCATCTACTTTTTTTAGGTAGTGACCTGCTAAGTTTTTGTAGGCATCTTGATATGCTTCTTTCATCGCATCATACTTGGAATAGTCTATTTTTATCTGTCCATCATAGCTAATGACCCCCGAGYTAAATAAAATGTCTAGGTGGATAAGCCCTTCACAGTAGTAAGGCAATACCTCACCCACCTCTCTCCATGCCATAAGTCCTACTGCACGGCTTACCACATCATTTACCACATGCTCTTTAAGCTCTTCTCGTTCATTGTGGAAAAATGCCATCAGTCCACCAGAAGTGGCTTTAAACTCTTCTATRTTTTTAAACTGTCCTGTACCATTCATTGTAGTTTCAGTGTCTGYATCTATCCATAAAATATGTCCATACTCATGTCCTACTGTTGAGATATCATAAATTTCTTGCCATAAAGTTGGGTTAGTATCTATRAGYTCTCTTTGAGATTTTATAAAGTCTKCACCCATCGTTTCAACGCTTAGTTTCATAATAGGTTTAGATTTTTTAGATTCCATCACGAAGTCTGCATAWGCAAATATTTTCTTRCCTAACTCAACTGAGAYTTGTTCRTCATTTGGTACTACYTGTGCTGARAAAAGYCCATTAAATTCTGCWSCRTAGTAGAGTATMGGTTGWCCKATGTARAGYTGWGTTTCATCTACTTGCGTAAGATTTTTAGCCATAGTTTTTTGTGCATTAGCACCAAACCCTTCTGCCATCTGTGATGCAAAGTTTTTAATATTTTCTCTGGTTGCTGAGCCCTCTTGTAAGTTAGGATTAACGATACGTAAATCCCACTCTAAGGCTACTGCATTCCTATAGTGGTCTTCATAGTACTCTAGTGGATGTCCTATTTGCAGAGGTGTTTTCACCGCCATCCACTTTCTATCTACCTCTGCCCATTTACCTATAAGTTCATCTGTTTCAGTATGAGAAAATGCCACTTCTAGTGCAGATAAGTATGCTATCCATTCTTCTTTTTGGTTAAAGATATCGTCTACTTCTATCTCCAAACGCTTGATGAGCTGGGAGAGTGACGTACTCACATTTTGAACATGCTTAGGAAATGCCTCTGCATACGCCACTGATTTGTAGCCATCTTCATCTTTTTTAAGTACAGAGTAGCATCTATCACCGACATTGCCTTGTGTATCTTTATCTAGCAGAGACTYMACTTTAAGCATATCAAGYACTTTGCTATCATCGTTATCGAACAGGGYAGAGAGTTCAGGRTTAATRGTATTGATAACYTGATGTGTCCACTCACTTTGCCACATCGACATATACTGCCCTACATAATGTACACCATAAATCAAAGATCGGTAAAAAGGTGTTAAGAGCTGTTTTTCCTCTATCCACTGCAGAAGTGCCTCATGGCGTTGTGTATGAAAGTCATTTACAAAGCCATAAGCCACTTCTTTTTTCTTCTGTATCTTTTTCTCATCAAAGCCATTTTTTTTCATCACTTGCTCTAGTGCATCTTCACGTAAAGACACAAGACGTGTAAGTCCAGCCATGTAACCTTCATCATCTCTTGGGACATTCAGCATTGTTAAAAAAAACTTTACCAACTTTTCTGCTTTATCGTGCCCTTTCTCTTTCTCTAGCAGGTCATAATAGCTATTGAGCTCTGCTTGTCTTGTTTGTAACTCATCATAAATGGTTTGTAAGTCTTGCATAAATTGTTCTTTGTTCATTTTACTCTCTTTACTTTAATTGGTTTTATTTATTTTGTAACATATTAATGATGGGTTTAGCTAATTCTAAAGCCTTGGCACGATGGGAAATTTTAGACTTTACATTATCCTCTAACTCACCTAGAGTCTGTTCATATCCCTCTGGAATAAACACAGGATCATACCCAAAACCCTTATCTCCTTTGGGTTTGACTATCACAGTACCATACATCCAGCCATGCACGACGTACTCACCATACTTAGTCACCACAGCAATAGCAGCCGTATAATATGCTGGTGTGCTAGATACACCCTTTTTAGTCACTTCATCTATAAGTTTATAGAGATTCTCTTTATCTGTTGCATTTTCTCCCGCATATCGTGCAGAGAAAATGTTTGGTTCATTATTAAGCAAAGGAAGAGAAATACCCGAATCATCAGCAAGAACTAAATAATCTTCACCTAGTTTTTCATAAATTGTACGGGCTTTTATAAGAGCATTTTCCGCAAAAGTATCGCCATCTTCGACAATGTCAAACTCACCAAGCAGTTGCGAAAAAGGAATTACATCTTCTTGACACATTTGTTGAAATTCGCGTAATTTTCCTTGATTTCCTGTTGCTAGGACTAACTTCATCGATGCTTAACCTCATAGTGATATAATAAGASARATTTTAYCCWAWTSGAGRTATTAMSATGATTAAACAGATTATGCCCYTMAGYCTYATTGTAGCTTTAMGMTTYTTYGGACTKTTYATWGTSCTKCCAGTKCTYTCYATCTATGCACTTGAAATGGAAGGTGCAACACCATTYYTAGCGGGTCTTGTTGTCGGYGGTTATGCRTTRACTCAGGCTGTCTTCCAAGTGCCTTTTGGACTTATGTCAGACAAAATAGGTCGCAAAAAAGTACTTTTAGTTGGTTTGATTATTTTCATCATTGGTTCAATCATAGCAGCTTTAAGTGACAATATCTATATGTTACTCATAGGACGATTTTTACAAGGTTCAGGAGCCATAGGCTCAGTAGTCGCTGCGATGATAGCTGACCTCGTGAAAGAAGAAGAGCGCGCAAAAGCCATGGCTGTCATGGGTAGTACCATTGCTTTAAGCTTTGCAGCTGCGATGATCATCGCTCCTATAGTTGGTGGTAACTGGGGTATAGACAAACTCTTTTGGCTTACAGCCATCCTTTCTGTTGCTGCCATCGTTGTACTTTTTACCTCTGTACCCAAACCTCCACATATCGTACACACCTACAGCCAAAAAGAATCTAGTTTCTTCGAAGTCTTTAAAGACAAGGCACTTACACGTATGTACATTACTTTTCTTTTTCACTCGAGCATCATGACGATGGCATTTTTCCTCATACCTGTAGTGATGACACAGTCCATAGCAGAGGGTGGTTTTGGTTGGGAGAAAGCAGAGCTATGGAAAGTTTATTTTCCTGCGATGGTCTTTGGTATTTTAGCTATGGCTCCTGCTGCTATCTTTGGAGAAAAATACAACAAAGGTAAAGAGATATTTATGATCTCTGTTGTGGTTATATTCCTAGGATTTATTGCCATGGGCTTTGCAACAAGTGCTTGGGTCTTTACTGTTGGAGTAGTCCTGTTTTTCATAGGCTTCAACATGTTTGAACCACTCTTGCAAAGCTTCGTAGCTAAATTTGCCAAAGTACACCAAAAAGGTGCAGCACTTGGCGTGGCCAATACCTTTGCATACATGGGTATCTTTATGGGTGGTATACTCGCCGGTTGGCTCATGCAACACTACGACAGAAGCACACTTGCTCTCGTGGTAGCTGTTATCTCCATAGCATGGTTCATCTGGGTGGCTACTATGCCAAGCCCTAACAACAGAGGAAATATCTACCTTCCACTAGACATTTTTGACAGAGAAAAAGTACATGCCCTTACAGAACACAAAGCCATAGTAGAAAGCTACGTAAATGAGACAGAACAAATAGCTGTAGTCAAATATGATAAAGATTTGATAGATGAAGACGAAGTGAGAGGCATGTTAAGTTAATGGAAAAAACTGTACCTGATTTTATCAAAGATTTAGAAATTATTTTAAGTTCTCATACTGTACTTGTAGATGCAAAACAAAGTTTGCATATTCTTTTTAATTCAACGCCTTATGGATGTGCAAAAGACTTTCCAGTGGCTGTTGTACATGAAGCCAAACGTATCAAAGAAGAAGATGCCCTAACATATTTCAAAGAAAGCTCTTTACTGGATGAAGATGGTTATAGCTACGAAGAGTACCCACTTAGCGACCTTGCTCACATCTCTTTAAATGCACCAAAATACATCCAAAATGTCTGCTACATGCTCTCTACTGAAAAAAAGATGCCAGAACCCACTTTTTTTAATAAACTAAAAGGGGACTACTGGAAAAAAATAAAGTCCATTGAAGGACTAGAAGCAGTCATAGACATCTCTACGCTTACCCCAAATACTAGTGACTGCGAGGCAGAAGAAGAATTACGTGCCATCATACGTAAACGTAAAGAAGTCCACCAGCTAAAGAAAATAGCCTTTATATGGATAGTAGAAGTAAACGGTGAAAATGAAAATATATCTACCGTTATGAAACATTATTTTGAAGGTGATGTTATGATAGTAGAAAATGGCAGGAAAAATTACTATGTAGGCTGGAGTACTCCATTACAAGATATTAATATGCGATATTTTGTTTGTCCGCCTGAGTAGAAAAAATTTACTTATTATCTTGCATCAATTCGTATGCACTATATACAAAGGAAAATAATTCCGCACTAGAAGCTAAAACTATTGCTATTGCTATTGTTTCAATATGCATTATAAATCCTCGAAGTCATCTATTTTATTATGTGCATGCTTCACTAATTTTACAAAAAGAAATAGAGCACGAAGATAGATATAATACCTACCCAAAAACTAACTTCTACTTGTACCTGCATTGTATAATTTAACCATACCAGATACGACAGCCTATATACTCTTTTGCTTTATCTAGTTTACAAATGTATTATGATGGAGACTTTCGCAACGAGAAAAGTTAGTGGCAGTGCCTAACACCCGTTCTTGAGTCGACATGACAGCCTTGTCTATCAGTTCCTCCAGAATGTGCTATTGAAAAACTACTAAACATTCCCAAGAGTAGTATGCTCGCTAACAATAATTTTACCATTTAAAATCCTTCGTATCTATTAAATTATCCCATAGGATATAGATAATAAATTCTACAACCAATAAACTTAGACTTATATTAATCCCATAGGATAAAGTTTGAGTGCTGAATTTAGTGATATTTCTAATAATGAGATAGATACATTTTATGCTACTGTTTCTCACAACGTAAAAAAGAAACGTATTGCTATGGAATTATCACAACTTGATTTATCTTTAAAACTAGGAATAAAATCAGTTGCTTTTTATTCTAACTGCGAGAACTTACGTTACGGAAAGCACTTTAATTTAGAACATATTTATAAACTTGCTAAGGCTTTAAATATTAAGATGTGTGATTTACTAGAAGAAAATCACCACCAATAGTTGTTGCTATTGGTGGCGTTGACTAATGTTTAAACAAATGCATCAAATAGTACACTGCTAAAAACAAATAGCCAAGAAATGCGGTTACATCTTTGTAGTCCATAGGCTTACCTCCTCTCGAAGCCATCCCACCATCTATCCCTAAAATTACGCCAAAAAAAAAGCCCTGCATCTCAAAAAAGAGATACAGAGCTTTAGACTCCATCGTCAGCAACAACTAACTAAAAGGAAGCCATGAATTACAAATGTAACCGCATTTGTAAAATGATTATATAAAATGTAAACTTAAATAGCTATTAAAGCTTACACTCACCAACCGCCACTTCCTTATACTCCACATCCATCAAAGCACAAGCTCTCTTCATAATCCCCTCTTGTGTAAACCCAAACTTCTCAAAGAGTAAGTTTGCTGGTGCTGAGGCTCCGAAGGTTTCCATGCCTAGTACGTCGTCTGCGTAGCGGTAATACTCAGTCGCTGTTGCTGCTTCTACTGCTAATACTTTTGTATTGGCATTGATTACTCTTGCTTTATACTTTGCATCTTGTTCGTTGAAGAGGTCAAGACAGGGTACAGAGACTACATTTGCTTTTATGCCAAGTGGTTCTAAGTAACATGCAGCTTTTAGACATGGCATAAGTTCAGAACCAGAAGCCATAAGTGTTAGTGTTGCATCTTCTCTCTCTTTTACAAGGTATGCGCCTTTGCTTACTTCTCCAAAGTCACGCTTAGGTTTTAGTGTTTTTAGTTTTTGCCGGCTTAGTACAAAACCATGAGGGGCAGTTTTCATACCTAGTGCTGTTTTCCATGCTTCTACATTTTCCGTAGCATCTGCAGGTCTCCATACGTAGAAGTTTGGTAATGCTCTGTACTGACTGAGTTGTTCTATAGGCTCATGTGTTGGGCCATCTTCGCCTACACCGATGCTGTCATGCGTCCATACAAAAAAGTTTTGTATACCTGCCAATGCTGCTAAACGTGCAGAAGGCTTAAGATAATCAGAGAAGATAAAGAACGTCGCGTTAAACGGAATAGTCGTTCCATACAGTGCCATACCATTGGTTATAGCTGCCATAGCGTGTTCACGGATACCAAAGTGTAAGTTCCTACCTTTAGGGAAGTCTCCCATATTTTTAAGGTCTGTCTTGTTAGATGGAGCAAGGTCAGCTGACCCACCCATAAATCCAGGAATGGCAGTTGCAATGGCATTAAGTATTTTACCATTTGAATCTCTAGTTGCCATCTCTTTATCTTCAGAAAAGTCTGGGAAGTTTATGGCAGAGAAGTCTGGGTGYAGTAGATTTTCTAAAGCAATRTTTTGCTCTATAAGTGGKGCTTCTTTCTGTCTGTGTATCCACTCTTTCTCGAAAAGTTCACCTTTTTCTATGGCACATCTAAATCTTAGTAATACATCTTCAGGAATGGAAAATTTCTCTTCAGGATCAAAGCCTTCTTTTGTTTTAGACTCTGCGATGATTGTTTCACCAAGAGGTGCACCGTGTGTATGATGTGTGCCTTCAAGTTCTCCAGCACCCTTACCGATGATAGTATTGGCGATGATAATCGTAGGTTTTGTAGCAGATTTTACTTCATCTAACACTTTTTCAATGTCATCATAGCAATGTCCGTTTATCTTCTTTACATCCCAGCCTTGAGCCTCAAAACGTTTAGCTACATCTTCGCTCCATGCGATACTTGTATCACCCTCGATGGTAATGCAGTTAGAATCATAAATAAGCACCATATCTTTAAGTTTAAGATGTCCCGCCAAAGAACATGCCTCATACGAGATACCTTCTTGCAAGTCTCCATCGCCGCAAAGACAGTACACTTTGTGGTCTATAAGTTCACACATTTCAGAGTTTACTTGGTTTTTTGTGTACGCTTCTGACATAGCAAAACCAACAGCATTTGCGATTCCCTGCCCTAATGGTCCGGTAGTGATTTCTATACCTTCTGTATGTCCGTACTCTGGATGCCCAGGTGTTCTAGAATTTAGTTGACGGAACTGTTTTAAGTCCTCTAGGCTTACATCGTAACCCCAAAGGTGGAGCAGTGAGTAAATAAGTGCAGAACCATGCCCGCCAGAAAATACCAAACGGTCACGGTTGAGCCATTTTGGGTTTTTAGGGTTATGGCTTAGTTTTTCAGAAAGTACCACAGCGATATCTGCAAGTCCCATAGGTGCACCTGGGTGTCCTGAGTTTGCCTTTTGCACCATATCTGCTGCTAAAAACCTAATAGTGTTTGCCATTTTCTTACGCATTTTATTTTGCTCTGTCATTACTGCCATGAATGTATTCCTTTTTATAATTGTCTTCTTTAAATCTAGCAAAGCTACATCTAAATTCATCTCACTAAAGCTTCGGCTTACGCCTCAGACTTATGTCTGTTTAAATATTTTGTGATTAAGGGTTGTAAAGCTGTTTGTAACTTCTTATCAAATGTTTYAAATCGTCTTTGTAAATCTTTTGCCARTGCATCTGCTTCTTCAACAGTTTTTGCAAGTCCTAAAAGATTGACAAAGCTATTTTTATCRCCGTCATTTCCSGTGGTTTTACCTGCTTCTTCTTCTGACTGGGTTTCATCTATAATATCATCTTGTATCTGAAACAAAAGCCCAAGGTCTATACCGAAGTCATACAATGCATCTTGTGTATTCTTTTCAAGTCCTACAATGACTGCACCCATCTGTAAAGAGGCGGCTATAAGTTTGGCAGTTTTGTTTTTGTGGAGTGTTTTTATCTGCTCAATGTCTAATGGCTTGTTTTCAAAGTAACAGTCTATCGCTTGACCAAGTACCATTCCACGAGAGCCACCATTTTCAGCAAGAAGTGTTACAAGTTTTACTTTCACATCTTCTCTCAGTGGTGCTTTAGCTATCAGTAAAAATGCATCCGTATTGAGTGCGTCTCCTGCRAGTATTGCTGTTACCTCATCGTAACGTTTATGCAAAGTTTGRTGTCCACGACGYAAATCAGCATCATCCATAGCAGGAAGGTCATCATGTATGAGAGAGTAAGTGTGAAACATTTCAAGGGCAAGCGCTACAGGTAAAGCACCCTCATAAAGCATGGGCTCATAGGCATCTACAATACTAAGTAGCAACATCGGACGAAAACGTTTCCCACCGGCAGTCAGCATAACGCCCAATGCATCTTCATACACAGGGTGAAAACTTGGTGCTTGTGGTAGATTTTGAGAAAGATAAGTCTCGAAACGTTGCATGATAACCCTATGATTTTTATTGATGAAATTATATCGAATTTGGCTAAAATACTTCTATAAATAAGGGAGAAAAAGTATCGCCTTCTTCATTAAGTCAAACTTTACATTTCTTAGCAATAAAAGCAATCTGCTCATCCATCGAAAGATTTTCCACATCTACTACCACATCAGCCAAAGCCTTATACGCCTTTTTACGCTCCTTGTAGAGTGCTTTTGCTTTTTTATCATCTGAGAACAATGGGCGTTTAGCCAATTTATCTTTAGAATTCTTAGCCGTTTTCAAACGGTTATGTATCCACTCAAATGAGGCATCAAGCAGCACTACGGTTCCAAGGTTTTTTAAATTGTTTACTTTATAAAATCCACCACCACATGAAATAAATGTGCCTTTAATACATGTTTCTATCCAATCAGCTGTAGCTTGTTCCTGCTCTCTAAAATATGCTTCACCATGTTTGGCAAAAATCTTTTTCACTTCTTTGTTTTCTTTAGACTCTATAAGATCATCGGTATCTATAATATATGTACCATATTTTTTAGAAAATGCACGCGCAGTTGTACCCTTTCCAATGCCCATAAAACCTATAAGTATGATGTTTTTTTTCACGTTTCCTTACACCATGCTGTAGCGATCTACAATTTTATTGAGTCTATTACGCAATTTTTTTATGGCATCAATGGCATCGTCACCTTCTGCTATGAGTGATCCAAATTCATCAAACTGTATTTTGGCTACCCACAAATTTTTATTGTGCTTTTTTACTCCTACAAAACGTACCTCTCCAAAATGCTCCATAGCCAATTTATAAATACGATCTATTCTTTGCTCAACGGTTTTAACTTCTTTTACATCTTTAGCCAACTTCTTTCCTTTATTATAATATTTTGGCATAATTATATCATAGAGTATTACGAAAGGATTACAAAATGTCTACCCGTAAAAATATACTAATCACAGGTATCGGTTCAGGTCTTGGAGAAGCATTAGCAAAAGAATACCTAGAAGAGGGTTATCAAGTTTATGCCATTGGACGAACCTTTCCTAAAATTTTAGACAGCCATCCMCACTTTTTCTTTTTTCCTTACGATTTAAGTAAAACCTTTATGCTTAAAGAGACAGTTAAAGATTTTGTATCAAAACACACTTTTGACATCGTCATACTAAATGCTGGTGTGCTTGGGGAAATCAAACCATTAAATCAAACCGAGTTGGGACAGCTAAAAACTGTCATGGAACTCAATATCTGGGCAAACAAAGAACTGATTGACACACTTTCTACCTATGCAGAAGTAAAACAGATAGTCGGCATCTCTTCAGGTGCTTCTATCAATGGTTCTAAAGGATGGGGTGCATATTCTCTTTCTAAATCTGGACTCAATATGCTCTTAAATCTTTACGCAAAAGAATTGCCAAACATTCATTTTACTGCCCTTGCTCCTGGAGTCATTAAAACACCTATGGTGCAACATATCTTAGACGAGGTTGATGAAGAAGAGTTTCCTTCTGCAAAAACACTCAAAAGAGGGCTCATCCAAACACCCCAAGTAGCAGCAAAACGACTGATAGATATCATGCCTGTACTGTTACGGTACGAGAGTGGTAGTTACCTAGACATAAGAGACATTGACAGTGATATTGAAATACTCTAAACATTATAAACATTAGGGGTCAAGTCTTTAATATTTACTTAATTCCCTTTCAAAAAAATCTCGTATTTTTTCTTTACTTAGTACTTCCATGGGTTCTAGGTAACCAATGTTATCATCTTCTATATCATCAGCATAAAGTATGGCTACAGAAAAAAGTTTAAAATTGATGCCCTCTAACACATCAAGACCACACTCAAATACTTTTTTTAGACTCATACTCTTTTTTACTAGAAAATAAATGTCATAATAGTCTCTATATTTAGCTCTTAAAAATAGAACATTTACTTTCATAGCAGCGATAGATTCTAACGAAGAAAGATTAAACTGCTTTATCTTTTGCGGCTTTAAAAATGACCAATTGGCATTGAAAAATGTTACTTTTACCCCATCTAAAAGTACATCAACCTGCTCATCTGTTTGATTTAATATTTCTTTGTTCTCAAACTTTTTGATATATTCAAAAATCTCAGATTTATCAAAACTATTCTCATAGGTAAAAAAATCCAAATCTTCACTTTTTCTATGACATAAGTGCATACTCAAGGCAGAACCACCAACAAGGACATACTTATTCAAAAAATCACAATTCTCTATCATCTTCAGAAGTARTCTCTCYGTACTAGGAAGCAAGCATTTTAAGTTTTTCAAATCGCTCATTTTTCACCTCCTTAAAGTAAGAAGCTTCTATATCCATACCTAAAAAAACTCGGGCTATCATAAAGTTTAGTTTTACAAAGCGTTTATCACTCTTTAACTTCTCTTCCCATATACGTCGCATCACACGTTTCCCAAAGAGTTTAAAACCTAAACGTATATCATCAAAATCTCCATACTTATACAGGTGTTCTACAAACAGACTCTCCCCCGCTTCTTCATAAGTAATATTTTTATGATAACTCCAAAAGATACCTTTATCTCTTAGCGTGTTAAATACTGCAACCTTTTGTCTGTATATTTTGTAAATCTTTGAAATGGCAACACTGGACAAATGCAAATACTCCGCAATCTTTTTTTGCTTATACCCATCTTTTATGGCATGGGCTATGGCTACTTCTCGTGTTTTGTTTTGAAAATGTGTTTCAAGTTTTTGTTTTACTTTTGGCATGACTATCGTATGGACTACTTCTAGCTTAGTGTTAAACACATTATCTACTTCTATTAACTCTTTTTTACTAAGGTTTTGCTCCCAGTCTATATGTTCCGTCAGTTCATAATTTAAACATGCCATATCACATATCTTGCTAGACATTGCCCAGGGGAATTCGCCTATACTTTGAGTCATATTGGCTTTTATAGGATTGAACTCTATATACTTGACTAAACTTTTCAGATAATTCTCATCATACACATACCAAGATTTAAAACGCCCCTGCCATAAAGGACCTACTCGTTTGTATTTTCTATTGAAGTACATACTATATCGTGCATTTATTTGTCGCATAAGTAAAGAGAGGTTAAGGGCTGATGTTTTTAAAAGTAGGTGGTAATGGTTATCCATAAGTACATACGCATACACCTCAAAACTATATACCTCTGCACTCTCTTGAAGTATCTCTAAAAACTGCATATGGTCTTCATCATCCATATATATCTTTCGTCTTTCAACACCACGATTAACTATATGATAAAAACCTATACCTTCCATTCTTTTTTTTCTTGCCATGATAGATTATAGCATATTTTAGTAAATAGTAAAGTCTTGACCCTTTTACACATTGACCCTTTTACACACTTACTATTTTTTCATCTTTTTAATAASCTGATAMGCTTGGTTTATTTCTTGTGTTTTAGCAGTTGCTTCTTCTATATAAGATTCGTCTTTATCTTGTGATTTTATGATGTCAGGATGGTATTTACGAACAAGGGTTCTATAGGTCTTCTTAATGGTATCCATATCATCACTTTCATTCACACCTAAAACTTTATAGGCTTGTCCAAGACTCATTGTTTGCTGTTTATTTTTCATCATGTTGTCAAATTTACTTAACATATCAGCATATTCATGAGGAGTGACATTTAACGCATTCACAATATCACGTAAAACCTTATCTTCAGCAGCACAGATTCCATTGTCTACAAATGCAAGTTGAATTAAAAACTCTACAAATTGTTTACGTTTTAGCCGGCTTCGTCCCAGTAGTTTATTTAAGGATTGTGCTACTTCTTTTGTATCATCTCTTTCTTTTTCTTCATTAAAAATTTCTTTTAGAATATTTCTTGTTTTGTCTTTCTCTATAAATATTCCAGAGATATCGTCAAACATAATAGCGATAAGTTGTGCTTCTAATTCACTGACTCTTCCATCTGCTTTTGCAACCTTTGCCACAAGTGCAATCAAATGGCCCAATTCACTTTCTCTAAATAACGCTTTAGAACCTGATAACGTGTTTAATTTATTTTTAGCATACACTTTATATAGTTGAAATGCTACATATAATGAAGCCATAACAGAAAGTGTTATAAAAATATTTACGATAAATATGTAATACAATAGCACTAATGTTAGTGCTAAAACTATCCATTTCTTTAATTTAATCATTTTTTGTCCAGTTATAATAATTTTTAGTAATCTTAGCCTGTCATTTGCAGAATGTACACATATAGTAATACAATAGTCAATGATGCTGTTGCCATCATCCATATGGTAGCGACTAACATTTTTCCGGCATTAAACATTTGTCTATATTTGTAAAGCAAGATAGGGAATATCACGAAAGCTATCACTACTGGAGCATACATCACGGGATTTACCCCGTGCTGGTCTATGGCATAACCAACGGCTAAGAAAGATGTGTAGATAATAATGTAAACAACGGAAAGTACCAACATCTGTGCAAACATAAAAATGATTTTCATACCAGACTTATTTGCTTTATCATCATACTTTTGCATCTTTTTCCCTTATTTCAACACTTTACAAATCGCTTCACTCAAGGCTTTTTTCTCAATGATACGTATTTGTGCATCATATGCTTCAAAATTCAAACCCTTTTTAGAAAGTTTTTTTTGCAAAATGATTTCTCCCCCATCAAGTTCCGAACTCACATAATGTACAGAAACCCCACCCTCATCATAGTCATCTGCATAAGACTTTTCAATGGCTTTTAAACCTTTGTGTCTTGGGAGTAAAGAGGGGTGCAGGTTGATGGATCTTACCTGTTCTGTAAAGACTGGTGTCAAGATGCGCATAAATCCTGCAAGCACTGTGAGGCTTGGACTATAACCGTGAAGGGTCTTAACAATTTGGGCATCAAACACTTCTCTGCTTTCATAGGTTTTGGAGTCTATGATTTCCAAAGGTATATTATGCTTTTTTGCTATGYGAATGCCTTCTGCATCGGGGTTATTGGTCAGGGCAACCGCTACTTCGCATACTTTACCATGTAAAGTTTCAACAATATGAGCAAAGTTTGTACCTTTACCACTAAAAAGAATCGCTATTTTTTCCATGGGCGCATTCTACTCTAACTTACCTCTAATTTGGCTACTTCTGCTATCACATCTGTAGGCAACATGGCATAAGAAGAACCATCATATGCATTTGCTGCTGTGACCAATGCCAAAGAAGCCTGTAACGCAGCGTCTATCGCAGAGTAACCCTGTGCAAGCAAAGAGACAATAAGCCCAGAAAGCACATCTCCACTGCCTCCTTTAGAGAGTTTCGCTGACCCTAAAGCATTGATGTAACATTGCTCTTCTTGTATGATAAGTGTATTTGCCCCTTTAAGAAGCAGTGTAACATGTGGATACTTGGCATTGAACATACGGACGATTTCAAAACGTTTGGACTGTACATCTGCTACAGTAAGTTCTTCTTCTGTAAGGTTCTTCCACATAATCACAAACTCTTTTGGATGTGGGGTAATGACTATCTCTCTGTCTTTTTGTTCGAGCACTGTTAAAAGCTCTGGACTCAAAAATGCATCTGCATCCAAGACTATGGGCAAGTGACTCTTGAGTACGTATTTTTCTAAAAATTCACTCTCAAAATGACCTCCAAGCCCCATACCTATCGCCAAAGAACTTGCACTGTCTGGCACAACCGTTGAATGCATCAGATAGGCAGGTGGTATGATTTTCTCATGCACAACAAGTGTTGTAAGTCCTGCCCCAAATGTCGCTGCTGCCATTCCTGAAATGATGCCTGCACCCTCTTTTTCTCCACAAAAAACAGCAGCATGTCCGTAACTTCCTTTATGACTGTTTTGTTGTAAACGCATAGGTAAGTTAAGGTCGCTCTGTTCTAGAAGCCATGTAAAACCTTCTGTCTCATATAGCGACGCACTAACCCCCAAACCTACACATAAAATGTCCCCCACGACGTCCTTGTTTTCATCCATGTACAATGCCTCTGTCCTCGCACCCATCGTCACTGTCACATCTGCGACAAAAGATACAGGCATTAAACCTATACTTCCTGCTCCCGTTGGGATATCACAAGCCACTTTATGCCCGTTAAACGCATTCAGTTGATGAACAATATGTTCTGTATTTTCGTTCAAAGGTTTGTTGAGTCCAGCACCCAGAAGGGCATCTACTATCACATCTGCATCCTCAATACTGTCTACCTCTTTCACTCCTACTCTCATGGCTCTGTCTAACTGTAATTTTGCCATCTGCGATTTCACAGCAAAAGGAATATGTAATCGCACATCATAGTCTCCATGAAGCTGTCGTGCTAGGACGATGCCATCTGCCCCATTATTCCCTACCCCTGAGACGATGAGCACAGAACACCCATGCGTAAAATGTTTACGTATATAGTTTGCCATACCTGTAGCAGCATGTTCCATGAGTATATCTTCAGTAAGTCCGTACTGCTCATAACATTTTTGATCTAATGCATAACAGTCTTTAAATACTTTTTGCATCTTCCATCCTTTAGTTTGCATGACTTCTATCTAATTATTTTATCACAAATTAAAATACTTTCGATATAATTCTGCACTTTATTGACATTCGGATATTATAAATAGTCTGAAAATTTCCAATAGGAAGGGGGTGCTTTTCGATGCCAGGAATTAAAATAACTTCACGTGATTCATTTGATGACGCGTACAGAAAGTTTAAAAGACAATGTGACAGAAACCTAATCGTTACTGAAGCAAGAGCTAGACAACACTTCGAAACTCAGACTGAAAAGAACAAAAAAGAGAAAATTGCAACGCGCAAGAAAATTCTTAAAAAACTCTTCATGCTTAGAAGATACGAGTCTAGACTGTAACAGGTCTTTAGCAGAGCTTTTGGCTCTGCTGCTCATTCTATATTTACTACCTACTTTTTACCCAACACTCTTTTCATCTCTTTATCAAAATCAGATTCTATTTTTTGTGTTTTATTAAACGTGTCATAGATTTCAGAAGCTTTGCTGCTTGCTTGTTTATGGGTCACCTTGCCATAACCATCTAAAAGTTTAAACTCATTAAAATCTAAAAACTTATTGACCGATGCACTCAGCTCTTGCATACTCAATTCTTGTCTGTTTTCTATAAGCTGTTCTATGTAGTCAAAGTACATACTTATAGTGCGTTCTAACTTTTTTATCTCTTTTTCACTAAGATAATTTTTGGCTATGCTTGTGTCTGACTTTAGTATGCGTCCACTRGGTGCATTTYTCCATGTTTCTAATCCCATATTTGGCTTATCTAACCCTGATTTTTCATACACTATCTCAGCAGCTGTTTTACCTGTGATAGCAAAATGAAATTTGTTTTGCACAGTGGCATAAAACTCTTTAGAAACCGTACTGTTTTTGTCATAGTCCAAACTACACTCTGCAAAGATGTCTGTAATCTGCTGATAGATACGTCTCTCACTCGCACGTATAGAMCGTACACGCTCCAAAAGCTCTTTAAAGTAGTCTTTACCAAAGTATTGTCCATTTTTAAGTCTATCATCATCCATAGCAAAACCTTTGATGATGTACTCTTTGAGTACCTTCGTAGCCCAAATGCGAAACTGTGTGGCTTGTGAAGAGTTCACTCTGTAGCCTACTGAGAGGATGGCATCTAGATTATAAAACTTTGTTTGATAAACTTTTTCATCTTCTGCAGTATGTTCCAAAATGGAACATACTGAATCTTCTTCCAGCTCTCCACTCTCAAATATATTTTTTAGATGTTTAGTAATAGCAGGTCTCTGAACTCCAAAAAGCTCAGCCATCCTTTTTTGTGGTAGCCAAAGTGTTTCATCATATAAGTATGTTTCCACTATTATTTTATTGTTTGGTGTTGCATAGAGTAGAAATTCTGTTAATTCGTCTTTTAGGGTTAGTTTTTTCATTTAGATATACACATCAGTAGATTACAAAGATTCATTATAAATTCCTATGAGTAAAATAATATTAGATGCTGTAACTTGCAAGGCATATTCTGCGTACATCGTGTGCAAATCTCTTTTTATAGCTCCTTGTCCATGTCCACCTTGATTATTGCGGACTATTGATACACTTTCTAAAGTTTTAGCCAAACCGTTAAATTTATCAGTTTGAAAATTTTCAATAAAGTCATTCATTTTTAAATGTGCAATTAATGCTGATGCCGTATGTTTTTTAGGTAAACCATACCCTTTTAATTCACAGATAATTTTCATAGTAGTTTCAAAAGCTTTATTTGCTTCCACTAGTACATTTTCGTAATCAGCACTTTTAAACTTTTCATATGCCTCTCTATACTCATCATCAGCATTTTCAAACTTCGTATCATTTAAAAGATGTAATACTTTTGTTGTTGTCTCTTTGTATATTATTTTTGAGTCAACTCTCATTATTTGATTTTTAATTGTATCAATTTGATAACCCAACGAATACTTATAAAAAATAGTATTGACATCATTGACAATGTTTTCATTATTGGTCATATTTAAAAAGATAGCTATAAAATCCATATGAAAACTTACTTCATCATCTTTCTCTACTTCATCTATAAATTTCTCAAATGCTGAAATAAAAATATCTAAAAAGGCACTAGGATTCTGTAAATATGATTCACCTATCGTACGCTTTATCCCTCTTTCTATTAATATTTCTCTATATAACACTACAAGTTGTCCAAGAGTTAAATGTTTCCTTATAAAATTAAACATATTATTTTTAAACTTTTGAGGGATATTATCATAAATAAAAATATTATTTTTTTGTAAATTTCTTTGTGTATCTGAATATAACTCTATTGGCACATCATTCCTTTTTGTTACAAATAAGTGGTTAAAGCTGTTTGAATATTTTGTAGTCAACCTCGTAAAATCTATCTAATCCTATTTTAACATAACTCCAAATAATATCAATATCTTTTCACTTTTGTTAAATATATGTCAAATTGCCATACTTTAAATATTCCGTATTTAGAACTCATCCCAAATTACCAAACTTTTCGCTAAAATAACCCTAATTATTTCAAAGGCAAAAGATGACATTTACAACTCCTTTACAAAATGATGCAATTAAAATCATGCTCCTTGGTTCTGGTGAGTTGGGTAAAGAAGTGGCTATAGAAGCACAACGTTTAGGCATAGAAGTAGTGACTGTAGATAAATATAAAAATGCACCTGCACATTTAGTCGCTAACCGTTCTTATGTCATAGATATGAAAGATGAGARYGCWGTACTTGAAGTCATAGAAAAAGAAAAACCTACATATATCCTTCCCGAGGTAGAAGCTATCTCTATCTCTGCTTTGTTTGAAGCTGAGAAACGTGGTTTTCATGTCATCCCAAATGCCGAAGCCGTGAACAAAACCATGAACCGTAAAAACATCCGTGTTTTTGCAGCTGAAGAACTTGGACTTAAAACATCTGGATATGAGTTTGTTACTACATTGGATGGGTTAAAAGAAGCCGCCGAGTGTATAGGGTTTCCTTGTGTCATCAAACCAGTTATGTCGTCTTCTGGGCATGGTCAAAGCATCGCTAAAAGTGCAGGTGACATAGAAAAGTCATGGGAGGTAGCCAAAGAGGCTAGAGGTGACGCCTCTGAACTTATAGTAGAAGAGTTTGTACCTTTTGACTATGAAATTACGCTTTTAACTATTCGTAATGAAACCGGAACAGTGTTTTGTCAGCCCATAGGACATGTACAAAAAGAGGGTGACTTCATTCTCTCATGGCAACCAATGCATATGAGTGATGACGCACTTCAAAAAGCAAAAGACATTGCCAAAACAGTCACAGACGGACTTGGAGGTAGAGGTATTTTTGGGGTAGAGTTCTTTATTAAAGGTGAAGAGGTTTACTTCTCTGAGCTTAGCCCTCGCCCACATGACACAGGCATGGTTACACTCATTACCCAAAGTCAAAGCCAGTTTGCACTGCATGTAAGAGCAGTGCTAGGACTGCCTCTTGACTACATTACATATGGTTCAGGAGCATGTGGTGCGTACAAAGCGAAGAATGAAAGTCATAACCCCGTACTTAAAATACCAGACAATGCATTCACAAAAAATAGCTTTGTAAGAGTCTTTGGAAAACCAGAATCTCATGTTGGTCGTCGTATGGCAGTAAGTCTTGTACTCGGTGAAGTAGAAGAGTCAAAAAAACGTGCACTTGACATTGCTTCAAATATAAGTGATTCCTAGATGAGAAGCATTGCATTAAAAGGTAGAACGTACCCTGCAGACTTAAATCCGGGAGGTACTGCTTTTGGTGGCTGGGTCATGGCAAAGATGGACAAAGCTGCAAGTATTGCAGTGGATTACATCATTAAATCTCCAGCCGTTACGGTAACGGTATCTCGTATTAATTTTTTAAAGCCCATTCATAATGGTGATATATTTACTATATACACAGAAATCACAGCTATAGGCAAGACATCTATCACCGTATATGTTTCTGTAGAAGTTAAAAATCATAATACAAACCAACCTTATGAAGTCACCAGTGCAGAATTTAAATTTGTTGCAGTTAACCGCACAGGAAAACCAGTAGACGTGCGTAAAGTCATTAGAGAAGATGTTGACGAGCACATCAATACACTTCTTAATAGAAACAAAAAATAGGAGATACAATGCAGTTCTTTTCTAGAGTATTTTTGCCATTTTTATTACTTATCTATATAGCTATAGAAACATACCTAAAACTTCACCATTCTTCACTTTGTGGTGAAATCGGCTGCAAACTTGCAGGTGAACTCTTACGTTTTAACCCTCTATATCTTAACTATTTTGGCATGGCAAGTGTTTTTGCTCTGCTTGTTTTAGGCTACCTTTCTCTTAAAAATAAATTTTTTGAGTCTTTGTTTTTTATAGGACTCTATACTGCTATAGCCTTTGAAGCGACCATCATTTCGTACCAATATATCGTAAACCCTGAAGTATGCATCTTCTGCCTGGGTATTTTCTCTTCTTTGCTTCTTATCGCATTACTTAGTCGTGTAAAACATTTTCCTTTTGTCATCGCTGGTGTGCTTGCCATCTTTATCGGTCTCAATACACTTTCAATATCTAAAAATAAAGCATATGTTAGCAATGAAGGCTTATATCTTATACAGTCGGAGAGTTGTGTACATTGTAAAAAAGTTAAAAAATATTTTGCAAAACATGACATCAAATACACTGCAATTTCAATCAAAGAAATCAATGCTAGAGCATTTTTAAAATTTATCGATATCTCTACGATACCTGTACTTCTCATCCAAAAACCAACAAGTATTCAAATACTCACCGGAGATAAAAAGATACTTGCACATTTTGAAAAACCCACCCCTAAAACAGAAGACACGTCATCAAGTTCTACAGTTGGACAAAGCAGTGCATCAGGATTGCCATCTGAACTATTTGGAGCTACGTCTGAGCCAGGTTGTGCTATTGCTGTTAGCCAAGCCCCTGCTTGTGAAGATGAAAATAATTCACAAATACCCCAACACTAAGGAAAAACATGCACATTGTACTACTAGATGCCAAGACACTCGGAAGTGACTTAGATACCTCTATCCTTGAACACTTTGGTGTACTTACTGTCTATGAAACAACCTCTCCTGAAGAAACCTTAGAGCGCATACAGATTGCAGACGTTGTCATCACAAATAAAGTTGTTATTACTGGTAATATGATGGAAGAATGCCCGCGACTTAAACTCATATGTATTGCCGCAACTGGCATGAACAACGTCAATTTGGATGCCGCTAAATATAAAGGGATAGAAGTTAAAAATGTTGCAGGATATTCTACAAAATCTGTAGCACAACACACCTTTGCCATGACRCTCTACTTGCTAGAAAARATGGCMTATTATGATGCTGTMGTTAAAAATMACACTTGGGCATCTTCRGGACTCTTTACTGATGTYTCTCAACCATTTCATGAAATATCAGGGAAAAAATGGGGGATTATAGGACTTGGAGCTATCGGGCAGGAAGTGGCGAAAATTGCCACTGCTTTTGGTGCAGAAATCTCTTACCACTCTACCTCTGGAAGAAACTTTCATCATGCCTATCCTCATAAAAGTTTAGAATTTCTCTTAAAAGATTGCGATATCATCTCTATACACGCTGCTTTAAATGATGATACTCTTGATCTCATCAATGAACAAAATCTGCCTTTTTTAAGAGAAAAAGCGATTTTGCTCAACCTTGGTCGCGGAGGTATCATCAATGAGACAGATTTGGCATTTGAACTTGACAGACGTGAGATATATGCTGGCTTAGATGTCTTAGGACATGAACCTATCAAAATGGGAAACAGACTAAACGAAGTAAAACATAAAGAACGCTTGCTTATCACCCCACACATCGCCTGGGCAAGTATAGAAGCAAGAAAAAATCTACTTGAAGGTGTAGTAAAAAACATACAAACCTTTTTACAAAACAACCCCAAGGACTCTTGATGCTTGATGTACTCATAATAGGAAGTGGTGGTGCCGGCTTGACAGCAGCACTCGCAGCAAAAGAAAAGGGAGCCTCTGTGCTTGTGGTTGGGAAAACCTACCCAACCAACTCTCAAACTTCTATGGCACAAGGGGGGATAAATGCAGCCCTTGGTAATGTAGGCGAAGACCACACAGATTTTCACATAGCTGACACCCTCAGGTCTGCACATGGACTCTGTAATGAAGATATGGTACGTAAAATGTGTACAGATGCACCAAAAACCATAGCGTGGCTAGAGAGTATAGGTGTACCTTTCTCTCGTTTAGACAATGGTAAATCAGATGTTCAAACCATAGCACAACGACAAATGGGTGGAGCATCTGCCAAACGTGCTTGCTATGCACAAGATTACACGGGACTCAAAATACTCCATACACTGTATGATACCTGTCTTAAAAACGGTATAGAATTTTTAGATGAACATTACTTACTTAACCTCATCGTTGAAAATGGTGTAGCAACAGGTGTGACGACACTTGACATCCGAACGGGTGAAGTCATACAAATCAATGCAAAGTCTCTCATCGTGGCAACTGGCGGGTACGGTGGTCTCTATCATGGGTATACAACCAATGCCTATGGCTCCACAGGTGATGGTATAGCAGCAGTGCTTCGTGCAGGTGGGGCAGTGAGTGATATGGAGTTTGTACAGTTTCATCCTACAGCACTCAAAGGCTCGAGTATTCTCATCTCTGAAAGTGCAAGAGGTGAAGGTGGGTACTTAGTAAACACCAAAGGTGAAAGATTTATAGATGAACTCGAACCTAGAGATGTGGTAGCACGCGCCATTTTTGAGCAATTCCAAAATGGACAAGAAGTCTTTTTAGATGTACGTCACTTAGGAGAAGAGAAACTCATGGAGCTCCTCCCTCAAGAGGTAGAACTCTGCAAACTGCACGAACATGTAGACCCAGCAACGCAGCTTATCCCCATCAAGCCAGTAGCACACTACTCCATGGGCGGCATAGACGTTAACGATAAACTTGAAGTGACAGATATCCAAGGGTGCTTTGCTGTAGGTGAATGTTCCAATGCTAAAGTGCACGGTGCAAACCGTTTAGGGGGTAACTCTTTGCTTGAGATCACTGCTTTTGGTAAACTTGCCGGTGAAAATGCAACACAACATGCATTCAATATTACACCCCATGAAACAAATGTACAGCAACTGACACAAGATAAAGGTTATCTGGCACACCTCTATGCTAAAAATCACACAATCAACTTCTATGAAAAAAGATCAGAACTAGGAAAACTTTTTTATGAAAAAGTAGGGATTGTAAGAGACAATGCTGGGCTTACAGAAGCGATGAAAGCACTTCATCACATAGAACTGTTACATCAACATATGGGTCTCGCTGACAAAAGTCCTACAAACAACACCAACCTCATAGACTTCTTAGAATTCTCCAATGTACTGCAGTTGGCATCTACCATCATCTCAGCAGCGCTCCAACGTGATGAGAGTCGTGGAGCACACTTTAAGCTAGGGTTTGAAACTATGGATGATGAGAAGTTTAAAATACATATCCTATCACGTATAAACAGGGAGTCATAAAATGAAGATAAACATATTACGTTCACAGACAAATACCCAACAGACTTATGAGCTTCCAGACAAAGAGACTACACTTCTTAATGCACTCACACACATCAAGGCCACAGAAGATGCCACGCTGACTTTCACCGTCGGGTGTCGTGCTTCTGTCTGTGGTACTTGTGCTGTGAGAGTTAATGGAAGGGAAGAGTTAGCCTGTGCTTACAAGGTACAAGATGGTGATGAAATAGAGCCATTAAACTACCATCCCGTACTACGTGACCTCAAAGTAGATAAGAACAAAGCCAAAGAAACTTTATTAAAAAGTACTACATGGTTACAAAGTTTTAAAGAAGCAGCACTCACGCACAAAGATGAAAAACTCACAGAAACCCAAACTGACTGCATACTCTGTGATTCCTGCTACTCTGCTTGTCCTGTGTATGCAGTAAACCCTGACTTTTTAGGACCTTTTGCGCTTACACGGGCTTATCGCTATAGTGTAGATAAGCGTGAGTCTAATGTGAAAAATATCATAGACCATGTTCAAACCAATGGTGTATGGGACTGTACTTTATGTGGGGAATGTACCGCAGTCTGCCCTAAAGGCATAGACCCAAAAATGGATATTACTATGTTACGTGGAGACTCTATCACGCATGGTTACTCTGACCCCTCTTTCACGACACAAAGTTTCGGGACACCTGACTTTGGTGGTGGAGGATTTGGGTTTGATCCTAATGCTGGGTTTTAAATATCTCTAGGATCAACTATCTTCCCAGCGATGGCAGATGCTGCTGCCACTGCTGAGTTAGCCAAATAAATTTCAGAAGTTCTAGCACCCATACGTCCTACAAAGTTACGGTTGGTTGTAGCAACACATACTTCACCATCACCCAAAATTCCCATATATCCACCAAGRCAGGCACCACAAGTTGGGTTAGAAACTACAGCCCCTGCTTCTATAAGAATTTTCATCAAACCTTCATCTTGTGCTTGAAGCAAGATTTTTTGTGTGGCTGGAGTGACAATCATACGTGTATGACGTGCCACTCTATGCCCCTTCATAATCTCTGCAGCGATACGTAAATCTTCGATACGCCCATTCGTACAAGAGCCTATCATCACCTGGTCTACCTTGATCTCATCAGATACTGCCTGTTCAACCGGTTTACCATTTGAAGGCAAGAAAGGATAAGCAATGACAGGAGAAAGTACTGATGTGTCTATRCTAATCACTTGACAGTACTCTGCATCTTCATCAGAAGAGTAAATTTTAGGTTCCCCTCTAAGTCCACCATTGGCTTCTTTTCTATCTTCCAAGTAAGCAAGAGTAACATCATCTACTGCAAAGATACCATTTTTGGCTCCAGCTTCTATAACCATATTTGCAATGGAAAATCTATCTGCCATACCAAGATGCTGAATCGCGTCACCTGTAAACTCAATGGCTTTGTATAACGCACCGTCCACCCCAATCTGACGGATAAGCTCCAAGATGATGTCTTTACCATAAATGTGTTCACCCGGCTTACCCGTAAGCTCAACTTTAATAGTCTCAGGTATTTTAAACCAGTTACCGCCAGTAATCATCCCAAAAGCAAGATCAGTTGAACCCATACCTGTTGAGAACGCACCTAGTGCACCATGTGTACAAGTATGAGAATCTGCACCTATGATAACATCACCTGGCAACACAAGCCCTTTTTCTGGAAGTAAGGCGTGCTCGATACCCATATCTTTTTCATCAAAAAAATACTTTAAGTCATGTTTATAGGCAAACTCTCTACTTATCTTTGCTTGATTTGCCGAGGCAATGTCTTTAGCCGGAATATAATGATCCATCACCAAAGCAAAAGAGTCTGGTCGAGCTAAAGTTGCTGCTCCACTCTCTTCAAATGCTTTGATAGAGATGGGTGTTGTAATATCGTTACCGATAATCATATCGATGTTTACACGTACAATTTCGCCAGCTTTTACCTCACGTCCTGCGTGCTCTGAAAAAATCTTTTCTGTTATAGTTTGTTGTGACATTATAGTGTCCTTCATTCATTTGTCTATTACGCGAATTATAGCGAAATAAAATTATGCTAGAAGATAAAAGATAAATGTAATTATAAAAGTACACTATCTCTTTTTGTCTCATCAGTCGTAGATGGAGACAGTCCCTTTTATCTTAAAGCCTGATACATTCAATCCTTCCATTTCCCTCACTAAGCCCTTTTAAATTTTATCTAAATAAAAACTTAGTATCGAAGGAAAGAAACATAAATAAGAGTAATAAAACTCTATTTTTGATTTACAGGTATCTTAGATATACTTGTATAAATAATCGATATTTTATATGATATCAAACTTTAGGAGAAAAGTGAGTTTTTCATGCACAAAATGAACGATATCAAGAAATCAAAAACTCAGCTTATTGATGAACTTCAAGTATTACGCCTAGAAATAAGTAAAACAAGTCATCCTCTTAAAGATACTAGCGAAATTGAAAATAGTACAAAAATTCTTGAAATGATTGCTATTGGTAAACCTGCCTTAGAAGTTTATGATGCTATTGCACTTATGTATGAACAACGCAATCCTGGAATGCGTTGTTCAATGCTCGAATTACATGGAAATATACTTATGCATGGTGGAGCACCAAGTATGCCTAAGGTGTACTGCGAAGCAGTACACGGTCTGAAAAATGGTCCTGAAGTTGGGTCATGTGGTGCATCTACCTACACAGGTGTCCGCGTGCTTGTTGAAGATATTGCAACAGATCCAAAATGGGCTGAGCTTAAACAATTTGCTCTACCCCACGGTTTACGTTCTTGTTGGTCTGAACCGATAAAAAACTCTAAAGGATTGGTATTGGGTGCATTTGGCATGTACCACAACTATCCTGCTTTGCCAAATGAATCAGAATCAAATGATCTCAAATCTGCAGCGCGACTTGCCGGCTTTGTAATGGAGAGAGACCATGACCAAAAACATATACGCAAATTAGCCTATACAGATGAACTAACGGGACTTTCAAGTCGTGCACACTTTTACCTTTATCTTACCGACCTTATAGAAGTAACACAAGAGCATGACAATGATTTTTGTTTACTCTATCTGGATTTAGATAACTTTAAAGATATTAATGACAGTCTCGGTCATCATGCAGGCGATATACTTCTTAAAGCGTTGGCAAAACGTTTAGGAGAAGCTACACCTAAAACTACCTATATTGCTAGAATGAGTGGTGATGAATTTGCTATCATTATTGAAAATGTTAAGGATAAGAGTCACCTTACTAACATTGCCCAATCCTGCCTAGACCATATCGCACATCCTATCAATATTTTAGACAGAAAAATCACACCTTCTTGCAGTATTGGCATTGCATGTTACCCCTCAGATGGAAAAGACTTAACTGCTTTACTAAAGGTATCTGACATCTCACTATATGAGGCAAAAGAACGGGGTAAAAACCAATATGTCTTCTACAAAAAAGAGCTGACACAAAAAGTAGAATATCGTTTTCAAATAGAGCATGCTTTAAAAGAAGCAATTGAAAATAAAGAGTTATCTCTCGTATATCAACCTCAAATAGATGTACGTACAGGTAAGATTATTGCCGTCGAAGCCCTCTCTCGTTGGCATCATCCTCAGCTAGGCCATATCACGCCAAGTGAGTTTATCCCTATTGCAGAAAGAATTGGCATGATAAAGCCTCTCACTGACTGGGTTTTAAACACTGCATGTAGGCAGGTAATCGAATGGCAGAAAGAAGGCTTACTTCTTCGTATGGCAGTCAATATTTCTCCTAAACATTTTATTGATAAAGACTTTGTACCTATGGTTCAACGTATTCTTAATGAAACGGGAATGATCCCCGGTCAATTAGAATTAGAAGTGACAGAAAGCACAGTACAAACTGACCCCAAGAATCTAAAAATATTTCAAGCACTAAAAGACCTAGGTATTTTGCTAGCCATAGATGATTTTGGAACAGGATATTCTTCCCTCGCTTCACTGAATCACCTCAACGTAGATTCTTTAAAGATAGACAAATATTTCATTGATGACTTACTGCTCAACAACAAAACCAAACTACTTGTTGGTTCGATGATAAAAATGGGTCACAATTTAGATTATTATGTGGTTGCGGAAGGTGTTGAAACCTTAGAACAATACAATACACTAAAAAAACTTCGTTGTGATGCGATACAAGGCTATTTATTTAGTAAACCTGTGACAGCAGATATCATAAGTAAAACACCCAGTTATTTCAAATAAATATACTATTGAAGTAAATGTAACTTCAGGAAATAAGTGCGAAAAAAAATTATGCTAGAATTTTGTACTACTTCGTTGAAAATTTAAACATCTTTTCCATGCTTATGGCTTCATCTCTACCATAGACAATGACATCTTTATCAACTACTATCTCATTCGCATCTATTTTATCTGGATAATCCACGAAATTTAATATATGTTTAATAGCATTAATCCTAGCCTTTTTCTTATTGTCACTTTTGACTATCGTCCAAGGAGCGGCATCTGTATGCGTAGCACTTAGCATCATGAACTTTGCTAGAGAGTACTCATCCCAAAGACGTTGAGACTCTTTGTCTACAGGGGAGAGCTTGTATTGCTTAAGTGGGTCAGTTTCTCTTGCCTTAAAACGTTTGGCTTGTTCTTTTTTGGACACAGAAAAATAAAACTTGAATATCTGAATCTCTTCATCGACGATCATCTTTTCAAATTTAGGTGCATCTTTTAGGAACTTGTGATGTTCTCTTTCTGTACAAAATCCCATCACGGGCTCAACCATAGAGCGATTATACCAAGAACGGTCAAACAGTACCATCTCACCAGCGGCTGGGAGATGGGACACATAACGTTGAAAATACCATTGCGAAGATTCTTTATCGCTTGGTTTTTCGAGAGCAACGACCCTTGCACCTCTAGGATTCAGGTGTTCAGTGATTCTTTTAATCGTACCCCCTTTGCCTGCGGCATCACGTCCTTCAAAAATCATCAAAATTTTAAGACCTTTGTCTTTCACATGATTTTGAAGCTTAAGCAGTTCTACTTGTAGTTTGATAAGCTCTGCTTCATAGTCAATTTTCTCTTGCTTGACCCAAATTTTGACTTTACCAGATGTAAATTCTTCTTTAGATTTTTTATCTTGTTTTATCTCATCTTCTAAAGTACTTTTAATGACTTTATTTTCTTGTCTTTCTTCTTGATTTCTGTTCTTTTTTTGTGCCATAATGTTCCACCTTAGCCTGTAAATTTACCACTTTTTGCACGTTGTGCTTCCATAATCTCCATCTCTCTCGCGCCAGATATAGCAACATCTGGYAGAAGTGAATAGTCCAGTCCCTCATCTCTTCCTTCATAGTCTACAGAATTCAAAATAATTTTCAAGGCTTCAAGTCTTGCTTTTTGTTTGTCATTTGAACGTATGATAGTCCATGGTGCCGTATGTGAATGGGTCTGCTTTATCATCTTGTATTTGGTATTGGTAAAGTCATCCCAGCGTTCTTGTGCTTGCATGTCTATCTCGCTGAGTTTCCATTGGCGTAATGGGTCTGTTTTTCTTCTCTCAAAACGTGCTGCTTGTTCAGCTTTAGTCACGGAAAAATAGAGTTTCACCATGATAGTCCCTTGACGTGCAAGATCTTTCTCAAATCCTTTAACCCCTTTCATAAAATCATCATACTCTTTTTGGGTACAAAAATCAAAAACAGACTCTACCATAGCGCGGTTGTACCAGCTTCTATCAAAAAGTACTATTTCTCCACCTTTGGGGAAGTGTTGAATGTACTTTTGGTAAAACCATTGTGACTTTTGTTCTTCTGTTGGTTTACCAAGAGCCACAACACGGTAATGTTTCTCATTCATATACCGTGTCACACGACGGATGGTGCCACCTTTCCCTGCTGCATCACGTCCTTCAAATAATATAATCATCTTTTGCCCTGTAGCTTCTAAGTGAGTTTGTAATTTAATTAGTTCTGCCTGATATGGYTTAAGGRCTTGTTCATTKAGGTACTTACGTGTGGCTTTCTCCTCCATATCTGTTCTCTTTATTTCTTTTTTAAAACTATGAATCAGTTTACTTAATGGTACATCTTTACCATTTATTTCAAAACTGACATCTTCTCTTATTGGTTCTTTTTGTACTTGCATTTTCTCTGTTATCCCTTCTAAGGTTTCTGTTTTTGCTATTACCTCTTTTTTTTCATCCATCCATGCCTCCTGTAAATTGTCTATATTATAGCAAGAAAAAATGCAAGAAAAAGAGATATAGTTCATTAGTAGTATCATAAAAATAAATAAAATAACCTCTTCTGATTGTCAAACATAGCAAAATAATATTATGCTAGAATTTCAACAATAAATTTAGCCATTGGAATCCCATGAAACTCTACGAACTCCAAGCCATTGCCAAACGATTAAACGACTTCACTTTCATCAGCCGTGCCAGACGTATTGAAAATAACACAATAGAAATTATGTTTGACAAAAAAGAGAGTTATTTTTTCAATATGACTCGTGGGCATAGTTTTATTTATAAAGCACCCAGTCAAAGACCTTTGCAAGGATATAATGCTCCCTTTGATGCACTACTACATTCCCTACTTTCGGGTTCAAAACTCCTAGCAGTTGACGTCCCAAATGATGACCGTATACTACGCTTTACTATTGCTCCTAAAAGTAGCTATAAAGACAAAACTATTTATTTCCAACTAGAATTTACAGGTAAAAACACAAATGCCATTCTCATTGATGACAACGAAGTCATCATTGAAGCCTTAAGACATATAGATGCAGAGAGTTCTTTTCGTGTAGTACGTCCTGGTACAGAGCTACTGTCTATCCCGCCATTTGAACGTGTTGAAGAGACACAAGATATAGAAAATATAGATGCCTATTTGGAAGAAAAATTCACAGATATACAGGCTAAAAAACTCCAAGAGATGAAAAAACAAAAACTCTCTGGCGTAGCGAAGAAAATCAAAAAATTTGAACAACTTTTAGCTAAGCTTCCAAACAAAGAAAAACTAGAATATCAAGCCAAAGATGAACAAAATAAAGCCAACCTCATCTTAGCAAACTTGTATCAGATAAAACCCTATGATACAAAACTCAAAACGTATAACTTTGAAGGTCAGGAAATCACCATCGCTTTACCTAAAGACACCAAAGTGAACCGTATGCCTGACTACTATTTTAACCTCGCTAAACGTGCGAAATCAAAAGCTAAAAATGTCCATATAGAACAAGAAAACCTTCATTCAAAAAAAGCCTTTTATGAGAATATTTATTACGCACTAGAGCAGGCAAATACGCCTTATGAGCTAGAACTACTTGTACCAAAACGTGCAAAGTCATTACGTAAAAAAGAGAAGTTACGTGAAGGAGAACTCTTTTGGATAGARGGCTACAAAGTACTTGTGGGACGAAATGCCAATGAAAATCAAAAACTCCTCGAAATAGCCAAAGCCAATGATCTTTGGATGCACATAAGGGATGTTCCCTCAAGCCATGTCATCATTCGCACAGACAAACAAAATTTACCTGATTCTATCGTGCGTTCTGCCGCAAAACTTTGTGTTGATTTTTCGGTTAAAAGTCCCGGCGATTACGAGGTAGACTACACCAAACGTAAATTTGTCAAAGTCCAAGAAGGTGCAAATGTACTTTATAATAAATATGACACGATTAAGGTGACTAAAGAAGGTGTGGAGATTAGGATTTAACGCAAAGCGTGGTATAATCATAAGCTATATACAAAATCAGGAAATTATTATGATTAAAAACTTAAGTTCTTTTCAACAACGTGTTCTTACTGGCATCGGTTTGCTTGCCCTTGTAGGATTCATAGGATGGATAGATAATTTCTTTATCATGTGGGCATTTTTAGGTCTCATCTACATGTTTGCCTTTTATGAAGCAATGAAACTTTTTAAACTTAGCTCTTCTGGAGCCTATGCGTGGGCAGCTATTTTATGGCTCATTGCATACTTTTACCCAAACCCTGATGATCTCTTTTTCCTTATTGCCATTATCTTTGCCGGCTCTTTGGCATACCTGCATAATTTCGACAAAAGACTTATACTTCCTTTCCTTTATCCTGTTTCTAGCATATTTTTCTTTCTAATTCTCTATCAGGACTTCGGTATCCAAGCGATGTTGTGGCTTCTTATTACAGTTGCCATCACCGACACAGGTGCGTACTTTACAGGTAAAGCGATAGGAAAAACAAGATTTTCAGATACCAGTCCAAATAAAACCTTGGAAGGTGTCTTTGGTGGTATCATCATTGCCACCATTTTAGGTACCTTTGTAGGACTTTATATAGCACCATTTTGGACGGCACTCATAGTTACCTTTGTCACCGCYACAGCTTCWGTSTTTGGAGAYCTTTTTGAGTCTTACCTAAAGCGTGAAGCAGGGGTAAAAGATTCTGGTGATATTTTGCCGGGGCATGGTGGAATTTTGGACAGAATTGACGGATACCTTTTTGGTGCTCCTATGATGATTATTGCGCTTAGAGCATTTTTATAATAATGTCTAGTATTGTACTTTTAGATTTCATCAATAAACCTCTTCAGCAGAGGGCTCAAGTGACTGGCCACATTGGAGAATGGCATGTCTAGTATTGTACTTTTAGGTTCTACTGGCTCCATCGGAGTCAATACCCTTATCGTTGCATCACGCTATAACATGGAAATAGAAGCGCTTGTTGCGGGTTCAAATATAGAGTTACTCAATCAACAAATAGCCAAACATCACCCTAAAGTTGTTGTCATAGCCAACGAAGCAGACAAGTATAAAGTAAATCACTCTGATGTCCGCTGTGGTAGTGAAGCAATACTCACACTTATAGAAGAATCTACYAGCCCAATGGTAGTCAATGCTCTTGTAGGATACACAGGACTAGCACCCACACTGAAAGCCACAAACCTAGGTAAACGTGTTGCTCTTGCCAATAAAGAGTCTCTTGTCGTTGCAGGAGAGTTCATAGACATGTCTCTCATTACAGTGATAGACTCTGAACACTTTGGACTATGGTACCTCATCAATGAACGCCCACTCTCAAAGCTTTACATCACGGCATCAGGTGGTGCCTTTAGGGACTGGGACATAGACAAAATGAAAGATGCAAAATTCTCAGATGCACTCAAGCACCCCAACTGGTCTATGGGCAACAAAATCACTATAGACTCAGCTACCATGACCAACAAACTTTTTGAACTGCTAGAAGCCAAATGGCTTTTTGATACGTCCAATATAGATGCAGTAATAGAAAAAAAATCTATTATCCATGCCTTGTGCGAATTTAAAGATGGTTCTACTACCGCACACTTTGCCGGAGTAGATATGAAACTTCCTATCGCCTTTGCTTTACAAGGAGAAGTAAAAGATGAGATACTTCCTCCTACAGATTTACTTCGTATGGGAGCATTAGAATTTTTGCCCATAGAAGCCAAGCGTTACCCTATTTGGAACATTAAAGAACATATTTTAAGCAACCCTCATCTGGGTGTCGTGGTAAATGCAGCCAACGAAGAAGCCATACAGGCTTTTCAAAAAGAACAATGCTCCTTTTTTGGCATGAGTGATATCGTCTTAGATGCCTATAAAAAATTTGAAAATATCCAAGCAACGAATATCGCTGAAATCATCGAGATAGATGCACAAGTCCGAGAGTATACAAATGCCARATAAGGTACTCATTTTGCATGGCTGGGGTGGTTCAGATACTCCACACTGGCAGGCCGAACTCGCTAGTGAAATAGCAAAAAACTATGGCACAGTTTCTTTTCCTTTACTTGACAACTGTCACTTTCCAACTAAAAACAGATGGGTTAAGCAAGTAGTGAAATTACTAAAAGAGTTTAAACCAGATACTGTAGTCTGCCATTCTTTGGCAAATACCCTGTGGTTTTGGCTGTGTCAAGAAGATGATATGAAAACAGTCAAGAGACTTTTTATGATTTCTCCTCCTAGCTTAAATACAGAAGAGAAAACCATAAAAACCTTTTTTCCATGTAAAGAGCCAAACAGTATTTATGCAAAAGAAATACACATAATCGTTTCTGATGATGATCCATGGGTAAATAGGGAAGAAGCACAATCTTTTGCTTCACGCCATAATGCAGCATTTACACTCATTCAAAATGCTGRACATATCAACGCCGAGAGTGGCTATGGAAAATGGAAAATGATAGAAAAATTAGTGATGGARAAACAGTGATATTAAGTATCGAAAGTTCATGTGATGACAGTTCTATCGCTATCACCGAAATAGCCACTAAAAAGATTCTCTATCACAAAAAAATCTCCCAAGAAGCTGAACATTCCTGTTATGGTGGCGTGGTTCCGGAACTAGCCTCACGACTTCATGCTGTAGCACTTCCAGAGATACTCAAAGAGACTAAACCCTACTTTGACAAACTCAAGGCTGTGGCTGTGACCAACCAGCCAGGGCTTGGGGTAACTTTACTTGAAGGCATTGCTATGGCAAAAACATTAGCTACTTTGCTTGATGTSCCRCTCATMCCYGTACAYCATTTAAARGGTCATATCTACTCTTTATTCATCGAAAAAGARGCTRTCCTACCCTTACTRGTACTTCTCATCTCTGGAGGGCATACACAGGTAATACGTGTAGAAAGTTTTGAGCGTATGGAGATACTTGCAACAAGTATGGATGATTCAGTCGGAGARAGTTTTGACAAATGTGCAAAAATGATGGGATTAGGGTACCCTGGTGGACCTCTCATAGAAGCCTTGGCACTTAAAGGGGAGGAAAACCGTTTTGACTTACCTGTACCACTACGCAATTCACCTCTTATTGCCTTTTCACTCTCGGGACTCAAAAATGCCGTGAGACTCAAAGTAGAAGCTTGTGGAGGAAGTAATAAAATGACCGAACAAGACAAAGCAGATTTGTCTGCGGGTTTCCAAAAAGCTGTCAAACTTCACCTTCTCCAAAAAAGCAAAAAAATCTTCGCAAAAGAACCCATAAAAGACTTTGCCATTGTAGGGGGTGCCTCGGCCAACAAATACATACGAAAAGCCTACGAAAAGCTTTGCAACGAATTTGGAAAAACATTACATGTAGTACCATTGGAATATTGTTCWGACAATGCTGCAATGATAGGAAGATATGCTCTTGAAGCCTATGAAAGAAAACATTTTATAGACCCAAATGAAATAGATATTACAAGCACTAAAAAACAGCAAAATGGAATGCTCTTGTAAATAAGAGTGAAAGCCCCAAAACAGACCCTTTTTCTAAGCTATTTTTAGCTAAAATAGTTATACTTAATCCCCCACATAATGGAGTCTTGATATGGCAGAATACGGTGCTAGTAATATTAAAGTCCTTAAAGGACTCGAAGCAGTAAGAAAAAGACCTGGTATGTACATTGGTGACACCTCTACAAGAGGTCTTCACCACCTTGTTTATGAAGTCGTAGATAACTCTATCGATGAAGCTATGGCAGGCTACTGCGATACCATCAAAGTCACCCTCACCAAAGCAGGTTCAGCAATCATCGAGGACAATGGCCGTGGTATTCCAGTGGCAATGCACCCTACAGAAAATATATCGGCTGCTACCGTCGTAATGACCGTCCTGCATGCTGGTGGTAAATTTGACAAAGATACCTACAAGGTTTCTGGTGGTCTTCATGGGGTTGGTGTTTCGGTTGTAAATGCACTTTCTAAAGACCTACACCTTACTATTAACCGTGATGGCTCTACACATGAGCAAGACTTCAAAAAAGGTATTCCTCAGGAACCTATAGCCGATACAGGTAACTCACGTAAAAAAGGTACCAAAATTGAATTTTGGCCAGATGACTCAATCTTTACAGAAACGGTAACGTTCCAAAAAGAAATCTTAATGAAAAGGTTTAAGGAACTTTGTTACTTGAATCCAAAGATTACTATCATCTTTAAAGATGAGCGTGATGACACCAAAGAAGATTTTCACTTTGCAGGAGGTATCAAGCAATTTGTGGAAGACATGAACAGTAAAGATCCTCTAACTACTGCACAATTTTTCCAAGGTAAATCAGATGACATAGAGATAGATATTGCGCTCATGTATTGTGATGCAGACTCTGAAAAGTCTCTCTCTTTTGTAAACAATATTAAAACCGCCGATGGTGGTACCCATGAAGCTGGTTTTAGAGCAGGACTTACACGTTCCATGGCATCGTATATCTCTAAAAATGCAAATGCAAAAGAAAAAGGTACAAAGATTACAGGAGATGACTGTAAAGAAGGTCTCATAGTCATTGTCTCTGTACGTGTACCTGAACCACAGTTTGAAGGACAAACCAAAGGCAAACTTGGTTCTTCCTACGTACGTCCATTGGTACAAAAGTTCTTCTCAGAAAGCTTTAACAAGTATTTAGAAGAAAACCCGATAGAAGCCAAAGCTATTATGGCACAGGTACTTCTTGCCGCTCGCGGTAGAGATGCTGCAAAAAGAGCGAAAGACCTCGTAAAACGTAAAGACTCTATGAGTATTGGAACACTTCCTGGAAAATTGGCTGACTGTCAGAGTAAAGACCCTGAGATTTCAGAAATTTACCTGGTGGAAGGGGACTCTGCGGGAGGTTCTGCAAAACAAGGACGTGACAGAGTATTTCAAGCAATTTTACCGCTTAAAGGTAAGATTTTAAATGTTGAAAAAGCACGTTTGGAAAAAATACTCAAATCAGATGAAATTAAAAATATGATTACTGCACTAGGTTGTGGTATTGGTGAAGAATTTAACGAAGATAAATTACGTTACCATAAAGTCATTATTATGACCGATGCAGACGTTGATGGTAGCCACATTCAGACACTTTTGATGACTTTTTTCTTTAGGTTTTTAAAACCTATCATCGAAAAAGGTTACCTGTATCTTGCGCAACCACCACTGTATCGTTATAAAAAAGGTAAAAATGAGATTTATCTTAAAGATGAAAAATCACTCAATGACTACCTCATCGAAAATGGTATATCAGTCATTGAGAGTAGCACCATGGGAGAAGCCGACCTTGTAGACTTGTTTAAATTGGTTGCTTACTACCGTATGACACTTAAAGAAATAGAAAAACGTTTTGCCTTACCTGAAGTACTACGATACATGATAGAAAACCCTGATGTCATCGGGACTGATAACAAAGCTTTGGCTAAAACCATTGAAGACTATATCGCAGAACTAGGCTATAACATACTCAACAAAACAGTAACAGATGACACCATCCACCTCTTTGTACAAACTAAAGATGGTCTTGAAGAACTTATTGTCGACGAGATACTCTTTACAAATCCTCACTACAATGAAGCCATTCATATCCACCAAAAAATAAAAGAACACATTACTGATGAATTTAAAGATCAAGATTTACTTGCTCTTTTTGAAGAAGTGGAGGCATCTGCCAAAAAAGGTGCTTATATTCAACGCTATAAAGGTCTTGGAGAGATGAACCCTGAACAACTTTGGGAAACTACAATGACACCAGAGAACAGAAGACTTTTACAAGTAAAAATTGGTGACGACGAAGCAGCTTCTGACACTTTTGTACTCTTTATGGGCGATGAAGTTGAACCACGAAGAAACTACATTGAAAGTCATGCCAAAGATGTAAAACATTTGGATGTCTAATGCTCCTATCTGAATTGGATGAAAGAGAACGTCGCTTTAAACTGGCACTAAGAGCAGGTATACCCGTACTTCTTCTTACCTCTTTGGTATTTTATTCTTTGTTTGTCCAAGAAGGTGTATTTGAATTCACACTAATCAATGGTTTTCTCATTKCGGGTATTATTTTTATCACTATTTATTTTAATTATTTTCTGATAGAAATGAGTGTTAAAGAAACTATCATTGATAATACCACGCAGAGTTTTAATGAAAAGGCTTTTGTAGATAGATTACACATTTTTCAACCAAAAACACTTATTCTTTTGGTCGTTAATAACCTCTCTACAATTAATGATAACTACAGTGCAGAAAAAGTAGATTTATTGCTCTATACTATTATTCATGAACTAAACACTACTCTCAATCAATACGGCATCCGTAATCCTCTTATAGGTAGACGCTATGGTGCAGAGTTTCTCATTGCTCTAGACAAAGAAGGTCATGATGTCAAGGAAATTTTTGAAAAGTTCATAACAGACAATAAAGTCATTAATGATATAGAAGTAGATTACGTATTTTCTGCTGCGACACATACTGACAAAAACATTGAGCAGGTGCTAGGTCAACTGAAAGATATCCTTGCTTCAGAAGAAGATACAAAAACAAAGACAAATATTGTTAAACCCGCAGAAGAACTTGGTAAAACCGAACAAAGCATTATTGATGCATTAAGAAACAAACAGTTTCAAATGTCTTTTCGTCCTTTGGAAAATGCACAAACGCATCAAATAGAAATCTATGAAATCGCGTCAAAACTGATAAGTCCTGAACAAAAAGAAATTTTACCTAGAGTATATTTACCTATTATCAATCGACTTGGTCTGGGTGTAGAATATGACATGTCTCTTGTTGAGCATATTATAAAACTATTACTTCTAGTTGATAAAAACATAGCTTTCACCTTCAACCTTTCACCTTTTTCATTAAGAAATAAAAGCTTTCAAGATACGTTTTTTTCTCTTTTAAAAACCTACGATATCGAGACATCGCGTCTCATCATACAGCTTTATGAACGTAAAACACATCATGACCTTAGTGGATATTTTCAAACTCTCTCAACATACCGTGCAAAAGGCATACGTATCTGCATCGATAACTTTGGATCCTCTAATGCTTCTATGGAATACATGAAACATTTTAACTTTGACATGGTTCAGTTCGATAGAGACTTTGTCACAAACCTCCAAGATTATACAACCTATGCTATACTCTCTTCACTCATCACCATGTCACAAAATTTAAATATTCTCACTATTGCAAAATGGGTTGACAAAGAAGATCAAAAAAAGAAATTGACTACTTTAGGCATCTCTTACCTGCAAGGTTTTGGTATCAGTCATCCTCTTAGCGAACAACAATTAATTCAAAAATACAACTAAAGGAAACAAATGAAGTACGGTGAAAAAGAGATTCGAGAATTTGACATTAACCGCGAAGAAAACTACTGGCCCAATCAACATAAAAAGAATTATACAATCAACATTGAACTACCTGAATTTATGTGTTTATGTCCTAGGTCCGGATATCCTGACTTTGCAACTATCAGACTTTCCTATGTACCAGATGAAAAAGTCATTGAACTTAAAGCCCTAAAACTATATATCAACTCCTTTATGTATAAACACATCTCACATGAAAACTCTGCTAATGATATCTATGACACACTCTATACTAAACTCAAACCTAAATCTATGAAACTCATCGCAGATTTTAATCCTCGGGGAAATGTACATACCATTATAGAAATTGACAGTGCTCATAACTAACGCTAAATTTACTATCGCAATATTTGATTCAAAAATATTACAATTTGACAGATATTGAGCACTTTCTCTCTAAATCTACTATGATATCTCTAGACAAAACCCAAGGATAGATATGATAGATTTCCATGATGTAATGTACAGAATCAAAAAAATTCTTTTAAATCAAACACAACAAGAAAAAATACTGGACAGAGATATTGCAAGTTCTTTAGGACTAGACCCACAATATTTTGCTGTTATCAAAAAACGTAAAAAAATCCCTTACGAACAGTTGGCACTTTTTTGTAGGCAACATAAAATTAGTATGAATTGGATACTGATGGAACAAAAACCTCAATATTTGACCTAAATAAATGAAAAAAGAAGATTTATATTTTTATAAACAAGATATATTTCTTCTGCTCATCATTTTTACCAAACCCTACTATCTCCATATGTTTATACTGCTTATTCACATCCATTCTAAGCTCATACATCATTGTGCCTGTATCAAGTATCAAAAGTGGGGGGATAAGTGCTCCTATAGTCACTGTCTTGTTACTGGTATCTATTTTGAACTTAAGTTGTTTCTTCTTATCTTCTAATATCGCCAAATTTAAAGAAGCTTCCCCTGAATATACAAGCTTTGAACTATCATTCTCATCTTCTTTTAACAACCCAGCAGTCAGTACATACTCTTCATGGTTTCCTATCTGCTCACGCACATCTTCTATGAGGTCTATAATGTATTTCATTTGATTCCTTTAAACACTATTATATGCTAATTTAAAAATTAAAATAGAATAATMWKKYWAMTKRKTWWRNTTNGWAATWGTWRWWNATTKTWKTGAGTTGTATTCAGGTTTGAACGTTTGGGTAAAGGCGCTTACATACGGTAAGTCACTGCACCCATCATTCAAAGATGGATGCAAATCAAAGAAATATTAACTATTTCTCTTTTCTATGATTTCTTTTGCTACATTCTGTGGTACTTCTTCATAGTGGTCAAACTCCATCGCATACGTCGCACGTCCTTGAGACATTGAACGTAAATCAGTTGAGTAACCGAACATTTCAGAAAGTGGTACAAATGCATCAACTATCTTAGAGCCAGCTCTATCTCCCATACCCGTTACTTGGCCACGTCTTTTAGAGATATCACCAATAACGTCACCCATGTAATCTTCAGGCGTCTCAACTTCAACTTTCATCATAGGTTCCAAGATAATAGGATTAGCTTTTCTACAACCCTCTCTTAAACACATAGAAGCAGCAAGTTTAAATGCCATTTCAGATGAATCGACATCATGGTAAGAACCATCATAAACAGTTACTTTTAGATCTTCAACAGGATACCCTGCTTGAATACCTCTAGCCATTGCCTCTTGAATACCTTTATCAATAGGTTTGATAAATTCTTTTGGAATAACCCCACCTTTAACWGCRTCMACAAACTCATAACCAAAGCCTGGTTCTTGTGGTTCAATTTTAAGATATACATGTCCAAATTGTCCACGTCCACCAGATTGTTTAGCATATTTGTACTCTTGATCAATAGCATTCTTAATAGTCTCACGGTAAGAAACTTGTGGTGCTCCTACATCAGCTTCTACATTAAATTCTCTTTTCATTCTATCTACAAGAATTTCTAGGTGAAGTTCACCCATTCCTGAGATGATAGTCTGTCCTGTCTCTTCATCTGAAGAAACACGAAAAGAAGGATCTTCTGCAGCAAGTTTAGAAAGTGCAACACCCATTTTTTCTTGATCCGCTTTTGTTTTAGGCTCAACCGCAACAGAAATAACTGGATCTGGGAAATCCATTCTTTCTAACACTACTTTATCTGAAGGATCACAAAGCGTATCACCTGTAGTTGTACTCTTAAGACCCACAACCGCACCGATTTCACCTGCGTAAATTTCATCAATTTCTTCACGTTTAATCGCGTGCATTTTCATGATACGACCGATACGCTCTTTTTTATCTTTTGTTGTATTATGCACGTAAGAACCTGACTTTAAAGAACCACGGTATACACGTATAAATGTTAACTGTCCAACAAATGGGTCTGTCATAATTTTAAATGCCAATGATGCGAATGCACCCTCATCAGATGAAGGAACAATGATCTCATTCTCTTCATCGTCCATCATAGTACCTTTGATGTCTGCACATTCAAGAGGTGAAGGAAGGTAATCAACAACAGCGTCAAGTAAAGTCTGAACACCTTTATTTTTAAAAGCTGAACCCACAGTCATAGGAACGATGTGCATACCAATACAAGCAGCTTTAATACCAGCAACTATTTCTTCGTTACTAAGCTCTTCACCTTCAAGGAATTTTTCCATAAGTGCTTCGTTACAATCTGCTTCAGAAATCTTCTCAATCAGGTTTTCACGATACTTATTTGCYAACTCAACCATRTCTTCTGGAATTTCTTCTACATGGTAGTTAGAACCCATTTCTGCATCTTTATCCCAAACGATTGCTTTCATCTTAACAAGATCAACAACACCTTGAAAGTTTTCTTCTGCACCGATTGGCAATTGGATAGGAACAGGATTCCCTTTTAGTCTCTCAACAATTTGTCTCTCAACTTCATAAAAGTCAGAACCCGTTCTATCGTACTTGTTTACAAATACTATTGAAGGTACACCATAACGGTTTCTTTGTCTCCATACTGTCTCAGATTGTGGTTGAACCCCACCAACAGCACAGAATACAGATACAGCACCATCAAGTACTCTCATAGAACGCTCAACCTCAATAGTAAAGTCAACGTGTCCTGGAGTATCTATAATATTAATTTGTTTTTTATTCCACTCACAAGTAGTAGCAGCAGAAGTAATAGTAATACCTCTTTCCTGCTCTTGTTCCATCCAGTCCATAGTGGCAGCGCCATCATGAACTTCACCGATTTTGTGCTCAACACCTGTATAGAAAAGGATTCTTTCAGTAGTTGTTGTTTTACCAGCATCAATGTGTGCAGCAATACCGATGTTTCTTACGTCACCCAGTTTATGTGTTCTTGCCATAACTTAGTTCCTTACCATCTATAGTGAGCAAACGCTTTGTTCGCTTCAGCCATTTTGTAAGTATCTTCTTTCTTTTTGAAAGCAGAACCTTTATCTGTTGCAGCTTCCATAAGTTCATTACTTAGACGCTCCATCATCGTTCGTTCATTTCTTTTTCTAGCAGCATCCACAATCCATCTAATACCTAAAGACTGTTGTCTTACAGGTCTAACTTCAATTGGCACTTGGTAAGTTGCCCCACCTACTCTTCTAGATTTTACTTCCATTACAGGCTTGACATTATCCATCGCTTTGTTGAATACTTCAATACCTTTTTCACCAGATTTTGATTCAATTCTCTCTAACGCAGCATACATTACTTTTTGCGCAACACTTTTTTTACCACCAAGCATAATAGCATTGATGAATTTTGTTAATACTTTAGAACCATGTACTGGATCTGGCAATACTGGTCTAACGGGAGCTTTTCTTCTTCTCATAAGAGATTCCTTCAATTGTTTAAAATTTACTCAAGTCCTGTCCCCTAAGGTAAGCCTATACTAGACTAAATGACAACACCTGCTTGAAGCCTGTTCCCAGACTAAACTATTACTTTATTTACCATATTATTTCTTCTTGATTAGCAGCAAAGCCACCACTCAATTCATCTCACTAAAGCTACATCTTTGATGAGAGATTAAAGATTAATTATTTTTTAGGTTTTTTTGTACCATATTTAGATCTTGCAACTTTTCTGTTTGCAACACCTGATGCATCCAATGCACCACGAACGATGTGATATTTTACACCAGGTAAATCTTTAATTCTTCCCCCACGCACTAGTACGATAGAGTGTTCTTGAAGGTTATGACCTTCACCACCGATGTATGAAATTACTTCAAATCCAGATGTTAATCTAACTTTTGCAACTTTTCTCAAAGCTGAGTTAGGTTTCTTTGGAGTTGTTGTGTAAACTCTAGTACACACGCCTCTTCTTTGAGGACATTTTACGAGTGCAGGTGATTTTGATTTTTTCACTTGCTTYTTACGTTCTTTACGAATCAATTGGTTAATTGTAGGCAAATCGTTTTCCTTTTATGTATTTCCATATTCCATTTTCATGTTTTATGGTTAGTTTGAATTGAGATCAATGTCTCTTGAATCTGGGTTCTTACACCACATAATAACGTTTAATAAACGCTTTTATCTAGCCTAAATCACGCAGATTTTTGGAGGCATATTATATCGAAATTTTCTTTGGGTTTTCTTATAGTAATATTAAGAGAGAGGGGATAGCTGTATATAGACTACCTCTAGCTNGATACTAGAGGTAGTCAGAAATAGAAGTCAAAAACTACTCAGCAGCAGTTAATTGAATATTCTTATTATCCATCATGCCTGTACCTACTGGTATAAGACGACCGATAACGACATTTTCTTTAAGGTCCTCAAGCATATCAATAGTCCCTGCAATAGARGCCGATGTCAATACTTTAGTTGTGTCTTGGAAAGATGCCGCAGAGATAATACTGTCTGCACCGACTGCTGCACGGGTAATACCCACAAGCATTGGTTCCGCAATTGATGGCTCACCGCCAAGCTTAATCACTGATGTGTTTTCTTCCTTGAACTTACGACGGGAAATAATATCTCCAGCGATAAATTTAGAATCACCACTTTCCGCTACTTTTACCTGTCTCATCATCTGAGAAGTAACAATCTCAATGTGTTTATCTGAGATATTAACCCCTTGTCTACGATAAACCATTTGTACCTCAGCAACAATATACTCATACAATGCTTTTTCRCCAAGTGCTGCTAGAATGTCATGACTTGAGATAATACCGTCAGTCAATTTTTCACCCGCATGCACATACTCACCCGTATTGACAAGTGCTACTTTGTTTTTATCGACAAACTGCTCAGTAATTTGATCATTTTCTCCAGAAATAATGAGTCTTTCTTTACCACGYAATGGCTTACCGAAGCTTACTACACCATCTATCTGTGCAATAAGCGCAATATCTTTGGGACGTCTAGCTTCAAAAAGTTCAGAAACTCTTGGAAGACCTCCGGTAATATCTTTTGATTTTATGGCAGCCTTAGGTGTTTTTGCCAAAATATCTGCGATACTTACTTCTCCTCCATCTTGTACAAATAAAATAGTTTTAGGATCTAGTTGGTAACGAATGAGTTCGCCACCCGCAGTTGCAAGAATAATTGCTGGTTTATATGCCGCGGGGATATACTCATTTAATTCAAGTCTTGTGTCTCCTGTTATCTCATCAAATTGCTCAATAACTGTTACACCAGGAATAATATCTTCAAATTTCAAAGTACCTGATTGTTCAGCAATAATTGGTTCAGAGTACGGATCCCACTCTGCAATTCTAATCTGCGTAGAGACTTCTGGTGCTGAGAGTTTATCGCCTCTTTCTACCATTGCATCATTGTCAATCTGAACGACAGAACCTCTTGAGATATAGTGTCTAGCTGCCTCTCTATTGTTCTCATCAACAATGACTGCAAAAAGACCTTTCTCTTCTACTTTGGCACCTGATTTTATCACATCATGCGCTTCAAGATAATCTCCCTTAAGTAAGAAAAATTTAACAGTACCCTTAGACTCAGAAATCACTTCTTGTGTCACTGGTGCACCATCTTCCACTTTAAGTTCAGAGGCAAAGGGAATACGTGCTGGTACAGGCCAACCTTCTTTAATCACTTCAACGATAGAGTCACCTTCTTCAACACTATCACCATCTTTTAGTGGTAAGTAAAGTTTTCCCTCCACTTTACCAGCAACACCTGCAAGCTCATTGGATTTTGCAACATCTGATTTTCTGAGGTTATATTTCACCTCATCCTTGCCTTTTGCTACTACAGAAACCACAATTTCATCATGGGTTACTATCATAGATATAGTACCTGAAACAACCGCTTTAATTTTTGGCTCTACTAAAAGTACCCCTGCATTTCTTCTGTTTGCAACAATCAGTTTATCTTCTGTATTTCTATAAACATTCAGGTTATAATATCTTACAAACCCTTCTTTAGTTGCTACTACTGAACGCTCTTCTTTCCCAGCTGTTGCCGTACCGCCAGTGTGGAAAGTACGAAGCGTAAGCTGCGTACCAGGCTCACCAATAGACTGCGCTGCAATAACACCAACTGCTTCGCCACGTTTAACCATCATATTGTCTGCCATGTTAAGACCATAACATTTTGCACATATACCTTTGTCCACTTTACATGTAGATGGTGCTCTTATTACCACTGAACGTACACCCGCTTCTTGAACACGCGTTGCTGTTTCTTCATCAATCATCGTACCTTCACTCACAAGTACTTCAGAAGTAATAGGGTCTATAATCGCTTCAGCCAAAACTCTACCATAAATTCTATCTGCCAATGGTTCAATCATTTCATTACCCACAACAATGTCAGAAACTTCAACGCCCTCATGTGTACCACAATCTGTCACGGCAATCTTCACGTTTTGTGCAACATCAATAAGTTTTCTAGTCAAGTAACCCGCATTGGCTGTTTTAAGCGCTGTATCGGCAAGACCTTTTCTAGCTCCGTGTGTTGAAATAAAGTACTCTAGTACATTTAGACCTTCACGGAAGTTTGATGTAATAGGTGTCTCAATAATTGATCCATCCGATTTCGCCATTAGTCCCCTCATACCAGAGAGCTGACGTATTTGAGCAGCCGATCCTCTAGCTCCTGAGTCAGCCATCATATGTACTGAGTTAAAACCATCTTTATCTGCCCTAATAAGCGTCATAAGCCCCTCAGCAATTTCATTGTTAGCATCTGTCCAAATATCAATAATTTTGTTATAACGTTCTTGATCTGTAAGTAATCCTGACCCAAATTGTCTTTGAATCTCTTTTACTTCTGTTTTGGCTTCAACAACACGACCTACTTTTAATTCAGGGATTTTAATATCGTCTATTGATATAGAAACGCCTACTTTTGTTGCATATTTGAAACCCATGTCTTTAAGGTCATCAAGGAAACTAGCAGTTTCAGAAACACCACCTATTTTATAGATGTAGTCAACTAACGTACCAATGTCTTTTTTCTTCAATACTTTATTCCAGTATTTTTCAGGGACATAATCAGGAATAATTGATTTTAAAATCAACCTACCTGCAGTTGATTTTGCAATCTTACCCTCAACAACTGTTCTAATACGTGCATTAAGGTCAAGTGCATTCTGATCAAAAGCAATTTCAACCTCTTCAACACTTGCAAAAAGTTTATTTTCACCTTTTACGTCATTCTTCTCTAGTGTTAGATAGTAAAGACCTAAAATCATATCTTGAGAAGGTACAGCAATCGCTTTACCAGAGGCTGGAAGCAAAATGTTCATTGAAGCCAGCATCAACACTTTTGCTTCAGCTATGGCTTCATCAGAAAGGGGTATGTGTACCGCCATCTGGTCACCATCGAAGTCAGCATTGAAGGCAGAACATACAAGTGGGTGCAACTGAATCGCTTTACCTTCGATAAGTCTTGGGTGAAACGCTTGAATCGAAAGTTTGTGAAGCGTTGGCGCACGGTTTAGCAAAATAGGATAATTTTCAACTACTTCTTCTAAACATTCCCATACTTCATTTTCTTTTTTCTCGATCATTTTTTTAGCTTGTTTTAGTGTAGTAGCATAACCTTTTTCCTCAAGCTTCGCCATTAAATGTGGTTTAAAGAGTTCTATTGCCATAATTTTAGGAAGTCCACACTGGTCCATACGYAAGTCCGGTCCWACRACGATAACAGAACGYCCAGARAAGTCAACACGTTTACCAAGAAGGTTTTGACGGAAACGACCTTGTTTACCTTTAATCACTTCTGARAGTGATTTCAATGGTCTTTTGTTAGCACCTTTAACTGCATTTCCSCGTCTACCATTATCAAAGAGTGCATCTACTGCTTCTTGGAGCATACGCTTTTCATTTCTAACRATGATTTCGGGAGCGTCTAGCTCCACAAGTCTTTTTAAACGTTGATTACGGTTAATGACTCTTCTGTAAAGATCATTTACATCAGATACTGCAAATTTACCACCATCAAGACTTACTAGAGGTCTTAAGTCTGGTGGGAGTACAGGAAGTTGTGTAAGCATCATCCATTCTGGTCTATTACCTGAATGTAAAAATGCCTCAATCACTTTCAGTCTCTTCACAATCGTTTTTCTTTTCGCTTCTGATTTTGTTGCTAGTATATCTTCCTTCAGTTGCGTAAACATTTCAACCAAATCAAGGTCAGCAAGTAATTCTTGAACTACTTCCCCACCCATTCGTGCATCAAGACCAGTATCTCCAAAACGTTGTACAATCTGTTGATATTGCTCTTCATTGAGCACATCATATCTGGCAAGTGGATTTAATCCTTGGTTGTCATAAGATGCTTCGCCTGGTGCTTTTACAATATACGCTTCGTAATAAAGTACACGTTCAAGGTCTTTCATCTTCACACCCAAAAGTGTCCCGATACGTGATGGCAATGAAGACACATACCAAATATGTGCTACAGGAGCGATAAGATCGATATGCCCCATACGGTTTCTTCTTACTTTAGATGATGTGACTTCTACACCACATTTTTCACACACTACACCTTTRTAACGCATTTTTTTGTATTTACCACAAAGACATTCATAATCTCTGATTGGTCCAAATATTTTTGCACAAAAAAGTCCATCACGCTCTGGTTTGAGGGTTCTATAGTTAATCGTTTCTGGTTTTTTTACTTCACCATATGACCATGAAAGTATTTTTTCAGGGCTTGCAACTCTTAACTGAAGGGCTGCAATATCCCTAGGTCTCTCTTCACTGTTCAGATCTATTAGCGTTAAATTCTCTAAAAACTTACTCATTTTCACCCTCCACTTCTTTTTTACTCTCATATAAATCTACATCTAAACCAAGTGCCTGAAGCTCTTTAGTCAATACAAACATCGTCTCTGGTACACCTGATTCTGGCACAGACTCACCTTTGGTGATAGCTCTGTATGCTCTTGCTCTACCCTCGACATCATCTGATTTGATAGTAAGCATTTCTTTAAGAATGTGTGCAGCACCATATGCTTCAAGTGCCCATACTTCCATCTCTCCAAATCTTTGTCCACCAAAGAGTGCTTTACCCCCAACAGGTTGTTGCGTAACCAACGAGTATGGTCCAGTTGAACGTGCGTGAACCTTCTCATCTACCAAGTGATGTAGTTTTAGCATATACATATAACCAACGTTTACACGCTCTATCATCTGCTCACCAGTTCTTCCATCAAAGAGTACCATCTTACCATCTGAGTCAATTTTCGCAAGTTCAAATAATTTATCAAATTCTGCTTGATTTGTACCTTCAAATACAGGGGCAGCAAACTTAACGCCTGTTGACCAGTCTCTACCATATTTCAATAAATCTTCATCAGACATATTTCCAAGAAGCTCTTTAGCATTCATCAGCTTAGCTACATCAGCAATCTCAATCATCTTCGCTCTAAGTTCTTTAACAAAATCACCTTGTTTTGCATCAAACATTTCTTGAATCTGCTCACCCAGTCTCTTGCCTATTAGTCCAAGGTGTACCTCAAGAATTTGCCCAATGTTCATACGAGAGGGAACTCCCAGTGGATTTAAGATAATCTCAACAGGTCTTCCATCTTCCATGTATGGCATATCAATTTCAGGCACTATAATGGAAACGATACCTTTGTTCCCATGACGCCCTGCCATTTTATCTCCAACTTTGAGTTTTCTCTTTGTTGCAATATAAATTTTTACCAGTTTTGTTACACCTGACGGAAGGATATCATCCTTTTCAAGGATGCTTAACTTCTCTTCATGTTCATTTTTRAGTCTTTTTTTCTGTTTAAGGAAATAATTTTTAAGTGACTCGTACTCATTCTGTACTTCATCAGCATAAGATTGAACCACCCCTCTAAGTGCAAATCTATTCACATTTTTGATGGTTGCTTCAGGGATTTTAGACCCTGCTTTAAATTCATTCTCTGCGATAGTTACATCTTGAGCTAACTCTTGTGATGAAAGATAATTCGAAATACGTAAAATCTCTTCTCTGTCTATCATGAGAAGTTGATCATGATGGTCACCATCGAGTATTGCTTTTTCTTCTTCATACGCCTGGATGGCACGTGCATCTTTTTCATAGCCTTTTTTTGTAAAGACTTTGATATCAACAACCACGCCTTCCATAGAAGCCGGACAATAAAGTGATTTATTTACCACATGCCCTGCTTTTTCACCAAAGATTGCACGTAARAGTCTCTCTTCTGGTGTTGGTTTAATCTCACCTTTAGGACTTACTTTACCYACAAGAATCATACCTGGTTTCACRTACGTACCCATCTCTACAATTCCAGACTCATCTAAATGAAGAAGCTCATCTTCACGRATATTTGGAATATCRCGYGTAATCTCTTCTGTACCATGCTTAAGTTCTCTTGCTTCTACTTCTTTTTCGTATGTATGCACAGATGTAAATGTGTCTTCACGAATAATTTTCTCAGAGATAATAATCGCATCTTCATAGTTATACCCGTACCAAGGCATGAAGGCAACCATGATGTTTTTACCAATAGCAAGCTCACCTTGATCCATGTTTGCACCATCGGCGATGACTTGTTTGGCTTCTACTTTATCACCGAGCTTTACAATAGGTGTTTGTGTAAATGTAGTATTTTGGTTGGTTCTCATATTTTTTTCAAGAGGATAATGGTCTATAAATACACCCGACTCATCTTCACCCATGACATAGATGCTTTTAGCATCTACTTTTTCGACCGTACCTGCTCTTTTAGCTTTCACCGCTTCCCATGCATCACGAGACACAATTGCTTCCATACCAGTACCCACCACTGGTGCATCTGTTTTAAGAAGAGGAACGGCTTGACGTTGCATGTTTGAACCCATCAATGCACGGTTTGCATCATCGTGCTCCAAGAATGGAATCAATGCTGCGGCAGATCCAGAAATCATGAGTGGAGAAATATCAATTAAGTTAACACGCGTTGCTTCATTTAGTTCGATATTACCATTAAGTCTAGTCTCGATTAGATCTTCAACAATACGTCCATCTTCACTTACCTCAGTCGAAGCAGGAGCAATACATTTGTCTTCTTCTTGTGTTGCAGTGATATAAACGATTTCATCCGTTACTTGACAATCTTTTACCACTTTATATGGCGCTTCAATAAACCCATGCTCATTTACTTTTGCGTAAGTAGCCAATGTGTTGATAAGACCAATATTTTGTCCCTCTGGTGTTTCAATCGGACAAATACGACCATAATGTGTAGGGTGTACATCTCTAACCTCAAACCCAGCTCTTTCTTTAACAAGTCCACCCTCACCCAATGCTGAAAGTCTTCTTTTATGTGTTACTTCAGAAAGTGGRTTCGTCTGATCCATAAATTGGGAAAGTTGTCCTGAAGAGAAAAATTCTAAAATTGTATTTGTAATCATTTTTGAATTCAACAAGTCATGTGGCATAAGTTCATCAATAGTTCCAGATACTGTTGTCATCTTGTCTCTAATAGCTTTTTGCATCTTGATAAGTCCATTGTGCAATTCATTACCAAGAAGCTCACCAATCGCTCTAATTCTTCTGTTACCTAGGTGATCTCTATCGTCAATATGACCTTTACCATTTTTAACTTTTATAAGATATTTTACAACATTAATAAGGTCTTCTGCCGTAAGCACAGTCGCATATTCGGGGATATCAAGACCTAACTTATGATTCATTTTCATACGTCCTACTTTCGTAAGGTCATATCTCTCAGAATCAAAGAAAAGTTGTTTTAAAAATGCTTTTGCTGCATCAGGGGTTACTGGCTCACCTGGTCTCATTACTTTATAGATACGAATGGCCGCCAATACATTCTCATCCTCAATCTCTTCTGTTTGTTTTAAAAGTCTTAAACTTTCAGTATCTGCGATAAACGCATTGATAATAGATCTGTCTGCACCCTCTGCAAGGTCATTGATGATGTCAATAGTTGTGATACCTTCTTCTATCATCCTCTTAAGCTTTGCTTCATCTAAAGGTGTTACTACATCATAAAGGATTTCACCACTCTCTTGATCAATCACTGGAGAAGCCAAGTGTCTTTCCATAAGTACTTCAAGTGGATATTCAATCCATTCAAGTCCCTCTTCTATAAGCTTCTCTGCTTTTTTCTTCGTAAGTCTTTTTCCTGCGGCAACAATAGTTTTTCCATCAATATCTTTAACTTCATACTCTGATCTACCACCAAAGTCTTCAGCATCAAACTTCATAAGAAATCTGTTATCTTTTATAGTAATCTCTTTTGTAGAGTAAAAAAGTTTGATAATATCATCTTTAGAGTAGTCCAAAGCTCTAAAAAGGATAGTCACTGGAATTTTTCTTCTTTTATTGATACGTGCATAAAGAATCTCTTTTGAATCATATTCAAAATATAACCATGAACCACGATCAGGTATGATTTGCGCAGAATACAAAAGTGGCGAACCTATAGTGGTACCCTCTTCTTCTTTAAAAATAACACCTGGTGATCTGTGAAGTTGGTTTACGATTACTCTTTCAACACCATTTACTATAAAAGATGTTCTTTCTGTCATTAAAGGAATATCTCTTACAAATACCGCTTGTTCTTTTATCTCTTTTGGGTCAAGTTTCGCACCAGTCTTTTCATCTCTGTTCCAGATAGTCAATGCAATATTCATCTTCAATGATACAGAATAGGTCAATCCTCTTTCCATACATTCTCTGACTGTATATTTTGGCTTAATGATTTCAGAGTTTTTATAAGAAAGTGTTACTCTGTTTTGCTGGTCATGTATAGGGAAAGCCGATCTAAATACTTTCTCCAATGTAGAGTTTTTTCTGTCTTTCTCACCTAACATTAAAAAATTTTCATAAGATTTTTGTTGAAGTTGAAGTAGGTTTGGAATTTCTATCTCTCTTGGTGTTTTTGAAAAATCAACACGGAGTCTGTTCCCAGAATGCAAAGAATTGAGCATGTTTGTCCTTGTAGTGGTGTTCGTTAATTGTTTAAATGATTAATATCGTTTAGAGTCTCATACGGTACTCATAGTTAGATACACAAAGAAACTATTAGAGGAGGGTATGAAAATGTCTCCGAATAGCTTTTAACTATATCTGTAGGTACTAGCAGTAAACCCCAATGCGACTTGTCGCATGAGTCAACTGCTAAAGTGACCAAAGGAAATACCTTTAGGTGCAACTCAATGTTAGGGTAGTTATGCTAGGTTTCCCCCATAAAATATCCCAACAAATGAATTATTTAAGCTCACACTTAGCGCCAGCTTCTTCGATTTGTTTTTTGAACGCTTCAGCTTCATCTTTAGATACAGCTGCTTTAAGCACAGTTGGTACTTCTTCAACAGCTGATTTTGCTTCTTTAAGTCCAAGACCAGTAATTGCTCTTACTACTTTAATAGCATTTATTTTTTTCTCACCAGCTTCAGTAAGAACTACATCAAATTCTGTTTGTTCTTCAGCAGCTTCACCACCTGCAGCTGGACCACCAGCTACTACTGTAGCTTGTGCAGATACGCCAAATTTCTCTTCAAATTCTTTTACAAGCTCAGAGAGCTCAAGTACTGACATGTTTGAGATAAACTCAAGAACATCTTCTTTAGTTGTTGCCATAATTATTTCCTTAAATTACATTAATAACATTGTATTTACAATGTCAAATTCAAAAGAGCCTCGTGGCTCTCACCACTCTACGCTTCTTCTTCTTTTTTAGTTGCAAGTGCTTGCATACCAATTGTAAAGTTCTGTACTGGTGCATTCCAAACATTAAGGAGCATACCAAGAAGTACATCTCTAGTAGGAAGTTTAGCCATTGCATTAATGGTATCCATACTAGCAATTTCACCCAGAATTAATCCTGTTTTGATAGAAAAACTGTCTTTAAAATCAGTGGCTGCTTTATCTGCAATTTTACAAGGTATTACTTGCGTATCACCCCAAATTACAAGGTTTGTATCTGTAAATTCAACATCTTCACATCCAGCATTTTTCAATGCAATGCGTGCAAGTTTATTTTTTACAACTTGTACATTTGTATCTTCATCTTTCGCAAGGTTTCTTACGATTTCAAGATTTTCTACTGTCATACCTTTGTAATCACAAACAATAATAGCGCCAGCGTCTTTAAACGCTTCTGTCATCTCTGTAACTAACTCTTCTTTTCTAGTTCTAGTCATATATTTCTCCTTCCGATCTCTAAGAGGGTATAGGTTTACCTACACATCTACTCTTTCAAGCAGACTAATTAAGCTTTCGCCCCTTTTATCTTTGATCTAAGATTATGAGTAGTAAAAAATACTCTCAAACAAAAGCTAAACTAAGCGCTTGCTTGAAAGTAGTAAAGAGGATAACCCTCTTTACTCTCTTATTTTATATCCATTAATTCTGTTGTATCAAGTGTAATTGCAGGACTCATTGTGAGTGAAATAGCACCATTAGCAATAAACCTACCTTTAGCAGAAGCTGGTTTCGCTCTGTTGATAGTCTCCATAAGTGTTATAAAGTTTTCTTTGATTGCTTCTTCTGAAAAAGATATTTTGCCAATACCTGCGTGGATATTACCTTTTTTGTCAACTCTAAAGTTAACCTGTCCGCCCTTAGCATTTTCAACTGCTTTAGCAACATCCATAGTTACCGTGCCCGTTTTAGGGTTAGGCATAAGACCTTTTGGTCCAAGGATTCTTGCTACTTTACCGAGTACACCCATCATATCTGGTGTAGAAATAACGATATCAAAATCAATTTTACCCGCTTGAATGTCTTCAATAAGATCAGCAGCACCAACGATATCAGCACCTGCTGCTTTTGCTTCATCTGCTTTTGCATCTTTTGCAAAAACTGCTACTCTTACTGTTTTACCTGTTCCATTTGGAAGAACAACAGATCCTCTAATCATCTGATCTGCATGTCTAGGGTCAACGTTTAGATTTAATGCAATTTCAACAGTCTCATCAAACTTTGCTGATTTTAATTCTTTGAGTGTTTTCATTGCTTCGTCAACACTATATTCTTTAGTTACATCTACTATTTTAAGTAATGCTTCTCTTCTTTTACTTGCTTTTTTTGCCATTATTTTCTCCGCTTATTATGCTCCCACATTTTTAAATCATGTGGTTAAGATTTTATTTCAACATGTAGTAAGTCGTAAGACTAATCTACAATTTCAACACCCATACTTCTACAAGTTCCAGCAATAATATTTGCTGCCATTGCTTTGTCATTTGTATTCAAATCTACAATTTTTCTCTCGATGATTTCATCAAGTTTAGCTTTTGTGATAGAACCCACTTTAGTAGTGATAGGGTTATCAGTACCTTTTTTAAGTCCTGCCGCTTTTAAAATCAACTCAGATGCTGGGGGTTGCTTTGTTTCCATTGTAAAGCTTTTGTCTGCATAGACAGTTACAATTACAGGAATTTTAAATCCCATTTGATCTTTTGTTTTTTCATTAAATGCTTTACAAAACTCCATAATATTTACACCACGCTGACCCAATGCAGGACCTACCGGTGGTGATGGGTTTGCTGATCCAGCAGGGATCATCATTTTAAACTTTTCAGCTATTTTTTTTGCCATCTGTTCTTCCTTTAGATTAATTTCTCTATTACTTATCTTTTCGTTTTAAGTCCCAAGATACTAGACTAGATATGTTTTAGATTATCTTTTCTACTTGTGTATAAAGTATTTCTACAGGTGTATTTCTACCAAAGATTGAAACATTTAACTTCAATTTCCCATGATCAACATCATACTCTTCTACCATGCCTGTAAAGTTTGCAAACGGTCCATCAACAATGCGAACCATTTCGCCTGTTTCAAAATCAACCTTAGGACGTGGTGCAGATTTATTCTCCATCTTGTCTAAGATRTTTTTKATATCTGATTCTGTAAGCGCTGTAGGCGTCTTTTGTTCACCGATAAATCTAGATACTCTTGGTAAAGACTGAATCTTATGCCAAAGATCAGTATCCAGGTCTATATGTGCAAAAGCATACCCAGAATAGAGTGTACGCTCAGTAATCTTTTTTTCACCATTTTTTACTTCAATCACTTCTTCTGTAGGCACAACAATACGTTCAACTTTTTCTTCGATTCCATGATCGACTATAAGTTGTTCAATTGCTCTTTTTACAGATTGTTCAGATCCTGAATACGTTTGAATTGCATACCATTGAAAAGCCATTGTTTATCCTATAAAACTGATGATACTATTGATGACATTAGAAGGTCAACCAATGCTAAAAATATTGATATTACAGTTACTACGAGAATAACTGCTAAAAATGCCTGTCTTACTTGTATTTTTGTTGGAAATATTACTTTATGAATCTCTGATCGAGCATTCGTTATAAATGTTGATATTTTTCCCATATTTACATTACCTTTTTTGTGGCAGGCCAAGAGGGACTCGAACCCACGGCACCTGGTTTTGGAGACCAGTGCTCTACCAACTGAGCTATTGGCCTAAATTAATACCTAAAGCTAAAAAGCTTTGGTATTAAAAAAGTGTTACAATTACAGCTTCATCTCTTTATGTGTTGTGTGGCATTTACACCATTTACAATACTTTTTAAGAGCAAGTTTCTCTGTTGTTGTTTTTTTATTTTTAGTTGTGTGATAATTACGTCTTGTACATTTCTCACATCCTAAGTGAACTGTTTCTCTCATTGTTATCTCCTATGATAAGTTTGTAAGAGGAGTTCTCCTCTTACAAGTGTTTGTCTTAAGCAATAATCTTAGAAACAACACCAGCACCAACTGTTCTACCACCTTCACGGATAGCAAACTTAGTACCTTGTTCAAGTGCAACTGGTGCGATAAGTTCAACGTTAACTTTAACGTTATCCCCTGGCATAACCATTTCAGTACCCTCTTGAAGTTGAACTGAACCAGTTACGTCTGTTGTACGTACATAAAACTGTGGTCTGTAGTTGTTAAAGAATGGAGTGTGTCTACCACCTTCTTCTTTCGTAAGTACATAGATTTCAGCTTCAAATTTAGTATGTGGATTGATTGAACCTGGCTTACAAAGAACCATACCTCTTTGTACTGCGTCTTTATCGATACCACGGATAAGAACACCACAGTTATCTCCAGCAAGACCACAATCCATTTCTTTACGGAACATTTCAACACCAGTAACTGTTGTTTTTTGAGTATCTTTAAGACCAACGATTTCAACTTCGTCACCTACACATACTTTACCTTGATCCACTTTACCAGTTACAACAGTACCACGACCCTGTATAGTAAAGATGTCTTCGATTGCCATAATGAAATCTTTTTCAGTTTCTCTTACTGGCTCTGGAATATAAGAATCTACTTGAGCCATAAGCTCTTCAATCTTAGCTGACCACTCACCAAGAGTACCAGTCTTAGCTTCTTCAAGTGCTTTGAATGCAGATCCAGCAATGATTGGAGTATCGTCACCTGGGAAGTCATACTCAGAAAGAAGTTCACGTACTTCCATCTCTACAAGTTCTAACATCTCTTCCTTATCTTCATCATCAAGTTGATCTTCTTTGTTTAAGAATACAACGATGTAAGGAACACCTACTTGTTTAGAAAGAAGAATGTGCTCTCTAGTTTGAGCCATTGGTCCGTCTGTTGCAGCGATAACAAGAATAGCGCCATCCATTTGAGCAGCACCAGTAATCATATTTTTAACGTAATCCGCGTGACCTGGACAATCCACGTGAGCATAATGTCTGTTGTCAGTTTCATATTCTACGTGAGAAGTAGCAATTGTAATTCCTCTTTCTCTCTCTTCTGGTGCATTATCGATTGCATCATAGTCCATAAGAGCTGTGTTGTTTTTAGTTGCAAGTACCGCAGTAATCGCAGCTGTCAATGTAGTTTTTCCGTGGTCAACGTGTCCTATAGTACCGATGTTTACATGCGGTTTAGTACGTTCAAATTTTTCTTTAGCCATGCTTTTCTCCTAGCGTWMWYSTWKYRTAAAKGYWKTATWAWRSCMRWATYWTMYYMARWYMWTMTTAANYCWATATKRACMKRWRTRKASWRSRRTWWMKWMMSAYTWSTMCAYACTTNWMCAKRYTYWWCWGKTTCTTCTGTTTCTTCTGTTCTGGAGCCCATAGTGAGACTTGAACTCACGACCTCTTCCTTACCAAGGAAGTGCTCTACCCCTGAGCCATATGGGCATAAAGTGACACAATTATTGATATGYTTTAAAAATTGTTATGAGTGTTTGTTGATTTGTAGTAATGTGAAGTAGTGTAAACAGTTGTTCACATCAGCTCCCAGATCAATACCATGTGGAGCGGGCGAAGGGATTCGAACCCTCGACAGCCTGCTTGGAAGGCAGGAACTCTAGCCACTGAGCTACGCCCGCATATGGTTAACATGGTGGTGGGTGAAGGATTCGAACCTTCGAAGACGTAGTCAGCGGATTTACAATCCGCCCTCGTTGGCCACTTGAGTAACCCACCATAATGTTTTAGAATTAAATGACTCTACTTAATCTATGAAATAAAGTTGAATCTTGTTTAATCTTTTTTCTGGTCAAACACTGATAAAAATTTCATGGAGCTGGTGAAGGGACTCGAACCCCCGACCTGCTGATTACAAATCAGCTGCTCTAGCCAGCTGAGCTACACCAGCACCATCATTAAAAGATATTGCACTTAAAATGGACGGGAATTATAGACAAATACATTTCAAAAGTCAAGGGTTTTATAGAAAAAATCATAAATTTCTTTTTTTTAGTTAATTTCTATAGAATAGCAGTATTAATCTAGCTAAAGATAGGCACCAACAATGAAAATATTACTCGCTCCAAGTGAAACAAAAAAATCTGGCGGAGAACTCTCTTTCAACCCATCATCACTTCTTTTTGAAACATTGGCACCGCATCGTATGAAGCTTTTACATACTTATATTAATATACTACAACAAGGAGATATGCAAACACTTTCTAAAATGTTTGGCATCAAAAAAGAAGCTGATATTCTTAAACATAAAAAAGACATTATTCATGAACTTACTATGAAGGCCATAGAACGCTACACTGGTGTTGCCTTTGAGTACCTTGGTTATGAGAAATTAAATACTTCTGCACAGCAATACATAGATAATCATGTGATTTTATTTTCTAATTTATTTGGACCGATTAAAGCTTCGGATTTGATACCTGAATACAAGCTCAAGCAGGGTGAGGTGGTAGCAGATATAAAACCAGAAAAGTTTTATAAAGAATATTCTGCACATCTTATGGAAGAGTACCTAAAGGATGAAGAAATCCTAGACCTCCGTGCGGGGTTTTATGATAAGTTTTATAAACCCACCAAACCCTACACTACATTAAAATTTATTAAAGACGGTAAAGTAGTGAGTCACTGGGCTAAGGCTTATAGAGGTATTGTCTTACGTGAGATAGCCAAGGCAGGCATAACTTCTATAAAAGATTTTATGAAGCTGCCTATAGAGGGACTTAACATACAAGAGGTTCAAACCAAGAAAAATAAAACTGAGATTATATATACTATAGAGAACTAAAGGCTTAACATGGGACTCCCGAGTAACGACACACTTTATAAAACACTTATATTCCTTCTTATACTTATGGTAATCCTTGGTATACTATTTGATACGGACTACAATTAATGGCGAATCATAAAAAAAATCTATTTGAAATGGGTACAGACTTTGGTGACGACTGGTCTTCTGACAATAAAGACAAACCTTCTAAAGAAGTCTATACTGAGATTAAAATTCCTGAAAAACATCAACTTCATTTTGCCAAAGAGAAACGTAGAGGTAAAGTAATAACTATAGTCAAACCTTTTTATTTGACCAAGAGTGATTTACAAGTTTTAGTAAAAACTTTAAAAAAGAAACTTGGTGCAGGAGGAACAATAAAGGAAGATAGCCTAGAGCTTCAAGGTGATATACCGAAGCAGGTACAAAAACATTTAGAATCTATGGGCTATCACTTTAAAAACTAATCTCTATCCGGTCTTTCTTCTTCAGGGAGTTTACACAGGTCCGCTTCATCAAACATCTCTACTTTAGGAATAATTATTGCAATAAGTGCTACCGTGATTCCAAAGATAAGCACAACCATATGCTCATTGCCAGGGAAAAACTCTGGTAACGTAAGTTTCCCCGAACTCTCACCCATGAGTGGTTTAAAAATATCATCATAATAAAGTGTAAATACAAGTCCTCCCATCAATCCACCGATCGCACCGACCAGTACATCTATACGCCCTTCAGCGATGGACACGGGACCTGTACCAGGACACTTACCTAGAATTGCCATGGAAATACCAAAGAGTACTCCTCCAAGAATAAGACCTTGCCAAATAATCGGTTTAATATGATAATGTGCACCACCAGCTTMAACCATAAAATATAATCCAATACTTGTAAGTCCTACGGTTAAAAAAAGCATCTTTGGGACAATTGTGTCTTTAAGCATGGCAAATCCTGCAATTTTTTCGAACTTGTCTACCCTTGTATACTGAATAATACCTCCAAAAATAACACCTATGAGAAATACCAATACTAAAGAGCCATCTCCTTGATGAATGACACTTTCAAACATTTGCGCGATACGAGAGGGTAAATCTTCTCCTGCTGTTTTTACGATAATTTCTATTAGTCCTCCTTGGTATGATAAAATAACTTACCAGTGATAACCAAGACAACCATTACCACAGTCCCAAAAATCATTGCAGAAATAGCCATTTGACTCATGCCYGACATAAAGTGACCAGAGGTACAACCTCCCGCCAGTCTAGCCCCAATAATCATAATAAAACCGGCAAAAAAACTCCACAGGAGCCTTGAGAGAACAGAATTATTTTTATATTTTTCCCATCCTGTTGGGATGAGTGAGAAGCGGAAGGTTTTGGTTAAAAAAACGGAAGTGATAAATCCTCCAAATAAAACACCAAAAAGCATAACACCCTCCCATGCTCCTGAATTTTTTATCTCTTTAAGATAGGTATATTTTTCCGGGTCAAGGTCAAAGAGTATTCCTGAAGAATAGGGTACATACGTTGATGCTCCTATAGGTCTATCTGCGCCAAAAACAGAAAAAGTCATTAACAGTAAACCAGACATTAATATAGCGCCCATCCACCATGGTAATCTATGCATAATGTATCCTTTTTTATAGAAAAGAACTGAACATCCTCATAGTGTTTTCTTTAAATACTTCTGGTAAAGCTCCAATGTAATATGCATATAATCTGACTTTACATAATTGGGTCTTACCTTGGCTATCTCGTCCTCTGTTTCTTCCAAGCTATAGCCCTTAAAAATCAACCATGCTGAAACAAGTAAAACACTTCTAGAAAGTCCTAATGCACAGTGCACATATACACCTTCATCTTGATAAGCTTCTATATGCTGTACCCCTACATGTAATGCTTCTGAGCTTTGTATAGTTTGATCTAAAAAAGGAAGCCTAATTTGAGAAAATACAGTTTTTTGTATCTGCTGTTCTGTAGCTAGGTTAATAGCCATACCAATACATTTTTCTACTAATACTTGATATTCCTCTTGACTTGGATATCGCCCAAAATAGACATTGTCTTTAAGTTTTACCATAAGGGATAGTTTTCTTTTGTAGTACTGCCACGATAGGTAATTGCCTAAAAAGTATGGTGCAAAAAGTACCCACTGCCACCATGATGCTTTGGCATTTTTACCTGCAAGCAAAATATTAAGCCCAAAAGCATAGATAATACTAACAAGTAAAAGTGAAGTAAATATCCAAAGAAAAAACCATGAACCCCACGAAGATAGATAAAAAGCCATAAGCATAGACAATACTGCCCCAACAATGTAATAAAGAGCCATTTTTAAAGAACGGGGTGTGGTGAAGCCATGTGTAAATACACTTTGTTTTTCTTTTTTTATTATATACAAAGCAAGTAGTCCTACCATAGCTCCTGTAGGAATATCTATAAAATGATGCTGATACACCAATACTGTTGAAAGTGCTATGAGCCAAAACCATAGTGCAGTAAATATTTTAATCCATCTGTTTTTGATATATTTTTTCATAGAACTCCAAAGAACTATAGCAAATGCAACATGGAGTGAGGGTAGTTGGTTAAAAGGCAAATCTGCCTCAAGTATACCAAACAAAAAGGTAAAACTCTGTATCTCTGGTTTTTCAAAAGAAAACTGCAAAGGAAAGAGTACAAAAACCATACATGACAAAAGTATAATAAATAAAATCCTCGCAGCAAGTACACGAAGTTCAAGTCTAGTATAAGACATGAAAAAAGCAATAACAAACATGATATCAGATGACATATAAGGCACAATAAATGCTTCTATAAATGGTATCTGTTGTTCCCATACCATCCAAAAAGAAGGATGAGGGGAAGTAAGTCCTGCATATTGATTGGAAGAACCATACAGCAAAAAGAAGAAAATACCCATGTAGAGCATCCATACAAACTTCTCTTTGGTCACTGCCTTAGCATCTAAATGATGGTCAAACGCATACATACTATTTGCCCATAAACTTCGCAGAAGACACTGTAAAAATACCCCAATCATCTATACGCATACTCTCTTTTTCAAAACCTCTAAGCCTAAACATATGGTCAAGTTCATACTGACTACGACGACGCATAATCCATTTAGTATTTTGATGATTTCCTAATACATTGGCTATTTGCTCCAGCTGTGGATGCCATGGTTGCCCTGTGTAGAGTAAATACCCTCCATCTTCAACGATGGAAGCTACACCATCCATAGCAATGCCTATCAACTYATTGTCTTCAAAGAGTTCAAAGACACCTGAGATGATGGCRATATTTGGTCTATAWCCATCCACATCATAATTGTTAGCATCAAAAGCRTCACTTTGTGYATARGTGATGTTTTTYAAACCYCTCTCTTTTGCCAAAGCTCTGCCCTYTTCTACATTTTGCTCTTGGTAGTCACGCACTTGCACCTCAACTTCTGGGTATTTCTCTGCTATTTCTATGAGATACCTTGCAGGCCCTCCTGCGATGTCTAAGATGCGTACTTTTTCACCTTTTTCTTGCAGTAAAGCTATCTTCTCTTCTGTGGCTTTTATCATATTTACTTTTCTTTGTCGTATACCTTTCCAGCCTATGCTCCCTAGGTAATTTTTGTCTATCATCTTCCCTAGCCATGTTACTCCTGATGGTTCATTTTTATAKAYATGGTCAAGYGTCACWCCAGAGTCAAAACCATACTTTAGTCCTATCTTCATACCATCACTCAGAAAGCCTAGTTTTTGCATCATTTGACGCTGTATAAAATAGTTTGCTTCTTTATAGAGTGGCAAAGTCCCATAAGCAATTTTATCTTGCTCTTGTTTTGTAGTTTTAACCGTCTCTTCAACGATGTTCACTTCTTCATATTCAAAGCACTGCTCCATAAAAGATGCTATCTCATCTATGGCTTTTTGATGTTCACTTTCATAAAGTACGCCATGATAAAACCCTTCTAATTGTACAAACCTTTTTAATGGAGAAGCCAATGAGGCATAAAAATCTCCCTGTACTTTAGAATCTACCACATAGTCTTTTGTAGCAGAGAGTATTAGCATAGGTACAGCGATAAGCCTTGAATCTCCCACTACCCTAGAGGCAGTATCTAGTAATGTTGTGAGTTGTCTAGCAGGTATGTTTGGAGTGATAAGCATGTCTTCATCATAGCGTTTTTGCTCCTCTAATTCATGGGTAAGAAACTTTGACTTCACGTAAGACTTTATGTTCATCTTTGGCTTAAATTTTACAGCCAGTTTTAAAAATTCTTTAGCAAAAGGGAAATAGAGCTTTATTTTAAATGCAGGTGCTATGAGTGCCAAACCTCTTACTTTAGGTGCATAATCATGCACCCAAGTACTAGCAGTCACCCCAGCTACGGAGTTAGCGATGATAAATACATCTTCTTGACGCTTACCTTCTTTGTCACAAACAAAAGAGACAAAGGCATCTAAATCACGCACCAAATCCATAAACTCATAAGCGGCTTCTGCTTTGCTATGTCCATGCCCTCTGTTGTCATAAGAAAATATCTTATAGCCTGCAAACTCTGCTTTGGCTGCGATACTTTCTAAACGCCCAGAGTGTTCATGTCCACGGTGTAAGATAATGAGTAAGCGTCCATTAGGTTCTACATCGTGTTCCCATTCTCTATAAAATAGTTCGCTCTCATCAAAACTCTTAAATGTACTTTCTGTTGTTTTCATTTATTATCCCTTATATAGTGTTCTTCTAATGTCTTAATCGTTTTCTCCAGTCTCATAGTAAACATATTATTGTCTTCATCTCCATAAAACAAAGACTCACCAACATGTACATCTATAATAAAAGGTACAAAAAGTCCTTCTCCTTTAGGTAAAGCCTTGCCTGCTCCATGTATATACACTGGCACTACAGGCACAGAGGGAAACGCTTTTGCCAAATGGGCAATACCCGTTTTAAAAGTACTCATCTCTTCAGGGACTCCACGACTCCCTTCTGGGAACACTATAACTATATCTCCATTTTTTAAAGCCTTTTGTACACCCAGTAAAGGATGTCCTTCTTCTTTTGAAGGTCGCCTCTTCAGAGGTATAATGCCTAGAATATTCAAAGAAAACCATGCAAAGTATTTGTTTTTCATGAAATAGTCAGCTGCAGCTACCGGTCTAATACTGTTGATGTTTTTCAAAGGGAAAACACTCATCAAGACCATAGTGTCCAAGTGGCTATTATGATTTGCAGCGATGATACAAGGGCCTTTTATAGGTAGCTTCTCTTTACCTATAACATGCACACCTGAGACTATAAGAACTATAGGTCGGACGAACAATGCAAAAAATATTTTTTTTAACATCTAACTTTCCTAATAATACAAATAATAAACATAATGRAAAAACAAAGGTGCAGTGTARATGAGGCTATCTACTCTATCTAGTATGCCTCCATGACCAGGTAGCATATTGCCAGAGTCTTTTACGCCGATGTCTCGCTTTATCATTGAAACCACCACATCTCCTATAAAGCCTGCCCAAGAGATAATCATCCCTGCGATTAAAGCTTCATACCACGTAAACGGTGTTAAAAAAGAAAAAAGAACTGCTAACATAGATATGCTTACAAACGCACCTAAAAAACCTTCTACTGTTTTATTGGGACTAACTTTTGGAATAATCTTTCTTTTTCCTATAGACTTACCCCATACATATTGTAAAACATCATTAAGCTCGGTAAGTAGTACCAAATAAAGAACCAATTCTGTTCCTCCTACACTGTTACTACCTACAGGTGATAAGGTAATCATATATGCTAAATGAGAAAGACCAAAAACGAACATCATAAGTCCCCACTGAACCCTAGAAGTATTTTCTAGGAAACCTTGTGTTTCCCCTATAAGAACTTGTCTAAAAGGTAAAATTAAAAACATTAATACAGGTATCCAAATGATAAACATACCATACCATTCAATACCTGCAAAATAGTACTGAGGAACGATAGCTAGGTATGCATAAAACATCACCCGTCTATCGGTCTGTCGTGAGGGTATAAGCGAGAAATACTCTTTCAATGCCAAGTAAGACAATAGTCCAAAGAAGAACATTGCCATCGTTGTATTTAATATAGCTCCCACTGTAAAAAATGCAATGATTATCCACCATGAATTGATGCGGTCTTTGAGTTCTTGTGTAGGAAACTTACTATAAATTAACGCTGTAGATACTACTAATGTTAGCAGTATAAATCCTAATACCCATCCTGCTTCATAGCTTATCATGATGACAACCCTCTTCTGGCTCTATTAATTACGGTAGCTACACCTAAACCTATGGAAAGAAGTAAAAGTCCATCTGACCACCATCCTGGGGTAAGCCCAAGACCTATAAGTAGTGCCAAAAGACCTACGACAAAGGCTCTGTCACTTTTCCCCATAGGCCCATCATAACGGCGTGTTTTACCAATAACCGCCCCAAGTATACCTGCTACTTCCGTAAACAAGCCTACTACTACAAATAGTACCACCAAAATAGGTGAAACCCCTGCTATAAATGCCAAAGGCAAATACAAAGCCACATCAGAGATGACATCGCCAAGCTCATTAAGCATTGCACCTTCATCGCTCATCATGTCGTGCTCTTTGGCTAATATACCATCGATGGCATTGAGTGCCATACGTATAAACATTACAAAGGGAATAAGTAAAAGTATCCAAGATGCCCCTTGAGTTATTGCAACAAGAACCCCTGTCACAATAGAGAGTATAAGTGCTGCCAATGTTACTTCATTAGGCGTAATCCCTTGTATATGTAATGTATCCACTATAGGACGAAGCAGTGCCTGAAATTTTGGTTTTAAATCATAAATAGTCATTCTATTCCTACTTTTTAAAATATGACTATTATACTATTTATTTTCCTATAGCCAATGCATATAAAACCATCTCATCATTTCCTACAAATTCATTTACCTCATCATCGTAGTATGCACCTATACCTGAACACCCTATGTCCAGGTATTGTGCGATGACATAAAGTCTTTGCCCTATGATACCTGCTTTTTGGTAGAGGGCTTGGTAGTTTTTTCCCTTAGAAGTTAAAAAGAATGCCACGGCTCCTTGTTGAGAAAGAGAGTATTGTTCCAAACTCAAATAGCCTGCTTGTTTGGCAAAGTCCCCGTATTCTATATATTTACCATCTTTGCACAGTCCCAATGGCATATTTAACACACGGTTCACCACCACATAAATGTTCACCTCCTCATCACAATCGGAAGGAATGGGTGCTTGTATGACATCCATGATGTAATTAAAATGCCCTTTCGTAATAGCCCCTTCATTAAAACCTCGTTGTGAGCGACGCCTAAAAAGAGTCTCTTGTAGTCTTGTGATATCATAGTTAAACTTTGGTACTTGCTTTTGCACTTGACATGCCTCCAGCTTCACTGTTTCGTTATAGGCTTGTTCTATCATCTCATTTTTTTCAAAGCTTCTACTGCCATCAATGTAAAGCAGCTCAAACTCCATAGCTTTTACTTGTGTCCCCTGCATAGGGACTGCCATCGATGCACCTGATAAAAACCACTCACGCCCTTCAAAGCCAAACATACGGTTAAGCTTTTCTTTTTCAAGTGTATACACCATCTCCACCATACGAGGCTTGAGTAGTGCTGAGGCCTCGATGCTACCTAAGAGATGTCCTGCATCTAAGAGACAGTAACGAAAAGCACGGTTTTTATATTTCCACGAAGATCTATAGTAAATAGCTGAAACYAAAAAGAGGTATCCTTGCATAGCAGTAGTAAATCCAAAGTAAGGCTCTAGCCCTTCTTCATCACTAATACTTTGTAGCAGCGCTAAAGAAGAGCTACTCACTTCATAGTGGTATATACCGTCTTCTTTCCCCTCTACCCCTCGCACTTGAAAGTAAAGTTCATTGGGGTAAAGTGCTCCTGCAGAAGGATTGATACGAAGGTAGTACTCTCCGCTTGGATAGCTTTTCTTTGCCGTTAAACCTGCGATATGATAAAGAAAATTATCTTCCTCACTGTCTAAATCTAGTTTTACTTTCTTGTAGCTGTCTGGATAGATTTTATATGTATTAGGCTTGTCGTCCCACTCTACGCGGTTTGGATTAGTACGTACAGAATTATAAGAATGTTTAGTCGTTGCATGATACCAAAACATTAATTGAAAATCTCACTGTGTTTTATTTTTAAAGTTTCGATTTTTTCTCCAGCTTCTTTAAATAAAACATAATATTCTATCTCTTCTACRCACAGGTGTTTATGACGTTCATACGAGACAATGACCGTTTGTGCTTTCTTTTTTACATTTTTACGATTACGCTTAATGTGTTCAAAGGTTATCGCAGCATTGATGTAACCTTTAGCAAGGTTTGCCAAAGGATGTTTTTTCAAMCGTAAAGGATGCCATGCCTCTTCCATCACTTCATGTGCCTCAAAATATTCCTCTTCATCTAAAAGCTTGAGATACACTTTTAGTGCTCCTTCTAAATCTTCATTCATGGTTAACATTATTTGATTGCCTTGTTTATTTTCTCTATGAGCTTTGTGATATTTTTATCATGTGCAAAACACATCGTCGTTTTACATGCAAGATACTCATCACTCTCTTGCACGCTACTTAAAAGAAAAGGATACTTAACATCATCTAGTTTATTTTGTGCGATTTGTAACTTTTCTTTCTTCGCATGGACAATTACATTTCCCATTTTAAAACGTAAAAAAGTATGTACTAATTTGGAGGCACTTTCAGGATGCATCTCTAAAACCTTCCCCATGGCTGATAATGTTTCTTCCACGACTATAGTGTATTTTACCTTCTCTCTTAACGTTGCCATCTTTAGCAAGTTTTCAAGCATCACAGACAGTGCAGAAGTATAATGCCTGTCATCAAAATCTGCGTAGGTTTTTATCCCATCATCACTCAAGTACCAACACTGACCTCTATAAAACTTTGACAGAGCCTCTTTGGTCAATGTCTCTGCCAACATGAGATAGTTCATCTCATACGTTCTTTCATGTCCCGCTAGAAGGGCATCTATCAAAAAAGCATAGTCTTCCAATAAAGCTTTTTGTGTAGGGGCTTGATGCAGTAATACCTGATGGTAAAGTACCTCGTTTTTATAAGTAACTTCAAGTAACTTCTCTAATCTTTTTTCGGCCAAGCCTAAATACTTATCATTAATCCTTGAGGCTACAAACAGTGCCTTTATCATCATCGCATTCCAAGCAGTGTTGATCTTTTTGTCTATAAAAGGAAAGATTCGCTTATGGCGTACTGCTTTTAAGTAGGCTTTCATTTTATCAAGCTTTACAGGTACCCTCTCCCCCACTATATGTGTATGTGAAAGATCTCCATCTATATTGCCATCTTCTTCTATCCCCAGATAAGCCAAAGCACCTTCTATCTCTTTGAGTTCCCACCCTTTTACCTTCAATGCACTTTTTATTTCAAAATATTCATAGATAAAATACCCTCCCTCTTCACCATCAGAGTCTGCATCACTTGCAGAAAGATAGACACCCTCTTGCATATAGTTTTTCTCCATTTGTGCGATGGTCTCATCCACTACCTTTTTATAGAGTTTATCTTCTGTCATTTCATAAATTTTCACATAGACGGCTATAAGTTCAGCATTTATATAAAGCATCTTTTCAAAATGAGGTATCTGCCATTCATAGTCTGTCGCATAACGAAAAAAACCCCCTCCAATTTGGTCGTAAATACCCCCTTCTACCATCTTCTGTAGTGTTTTCTCTGCCATGCTATAGGCTTTTTTATCTCCATTTAGATGATATATATCCAAAAGGAGTTCCAACTTTGATGCTTCAGGGAATTTTGGTCGTGAAGAAAACCCGCCATTTAGTGCATCAAACTCTTTTCCTATCTTTGATACTACCCTATCTATTATCTTTTTAGTGAGTGTTATTTTAAGAGTTTGATTCCTGTCTATTTTGTTATATTTTCTAATTGCTTCTGTAAGAGCATCTCTTTTCTCCTGTAACGTTACAAAAGAAGGTAATAACTTTAACAAACCCTTTGATCCATACCCCTCTTCTTTAGGAATATAGGTACCTATAAAAAACACTTCTTGTTTAGATGACATAAATACACTCAAAGGCCATCCACCCCTCTTATTGTGTACCGCCATATAAAGTTTCTGATATTTTTTGTCTATGTGAGAGTATGCTTCTCTGTCTACTTTTATGGAAATGAAATTATTATTTAGTATCTTTGCCACTTCTACATCAGTAAAGCTCTCCTCTTCCATCACATGACACCAGKGACAGGTACTGTAACCGATAGAAAGAAAGATGAGTTTATTTTCTTTTTTTGCCTTATCTAACGCCTCTTTCCCCCAGGGATACCAGTTGACAGGGTTATGTACATGTTGTTGTAAATATGGGGAGTGTTCTTTTATGAGTGCATTGGTATGATTGTTTTTAGACCACAAAAAACTTAACAGTACAGTAAACAATAGTATATGTTTAAGATTCGGCATTGAGTGCCTCACTGTACTGAATTTTAATTCTTATCATCGCTACTCTTTTGTGTATAATGATTCAATATAGCATAAAGTAGGATTTATGACCAAAAAAGAAAAACAGAGCATAAAAGAAAAGATAGAAAACGACATCGTGCAACTTAAAGAACAAATCATAAATCTGGAAGAAAAAGTAAAACCTATCTCACCAGACTGTGGACTTGGACGTCTTACACGTCTTGAAGCCATGGGAGAGCAACATGTAAACAACAAAGTACTGGATGAATCACGCCTCAGACTCACACGACTAGACAATGCCCTACAACGCATAGACAAAGCAATGTTTGGTATCTGCATAGAGTGTGAAGAAAGTATAGGTGTCGGACGTATGTCTATACGTCCAGAAAGTGTGAGATGTGTGGCATGTGCAAATCTATCATAATACGGTACTAGAGTAAAGCTCCTCTACCTTTCCTATAAGCTCTCTATATTCCCAACTACTTTCCCAACAATAGTCACTTCATCCGCAGCAATAGCCTGAGGAGGGTAAAGACTATTATCAGAAATGAGCTCTACCATACCGTCTACCCGTTGCTGAATACGTTTGATAAAGAGCCCACCTGTCGTTGAAGCGATAAAAATACCATTTTTATTAATATTCGTCTGTGTTCTATCTACAAAAACGATGCTTCCATCTTGAAGTGTAGGCTCCATGGACTCGCCATCTACATGGATTGCTTCAAGCTCTGTATTACCCATGCCAACCATATTGTGCATAATCTTCTCATCTAGCGTAATAGTCTCATAGTTTTCATCAAACACTTCAGCCCCACCCCCTGCACTTGCACGGATATCAGAAAAATACCGTACTTGAAAAAACTTTTCAGTCTCAACTTTTAACATATCCACTGCCTGATCAAAAAATAGCCAATTGACTGAAATTTTCTTCAGTGCACAAAACTCCAATATCTCTTCATAAGGGATGGAATTTCTTTTCTTCATCGTTGCAAAAGTTGCCTGAGGGATATTCAAAGCATCAGCCACATCTTTGTCAAATACTTTTTTACCTATTATGCTTTCTGAAATTACATCTTTTAACTTATCTATCACTTCGCTTAAAACTAACATATTGACTCCTTTTCCATATATATAGGTAATCATATACTAAGTTTTCTTAAAAGTATGACAATTTGACATATTTTTTAGTATTTTTACCATTTAACTATACAATTTGACATATTTAATCATAAAGGATATCAAATGGTATACTCAAAAAATAAAGAATTATTAAGCTACGCAATTAAAATGGGATGTAAAACAGCAGCAGATTTTGCAATGTTTTTAAGAGCGAGAAATTCTATTCTAGCTCTTTAATACTTTAACCAAAAAGTAAAATACTAACCTCATCACCTATCACCTTAGAGGTATCTTCTTCTGAGGTAACCAAGAGTGCTACATTGCCAAGCATATTGGTAAGTATGGCTGAAGAGCCGACTTTTTTATCTTTAAAGTCTACATAGTATTCACCTTGATGTAATGAGACATTACACGCAGTAAACTCTGCTTTTTTGGCACGTTTAACAAAAGGCTCTCCAAGTTTTGCTTTGACTATACGCAAAGCACATTTACCACGTTGCAGTTTCGCTATGAGAGGAACAAGGTAAAGAAGTGCAGTCACTGTAGATGAGAAGGCAAAGCCTGGTAGCCCTATAATGAACTTATCATCTTTACGTGCTACCATGATGTGTTGGCCCGGCTTTACACGTACACCCTTAAAGACCACTTCACAGTCAAGTTCGTAAATGACATCTTTCACAAAATCAAAGTCGCCCACGCTTACACCACCTGTGGTGACTACGATGTCAGATTTCTCTATGGCTTCAGAGATTTCTTTCGTGATAGTTGCTTTATCATCTTTGATGCAACCAAGTTGCAATGGCACAGCATCATACTTGTTAACAATAGCCTCTAGTATATAGTTATTTGACGAGCGTATCTGAGCATCATTGGTCTGTTCTTCACCTAACTCTAGTAATTCTGAACCTGTAGAGAGTATGGCAACTATTGGTTTTTCATACACAAGGACATTGGCAATATTGAGGCTTGCCATCACACCTATCTGAGGAAAGTCTATCTTTGTACCTTTAGGGATGAGTAGTTGCCCTTGAGCATAATTCTCTCCCACTTCGCGCACAGAAAACCCTTGTGACACCTCTTCATTGATAATAATATCGTCACCTTCTACACTGACGTTCTCTATAGGTATAAGCGTATCTGCACCATGAGGCATGAGAGAACCTGTAAAGGTTTTGATACACGTCCCACCTATGACCTCTTTTTTAAGTGCAGAACCAGCAGGATTTACACTCTCAATTTTCAGTCTACCAAGCGTCATGTCTTCATGGATGATAGCATAACCATCCATAGCAGAAGTAGGAAGTTCTGGAGAGTTATGGTCAGCCACAATATCCATTGCAAGCACATACCCTAAAGCATCTACAAGGTAGAGTTCTTTTATTCTATAACTATTTATCTCAAGATTTTTTAGTATCTCTATCGATTCATCAAAGTGGATCATATGTTTCCTTCTTCTTAAAAATGAGCATAGCTCATCTTTTAATTGCCCAACGTCAAATAAACCCTTGGGGTGCATCTCATTAGAGCTTCAGTTGAAACCTCAAGAGTATATTCTTATTATTTTAAGAGCCCTGCACCATCCATAGGTGTGCTTCTATCTGCAGCGTAAATACGTGCACCATTTTTTACATCATATTTCCATATAGGGGCATTGGCTTTAAAGTCTTCTACAAACGCGTCTATAAGTTCCAACGCTACTCTACGTCTAGGAGAAAATACAGCCGAAACATACGATGAAGTATGTACAGGCACATCACCTAGCGAATGTGCCATTTTTACAACTGCACCTAGTGCCTTAGCTTTTTCTTGCCACTCATCAAACCACTTCTGAAGTACAGGCTCATAGATATCAAAACTCAAAGCTTCGATGTCATCTTCTGCGCGTATAGTTCCCACAAAGGGTATGTACGCACCATAGTTTGACACTGCTTGTTCATCAAGCCAACGACCAAATATTTCTTTAGTGTCTAGCGGGCCATTATAAAGCTCCACTACTTAACCACCACACACAGGAGGTAAAATGGAAACTCTATCGCCATCTTTAAGGACAGTATTGAGGTCATTTACCATATTGTCATTAAGTGCTACTGCACACTTGTCTAACCATACCAGTAAAGTACTGTCTTCTTTTAGCTTGGCAGAAACATCTGCTAAAGTACTAGCTTCCATCTCTACAGGTTCTTTTCCAATAGGGCCTAAAAATTCTACTTTTATCATGAGAAATTCCTCTCTAACTATTATCGCGATTATAAATCTTGTTTGGTATAATCATGCTTAAAAAAGGGTTTGTATGCTGTTTGGCTCCATTGGCTATCTTAATCTTTTACCTTTTCAAGTATTCTTAAGACGCTACATCTCCAATACCCAAGCTAAAATGACATTTCGCAATAAACGTGCAGTACCCTCTGTTATCAATAGTGCTTTTAAAAGAAAGTCTATTCATGCGGCTTTCATATCCTCTGTAGAATCTCGCAAGTGTAAATGTACCGACTTAGGCATCATAGCCCATAAAAAAGTCTACTCTGTGCTACTGCTTAAAGGGAAAAACCAAACAGACCCAGCCTCTGCTACCTCCAATCAACTAGCACGTGTTTTAAACCTACAAGGCAAAGTCCTCATAGGTGACGCAGCACTCAAGCACTATTTAGAGGGAGGTAAAGGCATAGACTTGGCGACCGCATGGTACGACAAAACGGGTTTACCTTTTGTCTTTGCAAGACTCTGTTACAACAAGCACGGAGAAAGTATAGAAAAGCTAGCTAAACATTTTGCAAACACTAAAGTAAAAATACCTCAATACATTTTAAAACGTGAAGCAAAAAAAAGAGAGATTAGCCCAAAGCAACTTACTTGGTACTTAGGTCATATATATTATGAGATAGATTGGAAGGCTAAGAGATCTTTGAAATTATTTTTAAAAGAGAGTAAAAAAGGTTAAGCTTTTACTCTATCGTGGCAATAGCCTTCTCTACACGAGAAATCGTCTCATCAACCCCCAAGATAGCCATAATCTCATCAAGTCCTGAACCCGTCATAGACCCCATTAGGCTTACACGTAGTGGCATACCTATCTTCCCAAAGCCTATCTCTTTTTCTTCTACTATCTTTTCCATCACTGAATGGAAAGCTTTTTTAGTAGTAGGGCTTGCAATCACAAGCATATCTGCAAAAGTGTTGAGTATCTCTTTTGCTTCCCCTTTGAAGGCTTTTTTCGCTGATTTTTCATCGTATTGCGTAGGTGCAGTAGTGATAAGCTTGATTTGCTCTGCTAACTCTACGAGGGTTTTACCTCTCTCTTTGGTAGCAGAGAGGAGCATAGAGGCTTTATCGTTACCCTCTAGGTCGACACCAAACTCTTTTAGTAGTTCGATAAGCTCACTGTCAAGCTTATTTTTAATATAGTGTGCATTGAGCCATAGTAGCTTGTCAAGGTTATAATTCGATGATGACTTATTGATATCATTTGGGTCAAAGAGAGTTATCATCTCTTCTAAGCTAAAAATCTCTTGGTCTCCATGACTCCAGCCTAGACGCACAAGGAAGTTAAGTAATGCTTCTGGCAAATAACCCATACTTTTATAGTCCATGACATCAGTTGCACCATCGCGCTTAGAAAGTTTTTTGCCTTGTTCATTGTTTATCATCGCTACATGGTAGAAGTGGGGTAACTCCAGTCCTAGTGCGTTGTAAAYCACTATCTGCTTAGGTGTATTATAGAGATGGTCATCACCACGTATGACTTCTGTGCAACCCATCAGCGCATCGTCTATGGCCACTACAAAGTTATAGGTAGGTGCACCATCTGCACGCGCGATGACAAAGTCATCCACTTCAGTGGCAGCGATATTTATCTCGCCCTTCACTCCATCCACAAAAGTAATCATCCCCTCTTGCGGAGCTTTTATACGGATGACAGGCTCTACACCTTCTGGAGGTGTACCTGTAAAGTCACGGTAGCGTCCATCATAACGTGTACGCTCTTTTTTAGCCATCTGCTCTTCGCGAAGTGCAGCTAACTCATCTTTAGACATATAACACTTATATGCCTTACCTTCATCAAGTAATTGGTCTATATACTTTTTATACAGATCAAAACGTTTAGACTGATAAACTACTTCTCCATCACAATCCATACCTACCCACTCAAAAGCTTTTAAGATGGCATCTTTTGCCTCTTTAGAGTTACGTGCCATATCTGTGTCTTCTATGCGAAGTAAAAATGTACCTTTGTTGTGCTGTGCTGTAAGCCATGAAAAAAGTGCGGTTCTAAGCCCACCAATGTGTAAATACCCCGTTGGAGAGGGTGCAAAACGTGTTACTACTGACATTACTATACCTTGTAAATAAATTATGTGATTGTATCTAAAATGTGGTTAAGGGGATTTATAAGAGAAGAAGAGGTTGTACCCTTGAGTACTTCCTCCTTAATGAAAAATCTTAGTTCTTTTCTTTTTTTGCTTTTGTCTTTTTAGTTTTTAGCTCTTTCTTCTTTTTAGCTGAAGATTTAATCTTACGTTTCTTTTTTTCTTTTGTATCGGACTTAGCTTTAGATTTTGTCTTTTTTGTCTTCTTCGGTTTTTCTTTCATCTCTTTTTTTGAAGCTTTTGTTTTTTTAGAAACTTTTTTCTTGGTTGTTTTGCTCTTAGTTGTTTTTTTCACTTTCTTAACATCAGTGGAAGACTTCACATTGTTTTTAACATTCGCAGCTGTCTGTTCACCAATACCTTCAACTCTTTGAAAATCATCAAAAGATTTAAATTTCCCTTTTCTTCTCTCTTTTATAATCGCAGCTGCTTTCACATCCCCAATACCATTGATTTCCATTAATTCYACTTTAGATGCAGAGTTTAACTGAGAAAGGCTCATCCCAAATAGTGTAGTAGTTGCCAATACCAAAAATCCCGCAATCATMWTWYYTAACNKAWTWCWWCCTWTYATATTNNRWWWWATWTWSSWWTGYWWARWWKRWWKTMTCTTTGMAATATCTCTAGTTAGCACATCAGGTGTTATTTTAAGATAACACCTGAAGATTATAACGAATCTTCTCTTGTGAATTCTAGCACTATTTTAATCATGTGTAACTTGGAACCAAATGTAATTAAAAATCATTCATACAACTCCTACACGAAGATATATTAAACTGTTACTGTATATAAGAGTATTCATATAATATTTACAGCTTTATGTTATAATTTTCAACTTTATTGAATGGAAGTCAAATGAACAAAATATTTTTACATCTCATTATAATTTTTATCTTCAGTGTAGTACCTCAAGCTAAAATGATTGATGGGATTGCACTCATTGTTGAGGGAGAGGCAGTCACTACAGCAGAAATTCGTGCAGTTCAAACACAATTAGATGTTTCCAAAGAACAAGCAATTGATTTACTTATTCAAGACCGACTTCAAAAAGCTGCGATGAAGGATATTGAAATCTCAGAGGAAAGCATTGATGCGAAAATCACCGAGATAGCAGAGCAAAATGATATCACTATCCCTAAAATGCAGAAAATATTACTTGAGCAAGGAACAAAATGGGTGAAATATCGTAAAAGCATCAAAGAGTCTCTCAAAAAAAGTAAGTTTTTCCAAAAAGAAGTTTTAGCATCCATACCAACCCCCAGCGAAGATGAACTCAAACTTTTTTATAATAGTCATAAAGAATTATTTACCATTCCTACAAGCATAGCTGTAACAGAATACTCCTCACCGTCCAAAGACAAAATAGATGTATTTTTAAAAACACGCAAAGCTAAAAATGTAAAATCACGTACCCTCATAAAATATACTAAAGACCTCGAGACTTCTATACTTTCCATACTGATGCAAACACAAAATGGTAACTATACCCGTCCTATCAATGCAGGTGACAGATATATCGTCTATAGAGTAAATGAAAAAAAAGGTGAAACGACTATGCCTTTTGAAATGGCAAAAGGTGCTGTAGGTGCAAAATGGAAAGAGCAACAACAAAGCAAAGCACTTAAAGATTATTTTGAAAAACTACGTACACGTGCAGATATACAAAAAGTACGATAACATACTAAATAAAGGGAAACAATGGGTTTAAAATCTGACAAATGGATACGTGATAAATCACAGAATGAAAAAATGATAACACCTTTTTGCGAAGGTCTTGTAGGAGAAGGAGTTGTCTCCTATGGTCTAAGCTCTTATGGATACGACATACGGGTTTCAAATGAATTTAAAATTTTTACGAATATCAATGCTGAAGTGGTTGACCCCAAAGACTTTAACCAAAACAATGTAGTCGACTTTAAAGGCGATGTCTGCATCGTGCCTCCTAACTCATTTGCACTTGCACGAACCATAGAATACTTTAAAATGCCACAAGACACACTTGCTATTTGTTTGGGGAAAAGTACCTATGCACGTTGTGGTATTATCGTGAATGTTACACCTTTTGAGCCAGGCTTTGAAGGACATATTACCATAGAAATCTCTAACACTACCCCGCTTCCTGCAAAAATATATGCCAATGAAGGCATTGCTCAGGTACTCTTTTTTCAAGGTGATGAACAATGTGAAACTACCTATTCAGATAGAAAAGGAAAATACCAAAGTCAAACAGGTATTACGCTTCCACGTATTTTAAAGAAGGGCTAATATCGAAATATATTAGTCCTTCTCTTTTCATTTAGGTGATTCATGGATTCTATCTACTTACATATGTTTTTCCAAACAAATGTGTTACAATGCCAAAAATTCCTATATAGTGAAAGTAAGGTATTAATGAAAAATTTAATCATCGTTGAATCACCGGCAAAAGCAAGAACCATCACAAATTTCTTAAGCAAGGATTACAAAGTCATCGCTTCAAAAGGGCATATACGTGACCTTCCTAAAAGTTCTTTTGGTATCACACTAGATGATAAAACAGGTGATTTAATCCCAAAATACTCTATACCTAGAGATGCAAACCCTACAGTCAAAGAGTTAAAAAAACTAGCCAAAGAAGCCGAAACGATCTTTATCGCAACCGATGAGGATCGTGAGGGTGAGGCTATCGGATACCATATTGCAAAAGCTATAGGCAAAGAACCGACAGAACTACCACGTATTGTTTTTCATGAGATTACCAAGTCAGCTATACAACATGCGCTGGAAACTCCTCGTAAAATAGACATGGACTCTGTAGATGCACAACAGACCAGACGTTTACTTGACCGTATCGTAGGGTACAAACTTTCTCCTCTACTTGCGAACAAAATACAAAAGGGTCTAAGTGCAGGCAGAGTGCAGAGTTCTACACTAAAACTAGTTGTTGAAAAAGAGCGTGAAATCAAAGCCTTTAAACCTGAAGAATTTTGGACAATTGACGCCCTATTTGAAAAAAATATAGATGCATCAATTTACGACTTCAACAGTCTAAAAATAGATAAACTTACCATTAAAACAGAGGCAGATGCTACAGAGATAGTCACTTCTGCCAAAAGTGAATCATTTATAGTCTCATCTATAGAAAAAACGAAAAGGAAAACAAAGACTCCATCACCATTTATGACTTCCACTCTTCAGCAAGCAGCATCTACACAACTTGGATTTTCGCCCAAAAAGACGATGATGGTTGCACAAAAACTCTATGAAGGTGTCAAAACAGACAAAGGGTCAATGGGTGTTATCACTTATATGAGAACAGACTCTATGAATCTTGCCAAAGAAGCTGTTTCTGCTGCACGTGATTACATCAAATCCACTTACGGAGATAAATATTTACCCAAAAAAGCAAAAAACTATGTAACCAAATCAAAAGGTGCGCAAGAGGCACATGAGGCTATTCGTCCTACGATGATAGAGTTTGACAGYAACCTAGCTGCTGATTATCTTTCCGTGGATGAGCTCAAACTCTATAGACTCATCTATAACCGTTTTTTAGCATGTCAAATGACCGAGGCTGAAATGGAATCTCAAAGTATACTCTTCAAGGGTGACAAATGTACGTTTAAAGCCTCTGGTAGAAAACTTCTTTTTGACGGTTTTTATAAAGTAACAGGACATGGAGACAAAGATAAACTTCTACCTGACCTAAGAAAAGGTCAAACAGTGAGTCTTGATGACATCAAGCCAGAACAACATTTTACTGAGCCTCCTGCACGCTATAATGAAGCAAGCCTCATTAAAAAACTAGAGTCTCTAGGTATCGGGCGTCCAAGTACTTATGCACCAACAGTCACAACATTGCAGACACGTAAATATATTGAACTGGAAAAAAAACGAATCCATCCTACTGAGATAGCTTTTACTGTAACAGAAATGCTTGAAGAACACTTTCCTGAGATAGTAGACTCTGGTTTCACCGCTAGCATGGAAGAAACACTGGATGAAGTTGCGGAAGGGAAAACAAGCTGGCAAACTATCCTCAAGGCTTTTTATACACCTTTTTTACAAAAAGTCGAAGAAGGGAAGCAAAATATCAAAAGTCTTAAGATTGCTATTCCAACTGGAGAAAACTGTCCAAAATGTGATTCAGAACTACTTTTACGTAAAGGGCGTTATGGAGAGTTCATCGCTTGTTCTAATTTTCCTAAATGTAAATATACTAAGAACACTGATGGTACTGAAGTAGAAGGTCCTGAAGAAACGGATGAAAAATGTGAAAAATGTGGCTCCATGATGGTCATAAAGAACTCTAAAAGAGGAAAGTTTTTAGCTTGTTCTGCCTACCCTAAGTGTAAAAATGCCAAATCACTCGAACCTGCCAAAGAACTCACCGTACCTTGTCCGGAATGTGGAGGAAAACTTCAAGAGAGAGAAGGGCGTAGAGGTAAGTTCTTTGGATGCGTAAACTATCCTAAATGTAAATTCATAGCAAACTATGAACCTGTAGATAAAAAATGTCCAAAGTGTGACTATACAATGGGCAAGAAAGCACTTAAATCAGGAGATGTTTTCGAATGTTTTAAATGTAAACATAAAGAAGCAACTACTGCGTAAGGTAGTGCTTTAGCTCTTTCTCAAGTTCAAGCCAGCTTTCTTTGTATTGTGGGATATATTGGCTTATAAATATTTCCTCTTTCTTCATCTCCATCAACATATCTTTAAGAAGTACTACATAACCGGTAGCCCCGATAGTAGCACTTAGTCCAAGTGCATCTACACAAAAGGATCTTAACTCATCTAATTGATCTTTTTGTATCATATCCCTTACAAGATGTTCAGAATTTTTTAACGCTAACAGTATTTGTGCGACAATCTCATTATAAAATGTTTCACTGCGTACATAGCTCATGCCCTTGGAAATATCCAATACCCTTTTATTTTCATTCTCAATTTGTTTTTGTATTGTTTTRTTTGTATCAGTAAATTGTTTAGGACTTAAGAACCTCTCTAATGCACTATATAATTGTCCCAATTTATTAGGCTTAATAATACATGCATCTACCCCCGCAAGTATCATTTGTTCCACTTCATAGGTAAACCCAAGTCCAGTAACTGCTACAATAGGAACTTTTTTATATTTATTGTTTTTACGTATTTTCTTTGTGGCTTCAAAACCATCCATGATAGGCATATTCATATCCATAAAAATGAGATCGATCTGCATATTCTCTTCAAGTATATCTAAAGCTTCTTTTCCATTTTCTGCTTTAAGAACAGTTAAGTGAGATGCACTCAGAATACTAATCATGACTTGCTGACTGACGAAATTATCTTCTACCACTAAAATAGTTTTATCTGTAAATTTTTGGAAGTCAGACATTGACACTTTTGCAACATCTAAAATTTTGAAATCTTTTAGACCTTCACGCCTTGTATCTTTTTTCCTTCTCACTTTCTTGATGCATAATTGCTTTAATACCTCTTCAACATCTCCAACTATAAGAGGACTATACAACACTGCATCAGAAATATATGTAATATTATCCATATTATCATCTGTTTCAAAAATATTATTGATAACAATAATATCAATGTCTTGTTTTTGATCAATATTTTTCAAAAACTGGAAAACTTTTTTGCTGACATCCTCACTCTTGATGATAAGAAAATCCAAATCATCCAAATTTGGTCGATGTGTTTCCAAGTTTTTTGAAGATTTGAAAAGAACCTCAATGTCAAAAGCATTTAAAATCTCTGTTAAAATTTTTGCTTTTTGAATATCTGTATCAATAACCATTGCTTTTTTAGACGAAAGTACCTTAATTAATTCTTTTTTATGACTTTTATTATCAACATCTCTAATATAAGGGAGTGCCAATTCATACCGGGTGCCCTTTTTTTTATGGCTTTCAATAAAAAACTTTCCATCCATATTAGCAATAAGTTCTTTAATCACAAAAAAACCAAACTCTTTATGTTTGCTCTGTACTTCCTCCCATGAATTTGGAATAAAAAGTCGATCTATCTCCTCTGGTGTTAAATACAATTTTGTAYTTACAATTGTAAATACAAGGTCCTCTTCTTCTCTTATCTCAATTCCAAGTATCACCTCACTGGCTTCTTTGTGCTCTAACACATCAGACAATAARTTATGTAAAATCTGAAAAATCCTAACTGTATCTCCAATTAAATATCTGCTTACATTACCCTTAATATCATAATAAAGAGTATGCTCCTTACTCTTTAAAGAGGGTGCAACAGCATTGGTAAGTTTATGCAACATATTACTTAACTGAAAAGCGTCCTGCTTGATCACAATATTCCCTGATTTTATCTTTAGAAAATCAATCATCTCATATGTGGTTCGAAGAAGATCTTCATCATACCTTTTAAGGTTTTCGATATGATTTTTAATTTCACGAGTATCTATATTTTCTAAAGGAGTTTCGAGAAGTTTTGTTTCGTTGTCCACATTCTTTAGAGCTACAGTTTGTATTTTCTCTCCCATTTTTTCAAGCAGTAAGCTCTGTTTTTTTTCTATTTCCTCTTGCTTACTCTGTATATGTTTATGTTTTTCTCTAAGGTTTTTAATTTGATCAGATGAGAGGAATAGTGAAAGAATACCTATAATTCCCAATCCAAAAAGTGCAAGCCATACGCTTTGATCTTCTTTTTCCATCACTATGCTCTTGTCTATATATCTAATTTCAGGGGCTTTCATTTTTTCATGTGTAATATCTTCTAAAATAAATGTGTGTGGAAAAGATAATCGAAATTCCAAAAATGCCAATGCCAAAGTATCCGCATCTTCAAATGGTCCTACTTTTAATACATGTGAACCCTGATTAGGAGAAACTAGCGACTGAAAAGGTTTTGTTTTATTTATAGTCTGCAATACACTGTTTTGATTTACTTCTTGTTCATATTTTGATATTTCATGCGCTAAACCCTCTTTTGTTTTTCCTGTAGCTAAAACTATATAGCTTTGAGAAACTGCTGCGCGAGACATAGTTAGCAAAACAAAAAAACATATAAAAAAATACCATACTTTACCCATGTCTCTCTCCCATCCTATTTACTTCATTTTCTAGTTTACTTTGGTATTGTGTTACCTCTTTTTGTAACTTTTTTATTTTGGAAATTTGTTTTGCACTTCTATATATTAATATAAATCCCGCCAAGGCTAAAAATAATAACCCAAACCACTCACTCTGCATCTCTTGCCAAAATAATTCTAGCCCATCAGGTTTCTCTTGTACTAAGTTTTTGCTAACAAATTTTTCTGTATTCTTTTTTTTAACTTTGGATGATTCTACTTCAGTATATATATCTTCCAATATTTGATACTGCTTAGGTAGATCTTTAAAAAAAGTATTTCCAACGATAAAATTTTCAGGGAATTTTTCCTGAAGTAAATACTTTAATTCATTTTTAACTGAAGTCACTTTAATAGGTTTAAGCGTTATAATAATGTATTTGTCGAGCAGTTCCATGCCAAGTGCCAAATTGTATTTCAACTTTATCTCTTTAGCTGCCTTGTTTTCCTGAAAAAATGTTTCAATCTCATATAAGCTTTTAGCCGCCTCTTGACTCTCAATATGCGCACTGATAATCATCTTGTAATTCATTTCCTGTGCATATAATATATGTACAAAAAATGCTATAATAGTAAATACTCTCATATTTTCACTACCCTGCTCCAGACAAACTATACACACTTAAATATTGTGAAGAATTATAACATAAATAAAAAAATGTACATTATATTTTTTTCCTAAACTATATAATAAAAGCTTTAGATATAATTTGGTCATGAAAGAAATATTTTTATGTGCAATAAACAACATTCTCAGTGGAACTTGTCAAGAAGACTGCAAATTCTGTACGCAAAGTGTCAGGTACCATGCAGATATTACACGCTATACATACAAAAGCATTGAACAGATAGTATCAGAAGCTGCACGTGCCAAAAAAAATGGTGCGCTTGGGTACTGTTTAGTTACAGCGGGGAAAGGCTTGGATGACAAAAAAGTTGAATATGTTGCTCGTGCTGCACAAGCCGTAAAAGCAGAAGTTGAAGGACTAAATCTTATTGCCTGTAATGGTACGGCGACCAAAGACCAACTCATATACCTAAAAGAAAATGGCATTGACAGCTACAATCATAACCTTGAGACCTCAGAAAAATATTATGCAGAAATTTGTCAAACACACACTTGGGGTGAACGATATGAAACATGTGAAAATGTCAAATCTGTAGGACTGGCTCTTTGCTCAGGTGGTATTTTTGGTATGGGCGAGACCCCAGAAGACAGAGATTCACTTCTTAACTCAATAGCATCCCTTTCTCCTGAATCAACACCTTTAAATTTTTATCATCCAAATCCTGCACTTCCTATCAAAACACGTAATATTGAATTTGATGAAGCCCTTGCTATTATCTCAAAGGCCCGAAGACTTTTAGGTGAAGAAAAATTATTAATGGTGGCAGGTGGCAGAGAATTACTCTTTAATAACAAAGAGCATGCCATGTTTGATGCGGGAGCAAATGCCATTGTCATTGGTGATTACCTCACAACGGAGGGTCTTGCACCTTCAAAAGACAGAAGTATGCTTGAAGCACTCGGCTACAAAATCGCTACGAGTTGCCATCCCGCTAATGTCGAAGAATGATACATTCTAATATCACACTGATACTCACGCTTTCTCTGCTTATATGGGGAAGTCCCTTTGTAGCAAAATTTTTACGTATTCCAATTCCTCCAGTTGAAATTATCTTAGGATCCATTTTTACCTACCTTGGATTCATCGGTCATAATGAATATTTTTATCTTATTGCTGAAGTTGGTTTTTTATATCTCATGTTCTTAGCAGGTATGGAAGTAGACCTTAAACAAATTACAAATAGTCCAAAAGTAGTCATCCGTAAATCTATTTTATTTCTCCTTATCATGATATTTATTTCTATTTTTAGTGGATTAATATTTGGCTTAAATACAATAGTGATTATTTCTATGCCTCTTATTTCTATCGGCATGTTGGCCTCTTTATCTAAGGTATACGGAAAAGACGAACCATGGATACGTCTTGCACTTATTGCCGGTGTTTTGGGAGAAATAGGAAGTATTGCCGCACTTACCATTTTTGATGCTGCTAGTGTGGCAGGGTTTAGCCTAGAACTTATTTGGAAACTTGGGTATTTAGTCTTATTTATTTTTGTAGTCTACCTTACTTACAGATTTTTACACCTATTATTTTGGTGGACACCTGAATTAAAACATGTGTTAATGCCGAAACTTGATACATCTGATCAAGATATCCGTCTTTCAATGTCTCTTTTTTTTATTTTAATTGCCGTGATGTTAAGTCTTGGATTGGAACTTGCTTTGGGTGCTTTTATCGCGGGTGTGGCAATCGCTGCATTCTTCCATCACGAAAAGGAACTTGAAGAAAAAATGTCGAGCCTTGGGTTTGGTTTTCTRGTACCGCTCTTTTTCCTACATGTAGGATCTTCTTTTGATTTAAGAGCTTTACCCTTAGAAGGTGTCATCTCAGGTGCATTACTCATAACCTTTTTAATGCTAACTTCCAGAATTCTTGCAGCTATTGTACTCAAGGGTATTAGTGGAGCAAGAGATGCACTACTAATAGCCCTTTCTCTTTCAATGCCTTTAACATTGCTTGTAGCGGTGGCTACCATTGGATATGAAACAAAATTACTTGATTTACTAACTTATTACCAACTCATTCTAGCCAGTATTTTTGAAATATTAATATCAATGATTTTAATTAATTTCATACAGAGAGAGAAAATAAAGACTTAATCTCTATCCATTTCTTTAACAGCTTCTATATACGCCCTATCTGCTTCTTCTGTTGCTATTAATTCTTCTTCTGTAAGATTAATATCTACAATTGTATTTTTCACTTCACGTACCCTTTCTTTCTCTACTTTTTCTAGCGCTAGTGTTTCTTCTTCTTTCATTTTTATACGTTTTTTAGCTTCTTGTATTTCTAACTCTTTTTTTTCTGCTTCTTTTTTCGCCATTTCCTCAAGTTTTGTTTTTTCCTCTTTAGCTTTAGCCTGTACTGCCCTGGCTTCTTCTATTTTTACTTGTTCTTGTTTGACTTTCTCTATTCTTTCATATTCTACCTTGGCTTGTCTTGCTTTGGTCTTTTCAGCTTCAAGTTCTTCTTCTCTGGCTTTTTTTATTTTTTCTTCTTCAACTTTCACCAGTAACAATGTTTCTTCTTTTTCTACTACTTTGTTTTCTACAGTATCGGCTTCTTCCTGCCCAGGAACAGTCATATTATCCTCAGAAGGTAAACGTGATAAATCCTTGGCCTTTTCCTCATTTGTACCAACTGATAGAGTAGGAGCATTTACAGTTTCTGCTCTTATTTTTTTTCTCTCTTCTATCTCTTTAAATGTAGACAATAAAAGCTCTTGGTCTCTATCTATTTTCTGAAGATTTTCATTTAACGCAAAAGGATTTTCTTCTGCATGAATATTTATACTCGATGCTATCATTATTATTACTGTCCATAGATACTTTTTCATTCTTATTCCTTAGGTTCTAACTGTTTTAACTCGAAATATTCTTTTTGAAGCCTTTTGTTTTCATCTTTCAATGCTTCCCCTTCTTCAATAAGCCCTTGTTTTTTCTCTTTTAACTGATGTAAAACAGTTAAAGAGTTTTCTCCATAAATCAAAATACCCACATAAATACCAAAAAGCAAGATACCTATGGTTGTCACTAAAAATGCTTTGATTGACAGACCAGCAATCGTTCCTATTTCTTGTGTATTAGACATCTGAGACATTATTTAGAAAAAAGTGAAGTACCCAGGTATTCAAACTGTCCAAGTTCTGCTTCTATCTCAAGAAGTCTGTTATATTTTGCAATTCTGTCCGATCTTGCAGTTGATCCTGTTTTGATTTGTCCTGTATTAAGTGCTACAGCAAAGTCAGCGATAAATGTATCTTCACTCTCACCTGAACGATGAGACATTACACAGTTATATCCATTTCTTTGAGCAAGACGTACTGTTTGCATCGTTTCGGAAACTGTTCCTATTTGATTTGGCTTAATGAGGATAGAATTTGCAATATCTTTTTCAATTCCCTCTGCTAAAATAGTAACATTCGTAACAAACAGGTCATCTCCAACAAGCTGTACTTTATCTCCAAGCACTTCTGTTAAATGCTTCCATCCATCCCAGTCATCCTCACCAAGTCCATCTTCAATAGAAACTATTGGGTACTTCCCGCACATATCAGCATAATATGCCGTAAGTTCAGTAGAAGTAATTTCTCTATTTTCTGATTTAAGTACATACAACCCTTGATCATTAAGTAGTTCAGATGCTGCCACATCAAGTGCAATGGCTATCTGTTCACCTGGTTTATACCCTGCTTTCTCTATGGCTTTCACTATCACTTCAAGAGGCTCTTCGTTAGAGCTCAAGTTTGGTGCAAATCCACCTTCATCGCCTACAGCAGTACTCTCTCCCATCTCATCGATGATTTTTTTGAGGTTATGGTAGACCTCAGCACATGCCCTGAGACCTTCTGAAAATCTATCAAACCCAATAGGCATGACCATATATTCTTGAAAGTCTACAGAGTTGTTTGCATGCTCACCACCATTTATGATATTGAGCATTGGTACTGGCATTACCACTGCGTTTGCTCCACCTAAGTAACGATACAGTGGCATCTTCATACTCTTTGCAGCTGCACGCGCAATAGCCATTGAAACACCGAGTACAGCATTGGCACCAAGGTTTCCGTAGTTCTCCGTACCATCCACTTCTTTCATCGTTAAGTCTATTTCAGCCTGATTAAAAGGACTTAGTCCTACCAAAGCATCACAAATAGAACCATTTACATTTTCACATGCTTGCAGCACACCTTTTCCCATATAACGGTCTCCACCATCACGTAACTCCAATGCTTCACGTTTTCCCGTGCTTGCACCACTTGGAACAATAGCACTCTCTACTGTTCCATCACTCAAACTTACTGTTGCCCGAACTGTAGGGTTCCCCCTAGAATCCATCACTTCTGTCGCTACGATTTCATCGATAAAAATCATCTATGTCCCTTTTAGTAATAATTAATACTCTTATTTTATCGAAATTTACCCTATACTTATATGAGTATTAAATTTTAGATAGGGACATGACATATGTAGCTTTTTTTCATAGTCCTAATTTGTACTTCATATTAGGTAGAGGAACAGCACTATAAGTGAATTATCTAATAATCTGATTTTACCCATTTTTGATGATATGCCCTGTATTTTAGGTTGAGAAAGGTACGAAGCATTTATTTTACTTCGTACAAGAAATGTGTAAATATATAATAAAGGTTAATGCTCCTTCATCTCACTTTCATCTACTGTTAGTGATTCACCAAAGCCCAATGCTTCTTTTACTTTTGCGTCAATTTCAGCAAATAGCTCCGGATTTTCCTTGATAGTAATTCTAGCATTCTCTTTCCCYTGCCCCAACTTCTCAGTACCATAAGAGAACCATGCACCAGATTTATCTACAATATCCATTTTGATTCCATAATCTATAAGCTCACCAATATACGAAATACCCTCACCAAACATAATATCAAACTCTGCTTGCCTAAATGGTGGTGCTACTTTATTTTTTACTACCTTCGCTTTTACTCGGTTACCGATGCTTGACTCTCCTTGTTTAAGTGTGGCGATTCGACGAACATCAATACGCACTGAACAATAAAATTTTAGTGCATTACCACCTGTAGTAGTCTCTGGACTACCGTACCCCATAGTACCAATCTTCATGCGAATTTGGTTTATGAAGATGACTGTGGTATTTGTCTTATGCAAAACAGCAGTAAGCTTACGAAGAGCCTGAGACATCAGTCTTGCTTGCAGTCCTACATGCACGTCACCCATATCTCCCTCTATCTCTGCTTTAGGGGTAAGTGCTGCTACGGAATCCACGACAATTAAATCAACTGCTCCAGAACGTGCAAGTGTTTCAAGTACATCTAAAGCTTGTTCTCCAAAGTCTGGTTGAGACACAAGTAAATTATCTGTATCTACTCCTAGGTTTTTAGCATATATAACATCTAGAGCATGTTCTGCATCTATAAATGCACAAACCATGTCTTTTTTTTGTGCAGAGGCGATGGTTTGCAATGCCAGTGTGGTTTTCCCTGATGACTCAGGACCATATATCTCTACAATACGTCCTTGAGGTATGCCACCAATACCAAGTGCCATATCTAGTCCAAGAGATCCCGTAGAAATAGATTCTATGGGCTCAAACTCTTTGTCACCAAGTCTCATAAGTGTACCTTTACCAAACGTCTTATCTATCTGTTTGATAGCTATATCTAGTGCTTTTTGTTTGTTTGCATCCATTGCCATTGTCATATCCTTAACCTTTATGTTRRAGTAATTTTATCTAAATAATCAGAGTTTATTTAGTCATGTTGGTAGTTTAATAGAAATTTGAGAGGAAATACAAAAATATGTCAAATTGACATATTTTTAATTAAAAACCTTTAAAATCATTTCTAAATCCAAACCATGCTAAAATGCATTTACAATAACATAAGGTGAATATATGCCAAAATCTATCCAACTAGCCCACTCACCCGATGCAGATGATATCTTCATGTACTTTGCTATCAAGTTTGGATGGGTAGATACTAAAAGTTATGAATTTAACAACATTGGACTAGACATAGAGACACTTAATATTGAGGCGATGAAAGGCACATATGATGTCTCTGCCATAAGCTTTGGTATGTACCCGCTCATCAAAGATGAATATGCCCTACTTCGTACCGCTGTGAGTTTTGGCGAGGGGTATGGACCTAAGCTCATCAAACGTAAAGAAACCACACTCAAACGCAACTTTAAAGTAGCCCTCTCTGGTAAATACACAACAAATGCTATGCTTTTTCGCATTTACTACCCTGAAGCTCGTCCAGTATACATGGATTTTCTTGAGATAGAAGAAGCAGTAGTCTCAGGTAAAGTACACGCTGGTGTGCTCATACATGAGTCCATTTTGAACTTTGATGATAGCCTTGAAGTAGAAAAAGAGCTATGGGACATCTGGGTAGAACTTGCAGGTGAGGGTCTACCCCTTCCTCTTGGTGGTATGGCAGTAAGAAGAAGCCTTCCACTTAACCGTGCTATAGACATAGAAAACATCCTCATAGATGGCGTAAAAGTAGCGAATGAAAGAAAAGAAGAACTCTGTACTAAACTTGAAAATGACAACCTTGTACGCATCTCATCAAATATGCTCAAAAAATATTTAGATATGTATGCTTCTGATGAATCTGTAGAACTTTCAGCATTGCAACTTAAAGCACTTAATACGCTTTATGAAATAGGCTTTAAACATGGCTTGTGGGATACTGCTATGAAAACAGAGGATTATCTGATACCTAAAGAGTATGAAGCTTTACGCAGTAGCTAATGTTTTTAAAAACTATCGATTTCTCTAAATACTCCAGTATCAAGATAGGTCAACCTACTGAAGTACTAATGCTTGAAATTAATGATACCATCCCTCATGACAGATACCTTATCGGTGCTGCAAACAACTTACTTGTTTCTCCCACCCCTCCACCACTTATGATGCTGTCAAAAGACTTTGCCTATATCTCACAAACAGGTACCATACTGGAAATAGGTACCGCCATGCCTACAGGGCGTATTGTCTCATACGCAAAGAAACATGACATTGCCGGATTTGAATTTTGTTCTAAACTTCCTGGTACCCTTGGAGGAATGCTTGCTATGAATGCTGGTGTTAAAACATATGAAATATTTAATATCTTACACAGTGTAAAAGTTGAAGGGAAATGGATTCCAAAAGATCACATAGAATACGGATATCGTTTTGCGAAATTAAATGGCATCGCTACTGCTGCAAAATTTAAAATCTCCCAAGGTTTTGACACACTTTTACTTAGTGACTTACTAAACTTACGTTCCAACCAACCTCACGACCCCAGTGCAGGTTCTGCATTTAAGAATCCTCAGGGAGACTATGCCGGTAGGCTTATAGAAGAAGTAGGCTTAAAAGGTCTTAAGAAGGGAAATATGCAGTGGAGTGAAATTCATGCAAATTTTTTGGTCAACTTGGGAGGAGGTACTTTTGAAGACGCAAAGTATCTTATAGATTTAGCAAAAGAAAAAACCTATCAAAAATTCAATATCACACTTAAAGAAGAAATCAAAATTCTTTGATTCTTAATATACTAACGTGAGAGTAAAAGCACACTATAGTGTGCTTTTACTTCAGACAACGTACACATCTAATATAATTAGACTCTTTTTTATATCTTTTATACTGGTATGCATCTGCAGGAAAGACTGCATTATATCTGAGATTTGTAGTCGGGGTAGAAGACCAAAAAGTATTTCCTCTAAAATATGCAAACACTTGCCCGACTTTTTCATGCACATGCATTAATTCATCTGATGTAGGAAGTCTCCAATCAGAATATCCATCATAATCCAAACTACGACAATAATTCATTGCATGGTTCCATGTCCCTGCCTTACCTCTTGACTGATTACGTTTATAAGCACCGTCTTCTGCATCTGTATATGACTGGTCTTGCCACATAAGTTTGGTATCTACTTCAACATATATTTTATTTGTTTTACATGTTTTATCTGATACTTCTACTACTTCAGATAATTTTGGAGTGACGTCTCCCCCCGCGATAAGTAACGCCGTAGTTAAAAATATCCATACAATTACCATTGTCTTTTTCATACTTTTTCCTTTAAAGTCCAATATTATTCAATATGATAATATAACCTTTATCATATTCAGCTAAATTATGCGTATTCTTATCTTTTATGCGTGAATCTCCATTTTTACGCCATTTTCAACTGCTTTCCATAATTCATCCATTGCAGAGTTTGGTACAGCCAAACATCCCTCTGTCCAATCACGGGAAAGTGTAAAGGCATCACCTCTACCATCGGCATTCCACTTAGGTTGTCCATGAATAGTAATGTAGCCTCCGGGATTAACACCTTTTGTACGTGCCCTAGCTTTATCTGTTTGATTTGGATATGAAATCATTAAAGACTTATAGAGTCTAGCATCACATTTTTTTCTTACAATACGGTAGGTGCCTTCTGGTGTCCTATAGTCTCCAGCTTTGACCTTATTTCCTTTATCTCCATTTTTTCCTAGAGAAAAACTATATTCACCTACTACTTTACCATTTTTATAGGCATACATTTTTCGCTTACCTTTGTACGCAACCAATTTGTCAATTGTATTACTATGATCAATCTCTGCACCTCTGGACAATTCTCTAATACACTCTTTGGTGGCATATGGTGTTTTATCCGCCTTACCATATGCCGTAGGCTTACTACATGCGCTCAGTATTAATACCAAGATAATCCCCATGATACTTAATTGTATTTTCATTATTTTCTCCTATTCAAATAATTAACCCCAGTCTTCATTTTGACTTTTGGTTTTATGTTTGTCTTTTTTATATGATGTAGCGTTTTTAAGCTTTTGCAACCTGTTTAAGTTACTCATCTCGGCATCTCTTATATCGTTAAATGCCTTATCATCAAAATGTTCCAAAGAGCACGTCTGATGATAAAGTCTTTCGATATATACTTTTAGCTGCTGATAATACTCTGAGTCAAGGTGTATTTCAACCTTTTCATCAAACTTTTTTTTAAGTTGTTCAAATTTTAACATAAATTTTTCAGAACATACATGTTCATCCCTAAACATACGAAAAAGGTTTTTAGCCATCTTGTCTAGCTCAGTGATATATTTCTGACGGTTAAACTTATCTATCTGTTTTTGTGTATATCTCATTATCTTTCTTTTATCGTATCGTAACAGGTACGCCTTCACGTACCGCATACCATAACTCTTTCATCGCATCATTTGTTACAGCAACACAGCCCTGTGTCCAATTACGAGATAAAGTATAGTTATCACCCTTACCGCTGGCATTCCACTTTGGCTGTGCATGTATCGTAATATCTCCACCAGGACTAACGCCTCTTGCTTCTGCTCTTCTTTTGTCTTCTGCTCTGGGGTACGAGATACATAAAGAACGATAATATTTTGGAGAGCACAACTTTCTATGTATGAAAAACTCACCCTCTGGTGTACGGTTGTCCCCTTGTTGTTGCTTGTGYCCTAAAGGGTTTTTCCCCAAAGAAATGGGAATCACACTCTGAATACTACCCTCTTTGTACAAGTACATCTTACGATCTTTTTTAACCACAAGAATACGATCTATCCCCTCATTTCCAGCATAATCTTTTGCTTCAAGTAATTCTTCTTTACACTCTTTAAGATTGTATTGGTCTCTAGGAAGGTCTGGTTCACACCCTGCAAACATCAATACAAAAGAACAAAGTAAAAAAAATTTCAATGCAATACCTTTAAAAATAACATAAAAGTATTCTATCACAAGTCATGTAAGTATATGGAGGGGAGATAAGAAAGAAAAGGAGAAAAGGGTGACATTCATTCTCTCTACAAGAGAGAATGAATGTCAATAAATATTGCCGAAACTTAACAAGCTGCCTTAGCTGCTGTCAGTGCTTCATCATAGTCTGGTTCAGCTGTAATTTCTGGAACAAGTTGTTTATAAGCCACTTTACCATCTTTACCAATTACAAAGATTGCTCTAGCTGTAACACCTGCTAAAGGACCATCTGCCAGAAGCATACCATATGCATTTGCAAAATCTTTATTTCTGAAGTCAGAACATACTTTTAAATTATCAATACCTGCAGTTGAACAAAACTTAGCTGCTGCAAATGGAAGATCCATAGAAACCGTAAGTACTTCAACACCATCAATAGACGCTGCTTCTGTGTTAAACTTTCTTGTTTCTGCATCACATACTGGTGTGTCAAGAGAAGGTACTACAACTACCATTTGCACTTTATCAGATCCACCGATTTGCTCATTTTGAAGCATTGGGTTACAGTTTACTACTGTTACTACCGGTGCTGTATCACCTACATTGATTTCTGTACCTGCTAAGTTACAAGTTGTGTCGTTTTTAAATGTTACTGTTGCCATTTAATATCCTTAAATTTTTTTGTAAAAGCATTATGACTTAAATAGGATAAAGTCAGTCTTAATTAAACTAAAGATTGTTACAAACTACATATATACTCAATTCTTGGAATTCTAGTAATTTTTCCTAACTTGAAACTTTCATATCACTATGAAAATAGTGATTTTCATCATAGCAGAATAATTCCTTATTCTCTAATTAGGTCTGCACGTGGATAGATAAATACTGCTTGCCTGTCTACCACTATTTTTACTTTTTCATCTATTGCATAAGCCCTTATCTTGATGGGTACTGGTATATCTTTCCTTGTATCCTCTGCTAATGCTTCACTTGTTTCTAAGATTACGATTTCTTTACTTTGCTTCCCTGCACCTATTTTAAATGCTTTAATGGGTCTCTTTATTTTTATTTTATCATTACCTATAATTTCAAAATAATATATATGTTCTTTCGCATCTGTATTTGTAWAYRMRWWRWTWWMWYYWWYYTKWMCWWCWSSMMYKWCTWWWGTYKWRTAAAGWCKKKKTKMTTTRTTRATRTTKARAAGCATATGCTCTTTTTTACTTCCCATAACAAGCAGTACAACAAGCACTAAAACTAGAACAGCAAAATAAGCAATGACTTTAGCTCTAAAATAATTTGTTTTCCCTTCATGTCTAAGTGTCTCTTTTTCAGACGACCACTGCACAAGACTTGGTTTTCCTAAAGAACCCATGACTGTGGTGCAGGCATCTACACATTCTAGGCAATTAATACACTCAAGTTGCAACCCTTTACGGATATCAATATGTGTKGGACACACTGTTACACAAGCTTCACAAGTTGTACATTCTGCGTTTGTATCGACTTCAAGCAAGGCTTTTTGTTTAGAAAACTGCTTTTCTCTATCATATCCATGCCCCTGATAAATCTCTCCTCCGCGAATCGGGTCATACACTGCCATAATTGTATCATCATCATAAAGTACAGATTGAATACGACTATAAGGACATATATAAACACAAAAATTTTCTTTTATAAACACTATATCAAAGATTATAAAAAGTGCCGTACCTACTAAAATGCCCACAAGGGTCATATGTTCTGTTGGGTTTACTAAATATGTAAAAAAGTCTTCAGGTGGTACAAAAAACCATAAAAAATTTGCTGATGCTATAAAAGCCAAAACAGACCAAAGTAAAATAGCAAGAATGGACTTAACTTGATTTTCAAGCTTCGCCATATCAGGGTCTTTTTGTTTATTCTTGATACGCTTACGTAGTCCAAGCAGTTTTGTTTCTATACCATCCCGGTAAATGACCCTGAAAATAGTTTGAGGACAGGCCCATCCGCACCACACTCTACCTCCTACAGCAGTCACTGCAAAAATACCTAAAAAAAGTAGCATCAGCAAAAAAGGCATTAGATAAAGTTCCTGCATATCAAATGCAATGCCCGCCAAATGCAATTTTTTGTGATCAAAACTCAGTAAAAAAATATGATTTCCATTAATAGTAATCCAAGGTGTCACCAATGCCAATATTGTTGCTAAAACATATACCCAGTACCTCTTAATCCGATAAGAGACCCATCCTTTTAAATATTCTTTAACTTGGTTTTTTTTAGGTTTTTTTGTTGTATTTGTTGTAATTGTTATTTCCATTTTATAATATCTATTTTTGCTTTCTCATTTTTTTGATACCAAGTAGTTTAAGTTTTGTATTTCTTCATCTATGTATAAACATTGTCTGCTTTAAGTACTTCGCGTATTGTATCAGTTTTGACGATATAAATAAAGTTATTCGTATTATGATCATCACTCACTATTTTATGCTAAAATACTAAAAATACTTACATTAGGTAAACTTTTGAATTTGACACACTTAGATGAAAACAATAAACCCAAAATGGTTGATGTCTCCCAAAAAGACAGTACCCTACGTGTGGCATCTGCTTCAGGAGTTATAGAAGTGGGACAAACTGCATTTGATGCAGTGATCGCCAATACAGCAAAAAAAGGTCCTGTGCTCCAAACTGCTGTCATTGCTGCTATACAGGGAACCAAGCAGACAAGCACTCTCATACCTATGTGCCATCCACTCATGCTTACATCGGTCAAAACATATATAGAAGAACTTCCAGAGTTACCAGGATTCAAACTCACTATTACTGTTAAACTCAATGGACAAACAGGCGTGGAGATGGAGGCGCTTACTGGAGTGAGTATAGGATTACTTACTATTTATGATATGCTTAAAGCCATTGACAAAAGTATGGTTATAAGAAATGTTCAACTTGAAGCAAAATCAGGAGGAAAAAGTGGCGACTTCAAACGGTAAACTTATATTAGACTCTGAATCCAAAACAAAACCAGTGATAGACTACCCTACAAACTGGGGGTTTAAGATTATTGGGAGAGATAAAGACAAACTCTTAGCATCTATTAAAGATGTTATGGGAGACAAAGAACATTTATGCTCTTTAGGAAACATATCAAGAACAGGTAAATTTACTACCTATAATGCTTCATGTGTGGTAGCAAGCGAAGAAGAGAGAAATAAAATCTTTAAGTACTTTGAAGAACATAATGATATTAATATAGTCATTTAGACAATAAAAAAAGGAAAAAATTGAAAACGAAAAAATGTCATTCATGTGGTGAAGAAGTTGATAACAGTCTAGCAAAGTGTCCTTATTGTGGCAAGACGGTTCCAGGTGGTACTTTTTGGGGATTTATGAAATTTACGATAGGTATTTATGTTGTTGTTCTTGTCATCGTTGTTGTTCTTGGCAAGTTGCTATAGGATGATGGTTAGGCTTACTCCGATTTAAGCCTATGCAACATCCTATCTGCACTTAGGCTCATCAACATTGAGATGATCACATATGCTAAAAAGAAATACAGTCCTACTTCGATTTGAGCTCGACTCACATCACTTTTATTTGTCGTAAGATAGACCAAGAACACRGCTACTACAAAAACATCGACCATCGACCATTTCCCTRTCATCTTAAAAAACTTGACGATGCTATGCGCAAACTTACTTTCCATAAAAATAGAAATAACCAATAAAGAAAATATTTTTAGTATAGGTATGATCACTGAAAATAACAGTATGACACCTGCAACTATAATATCTCCACCCTCCCATAATTTCACTATAGAACCAATCACTCCCTTAGACTCAAAGGAAAGTACAATATCCCCCAAGTATTCCACTTCTTTATGAATCGTTACCATCAAAATCGGCGTCATAAGCCCAAAAATCAATGTCACCATTGCTGCCAATGAACCAAAAAGTGTAAATGACCGCAAAGAAACGAAGAAATAAGAAAACAATAGCATAAGGAGTACAAACATAAAATAAAGCGTATTGTTTTGTGCTTCTGTCATAGCAAGACTCTGCTTTTGTTTAATCTTGTCTATGTGCATTCTCCTCTCATCATCATACAGGTTACCCAATATACTTTTAGCAAACTTTTCAAGTGAAAGTTTAGCCTGCTCCTCCACACTCTGATAGCTGACTAATTCCACAGTTATACTTTCATACACTATGGCTTTTTGATACGCTTTAGTACCAAAATAAACCAAAAAAGCCAATAATAAACTCAATACCACATACATTAGCATTTTCACCATCACATACCTTCTTATATAATCTCAAAATATATTAGCAATGTTTTCTGGAAAAAGTTATCCCCATTGTCACTAATCATGACATAACGATTTTTATCAACCTTGGCCAATCCTTCAAAGTTATCAACATTCCATCCTCTATGGCTATTCATTTTTGCCAATACTTTTGTAGAACATATTTTCTTCTTACAGTTTTGAATATCTATTTTCTTAAGTGTCACAATAAAAGGTTCTAGCATCCCCGTATATGAACGCTCCAATACAAGTAGGTTACCATCATCCATTACCTCCATAGCAACTACTGCACTCCTGCTTTCAGGTTCTGCTTTAAAGTGCCACTTTTCCCCTGAAAGTGCATACACAGTCTGATGTTTTTTATCATCTTTTTTAAGTGGCCACTCTGCTGCTGTCAAGATACCATATTTTTTATGCCATGCAAGTGCTTCAAGCGATTTGTTCTTGCTTCTATAGTTTTTGTTCTTTCTAAGTTTTTTGGGCAGTGTGTATTTTCGAATGAGATTTCCGAACTTTTTGCTATTTTTATGAAACCACCCTATTTTTGCTTTTCCTTCAAAAGAGATCAAAAGTCTGCCTCTGCCATCAAGCGTCATACCTTCGCTATCTCTTTTCCATTTTTTAAGTTTTTTACCTTTTTTGGTTTTTAACCTCGTTGCACGTAAAGGTTCAATAGTGTCAATCTTTTTAGAGAATTTTGCCCGAAAAGARAAAAGAGACCCCTTRTCTCCCACAAAATATAAGGTATGTTTTTCCGCAKAGTAAGTAACATCAGATAATTCAGCAAACTTTACTCCCTGAATCTCATCATAAGAGAGYTGCTTTTGATCCAATATTTTAATACCCATAAAACGATTATCCATAAGCTTGGGAGCAATATTGACAGAAGTGACCCCTGCTTCAAGTATGACACACAAAGAAAAAAGAAAAAAAACGAGCCTCACGAGGACTCATTCTTTACAGTAGTCTTTTTTTCGGGAAAGAAATAAACCATGATAAGTATGATTACAACAGCCAAGTCTATGGCTACATCGGCAAAATTGAACACAGCGAAGTTAAACCCGCAATGCCATGCAACATAATCAACCACACCCCCGTGTATAAAACGGTCATACACATTACCCAAAGCACCCCCTATAAGTAAGCCGGCAGGGAAAGCATAACGCTTAATATACCCTTCTTTAAAAATAAAAAAAAGTATCCCAATGATAAGTGTCACCTGTATCCATTTTAAATATGGACCCAAAAAAGCGAACATAGAAAATGCCACACCTTTGTTATAATGTAACTCAAGGTCTATACATTCTCCCGCTCGGTAGTAACCCTCTACAAAAATATTTTTTATATTTTGATCTATAATAAAGGTACCCATAAGTACAAGAAAAAAGATAGAAAATACTCTCATTAAGCYAATGCGCCTTTAAAAAATGTTTTACATTCTTCCATCACTTCATCCAGTTTAACTTCATCTTTCCCTTCAACTAAAAGACGTATTTTATTTTCAGTACCGGAATATCTRAATAAGTGTCGCATGCCTAAACTTTCAATCTTCTCTTTAAGTGTATCAAGTCCTTCTAGACTCTCAAGTGGTTTTTTCTCTTCTACTAATAGRTTTACTAAAAGTTGAGGGTAAGATTCGTAAGGATTAAATGCTTCACTCGCTTTTTTCTTTGTCTGTACCAAATATACAAGTGCTTGAAGTGCGGATGCAATACCATCACCTGTTTTTGCATAATCAGAAAAAATAACATGTCCACTCTGTTCTCCTCCAAAATTCATATCATTTGCCTGCATCATCTCAACCACATGCTTATCCCCAACAGCAGATCTAAGTAAGGTTAGTCCATTAGAAGTTAAGTATTCGTCCAATCCTTGATTGCTCATAACAGTTGCTACCATACCTCTTCCCTTAAGTGTCCCCTGATTTTTAAGATGTACAGCAAGAACACCCATCAGTTTATCCCCATCAATCACATCCCCTTTTTCATCTACCAATACAAGTCTGTCTGCATCTCCATCAAGTGCTATCCCGATATCTGCTTTCTCTTCCCTTACTATTTTGGCAAGATTTTCAGGATGCATTGCACCACATCCTTCATTAATATTAAACCCATTAGGTTTATCACAAGTCACAATAACCTCAGCTCCAAGCTCCTGTAGTATCGTGGGTCCCACGATATACCCTGCACCATTTGCACAATCTATCACAACTTTTTTTCCCCACAAAGTTGATGATCGKGGAAAAGAGTTTTTAATATGTACAATATATCGACCTACCACATCATCAATTCTTTTTGATTTGCCTATTTCTTTATTTGTCACTTGTGCTGCCTCAATACGGGCATCATCCCTATAAATAGCTTCTATTGCTTCTTCTTTTTCACGGTTAAGTTTATTTCCATACCAATCAAAAAACTTAATACCATTATCATAATATGGATTATGGCTCGCCGATATCATGATGCCCGCATCACATCGCATATTTGCTGTTAAAAAGGCTATCGCGGGTGTAGGCATAGGACCTATTTGTATCACATCAAAACCGACTGCTGTCAAGCCTGCTACGATAGCATTTTCAATCATATACCCACTTCGCCTTGTGTCTTTTCCAACAAGGATTTTTTTTGTTCTTGAGAATTGTTTAAAATAAATCCCTGTTGCCATAGCCAATTTCATTGCATTGACTGCGCTTACTTTCTTTCCTGCTTTTCCACGCACACCATCTGTTCCAAAAAGTTCCAAAATCTTCCCCCTACGATAAATAATAGTTTTGTTTAATTTTAACCGAAATTAGTTAATATCCGCGTTAAGGCCCACTTAATAAATCTTTAATGTTTTTTTAGCTATTATTCGCGAACTATTTTCACTCTAATTAAGAGTGTCACAACACAAGCATATAAAAAGGATACAAAATGGCAAACAACAAGTCAGCGAAAAAACGTGTTTTACAAACTGCTGTAAAAACTGAAAGAAACAGATATTACAGAACAAGAATTAAAAACATTGTAAAAGCCGTACATGAAGCTGTAGAAGCATCAGATAAAACAGTAGCAACAGCAGCATTTGCAACAGCAAATAAAAACATCCACTCACTAGTAAGCAAAGGTTTTATCAAAAAAACTACAGCAGCTAGAAAAGTAAGCCGTCTTCATAAAATGGTAAACAAAATAGAAGCATAGTTCTTCTTTTTTACTTCATCGACTAGCCTTCAAGGCTAGTTATCCTATAATACCCAAACAATCCAACATAAAGCTCACCTATGTTCAAAGAAAAATTACAACCTTTTATAGACAGACATAATGAAATCAATACCCTTTTATCTTCACCAGATATTGCCTCAGACATTAACCGCATGACAGAACTCAGTAAAGAGCAAGCTGGACTAAATGAATTGGTAGAAAGAGCAAAACTGTATATTAAAACATCCGATGCCATTATTGAAAATAAAGAACTTTTAAGTGATGCTGAACTAGGGGATCTCGCCAAAGAAGAACTCTCCGAACTAGAGCCAATGCTTCCTGAACTCGAAGCAGATATCAAAGTCCTTATGCTGCCAAAAGACAAAAATGATGATAAAAATATTATTTTGGAACTACGTGCAGGTGCAGGTGGTGATGAAGCAGCACTTTTTGTAGCAGATGTCTTCCGTATGTATACACGCTATGCAGAACAAGTAGGATGGAAAATAGAAATCATGTCATCTTCTGACGGCACTGCCGGTGGATATAAAGAGCTCATAGCACAAATTAGTGGGGAATCAGTCTATGCAACGCTCAAGTATGATGCAGGTATACATCGTGTCCAACGTGTCCCAGACACAGAGACGCAAGGACGAGTACATACTTCGGCTATCACTGTAGCAGTCATACCAGAAGTTGATGATGTAGAAGTAGATATAAAACCTAATGAGATTAAAATGGATACCTATCGTTCAAGTGGATGTGGAGGGCAATCCGTCAACACAACAGACTCAGCTGTACGACTTACACACATTCCTACAGGTATTGTTGCAGCTATTCAAGATGAAAAGTCTCAACACAAAAATAAAGCCAAAGCGATGAAAGTACTTAAGGCCAGAGTTTATGAGGCAGAGCTCCAAAAACAATTAGATGCATCATCTAGTCAAAGAAAACTTCAGGTTGGTTCAGGTTCACGTTCTGAAAAGATACGAACCTACAACTACCCACAAAATAGACTCACAGATCACCGCATAGGACTGACYCTTTACKCGCTTGATGATATCATGAATAATGGCAATTTAAAACTTGTGTTTGAGCCACTCATCGCCCATGCTAGAACAGAAGCTATCACAGAGGCCGGACTCTAAAAGATGCCTCACTTCGAAGTACTCAAGAGCAACGGTGACCTTAAAGCCATCCTCAAGTCTGCCTTTGATGTAAACTTAGATATATCTGGCTCTTGGGGCTACACACAAAAGTTAGCCACAGTATTTACAGTCTCAGATGTACCACTTATGCAACTTGAACATATGTTTGCATCCATGAGAGCCTATACTGAGATGAATATGATTTTAGAAAAAAAAGAACGTTACGGCAGTATTAATCTTAATGAGCTACAAAGAGAACAGATAGTAGTTGATCATCTCATCTATGACAAAGTTACGTATCAAATTACTGCGATGAAAGAAGATATCTATGCTTCATTTATTAAAGCATATAAAGAGGGATATGGTAAAGATACTTTCGATATGACGGAACATTTTAACCAAAGGAAAAAGGCCACACTTGAAAGAATAGAAGTACATTGGTTTGAAATACACAAGGTTCTTAGAGTAAATTAGTATTACACACTATTACTCGTAAATATGCCTATGCAACATATAATATTGCATGGCTAGTATCAGTTATTATTTAATTTTTTTCTCTTCTGTTACCGTATTTCCTTTAAGATCAACCCAGGTAATTACTACTTTTTCACCTTTTGCTGCTCCTCTAAATTTAAATTTAAACATAGGATTCTTTGATAAAAACTGACTTGTAGATACATCATACACTACTTTGTCTCCTACTTTTGCACTAAAATGTGTGATAAAGTTTGCATCCACACCTTTTTTCTTCGCTTGGTCGTACGTAAGCATGTTATGTTTTGCCATAACTTTTACATTTACGATATCACCCTTTAATTTTGCTTTAATTTTCATATTAGCCATAATATTCCTTTATTTATATTGTATTATTCTCCTGCTCTAAACATCTTTAACAAAATGCTCTCGAACTTATTAAACCAGTGTCTCTCTTCTCTTCTTGAGAATTAYCCCTCACATCCACCTAAGGCAACTTCAAGCGCTTGTGAACCGACATAAAACTYACCATCTACACCTTCAACAACTGCTGTGATTTTTCCAGATGCTTTCATTTTAATTTTCARCATATAATCTACAATACCACCTTCAGGTACCGTAAATACTGCCACTGTAGCCTCGGGGTTTGCATCTTGAAAAAGAGAAACTGTCTTCGCAGGAATATCCGACTTAACTGTTACAGGGATAGCTCCACCATTACTTGCTACTTTAGGTGCCTTCACTTTTACACCACTCTCTTCTAGTTTTACATCACCATAAAGTGCCTTGATACTGTCAGCTACATTATGCGCAGTCCATGTATCAGGTTTAGTTGCTCTAAAATCAATTGCTGACAAACTTGCTGGTATAGCTACTGCTACAACCACACTCAAATTTAAAAATTCTCTTCTATCCATTTTATTTCCTTTATATATAACTTAGATAAAAGGTCAGGTATCCCAACCTCATATCATTATTCTATCTAACTATTGTGTAATAAGTGTGATAATTCACCCTTATTTACTAGCCTCAATCATATACTCTACGATTTCATTTATCTTTTCATCAGGTAGAGAAGCTCCTCCTTTAGGAGGCATTCCATTGATTCCATGTATCGCATTATATTTTACTTTATCTAAACCTTTTTTAAGCGCTGCATCCCATGCTTCCTTGTCTCCAACTGCTGGTGCACCCATAGCATCTGTTGTGTGACATACTGCACATGATGCTGTATAGCCTTTTTTACCAGGATGCTCAGTAATTCCACTCTCTTGTGGTGCAGGTTTCTCTTTTTTAATTGAAATAGGGGGAGAGTACTCACTAATTCCAACYCCCTGTATACGAGCAACAACAGCTTCCCCGTCAAAACAATTTTTCATACATCTTTCTTTAATACCCCCAAAGTTTTTAGGATTGTCAAAATATTTACGTGCATTCTCTAAGCCTTGAGGTCCATCAATCTTTGGTTCAAACCCATCCTTGTTAGGCATAACAATTTTTAAGAACTTTTCTCTATTGAGAACATACTCATCATCCAGTTCTTCACCATCAATTTTAATTTCATTGATAGATAAAGTATATGCCACAAGTGCATATGTTTCATCATCACTTAAAGACATTGGTGCAGGATGAGGCATRCCTGTCTGAATATACCACCAGAGAGTACTTGCTTGTGGCCAGTATGAACCAAAGTTACGCTGCGGACCATCATCATCAGGGTTTAATCTCTGATTGGTTAATGTTTTTTGTCCTTCATATGCATTACCCTGCTGCAAGGCAGGATAACCTGAGCCACCTGAACCAAAATCAAAGTGACATGAAGCACATTTTRCTTCGTAAATTTCATCTCCTTCTTCAACAGATCCTTCTCCTTCAGGTAAACCTGTACCATCAGGCATCACATCAATATCCCAAGCCTTTATTTCATCAGTAGTTGCTTTTCTTCCAAAATTCACTACACCACCATGTGCTTTTTCATTTACATAATAAGATGCTGTTCTCCCATTATGAACGGGGTAGGTCATACCTCCATCAATCACTTTTTTGCCATTTTTATAGTTACGTGATACTGTCTTGTCTCCAGCAAATACAACTGTTGTAGTTGCTATGGCAACCAGTGTAATTACTACTAATAACTTATGATAAGATCTGAACATTCTTTACCTCCCCCTCAGTTGTTACTTCCCACGTATGGATTCCATTTCGATGATATACACCTTCAACACCTACGGCATCTCTTTCTTGTTTGACACTTGGCTGAACATATCCAGCATCATCTCTTGCACGGCTCGAAAGGAATAAAGGCTTCCCTTCATATTTATAAATAAARGAAAATCGCGTCCATGCTTGTGGCAATATCAAACCTTTAAGGCTTGATTCTTTCCAATTTTTGCCCCCATCAAGTGAAATATCCACACCTTTAATGGTACCCATTCCTGACCACGCTAAACCTTCTATCTCTATTACATCTCCCTTTTTAAGGTCTGTCCATGGTCTTTCTGGACAAGGAGAAGTAATAACAGAATTAACTTCATTTGCATAAAAATGCTGAATTGCCTTTCCGCTTTGCTTAAGCGCAGTGTATTTCGCTGTTTCTTCTTTAGCATAAAAAGGCTCAGATGCAAATTCAAGGCGTCCCAACCATTTAACCATTAAGTTACCTTCCCAACCTGGAAGAAGTAAACGAATAGGATATCCCTGTTCTGGTCTTAATGCTTCACCATTTTGACCCCAAACAATCATCGCATCATCAAGTACTTTATCTATAGGAACCGTTCTTCCCATATGTGAATTGTCCATACCTTCAGCAAGCATCCATTTAGCTTCTGGTTTAAGCCCAAGATTTTTAAGAATATCCTTAATGTAAACACCTGTCCATTCAGCACAAGACATAAAGCCTTTAGCAAATTGAATGGAAGGAAATTGAGGATTTCTCCATTCCGGACCACCATTTGCAGGACATTCAATAAAATGAATTCTACTTACACTTGGATATCTTTTAAGTTCATCCATAGTCAAAACTAATGGCTTTTCAACCAATCCATGAATCATCAAACGATGCTTGTTTGGATCAATTTCTGCAGTACCCCCATGACAGCGATTAAAAAAAAGACCATTAGGTGTAATAATCCCACTTAATTCGTGAATTGGACTAACCGCGATTGATGCATACATATTTCCAGAAGAAAGTAGTTCCGTTGTTCTTCTTGTGACGTTGCTTTCATAGGGAGAAGGTAAACCATATAAGTTATGCGTTACAGGATATCCAAACGTGGTACCCCATATCTGCTCTTCTAATATGGCAGGATCCCCTTTACCAWGATGTTTCTCTGCCTTGACTTTTACTGGTGCCAATACGCTTGCAGCGGCTAATGCACTCATTGAATAAACTGCTGTTTTTCTAAAAAAGTTTCTTCTCTCTGATTGATTTTTTACCTCAGGTAATACTTTATTATCTTTAGAGACTGTGATTATTTTATTCATAACTCCTCCTTATTTTTTATATGACTAGAGACTGACTATTGAAAAGTCATGTATTCTATTATATATTAATTAAATAAAAATCATAAGAAAAACTATTGTTTATCCGTTTATATTGATAACTTATTCCTATTAGTATACTTATCATAAAAAATACTTATTATTATCATCAGATATACTCCTGTTTTATATTGATTTGTACAAAATCTCGATTAATCAAAAGATTCTCTATAATATAAAATATCCTATACTTAGCATAGTGTAGGCATATCAAAGTATTTATGTTCACTTTAGGTATTTTAAGATTATCAATATTCAGATATCATTATAAATAAGCAAGGAGTAAACATATGAAATCATCTATTGGTACTATTATTACACTATTTATATCCAAAGAAGGAATGCTAAGCAGAAAAGAGACAAAGATACTTACTCTTGATGAAAAAGGYATTATTGAAGATAAATACTATAATAAGTCTATTCAAAGATCTGTTCTAATTACTTCTAGAGAAAGCTATATTTTGGCAAAAAAAACCAATATAGATATGTCTTACGGCTCATTGGGGGAGAATCTACTCATTGACTATAATCCATACCATTTGTCCATGGGTCAAAAATTACAAGTAGGTAATGTCATTTTAGAGATAAGTCAAAACTGTACCTTATGTGATCATTTATCAAATATTGACAAGAAATTACCAACATTATTAAAAAATGATAGAGGAATCTTTGCAAAAGTTTTACAAGGTGGCATTATAAAAGAAGGAGACAAAATATATCTAAAAAACCCATTATAATAGTGTCATCTACTTAGCCTCTCTTGTCAATATTTTTGATTTCTCATTAAAAGTTAATCTTTTAAAGATTTTTAAATTGAAGGTAACAAGATTATAGATTGATTGTTGCATAAAGAAAGGGAATAAATTGTATGGGTTGTATAACTCAAAGTGGCAGCGACCTACATTTCCACAGACGTAGCCTGCAGTATTATCGGCGATGGGAGGCTTGACTTCCAGGTTCGGAATGGAGCTGGGTATGACCCTCCCTCTAGCCCCACCACTAAGAGAGATAAGCACACCAATGTGTGATTAGCTCTCTAAGCTTTGTAGCTTTGAGAAACTTAGTATTGTTAAGAGTCTAAACGTTCAATTTAGAGTTGATTCATGTTGTTTTGTGTAAATTACAATCTTACAAGAAGTTCTCTCTTATTAATATGCATGTGCACTTAATAAGGTAGTACCTATTAGAAGAATAAAGTAAATACAAACGATCTATTAGTACTGGTCAGCTAAATGACTTTCATCACTTACACACCCAGCCTATCAACGCAGTAGTCTTCTGCGGATCTTCAGGGATGATTCATCTTGGAGTTGGCTTCCCGCTTAGATGCTTTCAGCGGTTATCTCATCCGAACGTAGCTACCCAGCGATGCTCTTGGCAGAACAACTGGTACACTAGTGGTTCGTTCACCCCGGTCCTCTCGTACTAGGGGCAACTCTCCTCAATCATCCAACGCCCACGGCAGATAGGGACCGAACTGTCTCACGACGTTCTGAACCCAGCTCGCGTACCACTTTAAACGGCGAACAGCCGTACCCTTGGGACCTKCTYCAGCCCCAGGATGTGAYGAGCCGACATCGAGGTGCCAAACCYCCCCGTCGATRTGAGCTCTTGGGGGAGATCAGCCTGTTATCCCCGGCGTACCTTTTATCCTTTGAGCGATGGCCCTTCCATRCGGAACCACCGGATCACTATGCTCTWSTTTCSWACCTGWTCGACYTGTAKGTCTCWCAGTCAAGCACCCTTRTGCCATTGCACTCTACRCACGATTRCCAACCGTAYTGAGGGYACCTTTAGAAGCCTCCGTTACTCTTTTGGAGGCGACCACCCCAGTCAAACTACCCACCAMGCACTGNTCNCYCWTHWSWGRGTTAGRYYCYRGAYAARCRAAGGSTGGTATTTCAASRRYGRCTCCACAACGCCTAGCGACGCCRCTTCAWWGYCTCCCASCTATCCTACACATYMCTTRTCCAARRYCAATACKAAGCTATAGTAAAGGTKCACGGGGTCTTTTCGTCCCRYWGCGGGTAAYCGGCATCTTCACCGATACTACAATTTCACCGAGCTCATGGCYGAGACAGTGTCCAGATCGTTGCACCATTCGTGCAGGTCGGAACTTACCCGACAAGGAATTTCGCTACCTTAGGACCGTTATAGTTACGGCCGCCGTTTACCGGGGCTTCAATTCAATGCTTCTCCGAAGATAACATCTCCTCTTAACCTTCCGGCACCGGGCAGGTGTCAGGCCCTATACTTCATCTTTCGATTTTGCAGAGCCCTGTGTTTTTGATAAACAGTCGCCTGGACCTCTTCACTGCGGCCCCCCTTTAACAGGGGGCGACCCTTCTCCCGAAGTTACGGGTCTATTTTGCCTAGTTCCTTAGCCATGAATCTCTCGAGCGCCTTAGAATACTCATCCCAACCACCTGTGTCGGTTTACGGTACGGGCTGCTTCACTTGTTTTTCTCGGAGGATGTTAAGCTGGATTATCACCGCGACCGAAGTCTTGGTGTACTATCGGGGTGTTACCACTCCCTTCAACGTGCAATTCCGTCTGCACGCACCAACGCCACATCCCCGTCACTTTTAATGTGAGCAGGTACAGGAATATTAACCTGTTGTCCATCCACTACCCCCTTCGGGTTCGCGTTAGGTCCCGACTGACCCCCAGCTGATTAGCATAGCTGGGGAAACCTTGGTCTTTCGGCGTGCGGGTTTCTCGCCCGCATTATCGTTACTTATGCCTACATTTTCGTTTGTAGCTCCTCCAGCAGACCTTACGATCAACCTTCAGCGGCACTACAATGCTCCCCTACCCCTCTATAAATAGAAGTCACAGCTTCGGTGATATACTTATGCCCGATCATTATCCATGCAGAACCGCTCGACCAGTGAGCTGTTACGCACTCTTTAAATGAATGGCTGCTTCCAAGCCAACATCCTGGCTGTCTGTGCAGTTCCACCGCGTTATATCAACTTAGTATATACTTTGGGACCTTAGCTGGTGATCCGGGTTCTTTCCCTCTCGGACATGGACCTTAGCACCCATGCCCTCACTGCTTAAAAACATTTTATAGCATTCGGAGTTTGTCAGGAATTGGTAGGCGGTGAAGCCCCCGCATCCAATCAGTAGCTCTACCTCTATAAAACTATTTAAACGCTGCACCTAAATGCATTTCGGGGAGTACGAGCTATTTCCGAGTTTGATTGGCCTTTCACCCCTACCCACAGGTCATCCCAAGACTTTTCAACGTCAACGGGTTCGGGCCTCCACTGTATGTTACTACAGCTTCACCCTGCCCATGGGTAGATCACACGGTTTCGCGTCTACCGCCACTAACTATATCGCCCTATTCAGACTCGCTTTCGCTACGGATCCGCACCTGAAGTGCTTAACCTTGCTAGAAACGGTAACTCGTAGGCTCATTATGCAAAAGGCACGCCGTCACCCCAAAGGGCTCCGACCGCTTGTAAGCGTATGGTTTCAGGATCTATTTCACTCCCTTATTCAGGGTTCTTTTCACCTTTCCCTCACGGTACTAGTTCACTATCGGTCTCTCAGGAGTATTTAGCCTTACCGGATGGTCCCGGTGGATTCATACAGGATTACTCGTGTCCCGCACTACTCAGGATACCACTATCAATAACTTCGCTTACTTGTACAGGGCTATCACCTTCTTTGGCCAGTCTTTCCAAACTGTTCTAATTCGCTTAGCATCAAATGTCGTGGTCCTACAACCCCTATATTGCCGTAACAATATAGGTTTGGGCTAATCCAATTTCGCTCGCCGCTACTATCGGAATCACTATTGTTTTCTCTTCCTCCGGTTACTTAGATGTTTCAGTTCACCGGGTTTGCCCCTCTTGCGAGGTGATATGTCTTCAACATACCGGGTTGCCCCATTCGGATATCTGCGGATCAATTCATGTGTGCTGATCCCCGCAGCTTTTCGCAGCTTATCACGTCCTTCATCGCCTCTGAGAGCCTAGGCATCCGCCATACGCCCTTATTTAGCTTTTTATGCTTTTTGCTTTTTTATATTTGTTTATACATATTTCTATATATAGCTTAATAAAAATTTAACTTTTTATTATTTTTTGATTTTTACGATATCATTTTTTCAATATGTCAATGAACTTTGTCCAAAATTTTCAGCCATCGGAGTAACTTACGTTGCTCCTCAAACTTCAATTTTGAGAATGCATTAAAAGAATCTCATTCCTGAAACTATAAAAAGCAAGCTTTTTTAATTTCTCTCATTCCGATTCTGCCGTTTAAGGCATTCATAGTGGAGAATATCGGAGTCGAACCGATGACCTCCTGCGTGCAAGGCAGGCGCTCTAGCCAGCTGAGCTAATCCCCCAAATTTTAGTATTGAGTTCTTAGTTTTGAGTTTTTAGTTGTTGTTGCGTTTATTTAAAACTTAACATTCAACACTTAAAACTAATTCCCAACATCTAGAATTTCCTAATTGTAAAACTTCTTGTAGTCCCGGGCAGACTCGAACTGCCGACCTCTACATTATCAGTGTAGCGCTCTAACCAGCTGAGCTACGAGACTCTAGAAAGTTTWTACAATATGTTATAAAATTGACAGCATTAAGTAAGAAACAATTCTTCTTTCGTAACTTAACATCTCTTTCTCTAGAAAGGAGGTGTTCCAGCCGCACCTTCCGGTACGGCTACCTTGTTACGACTTAGCCCTAGTTACCAGTTTTACCCTAGGCGGCTCCTTGCGGTGACCGACTTCAGGTACTCCCAGCTTCCATGGCTTGACGGGCGGTGTGTACAAGGCCCGGGAACGTATTCACCGCRYCATGGCTGATRYGCGATTACTAGCGATTCCAGCTTCAYGGAGTCGAGTTGCAGACTCCRATCCGAACTGWGATATGRTTTRWRGATTCGCTCCYKGTCRCCMRGTGGCTGCYCTYTGTYCATACCATTGTAGCACGTGTGTAGCCCAGGACGTAAGGGCCGTGATGATTTGACGTCATCCCCACCTTCCTCGCGGTTTGCACCGGCAGTCYCKYTAGAGTCCCCRACWTTACTYGCTGGCAACTARMGRYAGGGGTTGCGCTCGTTATRGGACTTAACCYGACACYTCACRGCACGAGCTGACGACAACCATGCAGCACCTTGTARRTWGTCCGAAGAANRKMKMKWTYYCTAGCNMWKKCAWYCTACATTTAAGCCCTGGTAAGGTTCCTCGCGTATCATCGAATTAAACCACATGCTCCACCGCTTGTGCGGGCCCCCGTCAATTCCTTTGAGTTTCAATCTTGCGATCGTACTCCCCAGGTGGGACACTTATCACTTTCGCTTAGTCACTGAATAAATCCAACAACTAGTGTCCATCGTTTACGGCGTGGACTACCAGGGTATCTAATCCTGTTCGCTCCCCACGCTTTCGTCCATTAGCGTCAATATATACGTAGTAGACTGCCTTCGCAATCGGTATTCTGTGTAATCTCTAAGCATTTCACCGCTACACTACACATTCTATCTACTTCCATATAATTCAAGACTAACAGTATCAAAGGCAGTTCCACAGTTAAGCTGTGGGATTTCACCCCTGACTTATTAGTCCGCCTACGGACCCTTTAAACCCAATGATTCCGGATAACGCTTGCACCCTCCGTATTACCGCGGCTGCTGGCACGGAGTTAGCCGGTGCTTATTCTTACAGTACCGTCAGCTTCCCACACGTGGAAAGGTTTCTTCCTGTATAAAAGCAGTTTACAACCCATAGGGCCGTCTTCCTGCACGCGGCATGGCTGGATCAGAGTTGCCTCCATTGTCCAATATTCCTCACTGCTGCCTCCCGTAGGAGTCTGGTCCGTGTCTCAGTACCAGTGTGGGGGATCTCCCTCTCAGGACCCCTATCTATCGTTGCCATGGTAAGCCGTTACCTTACCATCTAGCTAATAGAACGCATAGCCATCTTTTACCCATAAATGTTTAATTATTAAATGATGCCATYTTATAATACTATGGRGCATTAATCCAAATTTCTCTGGGCTATTCCCCTGTAAAAGGTAGGTTCTATACGCGTTACGCACCCGTGCGCCGGTCGTCAGCGGAAAAGCAAGCTTCTCCCTGTTACCCCTCGACTTGCATGTGTTAAGCCTGCCGCTAGCGTTCATCCTGAGCCAGGATCAAACTCTTCATCGTATGTATTTTTAATAATGTACGATGTTATAGTTTCTCAAAAGAATTGTCTAAGAATAATCTTAGGTTCTTACTCAATTTACGCTGTCAATTTCAATATTTTCAATGAACTTCTTGTCGAAATGTTAGAATCGAACTAACTGATCTTTTTTTTAAATCATTCCAAAATCCCTCTTGTCAATTTTGCCTGCTCCTCTAAGCGGCTGCAAATGTAAAACCTTTTTCCTAACCACCAAATAAATAATTAGTTTTTTTAAAGTTTTTTTTACACTATGTTTTCTGAACTTTTTCCCTAAACTCTCTCCTTGTTAGCGGGCTGCAAATGTAAAAACTTTTTCCCAATTATTAACTAAAAAAATTGTCTTTTTTTAAAGTTTTTCCAATCCACTATGTCCGCTGAACTTAATGCCAATAATATCCCTTATTAGCGGTCGCAAATGTAATACCTTTTTTAACACTCACACAACCTTTTTAACCCCTTTTTTTGAAGAAAATTAAATTATAATTTTACGTGCCTGAAATTAGGCTTATTACACTTCAAAAAAAAGATATTTTTTTTGGATAAACATACATTCAAACAATTTTAAATGTGTTCTCATTTACCTACATGTTAATATGGTATAATAAAAGTTAAAGAAACATTCACTTTGATTACAAAAAGATATTGCGCAAATGATAGTTTTCTAATACCTTTGCAACTTTAATAAAAAAATATGATTCAAATAACGCTACCAGACGGAACAATTAAAGATTTTGAAAGCGGAAGCACACCAATGGATGTTGCTAAAAGCATAAGTGAAGGGTTTGCAAGAAATGTAATATCAGCTAAATTCAATGATACCATAGTAGAATCTTCTACTCCATTGAACAAAAATGGAAGTTTAACATTATTCACTTTTAATGACACCGAAGGGAAAAAGACCTTTTGGCACTCTTCAGCACATGTATTAGCACAAGCGATTACGGTATTATATCCTAATGTAAAGTTAACTATTGGTCCTGCTATTGAAAATGGTTTTTATTATGACGTTGATTTGGGTGATGATGTGATTACTGATAAGGATTTTAAAACAATTGAACAAAAAATGCTTGAACTGGCTCGTGGAAAACATGAGTTCAAAATGCGTGAAGTTTCGAAAAAGGACGCATTAAATTTATATAAAGGTCAAAACAATCAATATAAAGTTGAATTGATTGAAAATTTGAATGACGGAGAAATCACTTTTTGTGACCATTCAGATTTTACAGATTTATGCCGTGGAGGACACATTCCTACTACTGGTATTATAAAAGCTGTAAAAGTAATGAGTGTTGCTGGAGCTTATTGGCGWGGTGATGAAAAAAACAATCAGCWWACACGCATCTATGGTGTTTCGTTCCCAAAACAAAAAATGCTTACTGAATACTTAGCATTGTTAGAAGAAGCTAAAAAGAGAGACCACAGAAAACTAGGAAAAGAATTAGAGCTTTTCACTTTTTCAGCAAAAGTTGGTCAGGGATTACCTTTGTGGCTTCCAAAAGGTGCTGCACTACGTGAACGATTAGAAAATTTCCTAAAAAAAGCTCAAAAGAAAGCTGGTTATGAAATGGTCATAACACCTCATATCGGTCAAAAAGAACTCTATGTTACATCTGGTCATTATGAAAAATATGGAGAAGATAGTTTTCAACCTATCAAAACTCCTAAAATGGATGAAGAGTATTTATTAAAACCTATGAATTGTCCTCACCATTGTGAAATTTACAATCATAAGCCCTATTCATATAAAGAATTACCTAAACGATTTGCTGAATTTGGAACTGTATATAGATATGAACAAAGTGGTGAATTGCATGGATTAACACGGGTTAGGTGTTTTACCCAAGATGATGCACATATATTTTGTACTCCAGATCAATTAAACGAAGAGTTTAAATCGGTTATCGATTTAGTTTTATATGTTTTCAAATCTTTAAGCTTTGAAAATTTCACGACACAAGTTTCTCTAAGGGATAAAGAAAAAAGTGATAAATATATCGGGAGTGATGAAAATTGGGAAAARGCCGAAAAYGCMATTTTAAAYGCWGTTAAGGAAAAAGGRTTRRATTATGTTGTTGAATATGGYGAAGCTGCKTTTTACGGTCCTAAATTAGATTTTATGGTKAAAGAYGCCTTRGGMAGAASTTGGCAATTAGGAACYATACAAGTTGAYTATAACTTACCTGAGCGATTTGAYYTAACYTATAAAGGWKCRGATAATAAAYTGCATAGACCTGTAATGATCCATAGAGCACCTTTTGGATCTATGGAGCGATTYATTGCTGTTTTATTRGAGCATACWRSCGGAAAATTCCCATTATGGTTAACTCCAGAACARGTTATTATTCTACCAATTAGYGAGAAATATCAAAAATATGCAGAAAATGTTTTACATTTGCTAGAAAATTCCGAAATTCGCGCCCTTATAGACGACAGAAACGAAAAAACGGGTAGAAAGATTAGAGATGCCGAGTTAAATAAAATACCGTTTATGCTTATTGTAGGGGAACAGGAAGAGAAGAACAGTATTGTATCTGTAAGAAAACAAGGAGAAGGTGATATAGGAACATTAACTATTAATGAATTTATATCTATTATTACTAAAGAAATAAATAGTACATTAGAAATATTTTAAGTTTAATTTAAATTTTGAAGCCATAGCAATTAAAAGAAGATCAGGGGGAAGAAGACCTTGGAGAATAATCAAAGAAGATCAACATAGAATTAATGAGAAAATTACATATGTTGATGAAGTACGTTTAGTTGGTGATAACGTTGAAGTTGGTGTATATTCAATTTCAAAAGCAAAATCATTGGCTAGAGAGCAAGAATTAGATTTGGTAGAAATTTCTCCCAAAGCGGTTCCGCCTGTTTGCAAAATAATAGATTATAAAAAGTTTCTATACGAACAAAAGAAGAGAGAGAAGGCTCAAAAATCTAAAGCAACTAAAGTWRTKRTTAAAGAAATTMGWTTTGGWCCWAATACWGAYGAWYATGACTWTSARTTTAAAAAGAARCATGCTRWWAARTTTTTAMAAGAYGGWGCRAARYTWAAAGCATTTGTGTTTTTTAAAGGTAGATCTATCATTTATAAAGATCAAGGACACATMTTACTTTTAAGATTAGCAACAGAACTTGAAGAATWTGGTAAAGTAGAGCAAATGCCWAAGTTAGAAGGTAAACGTATGATWATGTAYYTAGCTCCAAAAAAGAAATAAAAGAATAAGCAAGATNAAAAAAGTAGAAGAAAGATGCCTAAAATGAAAACCAAATCTAGTGCCAAAAAGCGTTTTAAGCTTACKGCCTCTGGRAAAATTAAAAGGAAACACGCTTTTAAAAGTCATATTTTGACTAAAAAGAGTAAAAAACGTAAATTAAAGTTAACTCATGATGGTTTAGTWCATAAAKCMGATAGAGCGAACGTTTTACAACAATTARCTTTAAAATAATAAAGTTAAAGGGAATTTAATTATTAACCTTGGAGTAGTGCTAATAYAAGTTCAAATAYTATTTGACGCCTACTACNAAAAAANAANTTRAAATTATGCCAAGATCAGTAAATTCAGTTGCTTCAAGAGCTAGAAGAAAAAAGATATTGAAGCAAGCAAAAGGTTACTTCGGACGTAGAAAAAACGTTTATACAGTAGCAAAAAATGCGGTTGAAAAAGCAATGCTATATTCTTATAGAGACCGTAAAAACAAAAAGAGAACTTTCCGTGCTTTATGGATCCAACGTATTAACGCTGGAGCTCGTCAGTATGGAWTGTCTTATTCACAGTTTATGGGAAAAGTAAAAGCTAATAATATTGAATTGAAYCGTAAGGTTCTTGCAGATTTAGCTATGAACAACCCAGAAGCTTTCAAGGCAATTGTAGATACAGTAAAATAGATTTTTAATTTCTTGCTTATATTAAAAAATCCCGAACAGTTGTTCGGGATTTTTTTGTCATATTTGATAGTCAAAAAGTTCTCCTGAAAATATCATTTTATATTCTGAGAAGAGCACCATTCATCAACTGTTCATTTTTAGCGTATTTTGATGAATAAGTAAACTCTATTTTAATAATTGAATCTGTACCCAACACCACTGATACTTACAATATGTTTTGGTTGTGAAGGGACTTCTTCAATTTTTTTTCTGATATCTAAAATAAAATTATCAACAGTTCTTGTAGTTGGAATTTTATTATAACCCCAAACATTGTTCAACAAATCGTGTCTGTGGATTACTTCTCCTTCGTGTTGAATTAAATAGTTTAAAATGGCAAATTCTTTCCTGGAAAAATGCAATTTCCCTCCATTAAATTGAGCCTCCATTTTTTTAAAGTCTATGCTTACTTTTCCAAAAGTATATCTTTCCAATTTCTTAATTGATGGATAAGTTCTTCTCAAGATAGCCCGTATCCTAGCTAACAATTCAGCAATACTAAATGGTTTGCTCATATAATCATCTGCTCCATAATCCAATCCGGCTATTTTATCGATTTCAGAACTTCTTGCAGTAAGCATTAAGACAGGGAGCAAAGGTCTTTTGATCTTGATCTTTTTGCAAATTTCAAATCCATTCATTCCGGGAAGCATGACGTCCAGAATTAATAAATCCACCTCATTTTCAATTGCCATTTTTAATCCCTCTACACCATTTGTAGATGTAGAGACCAGATACCCTTCACTTTCTAAATTATCTTTTAATCCAATAAGGATGCTCATGTCGTCTTCAATAACCAAAATATGTTTTAACCTGTCCATACGATGCTTGTTCTAAGTGGTTATTATAATGGTAAATTTACTTCCTTTACCAAAAGTACTATTAACTTTTAATTGTCCGTTTTGAGCTTCAATAATATCACGGGTCACAGTTAATCCAAGGCCAGTTCCACTGATGGTCTCATTTTCTTTTGAATTAACACGATAAAATTTATCAAAGATATGCCCTATATTTTCTTTAGGAATACCAATTCCTGAATCTTCAATTTCTAAAAATGTATTGAAATCTTTTTTAAATAAACGAATATGCAATTCTTTTTTGGATATTGAGAATTTAATAGCATTACTTATCAAGTTGTACAAAGCCTGTTGGATGCCTTCAGCATCTGCCATTACAATAACATTTTTTTCGACCTCAACAGTTGTTTTAAAGCTATTTATTTCTAGCCAATATTTCATTTCTTCAAGAGTAGCTATTACAATTTCAGAAAGATTGCATTCTTTTAAATTGTAGGCTAGTTTATCATTTTCAGTTTTTGAAAAATCAAGAATGTTAGTAATCATTCTTTTCAGTTTCTCACTTTCTTTTACAATGATGTTTGCATATTTCTTTAAATCTTTGTCAGTTTTAACTCTTCCCAATAAAATGGAATCTGCAAACATATTAATAGATGTTAGTGGTGTTTTTAACTCATGCGTAACATTCGAAACAAAATCATCTCTTAATTTAGCCATGTGTTTTTTTCGTTGTACATCTTGGATTAAAACTACAAGTCCCAAAATCATGGTGCCTAACAATAACATTAATCCTAATCCATAAAATAATTTCTTTCTAAACACATATTCTTCTACAATCTCTTCATTCAATAAATTAATTTGAACTTTATGATTTGTAAAATACGGAGAAAAGTTTGAGGATGTTTCTAAATAGGAGCTTGTCGTATAACCAATTCTATCGTTCGGTATTAATTTTATCTGATATTGAAAATTCATATTGTCAGATACCTGATTTTGAACAACCAGATCAAAAATGACCATTAAACTTACAGAAAATCCAAAAGAAATTATCTTATTTTTTTTGAAAAGAAACAATTCATCATATTTCTCTGAAAGTGGTTTAATTACATAAAAATCATCAATTCGTTCAGTAGTGCTCGTTGAATCATTTGTTTGTAATATATCAAAGACAGGCTTATTGTAATTGTTGAATCCATCAATAAAAACGTTGGTTCTGGCTATCAGGTTTTCAATAAGTTCTACATCTTTTTTTGCTGTTAGTTGTTGTGCCCAGACAGCAATTTGAGATAAAAGTTCGGCTGAACTATCATTGAGTGGTATACTTCCATCTGACAATTTTATTAAAAAAGAAATAAGAGGTTTTTTAATTTCTGTGTTCAAATCGACATTTTGGATAGTTAATAATTTAGAGGCAGCAAAGTAGGCATAGGGAAATCTAAAATTGTTGGTGGTATTTCCAAAATCATTGATGATTTTAGTGTAATAATAAACAGCTTTTTTAGGTTGATCCAATTTCACATACAAGCGAGCAAGCGCATTGAAGACGTAAACGGAATCGGACTTGTTTTTAGCAATGATTAAAGTTTTTAAATAATTTTTTTTTGCATTTTTAAAATCTCTGAGAATGAATTCATTGTTCTCTGCTTTTTTGAGATTTAGTATATAAGAATTGGATGAGGTTTTGGTATTTATTTTGAATTTATTATTCACAAAATGAGGCCAATGATAGACCCCATTTTTATCCAATGCAAATCGATATTTGATTTCTTGCATAGTAACCGTATTTTTTAAACGGTCTAAATTAACAAGCGAATCATCCTGTACATAATTTGTAAATATTTGGATCATTGCTGTAAGTTCATTCTGAAAATCTTTCGAAAACCTTTCTGCCAAAGCCAACTCTTCTTCAATTACTTTTTTCTCTGTCAATTCCTTATAATTAGAAATGTTCTGAATACTTAAATAGGTAAGGATACTTCCTGAAACAAATATGGTTAGGAAAAAAATAAGTATTAATTTGGAACCTTTGGCAAAAAACGAACTCACATGTATGAAACTTTATGGTAAAGTATGACTAATTTACAATTTCTTTAGGGAAGTTCTCCTATTCGTCGAAAACACCTTCCAATTTCCAAACTGAATCACTTCCTACTTGTAATTCAACCAATATTTTTTCTTCATCAGGACTTATGTTTACTTGTGTTATTGTTCCAGCATTGAAAATGTCTTTAAAAACCATTACCTCTTCTGGAATACCCCCTTCAACTGAAATTCGCATTAGTTTTTTAAAATCCCGAAATTTCCCACGCTTAAAATATAGGTACTCGTCGTTCTTTCCCCACGCAATTAAATTATCTGCACAATCGCACTCTTCAAATTCCATGATTTTCTTCTTTTCACCACCAGATGTAGAAACTGTATACAATCCTTTATCATTATTGAACCAATAACCAAACGCTATCTTTAAATCATCATTTGACAATCTAAAATAATGCAATGTTTTTGTTCCTGAAAGAATCGTTGTTTCTTTTTTTGTATTAATAGTATATTTCAATATACTTTTCCTGTCTTCTGAAAAATAATAGATATTATTGTTATCATTAGTCAAGAGAAACGAGCGATACATATCATTAATTTTGTCGACAGACATATTATTAGAAGTTTTTACAGATGTTTCTTTTCCAGTGTTTACATTTAACAAAAACAACCCTCCTTTAAAGTTATCTTTTACCAATCCTTGTATTAATAATTTTTCATTGTCTTTTGTCCATTGTGGTCTATACATCACAATATTTCCAAATAGCTTAGTGTCAAGTTTTTGTATCTCACCATTTTTTGTGTCATATATAGAAAATTGTTGTTTATGACCTAACATCCCATCTCTGTAGCGCATATATCTGGTGTAAGACACAAATTGTCCGTTGGGCGACCAGATAGCATTCATATTTCTTTTACTTTCYTCCGTCGATATTTTAATAGGATTTTTAGAATTTCTTCTTGAATCCTTTTTCATGTTAGCAATATAAACATCTATTTTAGTATTACCAGATTCAAAAAAAATGGACCCATCATTAGCTATTTCAAGTAAATTATGGCGAAAACCTAAATCCCATTTTACTATTTTGGCATCACCTACTGGGTATCCGTTTTCCACTTTAATTTTCCATAGGTCATTGGTACCATATTGATCACTCATAAATAAAACCTCTTTCCCATTTGGTGACCATAATGGACTCGTATTATTTGCCCTATTAGATACTAATTTAGTATCCAAAGTATTATCCAAAGAAATGATACGAATATCATTTAACTTAGAATTCCAACTTTGCTGAATTGTATAAACAATAAATTTATTATCAGGAGAAATATCCATCGAACATCCACAATCAAGGTTTTTAAAGTCTTTTACTATTTTAACAGTACCCTCGTTTACTGAAACCTGCACTATTTTTTTGTTTTTGTTATTATTAATTATATCTGTAGTAATAGCCAAAATATAGTTGCCATCAGGAGTCCATGAAACAGGCCAAGGAGTAGTTTCTTCTTTCCCTTTAGCAATGATCTTATCAGAAGAACCATCAAAATTTACTATATGTAACTCTGTACCCCTAGTACCATACCAATAATAAGCAAGTTTTTTACCATCGGGCGACCATATTGATTTATCCGGGAATTGCATTGGTTTTATCCAAGTTCCAACTTTAGATATTACACGAGTTTTACCGGTTTTGAGATCTTTTAAATTAATCGAAATATTATCCCAGTCTATATAATTTAAATAGCGTCCATCAGGTGAAACGCTATAAGTATCTTGAGCATTAGACCAAACTTCACTAACCACAATGCCCTCATTTTTGGATATTAGCATTTGTTTTTTTAGTCCTTTTAACTTTTCTTTAGCAAGTGCAACAATGGCAAGTTGGTCTGAAAAATCTGCAATCAATTTTTGGTAAGAAATCCGAGCGTTTTGGTTCCCCAATTTTTCATAACAACTCCCAGCTTGTAAAAGAGCTTTTGCTCTTATTGTTCGGTTAACAGAAACATCGTTGGCTAACTGATTGTAAATTTCAAGGGCTGCATTTAAATTTCCTTCACCTTGTTCTTGCATCATTCCTTGCTGAAATAATATTTCAGTATTTTGTGCTTTGACAGGGTTAATACTTCCAATAATTAATAATAAGAATAAAAATGTAACTAGTGCTTTCATGCCAATGGATTTTAAGTTAATACATTCGTTTAGAATCAAATTTAGATTCACAACAAAAATATAACTCCATTAAAAGTGCGTTGTCATAGTTTAGTGTAAGTTATGTAAAAATTTTGTCAGTTTTTATTTTTTGAGAATGAATAAAACTTAAGAGGAATCAGTTTACCCAATTAATAGGATAGGAAATAGAATTTCATTAAAAATATTTATTACTTAATTTAAAAGTTCGCAAATACACATTGAATGTTTTGTTTTCAAACTATTAAAAATTATTTTCGATTTAGCATATTGCTGGTCCTACATCAAAAAAAAGCAAGAATATTACATTCTTGCTTTTTAACTATTTTTTAAAGGACTTTTATAAAACTTCTCCTAAGGCTTTCAACTTTTCGGTATTTTCAGCCAATTTTAATTCTTCAACAATTTTATGAATATCACCATTAATWACATTGGATAAATCATATAAGGTCAATCCAATTCTATGYTCYGTAACACGCCCTTGAGGATAATTATASGTTCTTATTTTCGCTGATCKGTCTCCACTRGCAACCAAWGAATTTCTTTTTTCTGAATCTGCGGCCAACTTTTTCTCTAGTTCTTGCTCATACAACCTAGATCGTAGTACTTTCATTGCCTTATCCTTATTTTTATGTTGTGATTTTTGGTCCTGACATTGCGCAACCAGTCCTGACGGAATATGCGTTAAACGAACTGCCGAATAGGTTGTATTCACAGATTGTCCACCTGGACCTGACGAACAGAAATAATCTACACGGATATCACTTGTTTTTAAATCAATATCAAATTCTTCCGCTTCTGGTAATACCATTACTGTAGCTGCCGAAGTATGCACACGCCCCTGAGTTTCTGTTTGTGGAACACGTTGTACTCGATGTACTCCAGATTCAAACTTCATATCTCCATAAACATCTGGCCCTGAAACACTAAAAATAATTTCTTTAAAACCTCCTGAAGTGCCTTCACTTAAATCTTCAACCTCAACTTTCCAACCTCTATCTGAGCAGTATTTTGTATACATTCTATACAAATCACCCGCAAATATACTCGCTTCATCTCCACCTGTACCTGCCCTTATTTCTATGATAACATTTTTGGAGTCTTCTGGATCTTTTGGTATCAGCATATATTTAATATCATCCTCCAATTTAGGCAAACGACCACTTGCCTCTTCCAGCTCCATTTTAGCCATTTCTGTCATTTCTTCATCAGATCCATCCGCAATAATTTCTTTTGCTTCTTCAATGTTATTCAACAAAACTTTATATTCATCGGCAATTTTCATCACCGCACTTAAATCTTTATATTCTTTATTAATTTTTATATAACGTTTTTGATCTGAAATAATATCTGGTTGGATTATTAAATCAGAAACCTCATCAAATCGTTGTTGTACTATTCTTAGTTTATCTAACATCCTCTTCTTTTAATTGGATTGCAAATTTACAAATTTTAAACGAATATCTAATTAGTAAACAAACTTACCAAACTCGCTTATTATAGTTAATTTTTTAGTTTCTGAGGCTTCTACCCTDCCAATAATTTGAGCATCAACATTAAAACTTTTAGAAATTTTAATAATCTCWTYKGCAAYTTYMGSAKMRMMATAWAWTTCCATWCGATGWCCMMWATTRAATACCTGATACATTTCTTTCCAKTCRGTKTYMGAYTGSTCTTGWATKARTTTAAAMARCGGKGGAAKWKSAAAYAWRTTATCTTTAACAATATGCAGRTTATCAATAAAATGAAGAATTTTTGTTTGCGCACCACCACTACAATGCACCATTCCATGAATATCTTTTGAAGTATATTTTTCTACTATTTTCTTGATTATAGGCGCATAAGTCCTTGTTGGAGAAAGTACCAGTTTACCTGCGTTAATAGGTGAATTTTCTATGGGATCCGTTAATTTAACATTTCCTGAGTAAACCAAATCCTTTGGAACTGCAGCATCAAAACTTTCAGGAAATGCAGCTGCTAAATAGTTATCGAACACATCATGTCGAGCTGAAGTTAACCCGTTTGATCCCATTCCTCCGTTATACTCTTTTTCATACGTTGCTTGCCCATAAGAAGACAATCCAACAATGACATCTCCTGGTTTTATGTTTGCATTGTCTATAACGTCTTTTCTCTTCATCCTTGCTGTTACTGTAGAGTCAACGATTATTGTTCTTACCAAATCACCCACATCAGCGGTTTCGCCTCCTGTAGAGTGGATTTCAATCCCAAATTCCTTTAAGTCTTTTAACAACTCTTCAGTACCGTTAATAATTTCTGAAATTACTTCGCCTGTAATTAAATTTTTATTCCGTCCAATGGTAGATGATAACAAAATATTTTCAGTAGCACCAACACAAATTAAATCGTCAATATTCATTATYAATGCATCTTGAGCRATYCCTTTCCATACAGATACATCTCCTGTTTCTTTCCAATACATATAAGCTAATGACGATTTTGTTCCTGCACCATCTGCATGCATTATTAAACAATAATCTTTATCATTTGTTAAATAATCAGGTACAATTTTGCAAAATGCTTTTGGAAATAATCCTTTATCTACATTTTTTATAGCGTTGTGTACATCTTCTTTTGAAGCTGAAACACCTCTTTGACTATATCTTTTGCTTATTTCTGAACTCATGCTACTTTGTTATATTAATCTACAAAAGTAATTCTTCTTTTTTTAAAAAAAAACATAAAAAAACCGAATGAAATATCATTCAGTTTTTTTTTACAAATTTAGTACTAATTTATTCCCAATCAGGCATTGTTGCGTTTGAAAATAGTGCTGTTCTATTATTATCATTATCAACACTAGACACACTAATTCTATATATTGAATTAGGAGAAATACCATCATTTGATGTATTCACAAATATAATTTCTGCCTCATTTGGCGAAAATCTTGGGTCTAAGTCATTTGTTCCTACAAGTTTATTTCCTGATATATCTGTAGAAGTTCCACTATTAAAATCATGGATGAACAAACGAGTGTTCAATTGCCTATTATCTGAATTTTCATATCCAGAAATATCATACGTAAATAATAATAGTTTGTTATCTATTGATATGTTCAATCCTCCTGCTGCTCCTTCAACACCCKCTAAAGCGGTACCTAAAACAGTCCCTGACATATTAATAGTAAATATAGTTACATTATAGCCTTCAATATCATTTGTTTTAAGCGCAATGAAACTTCCATCATTACTCCAATCAATTTCTGTAATAAAACTTCCATCAATTGTTTGATAAATTTGTTCAAGTCCACTTCCATCTTTATTTATTACATATAATTTATTAAAGTTCGAGTATAAAAGTCTATCTCCATTTGTTGACCATGAGAATTCAATTTCATTTAAATTATATCCTGCGAGAGGAACTACATTTGAAACTTGCATAATATTAGATCCATCTTGGTTCATAGTAAATAAATGAGTTTCATTGTTAAAAGTTCTTAAAAAAGCAATTAAATTTGACGCATTGTTTTTTCGAGGCCTCCAACTATTTTGATCTTCAAGTGTTAACTGCACCAAATTTTCAGCTAAAGATTCACTTTCTATAAAGTTTGAAGAGTAAATAACACTGTTATTATTAGCCCCTTTTTTAACATAAAAAAACCTATTTTCAGGATTTACTTTTGTTTTAAACGTACTTACCAAACTCAAAACTTCAGCATTGATACTATCGGTAGCAGCAATTTGCCAAAAATATTTAGTACCATATTTTAAATCTGAAATAACATACGTTGTATCAATAATATTTTTGACTTTGATGATATCATTATTCGCATCATTTTTTAATTCTAACCAATATGTTAAAGGATCATTATCTGGATCTGTAGAGGACCACATTAGTTCTAATGATAGTTCTTGACCTTCGATTCCATCGGTTGGAGATTTAAGCTCTGGTGCTGTTGGAGGGCGATTTAGTGCTGTATCATCCTCCATCTCAAAAATTACATTCACTTCTAAATCAACAGTTACAGTTGCTGCTTCAAAATTTGTTAAAAATCCTTCTTTTGTTGCACTTACTGAGTATTCTCCAGCTTCTACTTCTTCCATTCTAAAATACCCCTCTGAATCTGTAAATACTGTATTATTTGAAGGGCTTAAACTTACTTTTGCGTTTTCTATTGGGTCAAAACTTGTTGATTCAACCACTCTACCAGTTATGGTTCCAACTCCAATAATATCTACAGTATCTTCATTACATCCTAAAAATAAACTTAAAGTCAATATTATTAATATCTTAAATACTCTTTTCATTTTTATTATTTTTAGTTATTAAAAAATTGCTGATTTAACTCTTTTATATGGTTTTCCTATATAAAAATTTAAGCCTACACCTATTCTCCAAAAATAATCGTCTCTTTTACCATTTACCAATTCGTCTAATTTATCACTCAATAGCAAATTATGCTCTCCAAAAAATTTGAAACCTAAATYATTCACAGGAAGGTATTCTAACCCTACTCCATATTGAAACTTTAAAAAAGGATTTGAAACATCTAAATTAGAAATAGTGCCAACACCGCCATATACAAAAGGAGATACTTTATCATAGGGTAATATATCATATTCCAAATTTAAGTCTAACGATAGAAAATCATTTTTAAATGCTGATTCATTTTCTAATTGAAAATAACCAAATCCAATATTTAAATTTAATGAAGGTTTACTAAAATAAAATTTAAAGGCTACACTTGTTCCTAATTTAGTTTTAGCATTTGAATAATCTCCATCAATATTTGCCGAATTCATAGTTACACTCATGGCATTTTTACCTCTTCTATCTTCAAGTTTTCTATCAAGTAAAGCCGTTGATTCAGCCTCTTCTTTTTGTTTTAAAAAATTTTCTTTAACAGCATCAACTACAGGTTGTCCACCCTGTGGTTTCCATAAACCCTCAATTATCCCTTCAATAATCAATGTTTCAACAGCTTTATCTATCGCTTCTTTAATTGCCAACTGCGTAGGTTCGTTTTTAGTAACTCCTGTTTCAACTTCCAATAACCTTCTTATATTTACGTACCTAAATAAATTAGCAGAAATTCCTTGTGACAAAATCGTTTTTGAAACATATACATTTTTTAATATTTTACCACTTGATGTTGAAACAGCTCTTAAGTAAATAGTTATCCTATCCTCTCTATACTGTACTGATCCACCAACACCAAAATAACGTGCTCCAGAACCTCCGGTAATTATATTTGAATCAAACGATATTACTCCTCCTTCTAATATTATTCCTGCAAATAATAAAGGAGGTAATTGCGTTATTTGATTTTTAGAATTTTTTGAATATTCTTGTCGAGTAGACCTAATTATTTGCCGTTCATTTAATAGGTTTCCAATATTTTCACGTTCAATAGGATTAAACCACTTAGATTCTTCTAACGATTTTAATAAAATTGAAGTTGCTCCTTGTGTAATAGCGGTACTAAATGTAGAACCGTTTTCAATCAATTTATACTGTCCTGTTTGGTCTCTAAACTTATACACACCAACAACTGTTTGTTCAATAGGTAAGATATTTTTTAAAATGCTTTCACTCGAAGTATTTTCACCAATTCTAGCCTTACCTGTGCTTAAAGGCTGATTAAAATAAGCCCCACAACCATTAAAAATAAAAAATAAAAAACACAATGGTACATGATAATATTTTTTCATAAAATTATAGATAAATAAAAATTAATTTGGAATAATTATTAGTGTTTGATCACCGGTATTGGTGTCCAATATATTAACTGACAACCCATTACTTGTGGGGGATATCTCAATAACCAACGATCCAAACACAAAAGTTCCCACTCCAAGTGACTCATCACCAAATTGTTGTTGAAATAAATTTTGTGAAATTCTATTTAACAATTGCCTATTTAAACTTTCAGCAAAATTATCAAGTTCAGATTCCTCTGAAAAATCAAAAGAATCATCATCTTGAAAATCACTCTGTGCTGTGGCTGCGGCAAACAATTGTTGATAATTAAAAGCATTGCCACCAAAAGAAGGATTGATTGGTCTGTACACTATATTTTGTGAAAATAGCATACTTGTCATGCTCAATAAAATAATAACCGTTAGTAACACTCGATTTTTCATATTAAAAAAATTAAATTCTTCTATTTCTAAATAATATTTTAYGTCTTTTTGAGTATCGGTTTAAAGCTTGTAATGATGATTTCACACCAGAACGTAAATAATCTTCACCTGGTTTTGAGAAAAACTCAAATATTTTCCTATCATCAACTTCTATTGAAAYTATGCTGCTATTACCAAAATATGGTTTCTCCTTTATATAAATAATAAATGTGTATTGACTTCCAGAAGCCAAATAATCCTGATAGAAATAATCATAAAAGTCTTTACCAATTTTTGTAATTACCGACTCAATCACAATTCCTTTTAATTCGAAATCATTTGAGTTTACTACTTCTTTTTCAAATTTCTTTTGTGAGGTTGGGAAAATTATCATAGAATCTTTAGAAACCAATATATCATGATGYTTCACAAATAAATAAATTTTTAAAACCTCTCCATTATTAAGACTTAACCTTAATTTTGATATCGTTTTTTTTTCTTCAGGTTTTATTGAAAACTCTCCAGATTGTCTATTGCTATCATAATTCCCAGATTTTTTTTTCTTTACTGCAAGTAATGTGTAATACAAGTTATCTTTAAAAATGAGTTCTTCATTTTCTATGACAGCTTCAATATTTACTAAATTATCAGCTTCTTGCATATTAATTTTTCCTATTACCTTTTCATTTAACTGAGAAAAACCAACAGTATTTATAACAGTGCTAAGTAAAATAATAAGTAATAGCCTTTTCATCAACTAATAATTTTTAATTATCAAGGTTTTATAATTTGTTTTTTGAATAATACTTAAATTTTTAATTATTGAATTTTCACCATAGATTTGTAAATCATTAGATGTTCCTAGCTGATTTATTTTAAAGTTTGATACTGAATTATTATAATAGTTTATAAATTGATAGTTATTATTATATCCTATTTGATTTACAATTTGTGTATCGTTGATATTTTTATCTAACAACTCGATGCTATTGCTATTTCCTATTTGATTAAAGTTTAAACCATAATTTTCATTTCCTTGCTGAATTTTTGATGCAAAAGAATTTAAATTCTTTTGCAATAAATTTGAACTATTTTTAGTTAGCTGAAAATTGTTTTGGCTTAAAACAAAATTAGTTTCATTTGTTGATTGCTGCGCATAACTATTAAAATTACTTGTTACAGCTAATCCTACTAAAACCAGTACAATAATGTAATTATTATATTTCATAATAGTTAATTTTTAGAAATAAAGGAGGATATAAAAATTCTACATCATACCCTCCTCTATGTYATTTAATTAAAGCACTAAACCATTCATATTTATGGTTTAAATTTGATTTACACAAACTGAATTCATATCTCCAGTTTGAATAATTGTGCTTGTATTACCACTTATAGTTGCAGTTTGATTTACAGCTGCAGCATTTCCATCACCTGTTTGAGTAATTGAACTCCAGTTTGTAAATGGGCTTGATGCGTCTTGAACTACACATGCTAAATTCCAATCTCCATCTTGATCAATTTCAGAATAGTTATCATCTCCTGTTTGAGTTTCAGATGAAAAGTTATCATCACCATGTTGGTAAGAATCAGCTTCATTATCGTCCCCTTCTTGACTTTGAAAAGCAACATTATCATCTCCATGTTGGTCTATATCAGCATCATTATGATCTCCATCTTGTTCTTGTTCAGCATAATTATAATCCCCATCTTGATGTATATCAGCCTCATTATGGATTCCATCTTGAGTCTGAAAAGCAACATTATCATCATCATCCTGTTCTATATCAGCATCATTATGATCTCCATCTTGTTCTTGTTCAGCATGATTGTCATCTCCATCTTGGTCTATCTCAGCATCATTTTCATGTCCATCTTGATCTTGTTCAGCATAATTATCGTCTCCATATTGATCTATCTCTGCATCATTATGATCTCCGTACTGAATTTGAAAAGCACAATTGTCATCACCATGCTGATCTATGTCAGCGTCATGATCATCACCATCTTGATATTGATCAGCATAATTATCATCATCATCTTGTTCTATATCAGCATCATTGTCATCTCCATCTTGATATTGATATGCATCATTGTCATCTCCATGTTGATCTATCTCAGCATCATTGTCATCTCCATCTTGATATTGTTCTGCATAGTTATCATCATGATGTTGCTCTATCTCAGCATCATTATGCTCCCCATTTTGGAAAATTTCAGCATAATTACGATAATGGTCCTGATCAACTTCAGCGTCATTTCCATGACCTTGTTGCAATACTACTGAGTAGTTAAAATCTCCATCTTGATCTACATCAGCATCGTTATGATCACCAACTCCAGTACCATCTTCACCTTGTTGAGTTATCATTGAGAAGTTCCCTTCACCGTCTTGGTCAACCACAACATCGTTGTGGAAACCAATTTGTTCAACTTCACTGGTATTGATGGTTGCAACTGTCCATGAAGTTCTTGTCTTCTTGGTTAATTTTGTCTTAGACTTTTCAGAAAAACCATCCGAACAATCATCACAATCGTCATCTAAAGTTGCAGTCGGAGACTGAGCAAATACCATACTTGTAGCAAATAAAAAAGCTACCATTAATAAAATTTGTTTTTTCATAATAATAAAATTTTAAACATTAGTAAATAATTAAAAGTGTTTTAAATTTATTGAATAATTAAACTTCATTTAAAGGTATGTGCGAAAAACACAAACTTAAAAAAGAAGTATAAACTTAAAAACGTTGAGGTAATACAGTTAATAGGGATTTAAACGGTAGGGCTTTTGCTAACTTGATAAATTTAACTTGACAAATATATTACTTTATTGTGCTTTGCTTAATAATTATTGACAAAGCATAAGCATATAATTATATCAATTTATTAGCATTTTAAATGACAAACAACACATGATTAATGTTGTTTTAAAAAGCTGGATGTTTTCATACGCTATAAAATTTACATTAGTAAATACTTTTATATAAATTTATAGGAATTGAATTGTTTAAAAGAAAGCCCTTTTATTGTTTTAGGCAACTTAAAAAAGTTCTATAAACTTATAANCCTNGGGGAAAANCAANTTTGGGATTAAATTAWTGCATTAWTYTCTTACTGAGGAAGTGTTTYAAAACACSTAAGAAGCAATTTTRRYWRSNACTAAKWTRAATACTATTTWRTYWTWAKAAAAATTTTARYTATATAAWTATACAAAATRCAATCTTTWTKKWACAAATGGAATAATAYCWMTTMTWATTGGATTGKTTAWAAKTRTAAAAAWATGATTTTCACTTAGTTAAAGTAAAAAAATGTCATTTGCAGCTCTTTTCTTACGAAATACCTAACTAAAAGAGGCTGTCTAAAAAGTGTCATTCTGAATAAAAATGAAGAATCTTATAAAAAATTAAAATATTGATTTATAGATGATTGAGATTTTTCGACTTCGCTCAAAATGACAATCGAAGCACTTTTTAGACAGCCTCTTCTTTCTATTTTTTTAGTTTTATCTAGTAAATAATAGTTCTCTATATTTTGTCAATGGCCACAATTCATCATCAATCATTAGTTCTAATTTATCACAATGATACCTTATTTCATCAAAAAATGGTTTCACTTTAAAACAATACTCTTCAGCTTTAACTTCGACATCTTCAATTTTATTCGCTTTTTTACGCGCATTAATCATTTTGTCAATTTTAGTGTGTATGCCTTCAATATGAGCAGAAATTGTTTTTATAAGTTGAATTTGGTCAATTGCATGTTTTTCAAAATCTTTTCCAAAAATATTTTTTAGACCAGACACATTTTCAATTAATAAGTTTTGATAACGAACTGCTGTTGGAACTACATGGTTTCCTGCAATATCGCCTAAAACCCTAGCTTCTATCTGTATACGCATGGTGTATTCTTCTATTTCAATTTCGTAACGAGCTTCTGTTTCCACTTTACTCATCACATCCATTTCCTCAAATAAGGCTAAAGATTTTGCAGATACTTTTGCTTTTAAAGCTTCTGGGGTTGTTTTATTATTGCTCAACCCTCTTTTTTTAGCTTCTATTTCCCATTCCTCGCCATATCCGTTCCCTTCAAAAAGGATATTTTTAGATGCTTTTATGTATTCTCTTAACACATTAAATACAGCTTCATCTTTCTTTAAATCTTTATTTTCTATTAATGCATCAACTTCAATTTTAAACTCTTTCAATTGTTTGGCTACAATAGTATTTAAAACTTTCATTGGTTTTGCACAATTTGCAGTAGAACCCACTGCTCTAAATTCAAATTTGTTTCCTGTAAATGCAAAGGGGGAAGTTCTGTTTCTATCTGTATTATCCAATAAAACATCTGGAATTTTYCCAACAACATTTAATTTAAGATCTGTTTTTTCTTGTGGAGAAAGTTTCCCTGTGGTTACATTTTCTAATTCATTTAGAACCTTGGTTAATTGTTCTCCAATAAAAACAGATATAATTGCAGGCGGTGCTTCGTTTGCCCCAAGTCTGTGATCATTACTAGCTGATGCAATCACAGCTCTTAATAATTCTTCATGATCGTTAACCGCTTTAATTGTGTTAATAAAAAATGTTAAAAATTGTAAATTACTCATTGGTGTTTTTCCAGGACTTAACAAATTAACACCTGTATTTGTTGATAACGACCAGTTATTGTGTTTTCCTGAACCATTTATACCGGCAAAAGGTTTTTCATGTAACAATACTTTAAATTTGTGACGAGATGCTACTTTTCCCATTAAATCCATTAACAACGAATTATGATCAACTGCTAAATTAGATTCTTCATAAATTGGAGCTAGTTCAAACTGATTTGGAGCAACTTCATTATGACGTGTTTTAACTGGTATTCCTAATAACATGCATTCAGTTTCTAAATCGCGCATATAATTTAGAGCTCTACTTGGAATTGAACCAAAATAGTGATCATCCAACTGTTGTCCCTTTGCTGGAGAATGCCCTAATAAAGTTCTTCCCGTTAATATAATATCAGGTCTGCTTTCTGCTAAAGCTTCGTCAACTAAAAAATATTCTTGCTCCCAGCCCAGTGAAGAGGTCACCTTCTTCACGTTTTTATCAAAATATTTACACACAGCTGTAGCAGCAGTATCAACAGCTTGCAAAGCTCTTAATAGTGGTGTTTTATTATCTAACGCTTCACCTGTATACGCAACAAATATAGTTGGGATACTTAAGGTAGTTCCATAAATAAATGCCGGAGATGTAGGATCCCAAGCCGTATACCCTCTTGCTTCAAAAGTGTTTCTAATACCACCACTTGGAAAACTTGAAGCGTCTGGTTCTTGCTGCACTAATTGGCTGCCCCCAAATTTCTCAATAGCCATTCCTCCTTCAATAGTTTCAAAGAAAGCATCATGTTTCTCGGCCGTTGCACCTGTCAAAGGTTGAAACCAGTGCGTATAATGTGTAACTCCTTTTGCCAAAGCCCATTCTTTCATTGCTGAAGAAACTTGATCTGCAATTTTCCGATCAATTTTTGTTCCATGATCAATTGCACTCATTACTCCTTCAAAAGCATCTTTAGTTAAATACTGGCGCATTGTATTTTCATTAAATACATTTTTACCAAATAAATCTGATCTTTTGGCGTCTTCAATAACCACAACAGGTTTTCTTCTAGACGCTTCAATTAAAGCTTGGAATCTAATTTTCGACATTTTAAGATATTTTTTGTTTATACACTATTTTTACTGTGCAAATTTAAACTAAAAATACTTTTAAAAAAATATACCCTTATTTTTTTAGGGGTATATCTTAATATTTATACATTTTACTAATTGCACCCTCCTAAAAATAGATAAATCATATTATTTAGGTGGTTATTTTGAAAAGTATTTATTAAAAAAACATTTTATACATAAACAACAAGTATAAGATGATTAAAATTAGCCCCTCTTTCCAACATAACTTCATTTTAACTGGGGCAAAAACTAACGGCAATACTAACAATGAGATTCCTAACATCCAAAAAATATCATTTGACAATAATCCATGATCTGTAATTGCAATCGGAGTAATAATAGAGGTTAACCCTAAAACCGCTAAAATATTGAATACATTTGAACCTATTAAATTTCCTAATGAAATCGCTTTTTCTTTCTTTAATACCGCAATTATTGAAGCTGCTAATTCAGGAATACTTGTTCCGATAGAAACAATAGTTACACCAATAATTCGCTCGCTAATATTAAAATAATTGGCCATTCCAATGGCTCCATCAATTAACAATTCTGAACCTCCCCAGAGCGCTACTGCTCCAATTGTGAAGAAGAGTACAATTTTATATAAAGGCAATTCCTCATCATCTTCAGGTTTTTCATCAACTACCGCATTTTTTTGGAATTTCAATAAATAAATTAGAAATACGATAAGAAATGAGAATAATATAATTCCTTCGTAACGCTGTAAAACACCATCAAAAACAATAAAACCATATAATAATAGAGAAGAAATCATCATTACTGGCCAATCTGTTTTATAAAAACTTTTTTCAACACTTATTGTTGAAATTAAAATGGTGATGGCTAAAACCAATCCTAAATTGGCAATATTTGAACCTATTACATTTCCAAAAGCAATATCAGCATGCCCCTCTAAAGCCGATTTTATACTTATAATAAGTTCGGGCGCTGAAGTTGCAAAAGAAACAACCGTCATACCAATTACAATTTTTGGTATGTTTAAACGTAATGAAAATCCAACAGCCGATTTTAACAGCCAGTTTCCTCCTAAAATTAATAATAGCAATCCTAGAATAACAAATAATAAGTTCATTAAGTTCCTTTTTTTGCAAATATAATAGAATTAACATCTTATTTAAGTTATACTTCAGTAATTCATCAAACTTAAAATTTTGTTAAATAACTATTTTTATAGTTGATTAACTAATTTTATAGTTTATTTTTGTGATGCGTTAAGGATTGAAGAGATATCCTTTTTATTTTTTTAAAATAAAAAGATAAAACGAAAAGCCTGACATGAGTAAAACGAAACGGAACGCCCAAAATAACATTCATGGAAAAACTCACCAATAAAGAAGAAGAAATTATGCAGGTTTTATGGAAGCTAAAAAAAGCCTTTGTGAAAGAAGTTGTAGTTGAATTACCAAAGCCTAAACCACATTACAATACCGTTTCAACAGTCATTAGAAAAATGGAAGATAAAGGGTATGTAACACATGAAGCATTTGGAAATACACACAGATACTACCCCGTTGTTTCAAAAGAAAATTACAGAAAACGTTATTTTTCTAATGCCACTCAAAATTATTTTGAAAATTCGTATAAAAATGTTGTTTCCTTTTTTGCAAAAGAAGAAAAAATTAGTGCAGACGAGTTGCGTGAAATCATTAAAATTATTGAAAGTAAAAACAACCAATAACCATGGAATATTTATTAAAAGCAAGCGGAATAGTGCTACTTCTTTTCTTATTTTATATCGTATTCTTAAAAAATGAAACTTTTTTTAAGTCCATTAGAAGCTTCTTTATCATTGGGTTACTAATCGTATTAGCCATTCCTTTAATTGAAATACCTATATACGTTGAAGCTATATCGTCTCAACTTAGTTTACTTGATTATAATGAAATCGTTTCAAACTCAAGTTTAAAACAACACATTGACTGGAATCAAATTATACTATTTGTATACCTACTAGGTGTTACTTTTTTTAGTGTGAAGTTTTTAATTCAATTAATTTCGTTAGGCTATTTAGTATCAAAACATCAACTCTCAAAACAAGGAAATTATTATTTTGTTGAAATTTCAAAAAATATTTCTCCTTTCTCATTTTTTAACATCATTATTTATAACAAATCTCAATTTACTATTGATGAATTGGAGCATATTGTAAACCATGAAAAGGCACATGTACAACAATGGCATTCAATTGATACTATTTTAGCACACTTACTCGTAATTGCATTATGGTTTAACCCATTTGTTTGGCTGTATAAAAAAGCCGTGCAACAAAATTTAGAATTTTTAGCAGATGCGTATGCACTAAAATTGGCAAACAATCATAAATTGTATCAATTTACATTATTAAAAACCTGCAATACTACATACTGCACTGAACTCACAAACAATTTTTATAATTCATTAATAAAAAAACGAATCCTTATGTTACACAAAAACAAATCAGAAAATAAAAGCCAGTGGAAATACCTATTGTTATTACCATTATTAGTCGCTTTTGTATTAACGTTCAACACTAAAGTTATTGCACAAGAAAAGAAACTGGTCGATTTTGAAGAAGTAAACGACTTAACAATAGATTTAGTTATTGATAAAAATTCTGCAGACAAACATTTTAAAAAAGAAGCTACTACTTTTAAAAAGGAATTTGATATTACACTTACTTTCAAAGGTGTAAAAAGAAACGTAGATAATGAAATAACTGCCATTAAAATTGAGGCCAAAGGAAAAGGGCTAAAAGCAAAATTTGAAAATGCTGGGTCAAATCCAATTAATCCTATAAAAATATCTTACAACGCTGATAGTAATTCGTTAAATATAAGTAACCTAAGTAAATTGCACAAAGACCATTATTCGTATACAATTCATGATACAGATGGAAAACATCTTATAGATAAACATGGTGAAAAAGGGAGTTTTGTTTTCGTTACTTCAGACGGGAAGAAAAAAACATGGACTTCAGACATTGATAAATCCGAATACATTGTCATTAAAGAAATCCATACTGATGGTGATAAATCGAAAAATATTGAATTGACAGTAATAGGTGAAAAAGGTGATGGTGAACATCGTTGGATTCATAAAAAAGACAAAAAAAACAATAAAACTATTAAAGCTATAGTAGTAGGAGATCACCATGCAAAAGTTTTAGAAAAGGTCCACGAAATAGAAGTCATTAGTGAAAAAAATGGTGAAAACGTATTTATTATTAAAAGTGACGAACACAAATCTAACAAACATAAAATTTCTAAAAAAGGAGATTYTRTTTTTATGAGTTCTGAAAATGAGAATCCTTTATATATTTTAAATGGCAAAGAAATTTCTTCAGAAGAAATGAAAAAGTTAAAATCAGAGACTATTGAAAAAATTGAAATTTTAAAGGGAAAATCCGCCATGGATAAATATGGAGAKAAAGCAAAAGATGGCGTAATACAAATTACCAGTAAGAAAAATTAATAGTTAGTACTGAGTACCTTTTTAAACACCCTTTTCTAAAATTAGAAAAGGGTGTTTTTTTGTAAAAAAAGATGAAAACTCTCTTTTGAACACTTTTAGACAATGGAATCTCCATTACTTTCATATTTCAACCAAATTTCGCCCATTACTTCCTTACTATTTGAAACTATATAACAGATTTTAAATTACAGTTATTAACTATTTGTTAGTTTTTCCTTTACAGCAACAAAGCAACTTGGTCTTTTTATTGACATTTGAAAGTCATTTTGATTAATTCTTTAGTAAAAAGTTGCAGACAGGGTGTAACATCTCATATCTTATTATAAGAATTAATTCCACACACAATTTATTAACCTAAAATCAACAATTATGATTACTATCTTTGTGCTAGTGACTAAACTAGTATTGACATTTATTAACTTATTTCTTTAAGAAATAACAAATCCCACTTTTTGTGGGTTTTGTTTAATCATGTATTTTTACATTATGAATAAACAACTCTTTAAAATTATAGCAAAAATCAATAAAATTATCTTCCCAAGCTTTACAAAAAAAAGGCTGGATATGGCCAAAGCCAAAAAATGGCAGTTAGCTATTATTGGTTGGAGATATTTTGCTACAAAAAATAGTTTGTGAATAACTAAAAAATAGTATATTTGCATCCGCAAAACGGCCTCGTGGCGCAACTGAATAGCGCACTTGATTACGGCTCAAGAGGTTACAAGTTTGAATCTTGTCGAGGTCACTTAAGAATGAAAAGTCTGCTTAACAGCAGACTTTTTTATTGAATAAGATTTGAGCTTGCTCAATAATCGAAATGAAATAAAAAGGTAATAAATCGAAGATTTAAGACTTTTCATTTAGACTACGGAGCTTTACTGGAACAACTCAGTTAATCCTGTCGAGGTCACAAAAAAATAAAAGCTTCCCAAAATAGGGAAGCTTTTATTTTTTACAACAAGTGGAATGACACATTCAAATGAGTTGATAGAAATGAAAGCGTTATCACGCAGTTATATGAACTTTGCTTTCGGAATTTAGAGTTTTAAAGAATCATAGATATAATCTGTCGAGGTCACTACAAAAAAAATCCCAAACCTAGATTTGGGATTTTTTTTGTAAGTAACTGTATATATTTATGTCTAATTACTACAAAAGAGTTACAAGCAATTTTAAATAATTTTTCGTTTAATTAATAATGTTCTTTTGAATTTGTAACTTTTTTTTGGAAAAAGTCAATATTTTAATATTGGCTTTTTCTATATAATCTCTGCAGAAAGTCCACGAGTAAGCAATTGAGAACATCTAGGCTTTAAGTCGTAATATTCACCTGTTTTTACGGTACATTTCCCTTTGTAATGAACTAACATAGCACATTGTTCAGCTTGCTCCAAGCTATGATCACATATAGCAATTAATGAATCAATTACATGGTCAAAAGTATTTACATCGTCGTTAAATAATACAATTTCATTCTGGTTAATTACCTTCTCCAATACATCAATTTCTTCTTGTATTTTTTTCTTTGTACTCATACTGCTAAAATAACAATTATTTGATATACTTCAAAGAAACCCAATTGTTCCTCTCAAGTGTTTTATTTAATACTAAACCGTATTTAGTGACTTCATTGTCAATTATTTCAATATCTTCTTTATAAAAACCACTGAATAAAATGACACCATTTTCATCTAAACAATTTATATACTTACTCATGTCATTTAGTAAGATATTTCTATTAATATTGGCAATTATTAAATCGTATTTCTTATCATTTAATAAKGTTRCATCTCCTTCATAAACCGAAATATGTTTACAATTATTTCGTTSRRCATTTTCAACAGAATTTTGATAACACCAATTATCTATATCAATTGCATCAATTGGCTGGGCTCCTTTCATTTCAGCAAAAATTGCTAAAATTCCCGTGCCGCATCCTATATCCAACGTTTTCTTATCTTTTAAATCCAGCTTCAATAAGTGTTGCACCATCATATGTGTTGTTTCATGATGACCCGTACCAAAGCTCATTTTTGGTTCAATAACAATATCGAAATTCAAATTTGGATTTTCATGAAAGGGCGCTCGAATGCTAACCTCATTATCGACCTGAATTGGATTAAAATTCTTTTCCCATTCACTATTCCAATTTGTCTGCTCTATAATTTCTTCTTCAAAAGTTATTTGAAATTCGGCTGAATTTAATACTTGAATATGTTCCAAAATTTGAGAATTCCAATCWCCTTCTTGAATATAAGCGGWTACYCCWTCTTCATTTTCWACAAAACTTTCRAAACCAGCAAMACCYAATTGYGCTATTAARATTTCTGTYCCWRRTTCYTTYGGCAAAACYTTAAASGTATAGCCAATATAATTTACWATCATTCTRATATATTTTAATGCAAAAATACGGTTTCCTTTATAACAAAGAAAACCGTATTTATATTTTWAMKYTAGTTATTTATATAANTTAGAATGATTTTACMAGTKCWATAAAATCTTCWGAGTTTAGTGCAGCTCCACCTATTAAACCACCATCAACATCAACTTTCGAAAATATTTCTTTAGCATTGGTAGGTTTAACGCTTCCACCGTATAATATTGAAACATTATCTGCTACATCCTGACTGTATTGATTTGCTACAATTTTTCTGATAAATGCATGCATTTCTTGAGCTTGTTCTGGTGATGCAGTTTCTCCAGTTCCAATTGCCCAAACTGGTTCATAAGCTAGAATAATGTTCTCCCAAGCTGAAGCATCTAAATGGAATAATCCATTTTTAATTTGACTTTCAACAACCTCAAAATGATTTCCTGACTTTCTATCTTCTAAAACTTCTCCAAAGCAAAAAATTACTTCTAATTTATTTTCTAACGCAGCATTCGTTTTTTCAGCCAAAATCGCATCAGTTTCTCCAAAGTACTCACGTCTTTCTGAATGTCCTAAAATAACCGTTTTAAGGCCTAAAGATGTTAACATTTCTGCAGAAATTTCACCAGTAAATGCACCACTTTTTGCTTGATGCATATTTTGAGCAGCAACCTCAACCACAGAGCCATTTGTTACAGTTATTACCTCACTTATGTTTACAAATGTTGGTGTTACAATAACTCTGGTATTATTAATTGACAAACCATTTACTTTATTAACAATTTCAGTTGCCAATTGTTTTGATTCTTGAATGTTATTATTCATTTTCCAATTTCCAGCTACTATTTGTTTTCTCATCTTAAACTATTTTACTTTTATTGTACATAATTAACACGCAAATTTACAACTAAATGCTTATAAATTAAATTGAAAGATCCTATGATTGCGCAATCGTTTTCGATTGATTTTTAAGATAGAGAACTATTTCAATCGAATTCTAGGATCTAATATCCCATAAATAATATCAACCATAATATTTATAATAATAAACATTGTTGCAATGACTAAAACACTTCCCATTATTACAGGTAAGTCCAGCGTGTTTAACGCATTTACTATTTCTTTACCCAAACCATTCCAATTAAAAATATATTCCACAAAAACCGCCCCTGCCAATAAGGATGCAAACCATCCAGAAACAGCTGTTACAACTGGGTTTAAAGAATTTTTTAACGCGTGAGTCTTTATTATTTTATAGGTTGTGAGCCCTTTTGCTTTTGCTGTTCTAATATAATCTTGATTTAAAACTTCTAACAATGAATTTCTCATTAGTTGAATTACAACTGCCAATGGTCTTATTCCTAAAACAATTGCAGGCAATAATAAATTTTTCCACTGAATATAAATTTCCTCACCAAAATCACCTACTTCATATAAACTTCCAGTCATATTTAAATTGGTGTATTTATGCAATACAAATCCAAAAAGCCATGCAAATAATATTGCTGAAAAAAATGAAGGAATACTCATCCCTAAAGTACTTATTACTGAAATAAATCTATCAAAAAAAGTATCTTTATACAACGCCGAAAGCACTCCTAAAAACACCCCAATTAGTATTGCAATTGTAATTGCAGAGATTGCTAGAATAGCTGTATTTGGTAATGTTTCTGCAATAACTTCAGACACATTTTTATCATTCTTTTGAAATGATTTTCGTAAATAAGGATACTTTAGCGCAATATCTTTTTCAGCAATAGAAAATAGCACTTTAAATGAATATTTTTCTTCATCTAAGAATGTATAATTTTCAGCATCTTTACTATGAATTGAAATAGGGGATACATCATTTAAATAATAAAAATATTGAACTGATGTTGGCTGATCAAATCCATACTTTTTACGAATATTTTGAAGTTGCTCATTATCTTCACGTTGATCTAACATCATTCGAGCTGGATCGCCAGGAAGTACATTAAACAGAAAGAAAATTACAGTAACTACACCAAAAAGTGTTAGTAATCCGTAAAATATTTTATTTATAATATAATTGAACAATACAGTTTATTTAATAAACAAATATAACTTAAAGTATTAAAATTACTACTTTTGTATAATTCTTTATTTGAACGTATGAATAAACAAGAACTTATCACTCAAATTCAGCAAAAAAAATCTTTTTTATGTATAGGTCTAGATGTAGATTTAACTAAAATTCCAGCCCATTTATTAACTGAAGAAGATCCAATTTTTGAATTTAACAAGCAATTAATTGATGCTACTCACCATTTAACGGTTGCATTCAAACCAAACATTGCTTTTTATGAAGCTTATGGAATTAAAGGTTGGATGGCTTTAGAGAAAACCATTCATTATTTAAATGCTAATTATCCTGAAATTTTCACCATTGCAGATGCGAAACGAGGTGACATTGGCAATACTTCAACGAGGTATGCGAAAGCTTTTTTTGAAGATTTAAGTTTTGATTCTATTACTGTAGCTCCTTATATGGGAAGTGATTCGGTTGAACCTTTTTTAGCTTTTGAAAATAAAACCACGATACTTTTAGCTTTAACTTCAAACAAAGGTGGCTTGGATTTTCAGGGATTGAAAACAAACAATCAAGAATTGTACAAAGAGGTTTTAAAAACAGCTCTGACCTGGAAAAATGCTGAAAATTTAATGTTTGTWGTRGGMGCTACNAAANGCTGMWTATTTYTCAGMRATTAGAAAAATAGTTCCTAATCATTTYTTRTTAGTCCCTGGAATAGGYGCCCAAGGAGGTAACTTACAAGAAGTTTGCGACTATGGATTAACAAAAGATTGCGGATTGCTTGTAAATTCATCAAGAGGAATTATTTATGCTGGGAAGAATAAAGATTTTGCACAAGATGCACAAAGAGAAGCATTAAAGTTACAACAACAAATGGCGGTTATTTTAAAAGAAAAAAGCCAAGGTTAATGACTCCTGGGCTTTTTATAATTCATACAAGTTGAATTTTTCAATTTTATTAATTAATTCAAATAATTATATAATTGAAAACAAAGTCATAAGTAATTACTCATCTAAGATACAAGTAGTTCTCTTTAAAAATATCTTTTTGATATGAATGCTACCGTATATGATTTAAAAGTCTCTCATCAGCATATAAAATATTTTTTGTTCTTAATAAATATTCCTTTAAACATCTGTTTTTTTATTTACAAAAAAAAGAAACACTCCCTAAAATATAACTTTTAGAGAGTGTTTCAATATACTTAATTAACTAATATATTGTTACTGCGGTGTATAAACTGCATCAATAAAGTCTCCAAAACAGTTATCCCATCGTATAGACAATGTTCCGTCGGGATTTACTGTTCCTGTTAAATCAACTTGACACCCAAAAGCTTCAACCCATGAACCAGATAAAGTTCCACATATATCGGTAAAATTACCAGCTGTTTCAAAAGTGTATCCATAGATAGAATACCAAAATATATAAACACCTGCAACTCCATCAGAAATAGTATAACTACCACCTCCATTATCAGTTAAAGTAATTGTGTAAGGAACATCTATTGCGGGTGGTTGACCATCGGTATTATCACCATTAGAAATAACATTATACACACCTCCTATGTCTGAAGGACATGATACTGGATAATTAATTACAGTAGTAAAAAGTACCGTTGTTTGAATATTTGTACCCGTATTATTAGTACCATCATCGTTTATAATATTCAAAACAGTTCCATCATCCATGGTAAACCTTGTTGTAATAGTTAATACATCACCAAGTACAACATCATCAGTACTTGTTAATTCGGCAAAAGCTGCTACAACATCATTAGTAGTCATTGTAAAATCCTGAGGTAAAGTCACATTACTAAACAAAACAGCATTGTATATAGGACCTGCCGCTGTACGATAATACCCAACAACATCTGTTGATACTGGGTTTCCCTGTGCTACAGCTACATTAAACCCAAAACTAACTGGATCTCCATTTATTACTTTTACTAAATCTATTATTTGATCTGTTGAAGCAGATTTCGTCATATTAGGAACCGCTCCTTCATCTAAAGGAGTTACAGATGTTCCTCCATCATCATCACAAGAAACTCCTATGAATCCTATTACCAATATAAGTAATACCAATTTTATTTTTTTCATAATATTATGTTTTATTAGTTATCCCAAAAAATTGAATAAGCAGTAGCATCTTTTTGACTTGGTGCATTTTGATTAAGGTTTATCTCTCTTTGCGGCCAGAAAAATGAAGTTTGAAAACCATTATTTAAAACAGTTTGACCGTCAACTAATGGCCATCCATCATCGTTATCTAATTGATACTCTGGAGAAGGTCCATTTGGATTTGCTAAAACAGGATATCCTGTTCTTCTATAATCGTTGTATTGGTCCATTGCATCTCCAAAAGTAGCAGTCCACTTTTGTGTCATCAAAATTTCCAACTTTTTGTCGCTACTAGCAGCTGCAAATTCTGTGTCTATATTATCCATAAAAGTTAGTACATTAGGCGACCCTGATAAAATTGGAACTGTTTGTGCCGTACCAGTCCCGGCAACAACCTGATCAACTTTAGCAAAACTCGCTGTCATTGCTTCTCTCAATTTCGCTCCTGCATCACCAGCCATTAAACCAACCTGTATCAATTCTGCCTGAACATATAAAAACTCGTCGAAGGTTAGCATTCTTCTTGGAGCTACTCCAGTACCACTACCAATAGTTCTAGCAAATCCTTGACCATCGTCATACCTTCCACCACAAGGAAATATTCCTGGAAAAGTAGCATCCGTTTGCACCGCATGGTCTCTATCTGGTCCTATACTACCAAAACGAATGGTAAAAAACCCTGTAGAAGCATCCCAATAATCTGCATTTGGATCGCCAGTTTCCATATCTCCTTGATCTCTTGGGAATTGTTCAGGCTCTAATTGATTTGCCCAGTAATAAGGTATTCTAGGATCTACATTACCCGTATGAAYATTTGRWKKYRWAMMWTTKMMRRTTWCRKMAWAYYAWKRSSTMWTAWRTYTYGKWAMYKGWRCKCCTSCMTAWRWRKKMAMKRWCAATCNTNNAYKRYRKWMRWMTSWKGRWKMTTRRYKYRCWRTAYSAKTRAATWSRAARKSGKCWRMATTTGAAGTAAAGAAATTATTTTCAGCCACCAATGCATTAAAATCTGCTGTGTTGAATAAAGCCGATAATCTAACTTGATTGTACAATTTTAATTTAAAAGTGTTTGCAAATTTTATCCATTTGGAAGTAGAACCTCCGTAAAATAAATCATCCCCAGCAGGAGCTAAACCTTCTCCACTGTTTATATTTGCTTTAGCTTCATCTATTAAATCCAATAATGCCTGATAAATAGCCTCTTGATTATCAAAAACTGGACTCACAGTTCCCAATTCTAACAAAGTTGCTTCTGAAAATGGAACGTCTCCCCATAGATCAACAGCCACAGACATTAGATAAACTTTAAGTATTTGAGCCATCCCAATATATACTCTATCTCCACTTTCAGTAGCCTGACTAATTAAAGTCTCAATATCTGTAAGTGAAAGAAATGTATTGTTCCAATCATTATTTAACAAAACATTACCTGCTTTTGTACCGTATTGATCTTGTTCTTCTCTTGCTACAAGTTGATGTGTATATACTTGTAACATATCACCACTATAAAATTGAAAGTCTACTGAGGCTCCTACACCCACTTCTATATTGGTCAATAACTGATTTAACGGTGCAGAAGTAGGACTGTCAGTGTCCGTATCTACATCTAGGTAATTATCACATGCTATGAATGAGAATGCTACAAAAAGCATTACCAAACAGTGATTAAAGTACCTTTTATAAATTATATTTTTCATGTTTTTCTATTTAAAAAGTTAAATTAAGTTTAAACCCATATCTCTTTGAAGTTGGAGCTGAAGAAATCTCTATACCTTGTATTCTTCCTGAACCAAATGCAGTTACTTCAGGATCATAATTTGTATATTTAGGAACATTAGGGGCAAAATACCAAAGGTTGTTTGCTAAAACACTCAAGCTAATTTTTCCAAAAGGTGTTTTTTCTAAAAATTTAGAAGGCACTTTGTAAGTTAAGCTTAACTCTCTTAAACGATAAACAGTACCATCGTAAACAGATCCCTCATCAACCGTATTGATACCAAAAGTATTACCACCTGCAGGAGAAAAATACAACTCATTCATATCAATCTGAGTAGTATTTGGAATTTGATTTCCGTTACTATCTAATATAGGATTTCCGGCATTATCTCCATAGTATCCAGGTATAACAAATGTACGTTCTCTATCTTCTGTGTCCTTCGTAACACCTCTACCTAATAAAGAATTTATACTTATAGACTGAATATCTCCCCCTTCTCTCCAATCAAACTGAGCTCTTAAAGAAAACCCTTTATAATTCAGCGTATTTGTAAAACTCATTTTAAAGTCTGGATTTGGATCTCCAATAATTCCATTTTCTAAGTCTTCTACAATTCCACCTCCTGCTTGATTTATTAAATAATTTCCATCATCATCACGTGCAAATCGCGACCCAAAAAACACTCCAAAAGGCTGACCTACAATTGCATGAGCAACTTGGTTTGGATCAAACTGAATTCTCTCCAATCCTTCCACCAATTCGGTAACCTCATTTTTATTTTGGGTAAATGTTGTAAATAACTCCCATTTAAAATTATCAGTTCTTATAGGAACCAAGGTTAAACCAATTTCAACACCTGTATTTTCCATTTCACCAATGTTAGTGTTAAATGTTGAAAAACCACTTGAAGCAGGGACACTCACTGGAGAAATAAGGTCAGTTGTTACTTTTTTGTACCAACTAAAGTCAACCGCAATTCTTCTATTAAAGAATTCCAAATCAGCTCCAATCTCAAATTCATCCGTAAACTGTGGTGTAATTTCTGTATCTCCTAATGAAGTTCTATTTCCAATCACAGGAATGCCATTGTAAGGATCTCCTACTGAAAATGTTCTATTTAAAAATTCAGCAGGTGCGTCACTACCAACTGATGCAAAACCTGTTCTAAACTTAGCAAAAGTTAATACATCACTCTCTATTTCCAAAGCATCAGTAACAATTACCGATAAACTGGCTGAAGGATAAAAATAAGACCGATTCTCTTTTGGTAAAGTTGAACTCCAATCATTTCTTCCTGTAACGTTTAAGAACACATAATCTTTATAAGATAAACTTACATCTCCAAATACACCTACATTTCTTGATCTACTATAAGTATCTGATAAATTTGAAACATTTACTGTATTTGCAATTGTAAATATTCCTGGTGATATAAAAGTTGTCCCTAAAAATGCATCGCGTTTAATAGTATTTTGTAAAATATTATTTCCTACAATAGCAGTTAAATTAATATCTTCATTTAATTTATAGTCGAAATTAACTAATAAGGTTGATTCTAAATCTTCATTGGTAAAATTATCAGTTGTAATAGACCCAAGTCCATTGTTAGCTCTAGAACCTATATCCCTAATTTGTTTTCTTTGTAGATCATATTTATTTAATCCTACTCTATACGATGTTGAAATATGATCATTAAATGCATAGCTAAAATTTACATTAGCAACTGTTCTATTAGAGTTTGTTATAATTTGATCGTGTTTCCATGACCATAATGGATGATCCCACCCATTGTTAGGAGTTAATGAAGCACCTGTTACAGGGTCTTCAAATGGCAATGACATATCCCAAGTTCTACCTAACCATAGTGCTCTAGCAAATGATGATGCCGAACCTGCAAATTGATTGTTACCAAAAAACCCTCCTATTTGCTGCGTATCAGAATAACTTAAAGAAGCTCCCATTGTTAACCCGTTTGATAATTTAAAATTACCCCCGGTAGATATAGAAGTTCTATCATAAGTATTGAAAGGAATATATCCTTCTTGAGCTAAATCAGAAATTGTAATTGCAAAACTCCCATCTTCACCACCATAAGAAAGATTTATCGAATTGTCTAATACGTTACCAGTTCTAAACAAACTTTCTACATTATTAGGCTGTGCAACATATGGCACCGTTGAATCCATCTCGGGAAATGCATTTAAAATATTTGGCCATGTAGGAATAGTTTCTAAAGAATCAAAACTAGGACCCCAAGAACCGTTTGCATTTACATAGCCAAAATTAACTCCATTACCATATTTATTTTGATAATCTGGTAAATTGGCAATTTCCTCAAAGTAAACACTTGAACTAACTGAAACACTTAATTTGCTTTTTCCTGAACTTCCACTTGGAGATCCTGTTTTTGTAGTAATTACAATTACACCATTAGTTGCTCTTGAGCCATATAATGCAGCTGCTGCGGCACTTTTTAACACGTTAACAGAAGCAATGTTATTTGGATCTAATGTAGATAAACCAGACTCATAACCACCTCCACCTGTAGTTTGACTAGAAGTAGAAACTTGACTATTGTCATAAGCAATACCATCAACAATTATAAGTGGTTGAGAAGCACCTCCCATAGTTGTAGCTCCCCTAATATTTATTTGGTTAGATGCACCTGCAACGCCAGTTGAAAGATTCACATTAACCCCTGCAACCTTTCCTGCTAATGAACGAATCAAATCAGGTTCTGAGTTTTCAGTTAGTTCTTCGGATGCCACATTACTAACAGCATATCCTAAACTTTTAGGATTTCTTTTAATTCCGAAAGCTGTTATAACAACTTCATCCAATAAATTACTATCTGTCTCCATAGAAACGTCAATTGTATTAGCGTTTCCAACAACTCTTTCAATAGCTTTCATACCAACATAACTAAATTGAAGAACATCTCCAATACTTGCTTTAATTGTGTATTTACCATCAAAATCCGTTAAAGCACCACTATTTGTGCCTTTAATAACGACATTTACACCTGGTAAAGGACCACTTTCAACAGATACTATAGTACCTGATACTGTTTTCTCTTGTGCATAAATACTCGTACAGGTACCTATTACTAACAACAGAGAAATCAAAATTTTGTAACCTCGATTCATGAATTTCATTTTAAATTAATATTGGCTAATATATCAAGGTTCACAGGGTTGTAGCCCTTTAGTGAAGTGAGTCGCCAATATTTTGAAGTAGAACTATAAACTACCACCTATGAAACCCTTGTAGTAAGAAATTAGTGTACTATTGCCTATTACAACATCTTGTATCTTTTATTTATTTATATTACTAATATGTCAAAGCAGTTCTTCCAAATTATAAAATGATTTGAACCTCTATTAATTTGATTTTAATGGATGGTTTAAAGATTTGAATGCCTCTTTTTTAGGTTTAAATTAACAAATGCCAATCGATTAACTATTAATTAAACACTTATATTAGCAAATTGCATAAACAGACTCTAATCGTATAGATGATTATGAAAATAAACACGGTAATCGTTGATGATGAAAAATTGGCAAGACAACGATTAGTTAATTTGATTAATGATGTGCCTGATTTAGACTTGGTTGGACAATGTTCAACGGGTAAAGAAGCCATTGCAACAATTAATGAAATTGAACCAGCTATCGTTTTTTTAGATATTCAAATGAAAGATATGACTGGATTTGATGTTCTACAAAATATTTCTGTCAAAAAAAAACCATTAATAATTTTTGTAACTGCCTTTAATAAATATGCCTTAAAAGCTTTTGATTATTTTGCCTTTGATTATTTATTAAAACCTTATAAAGACGATCGTTTTTTTAAATCTGTCGAAAATACTATAGACTACTTTAATAATAATAGTTACAACCCCTTTGAGGAAAAGTTAAACGACTTATTAAAGTACGTAAAGGTCAACAATACGTCGTTGCATAATCACTCTGACAAACTTCCTGTAAAACTTGGAAACAAAGTATTTTTCATCAACACAACTGATATTAAATACATTAGAGCATCTGGATACTACGCTGAAATATATACCCATGAAAAAAAACATTTACTAAGAGAATCTTTGAGTAATTTAATTGAATCTTTAGATCCAACTAAATTTATAAGAGTGCATAGATCTACCATTATAAATTTAAATAAAATTGGGGAGTTAATTAATTCGAACTATGGTGAGATCGATGTTAAAATGTCTGACAAGCAACTATTTAGAGTTAGCAAAAGTTATAAGAAGGTATTTTTAACAAAAATGGGGTTATAAATGAAAAAATATATTGACATCAAGTTATTTAAATTATTAATCATCTTTTATTCAATTACCGCCATTATTTCGTTGTCAAAAAAGACATATTTTAAAATACAGGGATATGGATATGAATTTTCCGAATGGAGTGAGTTAGTTATTGAAGGAATACTAGATTGGGTTATTGTATTATCATTTATGATTATTATAGCAATTACAACTGAAATACTAATTTACAAAAAGACCAAATGGAAGTATATTGTTTCAATTCATCTATTTCTTTCATTATTTATTGGTGTAGTTATTTACTTTTTATCTTCATTTTTTTACTTATTAACAGGTCAAATAGCTTTCGAAGAAATTAGTATTACAAGTTATTTTGCAAGCATAATATCTGTAGTTGATTTGAACTTTCTTATATACTTTTCTATGATAAGCATTGTTTACACCTATTATTATTTTCAAAAAACACAAAAAACTGAATTAGAAAAAACCCAGTTATCACAACAACTTACAAATGCTAAAATGAATGTTCTAAGACACCAATTGCACCCACATTTTTTATTTAATACATTAAATAGTATCTCATCATTAATTGAATCTGATTCTAAATTAGCTCAAGATACTATCGCTGATTTTGGAGATCTATTACGTGATTTATTAGATTTAAAAGATACTAATTTAATTCCTCTTCAGGAAGAATTGAATATTTCTAAAAGATATTTAGATATCATGTCCCTTCGTTTTTCTGACCACTTAAACGTTATTTTAAATATTGATACTAGTATTTGCAACACTTWAGTTCCCAGCCTCATTTTATTACCCATATYAGAAAATTCAATAAAACATGGGTATTCATATGAGAAAACAGACTTAGAAATAGAATTATTTATTTCAAAGGTAAAGAACAAAGTAAAAATTCAAATTAAAAATAATGGAGCTCCTTTAAAAAAACCATTAATACACGGTCATGGACTTCAAAACACTATAGACCGATTAAAATTGCTTTATAAAAACAACTACAAATTTTCACTTAAGAATATTGAAAAAAATAAAGGTGTGGTTACAACGATAATTATTCCAAGCCTTTAAACCTAACTTATTAACATTTTTAATTTTAACCATTGTTAAAAATTAACTGTTAAATTACAGTTAAATAGTTGTTAATATTGTAATGATTACTATAGTATACCGTCATTATACTATAACTTAAATCCATCAAACATAATTATTATGAGAACTCGCCTTTTTCTTCTAACCTTTATTTTTTGTATTTCCATAGTACCGGCAAATACTATACCTTCAGAGTCATCTTCAATTATTATTCCTATTAAAAAGATAAAGTCAGATTTCAAAAAAAATAAAAAAAGTCATTGTTTTTTATATTCAAACAAGCTTTATAAAATTAATAGTTTTTGCAAATTAATTCAAGCAGGAAATTATAGTGCTGTTCAATCYTRTATYWATAAAGGTATTGATTTGAACAAAGTTTCAAATAGATTAACACCCCTCATGTATGCAGCAAGACATAACAGAGTTGATATCGTACTATTACTAATAGAAAACGGTGTTAATATAAGAAAAAGAACTAGGGAAGGATATACTGCTTTAAAATGGGCTAAACGTTCTAATGCTACTGAATCTTACAATATAATTTATAGTGCCTTWAWWWWSAKYRSRAWATWWWWTWMTYYYATWTMARYAKWYTRWRYAYWTYKWSWWKWTWYTTYYTTRTYTRMWMWATGATTACATTCAAAGACCAGATTGGTAGAGCACTATCAATTGATACTTCACCTAAAAGAATTGTATCTTTAGTTCCTTCTCAAACTGAATTGTTATGCGATTTAACATTAGAAAATGAATTGGTTGGCATCACAAAATTTTGCGTACACCCCTACCATTTAAAATCGACCAAAACGATTGTTGGAGGAACAAAAAAAGTTGATTTTGATAAAATCAGAAAGTTAAAGCCAGACTTTATTTTATGCAACAAAGAAGAAAATAAATTAGAGGATGTTAACCAATTAGAAACTATTGCACCTACTTATGTTTCCGATGTAACCACCATTGAAGATTCTAACGATTTAATTTTACGTTTAGGCTTAATTTTCAATAGGAGAACAGAAAGTATCAATTTGGTTACTAAAATCGAATTTAAATTAAAAGATTTCAACCAATTTATTAAAAATAAACCAACCAGAAAAGTAGCTTATTTTATATGGGCCAAACCTTGGATGGTGGCTGCTAACAACACTTTTATAAATGAACTTTTGAAACTAAATAAATTCGAAAATATTTATAAAAATAAAAATCGCTATCCTGAAATAAATATCCGAAGAATAAGACATGAGGGTGATCCAGAAGTGATTATATTATCATCTGAACCATTTCCATTTAAAGATGATCACGCCATGGAAATTGGCACGTATACTAATCGTTCTGTCACCGTTTTTGGTAATGGGGAACTCTTTAGTTGGTTTGGCTCTCGTTTATTATATTCTTTTGACTATTTCAAAGAACTTCATGAAAATTTAGAAAGTCATTTTTAATATAAATCACTCCATCTTATTATTATTATTCATTTCTCAAATTCTCTTTTTGCAACTCTAAAGATTGTCTCAACCATAACATAAGAATTGCTGCTATTATTCCTAACCCTCCCATTAAATACCAATTTGCTTCAAATCCATATCTAGCAATTACTTCCATTCCCGTTTTTGCACTAAAGATATGCGCTAACGAAAATGCCATCGCATACAATGCTAAATAGCGCCCTTCTTTACCTAATGGCGCTCTTGTCATTGCAAAATTATTAGTAAACGGAAAAGCTAACATTTCACCAAGAGTAATAAGTAACATACCTATAATCAAAACACCAACCCAGTTAGACGTATTTAATATAATAAAGCTTAAAGCAAATAAAACAAGGCTCCAACCTATAATTTTCAACTTATCCAATAATTTTTTTTCTATATAATGAATTAAAGGCATTTCAAATAGAAATATTAAAAAACCGTTTAGTGCCATTATCAACCCAATTTCGACTTCCGTTAATTTATGAACTCCTTTATAATACAACGGCATTGTTGTAAATAATTGTAAAAAAACAAACCCCATTAAAAAAACAACCAATAAAAATATCCAATATGGTTTATCTTGATAAATTGATRTGAGCTTATTGCCGTTTTCACTTGAAGTTTCTAATTTATTAGCATGAAATTCTTTTTGCTTCAATACAACTTTCATTAATAATACTGCTGAAATACAAGTAATTCCATCCACCCAAAAAAGCCCAGAATAACTTAAAGTAGTTATAATAACTCCTCCTAAAAAAGGGCCAAATGAAAACCCTAAATTAATTGCCAAACGAATTAACGTCAAAGATCTTGTTTGATTTTCAGGCTTACTGTAAGCTTTTAACGACACAAACATTGCGGGTCTAAAGGTATCTGCAATAGTCATTGTTATAAATATACCAATGGCAAAACCGAAAAATGTAGATACAAATTGCAAGGCTATAAACATAAATCCCGTAGCCAATAAGCTCCAAAACATCACTTGATAAAAACCTATTTTATCTGTTAGTTTACCCCCTAACCAAGAACCCGCAAATGAACCTAAACCAAAGCTAGTCATTATCCAACCCACTTGGGCTAATGACAAATTTAGATCTTCCGTCAAATACAACGACAAAAATGGCAATACCATGGTACCTGCCCTATTTATAAATGTAATTAAAGCTAACCACCAAACTTCAATTGATAATCCTTTAAATGAATCATGATACGTATTTACTACTCTTTTCACCATATTTGTAAAATTAAAAAACCCAGCTAAAAGCTAGGTTGAAAATGAATTGATATTATTTATTATTGAATAATTATAACATATACAAGCCCCAGCGATCCTTTAAAAACCACTTATTCACTGAAATATATTTGGTGTAATTATTCATTAGATTATCATATATAATTGCCAAAACTACAAAAATAATTCAATAAACAATATTTTAATCCTAAAGCTAATATTTCGTACTTTTGATTTTTAACTAAAATTCCATGAAACAACTACTTTTTGCTTTAATAATAACTACATCACTTAGTAACTGTACCACTAAAAAAACTTCTTATGAAGATGAAATTAAATTATTTCAATATGCATTAAATATTCAGTTTGCTGATGCTGAAAAATCACCCTTAAAAGAAGAAGATTTAAAAACATTTAAATCGTTAGATTTTTTTAAAATTGATGAGAATTACAAATTTATAGCAGATTTAGAGTTAACACCAGATGCTCCTATAATAGAAATGAAAACAAATACTGAACGTATTCCTTTGTTTAAAAAATATGGTATTGCACATTTCACTATTAATGGACAAAAATTGGAATTAAGTATTTATAAAGAACAAAAAATAGGCATGGGTTTCGACAATTATGAGACATTATTTTTACCTTTTAATGATGCTTCAAATGGAGTTACAACTTATGGTGGTGGACGTTATATTGATATGGAAATTCCTTCAAAAGATAGTAAAACTATAGTGATAGATTTTAACAAAGCTTACAATCCATATTGTGTATACAACGAAAAATATTCTTGCCCAATACCACCTACTGAAAATAATTTATCCATAGATATTTCTGTTGGTGTTAAAGCATACAGCAAACATCATTAAAAAAGCCTACTCAGAAATATTCTAAATAGGCTAAATTTTAAAATAATAATTTAATTAGTTTATTATATTGATATTAAAAACACTAAGTAAGCATCTTCAGTATCTGGATTAAATATTGCAGAAGTTGATACACCTAAACTAAAGGAATCGGTCATTTTAATTTCTTTTGAAGCTGTAATCCCAAAATTTGTTACCTTAAAATCTCCATCTACAGAATATATTTCATTACCAGCTCCAACAAAGGCACTTAATTCCGTTTTACCAATTTTGAGAGGGAATCCTAATTCTGTATAAACAGAATTTCCATCATCATTATATACATTAACACCAACCATAAACGTTAACGGAAATTTTTCAACACCATCAAAACTAATAGTTGCCTCACCAATATGATTTTTTAATTGGAAATAACCATCAGATTCACCATCAACTGGAAAAGCATAGTCTGTAAACCCTAGAGAAACTGCTCCAATTGCATAGCTCGCATAAAAATCAAATTCCTGACCTACCACTTGCCCTCCTGTTTCATAAGAAGCCCATATACCTAATGTGAAATTCCCTGAATTGTACTCTGCATAAGGTTGCACGGCTGGTGAATCAGAAAATTCTAATCCTCTCCATACATATCTACTTGCAAAATCGACTCCAATATCAAATGTAGCTTTTGATTCTTCTTGTGCTGTTATTGTACTAATTGATAATATTGTTATTACTAATAGTAGTATTCTTTTAATTGTTTTCATAATTTTAAATTTAATAGTTCTTAATTTTTTCATACAATATTCCCCTATGAAGTGTAATTTCACTTCATCTTTTTTGAATTAAAATAATTTTATTCTGATGCGATTTAATGTTGATTTAAACCAAAATCCGGATAGGCATCCATTCCATGCTCGTGAATGTCTAAACCTTCTTGTTCCTCTATTTCAGATACTCTAATTCCTATAGTGCTCTTCAATGTTTTTATAATAATAAAAGAAGAAATTACACAAAATGCACCAATTGAAACAATACCAATAGCTTGATATCCTAATTGATTCCAACCAGCCAAATCACCAAATATTCCAACTGCAAGCGTACCCCAAACTCCACATATTAAATGAACCGCTATTGCTCCAACCGGATCATCTAATTTCAATTTGTCAAGCAATCCAACACCAAGAACAATTAATGTCCCTGCAATAAATCCAATGATAATAGAATCTGTCACACTCATAATATCTGCTCCAGCTGTAATCCCCACTAATCCTCCAAGGATGCCATTTAAAAACATTGATAAATCATATTGTTTATATTTAAGTAGTGATACTAAAAAAGCTGATAAGCCTCCTGATGCTGCTGCCAAACAAGTTGTAACCAACACTAAGGATGTTTTACCAGGATCTGCAGAAAGAACTGATCCTCCATTAAATCCAAACCAACCCAACCATAAAAGAAATACACCTGCAGTTGCTAGTGGAATATTATGCCCTGGTATTACTCCAATAGAGCCATTTTTTTTAAATTTTCCAATTCTTGCACCCAACAGCCAAACTGCTACTAATGCTGCCCAACCACCAACTGAATGGACTAAAGTTGATCCAGCAAAATCATAAAATCCTAGTTCATCTAACCAACCTGCTCCCCATTTCCAAGATCCAGTTATTGGATAAACAATTCCTACATAAATGATGGTAAAAATCATAAATGAGCCCAATTTAATTCTTTCAGCAACGGCACCAGATACAATGGTAGCAGCTGTTGCGGCAAACATTCCTTGAAATAAAAAGTCTGTCCAATATGTATACCCTCCATCAGCATATTCCGCTGTTAATCCATTTTCAGGCAATGTAAGTCCAAATAAATCAATAAAATAATCTGGTAGAACTCCAGAAATAAATGATCCAGGGTACATTAGGTTGAATCCAACCAATGCGTATAATACCATTCCAATTGAAATAATAAATACGTTTTTAAATAATATGTTAATAGAGTTTTTTTGTCTTGTTAATCCAATTTCCAATAATGAGAAACCTAAGTGCATTAAAAAAACTAATGCCGTACAAATCATCATCCATACATTGTTTACTGTAAATAATGTGCTTTCCATAATATAATAGTTAATAGATATATTCTTATTTTAATGAGTTTTTTCCTTTTTCACCTGTTCTGATTCTATAAGATTCAATAACATCAGACACAAATATTTTTCCATCACCAACAGTTCCCGTTGCAGACGCTTTTAATATCGCTTCAACTGTTCTTTCTAAAAATGGATCAGAGACTACAATAGATAAAAATCTTCGCTGAATATCTGAAGTACTATAACTTACACCTCTATATACATGACCTTGTTTTTCATTGCCGACTCCAGTTACATCCCAGTAACTAAAAAAATTGACTTCAATTTGATGCAGTGCTTCTTTTACTTCATCAAATTTTGATTTTCTAATAATTGYTTCAATTTTCTTCATACTAAATAATTTTAATAGTTGATTYSAGGWCAAAAATATAAATATAATKYTRCACCCCCTAATTTTTTAGGGGTRACRTARSCATTTTTATGAATATTTTGTTTTTTACCCTATTTTTTTAGGGGTTTCAATTTATTTAAATAGTTTTTTACGAATTTAGCCCCGTGTTTTTATAGGCTAAACATGTTTAAACGAAGAATCTATTGAGATATACTCCTAAATTTTAGGGGGTGAGCTACTAATAATGCTATTTTTAGAATTATTAAACCAAAAAAACGAATTGATTATGTAATCTATTCCAGATAAGAATTCTGGATTAAATAAGTTTCGATAGGTACAAGCCTAAAAATACAGCTAAAAAACCTACAATTATAGATCCGAAAGTATAGCTTAAAAAACTAAAGTAATCTCCATTTTTTAAAAATAGCTGGTTTTCATATGCAAATGCGGAGAATGTTGTGAAGCCACCGCAAAAACCAGTTGCTAGCAACAATGATTGGCTTTCGGAAACGTTAGAAGTCTTCGCTAAATAGCCTAGTATAATACCAATCAATAAACTCCCGAGTATGTTTGATAGCAAGGTGCCATAAGGAAATGCATATTCAACTTTGTTTAGCCATTTTCCAAGAATATACCTTGAAACGCTTCCAAAACCTCCACCTACAAAAACTAGTAAAGCTTGTTTCATGTGTTTATATTTATTGTTTTTTAACGGTCACATGGTATATCCTTGCCTCTTCGCCAGCTGGCTCGTTCACTAAATTTGTCCACAGGACAAATTCTTTACGCTCCACCCTCCTTTGGTGATAAACATTTTAACATGCTCGTTTCATTTAGTTAAAATTTTACATCTTCTGCATCAATCCAATTGTACTTTCCTGTAACAGTTCCTTTATTCAACGTTACTATTCCTGGATTTGCTCTAATAATTGTTTTTAAAGTGACCTCATCACAAAACAACACCTCAAAATTCAAGTTGAATTTATTTTTTATTGCTGCATATTCTTCATTTAATGAAGAAGACAATGCATAAACCAAATATCCTTTGCTAATTGCATTATCTGTGATCGTTTTTATTTTTGAAAAGCCTTGCATATCACTSYYWWCAAYWYYAYMAAYRWYYRMYMRMWRCRSKTYWTSCSKTSKWMRTMSCTKWWMWKKKWRRWSWRRKYMWWYSACYGAYTCYAAAAAGAAATCGTGAATTGGAGGYTCTTCATTATTAATATAYTYCATTCCCWYCGRTATRTTTTTYCCAACTGCATAGGGTCTAAAATCTATAATTGGYAAATGTATTAACACATAATAGATGATTGAYAAGAAACCAATAAACGAGAAAAATGAAATCCACTTTGCACTATTCAAACYAAATAATGGCTTTAYCATTTCAACYTTMACYAGTAACRCTACAATAAAAATAATAAGAATAACATTTTTATAAAACGTTTCCCAAGSAGTCAATTTTACAGCATCTCCAAAACATCCGCAATCAGTWACTTTATCATAATATGCTGAATACCAWGTYAAAAATAAAAAWACCAGMATCATTCCTARCAAACTCCAMAYRGTTARCTTAGGYAAATAGCCTACAAGTAACATAACTCCCAATATTATCTCAGCGAGTATCAAGAATATTGAGAATGGCAATGCGTAGGGAATTAAAAACTCCAAGTTCAATACATCCACACTAAAATATTCTTGGAATTTATAGGAAGATCCCAAAGGGTCGACCAATTTTACGAATCCAGAAAAAATAAATGTGATTGCAACAAACAGCCTTGAAATATAGATTAGTATTTTCATTATTTATTCGCTTTCATTAATATGAATTAAAGCAAAAACCGCATAATTTATCATATCCTGATAATTCGMATCAATACCTTCAGAAACAATTGTTTTTCCWTTGTTATCTTCAATTTGTTTAACMCGYRATAATTTTTGTAAAATTARATCRGTYAAAGARCTYACACGCATATCGCGCCAAGCTTCACCATAATCATGGTTTTTATCATCCATTAATTTTTTTGTMACAACKAYGTGCTTATCRTATAATTTTACAGCTTCATCARTAAKTAAATCAGGTTGCTCTACAAYCCCTTTTTCCAAYTGAATTAAAGCCATTACAGMGTAATTGATAATYCCAATAAATTCAGAAACYTCACCTTCATCAACTTTTCTWGTYGAATTTWGTTGCAACTGCCKAATWCGTTGWGCTTTAATAAAAATTTGATCTGTTAAKGAYGGTAATCGCAATATTCGCCAAGCACTTCCATAATCTTTTAACTTATTTATATATAATGAACGACATTTTTCAATAACCTCGTCGTATTGTTTTGAAGTTTGTTGCATGTAACTTTAATTATTTCCGTAAATTTCGAACAAATTTAAGGAATTAAAAAATCTATTAACTATTTATGAAGAAAATTGCTGTTTTTTGTGGCTCAAGCCTTGGATTTAATGAAGTCTATAAAAATGATGCTGTCAAACTTGGAAATTACTTTGCTGAAAATAATATTGGTTTAGTTTATGGAGGTGGAAAAATTGGAATGATGGGGATTTTGGCAGATACAATTATAGAGAAAAAAGGTGAAGTTATTGGCGTTATTCCAGGGCTTTTAAAACACGCAGAAGTAGCTCATACCAATATTACAGAAATGATTGTGACAAAAACCATGAGTAAACGCAAAGTGAAAATAAGTAAATTAGTAGATGGTTATATTGCATTACCAGGAGGTTTTGGTACGTTAGATGAAATTTTTGAAGCGCTTACTTTAAATCAATTAGGAATTGAGCAAAAACCTATTGGAATTCTGAATACAAATTGCTTTTTTAATCATTTAATTAAACAGCTAGATGTCATGGTGACAGAAGGTTATTTAAAACAATCTAATAAAGAAATGTTGATCATTAGCGATTCTATTGAGAACCTCATTTCGAAAATGTTCAGCTATAAAGCTCCAGAAATAACCAAAGTAATTAATAAAGTTGTGAGCTAATGAAAAGTATTAATTGCAACGGAACATTAATTGATTTGACTTCACCAAAAATTATGGGGATTTTAAATATCACTCCAGATTCATTTTTTGATGGTGGAAAATATAACAATCCTACTGCAATCCTAACTCAAGTTGAAAAAATGTTAAGTGAAGGTGCTACATTTATTGATGTTGGCGCTTACTCTTCTCGCCCTGGTGCAAAACATATTTCAGAGACCGAAGAATTGGATCGAATATTACCTGTTATTAAACTTTTAAAWAGTGAATTTTCAAACCTTTTAATTTCTGTAGATACTTTTAGAAGCTCTATTGCTAAACAATGTGTGCTAAATGGCGCTTGTATGGTGAACGATATTTCTGCTGGAAGTATGGATTCAACAATGTTTGCTACAATTGCCGAACTGCAAGTTCCTTATATTATAATGCATATGCAAGGAMCGCCACAAAACATGCACAACAACCCTACATATAATGATGTTGTARAAGAGATTTTGTACTACTTCTCACAAAAGATCAATGAATTACACGCTCTTGGCATAAATGATGTTATTACCGATGTTGGATTTGGCTTTGGAAAAACAATTACTCAAAATTATGAATTATTAAAAAATTTAAATCTATTCAAAAATTTAGAGGTTCCAACGCTCGTGGGGCTGTCTAGAAAATCAATGCTTTTTAAACCTTTAGAAATYACACAAAAYGAAGCKTTAAATGCAACAACTTCTGCAAATACAATTGCATTATTAAATAAGGCAAATATATTAAGAGTTCATGATGTAAAAGAAGCTTTTGAAGCTGTTAATATTGTTGAACAATTAAATAAACATTCATGAAAAATATCTTTATCGTACTTTTTCTTTTTCTAATTTTTGGGTGTACTAAAAAGGAAGTTAAACTTCCTACATTAGGCGCAAAAGGAATTCAAGAAATACATAATCACTCACAAGTTTGGTTTTTTTTAACTCTTAAAAATAACGATACCATTGCGACAGTAAACAGAAAAAATACTATAAGCACTACGCATTGGTTATTTAATATAGACAAACGCTTGCCTTTAAAAATAATAATTCCTTCAATTCAAAAACTACAATACAACCACGCAAATTCTTTTCATTCAAAAAAAGGTATGCATAACTATTTTAGTTACTCAGATACGATTTCAAAAAAATTGTCATTTTTAAAATTTGATCATGTTGAATTTAAAACAGACAGTCTTTTGTCAAAATATTATATAAAAAAGCATTCTTCAAAATACTTAAAATACAATAACATAAATCTAACATTCAATCCAACTAATACATGGATTAATGATGCTAAAATGGTAGGGAATGAATTTAGAACCACCCTCCTTGAATTTATTGAATTTACTACAGGAGGAAACCAAACAATGCTCCATTTAAACTTTAATGAAAAATTATCATATCAAGATTATTTACTCTATAAAACAATGATTCATAGTTTTGAAGATAAGAACATTATTGCCAATGAAATAGAATTTATTTTCAATCCAACTAAAGTTCCAGATTGCGGTTGTGAATAACTGCAATTTATGCAATCTTTTTCCTATTTTTACAAAAACAATTCCAATGTTAGATTTTTTAGACTTTTCCTTTCTTGATATTTTAGACATCGTTTTAGTAGCCATTTTACTTTACTATGTGTATAAATTATTAAAAGGAACTGTTGCAATAAATATTTTTATTGGGATTGCTTTAGTGGTATTTATTTGGAAAATCACACAGGCTTTACAAATGGAAATGCTAAGTGGTTTGTTAGGGACTTTAATAAGTTTAGGCGCTATTGCCATCTTGATTGTATTCCAACCTGAAGTTAGAAAATTCCTATTGATGTTGGGCTCAACAAATTTCACAAACAAACGTAACTTTTTAAAACAAATTAGCTTTTTAAAAACAGAGATTTCCACCAATATGGATGTGGAATCTATAGTTACTGCATGCGAAGAAATGGCAAAAACAAAAACAGGCGCATTAATAGTATTGGAACGCAATCATAATTTAGATTTTGTAAAATCTATAGGTGATAAAATGAACTTAGAAATTAATAAGCCAATCTTAAAAAGTATTTTTTATAAAAATAGCCCTTTACATGATGGAGCCATAATTATTAAAGAAAATTATATTATTGCAACTAGAATTATTTTACCCCTTTCTACAAAAACCCTACCAGCTCGTTTTGGATTACGACATAGAGCTGCCATTGGAATTACTGAAAAAACTGACGCTCTTTGTTTAGCTGTTTCGGAAGAAACTGGGAAAATATCTTATATAAAAGATGGGGAATTTGTATTGTTTAAAAATAACAATGAGCTCACTGAAACTATTCGATACGACCTTAATTAATAGTTTGAATTATAAAATTTCAACAGTATTTAAGCAACTTCATTAGCAAATTGCATATTGTACAAAGTTCTGTAATAACCATTTTGATTAAGCAATTCGGCATGAGAACCTTGCTCTACAATCTCTCCCTTGTCCATTACAATAATTCTATCTGCTTTTTTCACAGTAGTTAATCGATGCGCTATAATTATGGAGGTTTGATGTTGGGTTATTTTATCTGTAGCTTTTTGGATTAACTTTTCAGAATAAGAATCTATTGATGAAGTTGCTTCATCCAAAATTAATACACTTGGCTTACTAACATATGCACGCAAAAAAGCAATTAACTGTCGTTGCCCAGAAGACAACATAGCTCCCCGCTCCTTAACATTATAATTATAATTATTTGGCAAACTCATAATAAATTTGTGAAGCCCAATTTCTTTAGCTGCAGCTTTTACTTCATCAAGTGTAATTGATTCATTGCTTAAAACGATGTTATTAAAAATGGAATCTGAAAACAAAAATACATCTTGTAATACTACAGCTATTTGTTTCCTTAGTGAAGTTAATGTATACTGCTCTATATTATGGTTGTCTATGCATATTTCGCCTTTATTAATTTCGTAAAAACGATTTACCAAGTTAATAATAGTTGATTTTCCAGCTCCCGTTGCTCCAACTATTGCAACAGTTTCTCCTGCTTTTACATTAAATGAAATTCCTTTTAACACTTCTTCTCCTTCAATATAACTAAACTTTACATTTTTAAATGCAATATCCCCATTAAAATTGGTGGCCTGAACTTTTCCTGTTTTATCAATTTGGCTATGTGTATCTAATACTTCAAAAACTCTATTTCCTGCAACCATTCCCATTTGCAACGTATTAAACTTATCGGCAATTTGTCGCAATGGTCTAAACAACATTTGAGACATCATAATAAATGCAATAATTTGACCTGCATTAGTAACTCCAGAATTTACAATATCCAACCCTCCATACCAAACTAATAAACCAATAGCTATAGATGATAAGATCTCAGCAATGGGGAAAAAAATTGAATAATACCAAACAGTTCTAATATTTGCTTTTTTATGTTTATCATTTATTTTAATGAAATTTTCATATTCAATTTTTTCACGATTAAAAAGCTGAACTATATTCATTCCTGTAACACGTTCTTGTACAAATCCATTTAAATTTGCCACTTGCTTTCTAACTTCTTGGAAAGCAGATTTTATAGCAATCTGAAATATTTTGGTAGCATAAATCAATAATGGAAGCACTATAAATGCAATTAAGGCCATTTTCCAATTCATCCACAACATCACAATTGCTACTATCAACATTTTTAATAAGTCACTTATAATCATAAACAATCCTTGTCCGAAAAATTGGGCGATAGTTTCTGTGTCTGAAACCAATCTAGTTACTAATTTTCCTACAGAAGAATTATCAAAATAAGCCATTTTAAAGTGTAACATATGCTTCTGTAATTGCACTCTAATATCTTTAATTATATGTTGACCTAACCAATTGACTTTATATATAAAGATAAATTGCATAAACACTTCACTCAATAAAAATGCTATCATTAAAATTGAATAGTGCAAAAGACCCTCTTTATCCTTATTTTCTAGATAGTTGTTTACAATTTCTTGTAATAAAACAGGTCTTGCAACTGTAAATACTGACAACAAAATTGCCGACAAGGTTCCCACAAGAAATTGCGCTCGATATTTATACGAAAAACGAATTAAACGCTTAAAAATATTTGCGTCAAACGCTTTTCCTGTAACCTTTTTACTCATGTATAAAAATTGTTTTTGGATAGTCAACTTGTGTTAAAAACAAGCCTTGTGCTGGTGCAGAAGTTCCTGCATTACACCTATCTTTACTTTCGATTATTTGCTTAAAATCTTCTAAAGATATTTTCCCAGTTCCAACTTCAATTAAAGTTCCTACTATGGCTCGTACCATATTTCGTAAAAACCGATCCGCTGTAATATGAAATATTAGCATTTTATTTGTTAAAACCCATTTCGCTTTTCTAACATCACAATTATAGGTTTTAACGTTCGAATTTGTACGTGAAAAACACTTAAAGTTAGTGTAAGTTAATAAAATATCAGCAGCCTCATTCATTTTATCAATATTCAACTTTTTATTATTAAGCTGCCATGTTGTTTCAATTAAAAAGGGGTTTCTCCCTAAAAAAATACGGTATTCATAACTTCTGCTAATTGCATCAAATCGCGCATGAACATCTTCCGTTGTTTTTAAAATGTTTTCAACAACTATATCGTGTGGCAACAACGAATTTATTTTATAAATAACATCTCTAATACTAATTTCAGTAGAAAAATCAACATGAGCGTATAATTGTTCAGCATGCACCCCTGTATCGGTTCTTCCTGCTCCAACTACATTTATTGAAGTTCCGAAAATAGTTGAAAAAGCGTTATTTATTAATTCTTGAACACTGACAGAATTTGGCTGTTCTTGCCATCCGTGATAATTTGTCCCTTTATATGATAATTCAATAAAATATCTCAATTGAAATGTTATTTTTGTACGATTGCAAATATACATCATATTTGCGATTCTAGAATTTAACTACATATGAAAAAAATAGTATTGCTTTCAGATACTCACGGTTATATCGATGATCAAATATTGAAGTTTATAAAACAAGCTGATGAGGTTTGGCACGCTGGTGATATTGGCACATTGGAAGTTGCTGATGGTATTAAAAAGCTTAAAACTTTTCGAGCAGTTTATGGAAATATCGATGATGCCACAATTAGAACTGAATATCCATTAAACAACAAATTTACCATTGAAAAAGTTACCGTTTGGATCACCCATATTGGAGGCTATCCACATAGATATGATCAACGAATTAAAGAGGAAATTTCAAAAAACCCACCACAATTATTCATTAGTGGCCATTCACATATTTTAAAAGTAATGTTCGATAAAAAACTAAATTTATTACATATGAATCCAGGTGCAGCTGGTAAACATGGATTTCATACAGTACGTACTATGCTTCGGTTTGAAATTAATGCAGATAAAATTACCAATTTAGAAGTTATTGAACTTGAACAACGAAAATAAAAAACCATTTCAATAAAAATTGAAATGGTTTTTCTGCACTAAATATACTAAGATAGAAGGTTATCGTAATCTATCAACAGATTTTACAAGTTCCTCATCCTTCTTTATTGCCTTATTTGCAATAACTACAAATACGATTGTTAAAATTGGAATAAGTAACCCAATACCTTTCTCCGAAACGTTAATTTCTCCAGATAAGTTTTGCGAAAAATATACGACTATACCTACTAAAATAAAATTTGTCAAAATTGATAATCTGCCTAAAACAAATTGCAATTGCCTATTTTTAAACTGAAAAATAGTTATAAATGTTAAAAGCGCTGATGCAAAAAATAATCCTCCCATAACTTTTAACAATGTGTTTTCTGTGTTAAAGGAATCCATCACAAAAAACTTAATGCCTTGCTCATTCACCCATAGGTTTACTATAAATATCAAACCACCCGAAAGCAATGTTGCAATTAACAAATAAATAGATTGTATTCTTTGAATCATAGTTTTATACTAACTTAGCGCAAAAATACGTTTTCTTTTTAAAGAATAAAAGATTCATTATATAAAATAATTTTATATATTTGCAATATCCTTACACTTAATAGTATAGGAAACTACAACTAAAATTGACTAATCACCACAAAGTTTAATTCACAATAAAATTCTTTACAGAATAATTAAGATAGTCTTTATACATAAACAATAATTACAAATTAACAGAATGTTTGAAATTTCCCAACTAAAGGAGAAAACACTTGTAGATTTACAAGAAATCGCAAAAAAAATTGGAGCAAAAAAATTCAGTCAGTTAAAAAAACTAGATCTAGTTTATTTAATATTAGACATTCAGGCTTCAACTCCTTCAAAAGTTATTAAAAAAGATCCTTCTTCTAATGAAGGAAGACCTAAACGCAGAAGAATCCTAAAAAAGCCTAACACTGCTAAAGAAAAGAAAGTGGTTGTTCATAAGAACGTTCAAAAAGAACTCGCTTTAAACACAAAACCTGAGGTTCAACATGAAGAAAAAAGAGAGGTAAAAACCCCTCAAAAAGCAGAAAATAAAAAACCTGTTCATAAACAGGAAGTTGAAAAGACTGAAAATAAAAGTGTTACTGTAAGTACACAAGTTAAACAGCAAGAAAAAACACCCCAAAATAAGTCCAATCAACAAAATTCTCAGAATCAACCAAATCAACCGAGCCAACCAAATCAACCGAGTCAACCGAGTCAACCGAGTCAACCGAGCCAACCGAGCCAACAGAAACAGCTGAATCAACCTAAACAGCAGAATCAACCAAATCCTCATAAACAACAAAACAAACAACAGAGACCTCATCCAAGAGACACTAAGGGACAACGGATAAACAACGGAAATCGTTACAGAGATCCTGATTACGAATTTGATGGAATTATTGAAAGTGAAGGTGTATTAGAAATGATGCCTGATGGATATGGATTTTTGCGCTCATCTGACTACAACTACTTGTCATCACCAGATGATATTTACTTGTCTCAATCTCAAATAAAATTATTTGGTTTAAAAACTGGTGATACTGTAAAAGGTGTGGTAAGACCTCCAAAGGAAGGTGAAAAATATTTTCCTCTAATACGCGTTTCAAAAATAAATGGATTAAACCCTAATATTGTAAGAGACCGCGTTTCTTTTGAACATCTAACACCTTTATTTCCAGATGAAAAATTTAATTTAGCTGGAAGATCTAGTACGCTTTCAACTAGAATTATGGATTTGTTTTCTCCTATTGGAAAAGGACAAAGAGGTATGATTGTTTCCCAACCAAAAACTGGTAAAACAATGTTACTTAAAGACATTGCTAATTCAATTGCTTCTAATCATCCTGAAGTTTATCAAATTATTTTATTAATTGATGAAAGACCTGAGGAGGTAACAGATATGCAGCGTAGTGTTAAAGGGGAAGTTGTTGCTTCAACTTTTGACGAGCCAGCAGATAAACACGTTAGAGTGGCTAATATTGTTTTAGAAAAAGCAAAACGGTTAGTTGAATGTGGGCATGATGTTGTTATTTTATTAGATTCTATTACACGTTTGGCGAGAGCTTATAATACAGTTGCACCTGCTTCAGGTAAAATTTTATCAGGTGGTATTGATGCAAATGCACTTCACAAACCAAAACGATTCTTTGGTGCAGCCCGTAATATTGAAAATGGCGGCTCATTAACGATTATAGCAACTGCTTTAACCGAAACTGGTTCAAAAATGGATGAAGTAATTTTCGAAGAATTTAAAGGTACTGGTAATATGGAACTCCAATTAGAAAGAAATATTTCTAACCGTAGGATATACCCAGCTATTGATCTAGTGAAATCTAGCACTCGTAGAGATGATTTATTATTAGATCCAAAAACGGTTAAACGCATGTGGGTACTTAGAAAATATTTAGCGGACATGAATCCTGTAGAAGCTATGGAATTCATTAAAGATAAAATTCAGTATACTACTTCAAATGATGAATTTTTAATCTCTATGAACGGATAAGTTCTTAGTCATATTTTCAACAAAAAAGCGAACTTACTAGTAAGTTC
>NVVN01000012.1 GCA_002733355.1 Sulfurovum sp.
CACAACAGTAGAAGCCTTTGGAGAAGTATTGGTATTGAATACTGATACCACAGCTATCACTGTGAATTCATTCTCTGTAAATACCCTTCAGCAAGATGCATTTTATGATAATATCGTGTATACATTGCCGTTAATAACACGGCTACAACTGTTGAATCCATTAACGAACCATATACAATCAGATACAAATTTAAATGTCGAAGTTGTTAGCGAGACACTGGCAAGCACATGGGGAATAAAAATTGTCTTAGATGAAGGTGGTGTAAATGAACAGATTGTTATAGATATGGTTGCTCCGTATCAAACAATATTTAACAATGTCGAACGTAGTGAACATAGAATTGACTGTTATATTGTGGATGATTTACAAAATGTACAAACAGGAGAAGAAAATCATGTCTCAGCTATAAATATTGCCATTGGCGATATATATGTAGGGCTTGGTGATAGTATTACTTTTGGGTACGGTGATGATCTGTTAAATGATAATATTTCTTTGGATGGACGTAATACTGGTGGTGGGTATACTCCATTGTTAAATGATTATTTAACCAGTGTCAGAGGGTATCCACATTCCATTCTCAATGAAGGTATTTCAGGTGAAACAACACAGCAAGGTCTGACACGATTACCTTCACTATTGGCAGGACGTACAGATTCTAGTACCTTCCTGATATTATACGGAACAAATGACTTGGGTATCGGGTCAAGTCTGGAAAGTGGAAAAGGACTTAATATAGGGGATTTCGGATATGCTGGTACCTATAAAGATTATTTGCAGCAAATGATTGATCTTATTAAAGATGGAGGGCATAAGATAGCGATTGCGAAGTTGCCTTTTGCACTTGGAGAGTCATCTACAACTGGAGCTTACAGTGATCCAGTAGCAGAGGGGTTTAGAAATGTGAAAGCTAGAGATTTTAATATAGTTATTGATGAACTAATCGCTGACCCAGCTAATAATATCATTGTTTCTGCACCAGATTTCTATACTTATTTTAGTGATATCAGTATTTATGGAGTAGAGTATTTTGACAATCTTCATCCAAACGGTTTAGGGTATGAAGCTATGGCGGCACTTTGGAGAGATGTCTTGATACCGTAATAGGTAAAATGATATCTATGTTCTACTGTTGAAGAATCCTAAGAAAATAACTTCTAAAGTTTACTAGACCCAAAATATTTTATAGGTTTTGGGTAATAAAAAATTTCTGATAGTAACACTTAGGTAACAAATATTTGGATATAATATTCCTTATATTTTTTGAAAGGGAGAATTTTAAGAATGAAAAATTCTACATTTATTGCACTGAGGTTACTTATGCTACTGGGTCTATTTACACATATGTTGTGGGGAGGTGTTCCTGTACGGATTATGCCTTTGGGTGACTCTATCACGCATGAGAATTATCGTGATAACAAGTATAATGTAGGTGGATCAGAGGAAATCCCTGATGTAAACAGAACAGCTTACAGAAAAGAGCTGTTGAATCTTCTTCAAATAGACAACTACAGTGTAGATTTTGTTGGTTCTCTAAATTCAGGAAGTGCTGTTATGCCAGATGCAGACCATGAAGGACATAATGGCTGGACAGATAACAATATCACAGATAATGTCTTTGACTTTTTAACAGCCAATCCAGCCGAAGTAGTACTGTTACATATTGGTACTAATGGTGACATCAATGATGACAGTGCAGCAGATGTAAACGCTACACTCGAGGAAATAGACAGATATGAAATAGCGAACAATACACATATAAAGGTTGTACTTGCCCGTATTATAGATTGTTGGGGAGACTGGAATGCCTCTGCGGCAACTCCAGCTAAAACTTTGGTATGTACTCCTACATTTAAAACACATATTCAAAACTTTAATACAAATTTAGATGCTATGGTGACATCACGTGTGGCTGCTGGTGACGACATTACAGTAGCAGATATGCAAACAGGAGCAGGGTTAGACTATAATGCTACGGATATGATAGATGATCTTCACCCAAATGTCACAGGATATGCCAAGATGGCAAATGCGTGGTATACAGCACTTGAAACAGTCATACCAACACACCAGTGGAAGCTAGATGAATCAACAAATCCTTATATCGATACGTATAGAGATGCAAATGGTACATGTGTAGTAAACTGTCCCGTATCTATTACTGGACAGATCGGTTCAGGACAACGCTTTGATGGAACAAATGATGAAATAGAATTGGCTGATGATAACAGTTATGACTGGAATCGTACCGATAGCTTTACTGTTTCATTTTGGATGAATAGATCTACTGGTGGGACAGGTACTGAAGTATTTATCGGACGTGATAGCGGGGTACAGTGGTGGATAGGGTATGATACTGCAACAGGCTATGTACAGTATTTTTTAAGAGATGATGCAAATATTACTACCGGAGTAGTAGATAATCCAAATCATGTAGTCAATGACGGTTTATGGCACCATGTCACTTTTGTAAGAGATGGCACTGCAAACACAGATACYATTTATGTGGATGGTGTTTTAGGCATATCAGCTCCAAGTGCAGCATTTACGGGAGATTTTGCCATAGCAAATAAAGGGATAACTTTAGGAAACCTTTCTCCAACAGATAACTTTGATTATAATGGTTCTCTAGATGAAGTCACTATGTTTAATGCCGCTTTATCTGCAGATCAGGTGAAGCAACTCCACTCCCAAGGTCTTGGCAATTTTTCTATCACCACAACCCCAGCAACAACAGCTGCAACGGTAGACATAGCATATCTGTATGATGTAAATACCAGCAATGATGTAGATGCACAAGGAAACTATAGCCTAACGAATGCCATTGGCAATATGGCTATAGACGTAGATGGTATATTTACATGGACACCAGCTGCCATGGTCAATACCCAAGTGAGTATCACAGCAAGTGATGGTACACGTAGTGATACGCAGGTACTTGACTTGAAAGCTAGATTTACTGATAAATTGCCAGCAGGTATGCAACACTATTGGCAACTCGATGAAGTAGATCCAGCAGATAAAACATATTTGGATGCAAACAACAGTGCCACACCAGGTACAGATGCTCTATGTAATACAGGGTGTCCAACACAAGTGCCAGGTCAAGTAGGCAATGCTCAAGATTTTTCTGCGGTAGTTTCACCAGATTTAAATATATCAGATGATAACTCTTTTGACTGGGAAGCAGGAGATAATTTCACGATAGAACTTTGGATGAACCCAGCAACTTTAGGACAACATAATATACCTCTTGGACGAAATGCTGGAACTGTGGGATGGCGGATAGGATCTAACCCTAGTAATAATATTGAAATCTCTTTTAGGGATAGTAATAATATAGAAGTAGTATTAAATGGAAATACAGTGAATGCTGGCATATGGTATCACATAGCTTTAGTAAGGGATGCTGGGAATACATTTACGCTTTATGTGAATGGTGAAGAAGTCAACAGTACTGTAGACATAACTACTGGTAACTTTAGTGGAGCCACACCTATCACTATGGCAAACTTTGCTAATAATGGTTTTCCTTATGATGGATTGATGGATGATGTGGCTATTTTTAATACTATATTGTCCGCAAACGATATAAAAGCCCACTATAACAATGGATTGGTAGGTAATGGGTTTGAAAATCATGATACTACCCCACCAGTAATTACCTTGGTAGGAGCAAATCCACAACAACTTACAGTTGGTAGTACCTATACAGAACTTGGAGCTACAGCAACAGATGATGTAGATGGAAATATCACAGCCAATATAGTGATAGATTCAAGTGCTGTAAATATGAGTGCAGAAGGTAACTACACAGTGACCTATGATGTCAATGACACAGCAGGAAATGTGGCAACACAAGTCACCAGAACAGTTGAAGTAGTTTCATCAACACTTTATAGTGTACAAAATGATGGTAATACTTCGACATACACTTCAGGAGGTACAACTATCGTGATAGACAATGCATTAGGTGTGACAGTTAAAGAAGAGAATGGAAAAGCTATTTTCACTAAAACAGATGTATCTGGAAAAGAAGCATATATTGAAATGTCAAATGATGGGAGCTTAATTACTGGATACAGAACCGGTACAACAAGTGATAATAAAACGACAGCCAATGGATTTGCAGCTGGTACAAAAGCTGAACTTCTGCAAGATGGCAGTAATGTTGTTATATTTATAGAAACAGCATTAGAAACAGACTTAACATTAGGGGGGAAATAATGAGAAATATAAATGTAAAGGTCATGGTATATACTGCTATCATTGGACTCTTATTAAGTGCTTGTAACAGTAAAAGTAGTGATGCAACATCGAATGCAACAACCTTACCTTCTTGTGGAACAGCCATCGATAATGGTAAGTCAATCGCATTAGATGTCACAGGTAGTACTATTACAAAAGTTGGTGCTACAACACAAGTACGTATATGGCATTTACCTGATGCTACAAAGTTAGCATGTGTAAGTAGTGGCGAAGCAACAATTCTAAATTAGATATAGAGAGAAATAATATGTATAAATTGTATAAATGGTTTTTAGTAAGTGTCGCATTGGTATTTTTGTCAGCATGTGGAGGTGGAAGTGGCAATGATGTTTCTGGTGATACATCATTGCCTAATGTTCAGACTATTGCAATTGACAAGATAAAAGCATATGCTAATGACAATACTCAGGAACTTCCAAGTATAGAAGACTATAAGGATGCTGGTGTTGAGGGTGTTTCAGTAGATAACATTGATGCAGTAAACGAAATTGTAGCCACTTTGACTGCTAGTGATGTGGATACCCCTGAAAAGATTAACATATTATTAGATGAAAATGGGTTAACTATTATAGATACTACTTTACCAGTCATCACCCTTATCGGGGCAAATCCACAAATACTTACAGTTGGAGATGTTTATATAGAACTCAATGCTACAGCAAATGATACTGTAGACGGGGATATTTCAGCCAATATCATCATAGATGCATCTACCGTAAATACAGCTGTAGAAGGTAACTATACCGTAACATATAATGTTTCAGATGCAGCAGGTAATGCAGCCATACAGCTAACAAGAACAGTAAATGTTGTGGCAGCACTTCCATTGGGAAATCCAACCTGGACATTCCATCCAAGCGTAGCCCAAGGCACACAGTTCGATGCACAGACAGGCCCAAATAACCTAATACACCTTATCACAAATAGTTACTATCAACTAGATCTTTCAGGAACAGTACTTGTGAATGAAAATCAAGGAGATGCTCAACAAGGACTGTTGGGCTTTCCTCCAGCTATTGCAGTGGGAGATGATGGAAGTGTCCATATCGTTACAAGAGATGCAGGAAATGTAAGTACCGGTGTGAATATTCGTTATCGTAAACGAAGTAGTGCAGGGAGTTGGGATACCAATTATGTATTTAGAACACCTGTTCCACGTAACTATGTAGTAGGTGTTGGTTGGGCAGATAGTAATAATATTATACTGAGTGCATCAGATTCAAGTACAGATCCTAATGGTCTGTTTGGATATATCCATCTCTGGCAGGCAGGCGTAGTATCTGCTACCTATTTGGGTAGATCAAACGCCATATGGCGTGCAGATGTAGATAGCCGTATACGTGCCAAAAATAGTCTGGTAAATTTGATTTCAGGAAATACAGATCGAACTGGAGAGGTTTATTTTTCAAAAACAAACTCCGGTACAGGTATAGTAAATCGTTTAAATACAAGTATGAAAATTCATGAGGCTGGAAATCCACGTAGAGGGTTTCCAGATCAGGCAATAGATTTACAAAATAATACACATATTGTATACGGAAGTGATTCAGAAGTTTATTATAATAAATATGATGCCAATGGACAAAAACTTTTTACAAATGATAAACGTATTTTTACAAATCTTGGTACTTGGCATTTAAATACAGGACTTTCTGCAGTTGCTGTCTCTGAGAGTGGTAGTATAGTTGTCATTGTTGCTTTAAGAACCAAGGGAGATAATTTAGCAGCCAATAGTGATGTGCTTTGGGCATATTCAACTGATGGTGGTCTAAGTTGGAGTGCTCCTCAAGATACGCTCAAGAATACAGATGCTGGTGAAGGCAGAAGACGTCCTCGTTTAGTAGCTGTAGGAGATACTTTTGTGCTTCTGTATGGAGATACGCTTACGTCTGGGATTAGCATGGGAGTACTTACGTTCCCTTAAGTATTTCTTATTTGATATTTAAAATAAAATTATTTCTTCAATTCACTAATGAGTGATTTTAGATTACCAAAGTGTAGTCGCAACATTATAAGATAGAGAAGTAATCCGACCGATATCATTAATATGAGTCTTAGTAACTGGGACTCTAAAGTATTAAATATAAATATATCAGAAAAATAAACTCCAAGACCCATTAGTATAGAAATAATAAATACAGGTCTCATCTCTGCTAAACCGTCTTTAACACTTAATTCAATTTGTCCCCATGAAATTTTAAATATTGGGTATAGCATGATTATATTAACTATTAGATAAGAAAAAGCAACACCATTTACACCCCAATTCAAGCCAATGATAAAACCGACCACCGTTAAAATAGCATTGATAGTTCCTAGTTTAAGTTGAGTGTCTGTACTTCCTTTTGCCATAAAAATTGTACCTACGGTTGTGAATACTGAACGCATTATACCTGAGGGGGCTAGTATTATGAGTAGCATGGCTAACCCTTGCCACTTATCTCCAAACAAAACATCAACCAAAACATCGGCAATTACAATTAATCCTGACATAATAGGAAATGAAACGAGAGAGATATAAAAAATAACACGAAGGTAGACTTGCCTAAATTTTTTATTATCATTTTGGAGTTTAGAAAAAGCGGGGAAAAGTACACGTACTAAAATACGTGATATATTTTGTAATGGGTATAGCATAATTTTGTATGCGAGGCTATATACACCTAAAGCTCCTGAAGAAAGGTATTTTCCTATTAAAAAGTTATCTGCATTCTGCGCAAAATAGTTAATAAATTCAAATACTGAAAGATTGGCAGTATACTTCCATATTTTCTTTATTTCAGTAAATGAAAAACTCCACTCCGGTCTCCATGATGTATAAAACCATATCATAGCTGTACCTATAATAGATGATACTAAGGTTTGGGCGATAAGACTGTATACACCTAAGCCGTATATAGCTGATGATATACCAACAATAATTCCGATAAACATGGCAACACTTTGTACAAGTGATAAATGTTTAAACTCTATACTCTTTTGCAAAAGTGCTTTTTGTACTACACCAAAACTTACAATAATAAAATTCAATGAGACAATTTGAAGCATATCAGTGATCTGAGGGTCTTCAAAAAAAGTTGCTATAGGTGCAGATAAAAGTATCATTGCTAGAGTTAATACGATACCAATAAAAATATTTAAATAAAATACACTAGAAAGAAGTAATTTAGATGGGTTTTGTATATGGATCAACGCGGCTGTAGTACCCATATCACTAAAAATACCTAGAAACCCAATAAAAATCATTATAATTGCAAAAGTACCGAAATCGTCAGGAGAGAGTAATTTAGCAAAAATTACGATACTTATTAATGATAGCACCTGACCAAAAATATTGGCAAAAGTAACCCATTTTACACCATGTAGAACCTTGTTTTTGAGTGCCATTTAGATATAAAGCCTTTTGAGAAGTCTTCGTACAAGTATACTTCTTAACATCCATGGTTTTTTAATTATTTCTCTACTAATGATTGGTTTTATTAACTTTTTGTATTGTTGACTTTGTGTAATGGCATGGTAGAAGTAGAGAGGTTTTGTCTCCTGTTTTATTGACATACTAATCAGTTTATTTATCTCTTCATGTTTCACTTTTTTGATAAAATAGTTAAATGCATCATCAAGTTCGCTCAAATAACGATTTTCTCCGGCTTCCTGAATGGCTGTTGAAGAACCAGCTCTATTAAGAATCATCTCATCCATCATCTCAAATCTAAAACCATACATAGCAAGATAAATCATGGTTGACATGTCAGAGGGGGATGAATTCATATCTACTTTTAAAAATCCACCAATATCCCAAAATGAGTTTTTACTGTAGCATGTACCTGTTGGTGTAAGTCCTCCATAAAGAAACATAAGTGGTGCAAATTCACCCACAACCAACTCATTATAGTTAAACCCTGCCTGATCGATGGCTTTAGAAGAAAAGTCTCTAAACATACTGTGTCCCCAAACAATATATTTTTTTGGATATTTTCTCTGTGCAAGCTTTTGTGCAAAGATTTCTATGGCATGATCTTCAAGTGCATCATCGGCGTGGCAAAAGATAATGTATTGTCCTAAAGCATGTTTAAGACACATATTGTGGTTTTCTATGAGTGGTACTCTTTCTTCCAGAGTTACTACTCTTAATTTAGAATCTGTATATTGTGAAAGAATCTCTGGAGTACTGTCTGTACTTGCATCATCCAATATGAGGAGCTCATAGGGTATATCTGTTTGTTGTTTGAGACACGAATCAATAGTTTTTTGGATGGTTTTTTGATTATTATAAGCAGGTATGGCAATGGTAAATAGTAAGTCTTGCATCTAACGCTTCCTTTGTGTTGTNNNAAAGTTTTTATTCATTTTCATCRATAAAYTTKCCTATGGTTTTGGCAGTTAATTTACTKCCWTGTTCRTTAAGATGAAAGCGGTCAACAAAATAGTCATCACTYAATTTTAAAATAGGATGTAAATTMAAATRTAATCCATGRTAYTTTTGSATGATTATATCTGTTTTTTTAACAAAAGTTGACATAGTTTGGCGTACATCTTCATGTTTATCAAGTAGAGGTTGTCTATAGGGWCCGAYAATGAGATAAAATTTGATGTGCYCTTTTTGTAACTTTTTTGCTATGCGTTCTAAAGCTTTAAAGTTCTCTTCATCTTGTGTAAGTGGATGTGGGTTGTCAAATTTATCTCTATTGATATCGTCACCATAGAGTTTCAATGGGATACTTCCTGTTTTATCAAATGCAAGACCAAAATTAAACATATCACCTTTATACTGTTTTTCCCAGTTCCAATGATTTTTGACAAATTGTATTATATTTTTATAGGCATGAAAAGCATGTGGTAAATCTATAGTTTCTTTTTCAAGGTTAAGATAGTCTTTAACAAAAGGAAGGTTATAGTCATCTGGAGTAAATGCCTCAGAAAAATCTGGAAAATGTGCAGAATAAATCACTCTTTTGAGGTTGGGGAAAATCGATATGATATTTAACAGTTTTTCAACTTCAGTTGTTTTTAATCCATACGCAGAGATGTTCACGACATGGTTTACTTTGGACGATGATTCTTCTAATATAATACCTTGTATATTGTTAAGTCCGATGGAAGAACCTACTATGATTGTATCTATCTGTGTTTTGTCTGGGATGTCTCTAATGAACCTAAACTTTTCATCTAAAGATATCCTGTAAGTAAAAGGTACTGGGTATGTCTTTGAAAAGTGATACACATAGAGGAATGAACCACCAAATATAATCACAAGTATCAATGATAGTATTTTGACATAGATTTTATATTTTAACATGCATCCTCTTTTTAAAAATTAAAATAGATAAATTCACTTTTTCTGTACAATATAAATATTGAAAGAAAAAAGAGTGTTGTAGCAATCATATAGAAAAAGTTTGGTTTAAAACTATTTCGAAATTGCATAGAGTTTTTAAAGAAGAGTGTAGTCACAAATGCAGCAATCATCCATAAGAACAATTCTCTATCAGCATTTACGCCACTCAGCCAGTTTCCAAATTCTACCCCATAAGAAGATAAGAAGCCGAGTTTGTTAGCCAAAGGAACAGGCAACACAATCGTCCCAAAGAACATACCATGAAGTACCTTTAGCGCATCATCCCATTCCTTGGCACGGAAAAATACCCAGGTAATGTTGATGAAGTTAAAGGTGATAAACCAGGCAAGAACAGTAGGGAGTTTCATACCAAGCTTCTGCCAAGCTCTGTGWATCATCAGTGCAAGACCATGYAGTGTGCCCCAGAAGACAAAWGTCCAWCCAGCRCCATGCCAGATACCACCAAGTAANAAAGNTAGCAAAMAGRTTGAYATAGGTTYTWGYTTCACCKTTTCKGYTTCCTCCWAGAGGAATATAGATATAGTCTTTCAAAAAYCTTGAAAGYGTCATATGCCATCTTCTCCAGAAGTCCTGAATAGARAGTGCCTTRTARGGTGARTTAAAGTTGATAGGAAGCTTGATRTTAAAAAGYARKGCGATACCTATKGCCATATCTGTATAMCCAGAGAARTCAAARTAMARTTGAAAAGTATARCTYAGTGAWGTAGCCCAAGCTTCAATCATTTCTAACTTYTCWGCYACATCAAACCCWTKGGTAGCCCAWACTGCAAAAGTATCTGCRATGGCTACTTTYTTAAATARWCCCATGGAAAAKATAAAGAGTCCCAGTGCAATGTTRTGATAGTTTTTWACTTTGTTGCGKACATTGGCAAACTGAGGCATCATCTCAGCATGGTGTACGATGGGACCTGCRATGAGTTGWGGGAAGAAGGTAACAAAGACAGCATAGTTTAAAAAGTCATACTCTTTGGTCTCAGCTCTATAAGAGTCTACAAGGTAAGCTATCTGCTGGAAAGTATAAAAAGAAATGGCTAAGGGTAGGGCAAGATGTAACAGTGGTACATCCGTACCAAATACACCATTGAAGTTTTCTATAAAAAAGTCAGAATACTTAAAATACCCCAAGAGTGCAAGGTTTGCAATAATACCTACAGTTAAAAGAGTTTTTTTGGAAACAAGACCTTTTGTATGTGTAAGTTTGGAAAGTTGTTTCCCTACAGCATAATTAAAAAGCATAGAGACAAGTATCAATGGAAGATAAACAATATTCCACCAACTATAGAAAAACAAAGAAGCAAAGACTAAAAAACCTTTGCTGAGTTCTGTGAGGCGTTTTTTGTTTAGATAAAAGTAAATGAAAAATGTAAATGGTAAAAAGAGAAAAATAAACTCATAGGAATTAAATAGCATGGTAGATTATCCTCTTCCCTGTTTTCTTTAGACTTGTCATTTTACATTCTTTTTTTTGAAGGTTCAATTATGCTTTAATCATTTGGGTATAAAATGCTTCGAGTTTTTTAATGTGTATTCCTATTTCAAATTCATTGGCTATAACTTCTCTGTTTTCTTTCATCTTCCCCCAGCTAATGATGTCTGTCATACGTGCAGCATAAGTATCTACATCTCTTTCTTCGACAAGGTATCCATTCTCGCCATCAGTTACTAGCTCTGGAATACCTGAATGATAGCTGCTAAGTACAGGTAATTCCATCGCCATAGCTTCCATAAGAGCATTGGGGATACCTTCTTGATTTCCATCATCTGTTGTGATGCTATGGTGCACAAAGACATCGGCATTATGCATGAGTTCTTTAGCTTCAGTAGGAGAAACAAAACCGACAAACTCAACATGTTCTTGAAGACCAAGTTTTTCGACGAGAGTCACTAACCCAGGTTTTCTTTTTCCATTTCCAGTCAAAACAAGCTTAAAATTTTTAGATGATTGTTCTAATAAAAATTTTGAAAAAGCTTCTAAAGTATACTCTATTCCCTTCCTTTCTTCAAGTGAAGAGACTTGTAAAAATGTAAATGTATCATGGGTTTTATCWWKTTCAASGAMAWAMTYKRYAAGGTCAATACCACTATGTAAAATCATACTTTTTTCTACATTGATACCTTTTTTTCTAAGGTTCTCTCTGAGTGACCCAGCTACAAAGATAGAGTAATAATTATCTCTATTTAAAACCTCTTGAAGTCTTTTTACATAGGATTTTTTTTGCAAAAGATCACTGGCATCATGACCACGGAATTGTATAACTAGAGGTATATCATGACTTTTAAGGTTATCGATGAGCTTAAGTGCCTGGATGCCAAATTGACAATGTATGACATCAGGTTGAAACGCTTCTATGGTTTGATTTAATGCTTTTGAAAAACGTGTGTCATACATGTTCATATGTATGTCAAATTTCCATAGAACCCTTCGGATAATACTTAAAGGGTCTGCCCCAATCACCTTGATATTGTCATAAAGTGTATAATTACCCGAATCTGCAACAGTGTCACATACATAGAGTAGTTCATGGTTTTTTGAAAGATGAACCGCATCTTGGTGAATGAATGTTTCAGTAACGGTACCGATTGATTGTGCATACATGAGTATTTTCATAATGAGATGTCCTTGATTTTGTATGAAATAATATCATTATAATGTCTACTTAGGGCTTACATTAAGAAAAGATAATAGATGAATTTATGCGTAGCTGAGTTGGATGTAAGGACTATGGAAGTTAGATTAAAATAAAATATGACTAAATATTAAACGCATAAAGAAAGTCTTGTATGGCAGATAATCCCACAGTATCAATATTAATACCACTCTATAATGCTGAAGCGTATATAGCTGAAACACTTGATTCGTGTTTAGCCCAAACATATCCTTATATAGAGATAATAATTGTCGATGATGGTTCTCAAGATAAGGGTTTATATATTGCTAAAAAATTTGAAAAACAATATCAAAATATCAAAGTTTACTCACAAGAAAACAGTGGAGCATCAACAGCACGTAATAAAGCTTTTAGCTTCTCCATTGGAGAGTATATACAGTACTTAGATGCGGATGATTTGTTACATCCAGATAAAATACGCTTGCAAATGGAAGTTTTAAAAATATGTGATGACAAGGTACTTGCCTTTGGAGTATGGGGAACATTTCAAAAGAGCATTGTTCATGTAGATTGGAAAGAGCTACCTATAAATAAAAACTATGATGACCCCATACAGTTTCTTACTACGTTATGGGCAAGTGGTATGACGGTGGTGATATATGCATGGCTATTCCCTCGTAGATTGATAGAGGAGAGTGCAGGGTGGGATGAAAAAATATCTGTCAATGATGATGGAGAGTTTTCAGCACGAATGGTAGTTGAAGCAAGTAAGATAGTATATGTAAAAGAGAGTAAAGGGTATTACAGGAAGGACAATGATAATAGCCTTTCAAAACAGGTTTCTAAAAAAGCTTTAAGGTCAAATCTAAACTCTTTTGAAACCTATTATAAACTTATGGAAAATGATTTGGATAATACAGATGTAAAAAAAAGTTTGGCACTCGTATATTCACGGTTTTTATATACTATACCCCCTTCAAATAAAGACTTAATTTCAGAAAGTAAAAATAAGATAAATGCTTTAGGGTATACAAAACCACTCAACACATTTAAAGTATATGAACGTGTATTGTCATCATGTTTAGGAACATATAGGATGTTTCAACTTAAAAAAATGGTGAAAAAGATGATGCGATGAAAATATTGCATCTTTTAACCAGCATCAATACAGGTGGAGCTGAAAAGTTTTGTGTGGATATCTGTAATACACAGGCAAATATTTCTAGCAATGACATTTATTTGTGTGTACTTGATAAGATAAACGATGACCAACCTTTAGTTCAAATGATTTCTCCTAATGTAAATCTTATATCTTTAAACAAACAAGGTGGGTATAGTTTAAAAATTATTTATAAAATATATAAAATGTTGTCTAAAATAAATCCTGATATTATTCATATAAATGGTAGAGCTTTGATTTACTCATCTATACCTATTTTACTAAAAAGAATATCTTCTGTTTATACCGTACATACGATGGCAGATAAAGAATATAGCAAATACATACGTAGTTATATTAAATTTTTATTTAATCAAACACCTTCACTTTTTTCTCCTGTGGCCATTGGTCAAAGCGTTAGTGAATCGATTAAAAAAATATATGGAACACATTTAGATACAGTAATTTATAATGGAAGTTCAGAATTGACTTTATCTTCTGAATCAAAAGATGTTTTAGATTATATAGATGAGTTAAAGACTAATGAAGAAACTTTGGTATTTGTATACATAGGACGTATCCAAAAAATAAAAAATACACTTTTATTAATTCAAGTATTTAATCAATTAGTTGAAAATAATAAGAATATTTTACTTTTGATTATCGGCTATGACCCTGTGCCTGGAAGAGCATATTTTAATTTGTGTAAAAATAAAAATAAGTATCCAAATAAAATTAAATTCTTAGGGCGAAAGGATAATGTAGCAGATTATTTAGAATGTGCAGATGCTTCATGTTTAACTTCCACATATGAAGGGCTTGGCATTGTTGCATTGGAATCCTTTTCTCTTGGAACCCCTGTAATCTCAACTCCGTCGGGTGGTCCTTCAGATATTATTATTCCTGGTGTAAATGGATATATTTCAGAGCAGATAAGTGTTCAAAGTTATATAGAAGTATTAAATGATTTTATAAACAATCCTTTGCGAAACAAAGAAAAAATTATTGAGATTTATGAAGATAAATATACTATGAAAGCATGTGCTTCTCAATATTTGAATTTATATAAATTAAAGAGTGCTTTAGTTAAATGAATACATTACGCAGCTTAAATTTTTCATCTATAGTTATATTTATATTACTTCTTATCTTTTTAGGTTTTATTACTGCGAATAGTTTTCTTGCACCAGTAGTCTTATTTTTCATTATGCTTACTTTAGGTTCATTGTTGATTATATTTTTTTCTAATAAAGATGAAGTTCTTTTAAAATTAAAATTATTTATTTTCTTTTTTTCTATATATCTCATTTATACTTTCATACAGCATTACATATTGTTAAGTGTTTCTCCTACATTAAAACCTTTTATATATCATGATGAAGAAACTCTTTTTGATTTTTCCACGCTTGTTATACCATATATATTTGGGAATCAGAATTTTTCAGAAATCTTTTCAAGCTATAAGTTAGGTGTACTTGAATTACCTTTACATGTTATCATATCTTCTTTTATTGCATATTTATCTATTGCAATAGATGGTATAAATACAATTATCGTACAAAAACTTCTTTCTCCATTTTTTGGAGGAATGTTTATGGTTGTACTATATGCAACATTGAAGCATCAGTTTTTGGACCGTACATTTGTGCTTAAGTCTACATTAGCTTATGGGCTATTGTCCGCTGTTTTTGTGTATTCTACGCCTATGCTTAGAGATGTTGATATAGCACTTACATACATGATTGCAATATATCTTTTTTTACAGCCAAACAGTTATAAAAACTTTTTTTTACTTTCGTTAGTCGCTTATACAACTATATATTTGAGATTAGAGTCTGGATTCGTTTTATTTGGTATTATTTTGATATATGCATATCTTTATGTAAGAACTATAGAATCTAAATCGCTAAAGTATATATTTTATATTGTTATAATTGTGTTATTTAGTTTTATAAGCTTAGTAGTCTACTATAGAATAGTTGGAATGATAGCAAATCTTAATGAAGGCAATATAAATAGGTCAATAGTTCAAGCATCAGCTGGTTCTATAGGAGTATTATTAAATAAGCTTCCATTTGGGATAAGTCATATGGCAAAAGTACTTTTTAGTCAATTGCAACCATTTCCATTCATGAACAGTGTTATCATAGATACCCGAAACGCCATAAGTGGAATTTTTTGGCCTTTTATTTTTATAATGATGTTATATGCGGTGATAAAAAAAGATATTAGGAGTTTATTTAGTGAAAAAATAAAATATTTATTAATTGTTGCAATAACTATTTTATTTTTAATGTCGTCAGAACCCATGGTAAGACGTATGATGAGTGTGTATCCTATTATATATATAATAGGATTAAATGTATTTTATATTACTGACAGAAATAAGATTAAAAAAATGTTACTTTACTACGTATTTAGTATAATTTCTCTTAATATTTTGTATTATTTGATTAAAATTTAAAAAATTATAGGAATATATTTTGTCAAAATTATTATTGATTGGTCCTTTGGAAAACAAGTATGATTTATCTAGAACTGGTGGTACTATCGTTTTATTTGAATTACTTTTAAATGAGTTACGAGAAAGGAATATTGATTTTGAAGTTATTGACTTATCTAAAGCTAATTATAGTAATTCATTGATTGCTTTTTTATCTATTCTTTTTCAGGTTTTAAGAAAAATTAAATATAATGAGCAGATATCATTACATGCTACTGCCAATAGTTTAATTTTAATTGGTCCGGTTATAGTTTTTTTATCAAAGATATTTCATCGGAAAATCAGTGTAAGGAAATTTGCAGGAAATTTTAATGCAATTTACCACAACTCAAATTTTATCAAAAAAAAATTAATTAAATATGTACTTAAAAATAGTGCAATTAATTTTTTTGAAACAAAATATTTAGTAGATTTTTTTAAGAAATATAATGAACATACATATTGGTTCCCTAATGTTAGAAGACTTGATTTATCTCCGTCTTTACCTAGGCAATATAGAAAACGTTTTATCTATGTGGGTAATATAGTTGAAGAGAAAGGTATTGATGAAATAATAGAGGCTGTAAWTATGCTAGATGACGAGTATACTATAGATTTATATGGTACGATTATAGATAAAAAATATTCTAAAAAAGAATTTAAAAACCAAAATATAAATTATAGAGGTTCCTTGTCTTCTGATAATGTATTGGGGGTAATGAATAATTATGATGTACTAATATTACCTTCATATAGAGAGGGATACCCAGGGGTAATTATAGAAGCATTTTCACTGGGAATACCGGCAATCACAACAAGACTTGAAGGTATTATGGAAATGGTTCATGATAGAAAAAATGGACTACTGATTAATGTTAAAAGTAGTAAAGAGCTGAAAGAAGCAATGATGAGTTTGAATGAAGAAGAGTATTGGAACTTATCTAAAAATGCATTAGAATCATTTCATAGTTTTGATTCCAATATACAAACAAGTTTATTTTTAAAAAGGATTGGTATAAATGTTTAATTTAAACCAACTAAAAAAATACTATACTGATTCACCTTTGTGGATGAAAAAACTATATGGATCCATACCATTTGATATGAGGAATGGCACTGAATATAGAAAATGGAAAAAGTTTTTACTTGAAGATATTTCTAGGGAAGAATATGAACTTTTAAAACTAAAAGAGACTGTCTCATATGCTTATGAAAACACTCTCTACTATAAAGAACTTTTTGATGGTTTACAAGTTTCTCCTTATGATATAAATGACGAAAAAGATTTGGCTAAACTTCCAACTATAGATAAAAATACTGTTAAAGAAAATTATGATAAACTTATTGCCAACAATTTTTCATCTGTAAAAAGTTTTTATGTGACCACAGGTGGTACTTCTGGGACACCTATGAAGTTTTTGCAGTCAAAAAATATTTGGTCAAAAGAGATGGCTTTTGTGATGAATTATTTTGAAAAATATGGTTTCTTGACTAACATGACGAAGGCATCATTTCGAGGGGGTGATTTTGATGGTCTACCAAAGAATGTTTTTTGGAAATTTAATCCTCACGCAAGCGAAATACATTTTTCTCCTTTTCATATCAATGATAAAAATATTAAGTACTATGTAAATGAATTAAATAAGAGAAAGATAGTATATATTCATACGTATCCATCTTCCATTAAATTGTTAATCGAAAGTATGAAAAATAATAATTTACATTTGGATTATAAAATAAATACTATCTTCTTGATTTCAGAGAATATTGAAAGTTCTGATGTAAAATCAATCCAGTCATTTTTTAATTGTTCTGTCAGTTCTTTCTTTGGTCATTCAGAACGTCTTATATTCGCCCCAAATGATGGGGATGATTTAAGTACATATAGAGTTGATAGAAGATATGGACTTTTTGAATTACTTGATGAAAAACAAAAAGTAATACAAAGTAATCATGAGTTAGGTGAGATGGTAGGAACGGGTTTTGATAATTATGCGATGCCACTTATACGCTATAGGACAAATGACATAACGAGTTATGTTGACAAAGATAATTTAATAATAAGTAGCATTGAAGGAAGGTGGAAACAAGAATATTTAAGCGGAAAAAATGATATGAAGTTGTATCTAACTGCACTAAATATGCATTCAGGTATTTTTAAGAATGTGATTAAATATCAATTTGTACAATCAGAATCAGGTTATGCAGAATTATGTTTGCTTGTAAAATTTGGGTTCTTAAATACAGATAAAAAATTAATCTTAAATGCATTGAGTAAGAAAGCAGGGCATATAATTTCTTTTAAAATTAAAATTGTTGATAATTTTATTTTGACCCATCGTGGTAAATTTGTTAATATTATTAAGAAGTTTTAGTTTGACTAATAAAAAATATTTTTTGTTTTTTCATACGATTCGATACCTAAAATCTGTACAAATTTATTTTAGAGTATCGTATTTTCTGAGAAAAAGAATTAGAAGATTTGAGTATAAATTATCTATTAAATCAGTTTCGACTAAACTACTTCTTGAGAAGTCTATTTACGCGTTAACTTCATATCAAGATAATGGATTTATATTTTTAAATAAAGAACATATTTTTGAAAAAAATATAGATTGGAATATGTCTTTGTATGGAAAATTATGGACGTATAACGTGACTTATTTTGACTACCTTCAACAAAAAAATATGACACAAGAGCTTGGTCTAAAATTGGTTGATAATTTTATAGAACAGATTAATTCTACGAAAGATGGACTAGAACCATTTCCTATTTCACTTCGTGGAATGAATTGGATAAAGTTTTTATCAAAATATAAAATAAAAGATCTAAAAATTGATAATTCTCTTTATGCTCAGTACAAAATATTGATAGATAACCTTGAGTACCATCTTCTTGGTAACCATCTTTTAGAAAATGGATTTTCGTTACTGTTTGGTGCCTATTATTTTCAAGATGAAAAGTTTTATCTAAAAGCAAAAAAGATACTCTCCAAAGAACTTGAAGAACAAATTTTAAAAGATGGTGCTCATTTTGAACTGAGCCCTATGTATCATCAGATTATGCTTTTTAGAGTACTTGACTGCATAAATTTACTTCAAAACAATGACTGGAAAGAGCAAGAGTTACTTGCACTACTTACCCATAAAGCAGCAATAATGCTTGGCTGGTTACATACTATGACGTATAAAAATGGTGATATTCCATTGTTAAATGACAGTACAAACAACATAGCACCAACTACAGAAGACCTTACCAAGTATGCGCTAAGGCTAAATATACAAAAGAAGCTATTAGCACTCAATGACAGTGGTTACAGAAAAGTTAAAAATAAACGTTATGAGTTGGTGATGGATGTAGGTAATATAGGTCCAGACTACATTCCTGGCCATGCACATAGTGATACTTTTAATTTTGAGTTATATATAGATGGTAAACCATTTATCGTAGATACAGGACTTTCTACCTACGAAACAAATGCTAGACGTACCTTGGAACGTTCTACYGCATCACATAATACCGTGGAGGTAGGTGGCGTAGASCAAASTGAAGTATGGGGTGGATTTCGGGTTGCAAGACGAGCTAAARTTATTTACTTATATGAAAATAAMAATGAAATCAAAGCYACMCATGATGGMTATAAGCGAATAGGTGCATTACATACACGAAAATTYATGACTTYTGATGAMASTATWRTKATAGAAGAYYMTATWRAAWGTTCARRRRAWCATCRAKGTATTGCMTATWTACATTTTTATCCWGGNATTACWMCYAWAAWTYAARGAMRWWAWRWWWWTRWWSATNGATATTTGTATAAGAACTGGAAATGCAACACTGAAATTAGAAAATTATTTATATGCACCTGAGTTCAATAATATAGAGAATGCTATAATGGTCGTATTGACTTTTAAAAATACACTAAAAATGGATATACAATTATGAAAATCTTATTTATAACCGATAACTTTCCTCCCGAAGTTAATGCCCCTGCTACACGTACCTATGAACACTGTACAGAATGGATAAAACAAGGTGCAGAAATAACTATTATTACATGTACCCCAAATTTTCCTCATGGGAAAATATATGATGGGTATAAAAATAAATTGTTTCAAAAAGAAAACTTAGATGGTATAGAGGTTATACGGGTATGGAGTTATCTTACTTCCAATAGTGGATTTATTAAAAGGATATTGGACTATGCCAGTTTTGCATTTATGGCATTTGGTGTAGGGCTATTTCAAAAATATGATGTTATCATCGCAACTTCACCACAGTTTTTCACTACATGGACAGCTTGGGCACTTTCAAAAATTCGAAGGAAACCATGGATTTTCGAATTAAGAGATTTATGGCCAGAATCAATACGTACTGTAGGTGCCATGAAACAAGAGCGTATACTTAATTGGTTAGAAAAAGTAGAATTGGGACTTTATAAGGATGCAGATAAAGTTGTTGCTGTGACAGATGCTTTTAAAAGAAATTTAATAGAACGAGGGATTGATGCTGATAAGATAGAAGTAGTAACCAATGGTTCAAATATGGATTTGTTTTCTCCTTGTGAAAAAGATATTGGTTTATTAAAATCATTAAACCTAGAAAATAAATTTATCGTTGGGTATATAGGTACCCATGGTATGGCACATAGTTTAGATTTTATTGTGCAGTCCATAGTAAAAATAGAGGATAGAGCTATACATTTTTTGTTTATAGGTGATGGTGCTATGAAACAAAAAATGATGGAGATGGCCTCGATGTTATTGCTGAAAAATATTACATTTTTGGATCCTATCCCAAAAGATGATGTTCCAAGATATTTGTCTATTATAGATGTTTCATTAGCTCCATTAAAAAAGTCAGATACCTTTAAAACAGTTATACCTTCCAAAATATTTGAAGCATCTGCAATGCAAAAACCAACATTACTTGGAGTAGAGGGACAGGCACAGGAAATCATCGAGCAATACAATGCAGGGCTTTGCTTTGAACCAGAACATGAAAAAGACTTTATATCTAAAGTTAAGTTATTAAAAGATGATAAAATACTTTACAAAAATTGTCAACATGGGTGTGGAATTCTTGCTAGTGAATTTGATCGTAAAAAATTATCAAATAAAATGCTTGAGGTGCTTAATGATGTATTGAAAAAATAATTTTAAACTTTTATTATAGCAGATGTATTAATTTCGATAATCAAATATGTTGATATCTCTCTTGATAATCTTAGCAGGAATTCCCACCACAATAGAGTTGTCTGGTATATCTGTTAATACAACAGCATTGGCTCCAACTATACAGTTTTTACCTATTTTAACTGGCCCTATAACTTTCGCACCAGATGAAATGATACAGTTATCACCTATGACAGGTACCTCATATTTTTTACTAGTTCCACCAAGTGTAACTCCAGTATGGATGAGAACATTTTCTCCTATTACGGATCTATGATGTATAACTATACCTAACCCACCATATCCTAAAATAGTACCTTTCCCAATTTTTGCACCTAGTCCAATGTGACACCCTAGCATTAGTCTAATAAATATTTTATTTATTAGACTAGGTAGAAGAGGTATATTATTTTGATGTAAAATATATGAAAATTGATATATGAAGTATAGAATTTTACTCATAACTGTGTTCCTTAGTTAGACTTTACAACATTTTTAAGTGTCATTATACGTGGATTATTGGTAAAATTATCTGTAGTAAATACATAATCACTCTTGAATCCAGCTTCTGCTGCTGTATCATATATTTTATTTGTAGTAAACCCTTTAGGTTTTGCTATACCTTCTGCATACATCACATCAATACTTCCTGGATTAATGATAGTATTATTACCAAAATATAGGTTTTCATTATATGAAATGATAGCATATTGTCCAATTGCATTGATAATCGTATTGTTTTCAAATCTATTGTTTACACCCGAATATTGCATAGTAGGTGCAGTCCCAGCTTGATTACCTAGATTATAAAAGATGTTATTTCTTGTAATTATATTTTTACTTCCAAATGATGCATCATATCTATCTCCTGTACGAATACCATAATTCCCATTAAATATTATATTGTTTTCATATATAATATGTTGAGAACCTAAGTATGCTAGAGAAAAGCTTCCTCTGGCACTTAAGTTTGCAAATGTAGGGTCAGTTCTATAATGGCCCCACATTTTGTTATTTGAAAGTATAATAGGGGTATTTATGTCATTGGACCCACCTTTAAAACTCATGCCGCCAGCTTCCAACCCAACACATTCACCAGTAGATATGTAATTACCTTTACAATCTGTTCTTTTTTTGCTGCTTATTTCTATGGTGTTATCAGCAAAAACAGTTCCATTATAGAATGCTATTTGTCCAACTACACGATTGCCTCTAGATGCCTTAGTGTCAACAAATTCGTTATTAATAATTTTATTTCCAAACATCTCTACCTTGTTAGCTGAATCATTAAAATTGATTGCAGATAAATCTACAGAGGCTCCCCCATGAGACATCGTATCAAATCTAGTATTTTGAATGGTATTGTTGTGTGAATAATTTTTCATCCAGATAGCAAGTGTAAAGTTTTTAAATAACATTTTGTTGAGTATGTTGTGTTCAGCACCAGTTAATATAAAACCTACACTTTTTTTGGTGTGATACCTATCTATAACCCAGTATTTTGAGCTTATTCGAAAAGTTGGAAAAAAAGCTAGTTTACTTTTATCAAGTTTTCCAGGATGAATATCATTTCCATTATTGAGTATGATGTATCTTTTTTTCTGTTCTGTTCCGTTTGTAGTTAAATGTACATTATAATAAGTTGATCCAAATGATTCATATGCTTCATTTGATACTGAACTATAATCCCCAGGAGAAACACAAAAGATACGTTTACTACTGTCATTTATCTTACTCCAGTCTGAGTTTTTGTTGATAAACTGCACTTCAGGGTTAGAAGCATCACATGCTGGAAGATTGACTGTTTCGAGGTAAGTACTTGGCGTTGATGGAACAGGAGCAGTGACTCCTGGTTGGGTAGGTGTAGTAGTTTCGAAATTTTCTGCATCCACAAGTCCGTCACGTGTCATGACAAACTCTATCGCCATTAATGCCGTTAGTGGAAGCATAAGTAGTAAAATCATTTTTTTCATTTATATATCCTTTTTTAAATTTAATTTTCAACCACATCGCCAGAGGCGATAGCAGCAATAGTGTTGTTGTAGCTTGCACCATATTTGTCTTGGTAGTCATAGGCTGTAAGCTCAAAGTCATCACCAGGGATGACTTTGAGTTCAAATATACCATTTTCATCTGTAGTCAAATCTGAACTGACCCAGTTTTCACCTACTGCATAGACTCTTACATCTCCAATAGGTACACCGTTTTCATCGATGATACGACCACGGTAGATACCGGGATCTTCTTCCAAAGGTTTATTTAAACTCCATGTACCAAGACTAGAAATTTCACCTCTATATGTACCGTCTGCCTGTAACTCTGCATACCCTTCTTCTACCCATAGTCCCTGATCATAATCGTAATACCATAAAGGCATTGTATCTGGGTTTTCTGAAGAAGATACATTATCAAATATTAATGTTCCAGTTTCACCATTGGCAAAACGTAATGCATTCCCTTCACTGTCTCCAAGTAATATACTTGTAAGACCAAATGATTCAAACTGTACAATGTCTCCATTACTGTCAATACCTTTAAAAGAACCTGTAAAGAGTGTTTTTCCCTCTTCTGTTGTAAGATCCAATATCGTTAATTCTGCAGATATTGTTCCAGTATAGGGGTTACCGTTGACATCAATATAAGATGCATTTAGAAGAATGCTCGCACCAATAACTTCTTCACTACTTTCAAAATCCCATTGATATTTATGGGCTCTCATAGTAAATTCAAGGTAGTTAGGCGAGAGAGTACTATCTTCTGTCAATCTTTTTATATGAATCACGGTACTTCCTAAAAGATATCCTTCTTTTTCAAAGTTAATTGTTGTTTCATCTGTTTCTATCAGGTCAGTAAGTGTGTAGTATCCTTCTGTATCAGTTGTTGTGATAGTATCACCTATACTCACTTTCACATCTGCTATGGGCTCACCTGTTGTGTTGTCAGTGATTTGGCCTTTTTGTACGGCTTGTAATGATGCCGATAATGCAGAATCTGCCACTGAAGCAGATCCTCCACCACATCCTGACAACAATGCTGCGATAGATAATATTAGTATATTTTGTTTTAAATTCATTATTTTTTATATCCTTAAATTATAGTCATGTTTATTTCGGTGGTATAATAGCTAACTATCATTACCATAACATTACCTCAAATTATAATATTTATAAATATGATAAAGTATTTTAATAAATAGACAGTGTAGTAAGGCATAATTTTTGTGTGAATAGCTTGAGAGAGTGTAGTTTATTTTATACATAAGTATAGTCATGTATATTTAGTAAATAAATGCAACCCAGCCATCTTTTTACAAAGATCTGAAGCTTTCCGTCCTAACTTCACAGTTAGTTTGGCCTAATATTTTACTGCTTATTATTATAATAAATCAAATTTTAATTATATAAATCAAAGTGTTGTATGTTATTGCATGAGCATTATAATTAAGTATCATTACTTAAACATTACCGTAAACAAAATTTATACTAAATATATGTCAAAAACAGCKWGKYRKAKGKRTTKKYYRRMWWMWCRSMSAYWTRRYSRMRTRYKKKTAYKAWRAGTAATATAAAATGATAAAATGGAAATTTAATTTAGCTAAGTTTGATTAAGATGGAGATATAATATTTCATGAATATTCAACTACTAATCAGCATATTTGTCACCTCATATATAGCTATTTATTTGCTAGTACGTTTTGCAGAGAGATTTGGACTTATTGATATACCYAAYGAAAGAAGTATGCATCARRTTCTTATWCCTAGAGGTGCWGGYATASCTTTTATAYTATCAGTTTTTTTWGTATTGTTAKTRTTTGATTTWGMTTATTTRAAAACATATTACTATGTATATTTGGCTATAGCTATTGTATTTATCGTTGGTGTATGGGATGATTATAAAGATATATCTCCTAAAATAAAATTTATTTTTATATTTTTTGCATCTGTATTGTTGTACATGAATGATATTGCGATTTATTCTTTTGGTGAATACTTTGGATATGAAATTATTTTGCCGGCATGGTTTGTATTTCCTTTTACCTTTTTCGCTATAGCTGGTTATACTAACGCTCTAAATTTGATGGATGGACTTGATGGTTTGGCAGCATCTATCTCCATCATCATTTTCATAGCTTTTTTTGCTATAGGCATAGAGCATGATGATGAATTACTCATTAGTTTATCTTCATGTTTCACTGTCAGTCTCGTAGCATTTTTATTATTTAACTGGAATCCTGCAAAAATATTTATGGGAGATAGTGGTTCTCTGGCATTAGGTATGGTCATCGTTATTTTGAGTATTCATGCACTACAATATATTACTCCTGCATCAGTATTGCTTATTATTGCTTTACCTATTTTGGATACATTTATTGTGATGCGAAGACGTGTTCAACGTGGAGAGTCTCCATTTAAGGCTGACAAAAATCATATGCATCATTTTTTATTTAATATGAAGGGAGATGTACGTTATACTGTAATGATATTGGTGATGATGCAAATGGTATTTTCTATCATAGGGTATCAGGTGAGTCAAGCAAATAATCTTATTTCTTTGATTTTATTTTTATTGTTATTTTATATCTATTTAAATTTATTTGACCAACGCCTTAAACGGCGTAAGCGAGAAGATAAGAATAATAAATGAAGTTTTAGCTCTGTAAGTCTTTCATATTTGTTACACCACAAAAATCAAATACTATTTTACCAAAAATCCTTAAACCTTTAAATTCATCATGGGCAACTAAAAATATGATAATGTCCGCTTCATTAATCGCTTCATCGTCTTGAAGAATTGTAAACTCATCGGATGATTTTAAGTTTGGTTCAACTGGAAGCACATTAAAACCATCAGATATTAAACGTCTGGTAAGATATATGGCAGGGGACTCTCTAAGATCGTCTATATTTGGTTTAAATGCAAGACCCATACATGCAACCTTAGCTGGACGATTATTTTCTTTTTCGAAGGTTAATGCTGCATTTTTAACTTTCTCAATAGCCCATTCTGTTTTATATGTATTGACTTCTCTTGCCGTTTTTATGATTTTTGCATCATCCCCACCAGCATGAACAATGAACCATGGATCGACAGCAATACAATGCCCTCCAACTCCTACCCCAGGTTGTAATATATTTACACGTGGATGTCTATTTGCCAATGATATAAGTTCCCATACATCAATGCCAAACTTATCTGAGAGAATAGAAAGCTCATTGGCAAAGGCAATATTGACATCACGATAACTATTTTCTGTTAATTTTGCCATTTCTGCTGTTTTAGCATCTGTTTCTAGGACTAAACCACTTACAAAAGTTTTATAAAAAGCAACGGTTTCTTTTGTTGACTTTTCATTTATCCCACCCACAATACGATCATTTTCAACAAGCTCACGCATGATTTGTCCTGGTAAAACACGTTCAGGACAATGTGCGACATATACTTTAGTAATATCAATACCATTTTCTGCCAAAACTTCTGCTACTTTATCTGTAGTTCCTACTGGAGATGTTGACTCTAAGATGATTATATTTCCTTCTTTTACATAAGGAGCAATAGCTTCTGTAGCGGAAACAACATAATCAATATTGGGTACATATCCATCATGAAAAGGAGTCGGTACTGCAATAATAAATATATCTGATGCTTTTGGTTTAATATCAGCGATAAGGTTTCCAGAATTGACAGCAGAACGTACAAATGTATCCAAATCAGGTTCTACTATGTGTATATTACCTTGGTTAATAGTATCTACAGTACTTTGAACTACATCCACTCCGTGAACTTGATATTGTCGATTTGCTAAAAGTGCTGCAGTAGGCAGTCCTATATATCCTAATCCCATAATACATACAGTTTTATATTGCATAAATATTTTCCTTTAAAAAGTTGATTATTTTTTCACATGAATGGCCGTCACCATAAGGGTTATGTGCCTGACTCATTGATGCATAGCATTGTTTGTTTTCTATAAGTCGCGTGACTTCTTTAATAATGTTTTGTGGGTTTGTTCCGACAAGCCTCACCGTACCTGCATCAATGGCCTCAGGTCTTTCTGTAGTATCTCTCATCACAAGTACAGGTTTACCTAGACTTGGTGCCTCTTCTTGTATACCCCCGCTGTCGGTGAGTATAAGGTATGATTTACTCATTAAATAGATAAATGGTTCATAGTCTAATGGAGAAATAAGAAAAACATTAGATATTCCGGATAAAAGCTTTAGCACAGGTTTTTGTACATTTGGATTAAGATGTACTGGATAGACAAAATTGACAGTCGGATGTTTTTGTGCTAAGGTTTTAATAGCTGCGCACATATCTAAAAATCCTTGACCAAAATTTTCTCTTCTATGTCCTGTAATAAGCACAAGTTTATCATTATTTTCAAATGGAGGAAAATCATTTGTAATTTGTTTTGTGAGTGATTTTTTTAAACTTTCAGTAGTATTTATTTTGTTTAAAACCCATAGAAGTGCATCGATAACAGTATTACCTGTGATATATATATCATTTTCTGAAATACCTTCATTTAATAAATTTACTTTACTAGTTTGCGTAGGGGCAAAATGGTATTTTGTAATTTGTGAAGTTAATTTCCTATTTGCTTCTTCTGGCCAAGGACTGTAAATATTTCCAGTACGTAAACCAGCTTCAACATGTGCCACAGGTATCTTTTGGTAAAAAGCACTTAATGCTGTTGAAATTGTTGTGCTAGTGTCTCCATGAACAAACACAATATCAGGCTTATAGTCAGTGAGTATGTTTTTCATTCCAAGTAAAATATTACTTGTTACATCATAAAGATCTTGTCCAGGTTTCATTATATTAAGATCAAAATCAGGAGTAATATCAAAGATATGTAATACCTGATCTAACATTTCTCTGTGTTGTGCTGTGACACATACTTTTGTTTCAATATCATTTGTATATTTTCGTAGAGCAAGTACCAATGGAGCCATTTTAATGGCTTCAGGTCTAGTCCCAAAGACTATTAATATTTTTTTCATGATGCACTTTCTAATTCTAGATTTAACTGATAAGTACTTTGTACTTTCAATGTAGACATATTAGCTACATTATTGTTATCAAATACACGTTTATAGATTCTTTTATTCATAATTTCTTCAAATTTTACTAAATCATGCATTCTATGYGCATCACTACCCATAAAATCAATAAATCCTAAATCAAGAAGTTTTAATGCCATTTCGTACACTGAACCGGATGATCGTGATAAAGATTTTGTATTTACTTGAAAAAGAACACCTATGTCTTTTAACTTTTTATAGTTAGAGATGTCACTATGCATATATTTATATCGTTCAGGATGAGCCAATACAGGGATATAGCCTTTAGCCTGCATATCAAAAATAGCTTTTTCCAGAATAACAGGTTTAGAGATATATGAGGTTTCAAAAAGTATATAATTGTTACAAAATGGGACTAGTTCATCTTTTTCGATAAGATCTAAAAAGTCCATATCAATATAGTGTTCAGCACCAGCTTCTATTATGATATCTATATTTGCTTCTTTCACTGCCTTTTGTACTTCTAAAAGTTTATTTTGTATGATTTTTTTTGTATTAGGATAACTATCTGATATGATATGTGGGGTTGTGATTAATTTTGTATATCCTAATGACTTAAATTTTTTAATAAGCTTAAGAGACTCTTCCATAGTTCGTACACCATCATCTATACCAGGTAAAAGGTGAGAATGAAGGTCAATAGTAATAGGGTTTATAAATTCAGGGTGAGCAAAAATTTCTTTTAGTTTCTTCATGATGGGATTATTAAATTCTGTATTAGAAAAATAATTTATTAATTTATGAATAGTAGGATGCGCATGATGACGATCTAAAAATGTATCAATCATATTATTTTATTTTTCTTTCTCATCATACCCATACCCATACCCATACCCATACCCATACCCGTACCCATAACCAGTTGAGGAAAAGTCTGCAGCATTCAGTAGTATACCTATACGTTTTAAATCATGCTTTTGTATTAAGGTATTTAAATCTGTAATAAACGATTTCCTTGCATAGTTTTCTCTGAAAACAAAAAGACTCATGTCAGCATATTGCATGAGATGCATAGTGTCTGTTACAAGTCCCATAGGTGCACTATCAATAAATATATAATCATATGTTTCTTTTAAGTGATTCAATAATTTTTCCAATCTATCCGAAAGTATTAGCTCAGAAGGGTTTGGTGGAATTGGACCTGATGTGATAACATGTAAATGCTCATGTGCTGTTAACTGAATAATATCCTCTACATTGTTTTTCCCACTTAAATATGTACTCATACCTTCATTGTTCGTTACATTAAAAAAATTATGTAAAGTTGGTTTTCTCATATCAAGGTTGATGACAATACATTTATAGTTTGCCATTTGAAAGATTGCACTTAGATTAGCTATTGTCGTAGTTTTACCTTCACCAGCAATGGTTGACGTCATTAAAATAATGTTTGCCTGATTGTTTTTACGTGAAAATTGTAAATTGGTACGTAAGCTTCTATAGCTTTCTGCAAAAGGTGATTTTGGGTCATTATAGACCTCTAGTTTTATTACTTTTTGTTTTAAGGCAGGGAGAATACCATAGATTGGTAAGTTAGTTCTATTTTCAATATCTTCTTTGCTTTGTATTTTATCATTTAAAAAATTACGTAAGAATGCTTGTGATATACCAAGTATGGCACCAAGCATTAAAAAAACAAAAAGAAAAAGAGAACGTTTCGGTGCGATAGGTACATAGTTATTATAGGCACTGTCAACAACCCTATAGTCTGAAAGGACAGCCACTTTGATCATCTCGTTTTCAGATTTCTTTCTAAGTAAATATTTGTAAGTTTCTGAATTAACTTGATAATCGCGTTGAAGATTTACCAACGTCCTCTCTTTTGTAGGCATAGATTTCAGTTTTATTTCATATGCTTCTTGCAATTTTATGAGGTTTTTATTTCTATGTGAGAGACTTAATTTTAAATTTTTAATATTTAATATTAACTTTTTCTTGATATATGAAATCTGTTTTCTTACCGCAATGAAGCCAGGATGTTTTGAAGAAAACTGCGCTCTTAAACCTTCTTCTTTTATCTGGGATTCTTGTAGTTTAGAGATGAGATCGGTGGTTGATCTATCTTTCAGCTCCATTAAAAATGGAGCAATCGAATCGAGTTCTTTTTTTTCTTTTGAAAATTGAATAAGATTATCGATGAGTAGTTTTTTTAGTTCATTTTGGGAGAGTTCTATATCAATTTTACTTAATTCAGTGATATAGGTTTGTGCCTGTAAACTTGGTTCAATAGCTTGGTATTCAATCCTATATTTTTCAAGTTTTGCTTCAGAAGAATTTAATTTTAATTTAATATCTTTCAGTTGTTTATCTATAAACTTGATAATTCTATTATTGCCCTTATTTTTTTCTGCGATACTTTGTTCTATAAAGCCTTCTGCTAATGCATCAACATAAAGATTGGCTCTTGTGGGCATAGTGTCTGTAAAAGCTATTTGAATCAATGGTGCATCTGGGTTTACTTGAGTAATTTCTACACTGCCTTTAAGACTTTCATAAAGATTTCTATTGCCAGTGATTACTACAAAATATAGGGGTTCTTCAAGATGACTTTTTGTATCAATTATTAATTTAAAGTAAGGGGTCTCAATCATCTTTCCATAATTATAAATTTTTTCATCATCTAACTTAACAATATCTTTATTAAATAGTGTGTGTAGGATTTTATTTTTTAAAGTATTGTCAACTTCAAGAGTAAAGCCATCATCAATGGGACTTACGATTATCCTATAACCTTCTATGTCTTTATCTAATACAGTTAAGTTTTTTATCTCAATAGGTAGATTGTCATAGATCTCTATTTGTTTAAATCCACTATCTATATAATATCGTGTATTAAAATTTACTTTATTGAGTACAATATTATTCACATGAAAAGTTTTTAAAATTTCAATATCTTTATCTACATTTGCACTACCAAATCCAGAGAGGGCACCTCCCAGAAAATCACCTTCTGACATACTACCCTTGCTCCCGCCAGATTTTACTTCTATGACGGCAGAAGAACGGTAAATATCTTTTTTAAAGTAGAGTGAATAAGCTCCAAATAAGAAGATGATGAGGGCAGTGATAATAATAGATTTTTTGTATTGGTTGATTGTTAGGAGAATATCCCTTAAGATATTCTCCTCAACCTTATGATCACTTTGTCTTCTATTTGCTTGTTCCATCTAGGTTTACTAATTAGTAGTGTCAGTTAAGTATTTAATGTTAACCAAAGGTTGTGTAATGGCTCCTACAAATTGGAATGATGGAGACAGTTCTTTTAGCCCTTGATTGTATGCTTTCATGTTTGTCGGTGTAACATATATGACATCATTGGGGTAAATCATCATGGTGGCAACTTTAAGTGAATTCGGTCCTGTCAAATTAACAGTTTGCGTATGGACTTTTTTGTTTCTRTGTTTCATAACTACAATAGCATGTCTRTTTGCAGAGTYTGTTAAGTCTCCTGCTTGCGCAAGTATCTGTAAGAGAGTAGCTTTTTCGTTAAAGAGTCTAATTGGACCAGGTTTTCTTACTTCACCTAAGATGTAGGCTCTTTTGTTTAGGACTTCTAGTGATACTTCTGCATCTTCAAGAAAAGCGCCATAGGCTTTTTCTATCTTTCTTTGTGCTTCAGTTTGGGTTAGACCTGCCACATGTATGGACTTAACAAGTGGTAATCTAACATTTCCTTGTGAATTGACTAGTACACCACTTACATCTTGTCTTTGACTTTGAACACTTGTTGTGCCAAGTTCTGGATGATTATACATAGTAATAGAAATTCTATCATGAGGCACAATTCTATATTCGTAGCGTTCTGATTTACTTAAATCTGTCATACTTCTTTGAGCATTTGGAAGAGTTACATTTGTCTCATTAAATAAAATGAGATCATCTTTTGTTGTACATCCCGCCATAGCCAATGCTATAGAAAGATACAGTAGTGTTTTTTTCATGTTTATTTCCCCCTAGAAAATAAGATTTATAAGGAATTCTATCAAATTTTATTAAAATAGTTCCTGATTATTGTCTTAGATTGTTAATTTTCTGTTAATTTTCTGTTAATTTTCTGATATGACTGTTATTTACTTCTTTTTGTTACAATTAAAAATATAATATTTAGGATAGATAATTATGAAGAAAATACTATTAGGATTGGTGTTTTTTGGAACATTACTTTTTGCAGAGTTACATAATGTTTGGATAACTCCAGAATTTTTACACAAAAATATAAAAATTGTTGATATACGAACACCGTCTGAATGGAAAAAGACAGGTATCATTCAAGGATCATATACTATTATGTTTTATGATGAAAGAGGGAATTTTGATGTGGAATCTTTTTTAAAACAATTAGACAAGATTGTAAAAAAAGATGAGTCATTTGCGCTCATGTGTAGGGTGGGGTCTCGTACTGGAGTGGTTTCAGAATTTTTATCAAATAAGTTCGGGTACAAAGTGATAAACTTAAAAGGCGGAATTATGAAAATCATAAAAGAAGGTTACAAAACCGTACCATATAAATAAGAATTTAAAACAAAATAATACTAAACTTGATTGACATAGACTAAACTATTTTGATATAATTTTCAAAATTGATAAAAAGTATAGTATACGATTAGGAAAAAATATGTCAAAAAGTTTATATGAAACACTCGGTGTTGGCGAAAATGCTTCTGCTGATGAAATCAAAAAAGCTTATAGAAAACTTGCAAGAAAATACCATCCAGATATTAATAAAGATGAGAGTGCAGTAGATAAATTTAAAGAAATTAATGCTGCCTATGAAGTGCTTTCAGATGAACAGAAAAAGGCCCAGTATGACCAATATGGTGATTCTATGTTTGGTGGTCAAAACTTTCATGACTTCGCATCCTCACAAGGAGGTGGTGTAGATCTTGATGAGATATTGCGTCAAATGTTTGGTGGAGGCGGAGGTTTTTCTGGTGCACAGAGTGGATTTGGAGGCTTTGGTGGTTTTGGTGGYCCAGATCTTGATATGCAAGCACGTATTACCATTCCTTTTATGGTATCAGTCACAGGGGGAAAGCACCAAGTTTCTGCAAACGGTCAGAGTTTTGATATTAAAATACCTGCTGGTATAAAAAGTGCTGAGACTATGCGTGTACGAGGTAAAGGTAAACAATATCAAGGACAGGCTGGAGATTTGCTTATACAAGTGGAAGTGGCAGCTTCTGATGAGTATGAGAGAAAAGGTGATAACCTCTATAAAACATTTGATGTACCTTTAAAAGAAGCCCTTTTTGGTGGGAAGATAGCTATAGAGACACCAGAAAAAGAAGTCGCTTTAAAAGTGCCTCAAAATACAAAAAATGGTCAAAAATTTAGACTTAAGGGAAAAGGTGTACCCGATAGGAAAACAGCAATGAAAGGCGACCTGTATTTGGTTGCAAATGTAGTTTTACCGGATGTGGATACACTTGATAATGATTTAAAGAAGGCTTTAGAAGCTAAATTATAATTGTAAAGGATTTTCTCATGCATAGTTATGATGAACCAGTATATCTTATTTCTGTAGTGGCAACCATGTTGGATATTCATCCACAGACCCTAAGACAATATGAAAGAGAAGGGCTGGTTGAGCCTTCTCGTACACAAGGACGTATGCGTTTATATTCTCAACGTGATATTGACCGTATGAAACTCATTTTGAGACTTACCCGTCAAATGGGAGTTAATCTTGCGGGTGTTGATATTGCCTTACAATTAAAAGAGCAGATTGATCAAATGCAAGTGGAAATTGACCTGTTACGTGAAGAACTTTCCAAAGTAAATCGTAATGGTTCTGTACATGTAAGTAAGGCACTGGTAACAACTTCAGCCTATGATATTATAATCTTTGAGGAATAATAGACAAACTATTTATGGATTAGTTTGAAACACAGTGATTACCTCTTGAACCCCATTTTACAATAATCCCTTTTTTATCAGTTTCTATGAAAAGTTTACATGTTTGGTAAACAATATCGTTGCTATAGCTAGATATGCCATATCCTCCATAATATCCGCCATAGCCATAGCCCATGATTGGCATAGAGGGGATACTGTATATATTTGAACGTGCAAAAACATAGACTTTATTTTTATTTTGTAAGGTATAGGTACTATCCGGATAACCTATCTGTTTAACTAAATTATTTATATCTTCTCCCCTCCAAGAGTTGTATTTCTTTACAAAATTTTGCTGTGTCGCACATCCTTGAATAGATAAAAGAGATAGAAGAATAGATGTGTAAAATAGAAATTTTTTCATGCCTTACCCTTTGCGCATAGATTACTAAATTGTATCATATTTGAATTAATGGGTTTTGTGTATGTTCGTAGGTACAGTACGGATTTTGATATACTAAATATAAATTTAAAGAATTTAAGATATCAGGAGAATAAAATATTATGCTTGAAATCATCGTYTTAACTATTTTTATAGCTACCGTTATTAATATTATTCTTACCAGATTTCATATACCAACTATTATTGGATATATTGTTACAGGTATACTGATCACATACTTTTTACAACTCACACATGCTAGTAATTCAAAAGAGTTGCATATTATCRCAGAATTTGGAATAGTGTTTTTAATGTTTACTATAGGGCTTGAGTTTTCCATTCACCACCTTGCAAAAATGCGTAAGGAGGTTTTTTTATATGGTGGTTTACAAGTAGGTATTAGTCTTTTGGNTTTTTTCTTAATAGCATACTACATTTTTAGTATTGATGTAAAATCATCTATTATAATAAGTGCTGCATTGGCGCTTTCTTCTACAGCAATCGTGTTAAAGATACTCAATAGTAATCGCGAGATAAATAAAGAGTATGGAAGGCGTTCATTAGGGATATTAATCTTTCAAGACATGATGGTTATTCCTATTCTTTTAATGATAACTATTTTTGCTGCAAATGATTTATCATTAGGTACATTGCTCTTTAAAACATTGTTGGATGCCATAATATTATTTATCATTTTGTGGGCATTTGGAAAATTTATTCTTGAACCTTTTTTCAATGAAGTCGTAAAAAGTAATTCAGATGAAATTTTTATAGGTTCCATATTATTTTTAGTTATGGGAGCATCGGTACTTGCGCATTCTTTAGGTTTTTCCTATTCATTGGGTGCTTTTGTTGCAGGTATGATTATTTCAGAAACACAATTTAAGCATCAGGTAGAAGCAGACTTGATTCCTTTTAGAGATTTATTACTCGGTATCTTTTTTATTACAGTTGGTATGCAAATAGATTTTACTGTGATTAGTGAATATCTTGTGATGATTATAGGACTTTTAATCCTTTTTACAGTTATGAAAATGGGGATAATCTATGGCTTGTTAGGATGGACGGTAAATAAGCGAGTGGCTCTAAAAACATCTTTGAGTCTTTTTCAGCTTGGTTAATTTGGCCTTGTAATTTTTGAATTGGCCAATGTAGAAAACTTGATTAATCCTATTATTTCTCAAGTGTTGATTGCGACCATCATACTTTCTATGATTATGACACCTTTTATATTGTGAAATATAGATTTGTTAGTACATTTAATATATGATAAGGAAGAAAATATTGATATTGAAATTGAAAAGAAACATGATCTTTATGATCATATTATAGTACTTGGATATGGTCGTTTAGGAAGAAAGATTTGTGAAAAACTTGAACTAAATAATATAAAATATATTGCAATTGAAAGTAATATGCACAATGTTAAAGAGGCACAAAGAAGTGGTCAATATGTTATTTTTGGCAATGCAGGGAAACGCAGTATACTGGAGTCTGTAAACATTTCTGAGGCTAGTGCTGTTGTTATCGCTTTTGATAATAGCAAGAAGTTACATTTAGTCTGTAATGTACTTTCAAAAATTGCAACTAAGGCAAAAGTGGTTATTAAAGTGAATCAGTTTAAAGAAAAAGATGAACTCTTAAAAGAATTTCCAAATTATAAAATAGTAGTAGGCACAGAACAAGTGGCAAATGGTATGGTAGATTCAGTACTTGCCTGTGAAATTTGACCTTCCTRTAGAGATTTCTACGGAACTTTGATGTGCTAACACTTATTCAGAGACAGGGGACGTTAAAGATTCCCAGTTAAATTAAGAAAGAATATATGTTAGATACAGTTACTATAGGTGCTACATATAATTTTTAAGATACTCATATAGTTTTATAAAAGTATTTATTTTTATTAATAATTTAAAATGATTTGTGTCAAAGTAGGGTTAAAAGGGGGATAATAAGTGGTGGGTCCTCGGGGACTCGAACCCCGGACCACTCGGTTATGAGCCGAGTGCTCTAACCAGCTGAGCTAAGGACCCTTATTTAATCGCTGGTTTTTCTTTCGAAATCATTGTTATTTTCGAGTCAGAAGTATATCGACTGTAGTCTTTAAAAGCAATTAAATTTTGTAGAATTCCGAAGATTACTGCAAAAATGATAAATGAGGTCCCTCCGTGGCTAAACATAGGCAGAGGTAAGCCCACAACTGGAGCCAATCCTATGATCATATAAATATTGACTCCCATGTAGACAAACAGCAAAAAGGCCAGTCCAGAAGCAAAAGTTTTTATAAGATAATCTTTGGCATATTTTGCAGAAATGTAGAGTAAGTTTAAGATGAGTAAAATATAAAGAGCAATGACTGTCATCATCCCTTTAAAACCAAACCTCTCTCCTAAATATGCAAAAATGAAGTCTGTTGACGATACAGGAAGAAACTTGAGCTGTGTCTGGGTTGCATTTTCTTTTGATTGTCCTTCAAGTCCTCCTGAACCTATGGCAATCAAAGCTTGGTTAACATGGTAGCTGGGTTTACCTACAAAGTCTGTAATACGCTTTTTTTGGTAGGGTTTTAGTTGCCCATAAAGAAGGGGTGCGGAAAGTCCTAAAATAATGATAATACTTGTCCATATCTTCCAGTTTACTCCAACGATAAACAATATACCGTACCCTGTAATAAGGAGCACCAATGCAGTACCTAAATCAGGTTCTTTGGCAATGAGAATAAAAGGAATTATTATAACTATGGAAAGTTTAAGAAACTGAAAGAGACCATAACCTTTCTCTTCAGGAGGTCTTTTTGAAATAAGGTACCCCATCATCATAATAACCGATACTTTGATGAATTCTGAAGGTTGTATGGTTAGTCCAATACCTGGGATTTCTATCCATCTTTGCGCACCGAGTATGGTTTTTCCTATGAATTCTACAGCGATGAGTAATCCGAGGTTTGCGATATAAAAAAGAGGTACAAACCACCAGATAATACGTCTCCATGGTATGATGAATGAGACAAAAAAGACAAGAGCAGCTATAAAATAATAAATCATTTGCTTTGTAAAAAGATGTGTATTTATTTCTTTTACTAAGTAAGAAGAGATGACAAAAAGAGGTATAAGTTGCAGCATTAAAAAGTAAGAAATATTTTTATATACACGTTTGTCAGGTCTTAATGCAGATTCCATTATTTTCTCTATTTTTAGGGTATTATATCAAAACATGTATGTTACTTTGGAAAGATTGTATCTTTTGTAAGAAAAAGAGTATGGGGTTAAGAATGATTGGATTTTACAAGTTTGAAAATTTAGAAAAACTAGATACGTGCAGACATGTAGTCACAACTAAGAAAATGGAAGAACCATATGCTTTTTCACTAGCATTACATACAGGTGAAGATAAAGATACGATTATAAATAATAGAAAAAAAATTGCAGATGAACTTGGATGGAATAAAGATCTTTATTTTGTCGTTGCAAATCAAATACACAGTGATCAGATAAAAGTGATTAATGAAGAAGAAAATAAAGGTTGGGAAAGGTTGGAAGATGCAGTTGAGGCGTGTGATGCACTTGTAACCAATAAGCAAGGAGTTGTCCTTAGCATGTTAACGGCAGACTGTGTACCGATATTGTTATGTGATACGCAAAAAAAAGTAATAGCTGCAGTACATGCAGGATGGAAAGGTACAAAAGTTGAAATAGTGGCTAAAACCATACAAAAAATGTCCGATTGTTTTGACTGTGMTCCTCAAGATATTATTGCTGGTATTGGGCCTGCGATAGGATCTTGTTGTTATGAAGTTGATAAAGATGTTGCCATRCATTTTTTTGATATACCCAGGTCGTTTGAACGCAAGAAAGACAAATATATGATTGATTTACCGTTAATCAATAAACTGCAACTAATACATGCCGGTCTTTATGAAGAAAATATTGAAATGAGTGGTATATGTACAGCATGTGAGGCAGAGAGGTTTTTTTCATATAGAAAAGAGAAAGGATGCAGCGGTAGATTTATGAGTATGATTGGTCTCACTTAAATAGGGCAGGATTCTATTTTACGATAGCCTTTTGAAACAAGCCACCAAAGTGGCCATTTGTAGAGTTTTTCTATCAGTTTTTTAGTAAGAAAAGCAGGGTATCCCCAAAAACATATTTTTCCAAAATCAATCACTGCATAGTTACCTCCTAATGCTATGGCAATTACTTTGATAGAGATATTGGCTTTTTTTAGATGCCTGTTTTGTATTGTGCGTATGATATTGATTGCGGCGTATTCGCCACTTTGAATTGCTGTTTGGGCTGTAGGTGGCAGTGATTTCTTATGTTTGTCTAAAAGTGCTGCACAGTCTCCTATAGCGTAGATATTATGATATGCTTTTATTCTGAGATACCCATCAACTATAATTTGATTTTTTTGATTTTTWTTAACATTAAAGTCAGCAAGACATGGAGATATTTTTGTACCACCTGCAAATATGATATAGTCAAATGATATTTTTGTTTCATCACTGAGTATGGCTTCATGGTGGGAAATAGTATTGACTCGTACCTGAGTATGTACTTTGACACGTAACTTTTTGAGTCTCTTTGTCGCGATTTCTATAACCTTTGGATGCATGCCATAAAGTACTGTAGCTTTGCTCGCAATGAGATGTATATGTAGGGTTGCACAGGACAAAGCATTACTTCTGTAGTAACGATTAAAAAAATGTTGCATGCTTGAAGCTATTTCCACTCCTGACAGTCCGGCACCACCGATAATGATATTGAAATTTTCTTTTGCATGTTTGGATGATTCGAGTCTTTTATAAAGTTCTTCTTCAAAAAATTGATTGAGTCTTACGGCGCCTCTAAGGCTTTTAGCACCACTGGAATAATTTGATACACTTTCATCACAGTTAAAACGTTTTGTAACATTTCCTAGAGCAATGATGAGGTGATCATACGTTTCTTCTCCATCCGTGAGAAGAATGAGTTTACTTTTTGGGTTGATGGAGAGAACCGTACGATGTTTAAAAGTGACATTTTCATAATTTGCGCACAGAGCAGGAAGGCTCACGATGCTTTCATCAAAAGATGTATTACTCGAAATCAGTTCATACCCTTCTGTTTGTAGGTAGTGGTAAGGATGCTGATCTATGAGGGTCACATGGATATCGGGATTTTTACTGAGTTGTCGCATTGCTGCGATACCTCCGTAACTCCCACCAAGTACTACCACATGATGTCGCATCATTACCTCCCAAAATTAAGACAATTATCACGATTATATACTATCTTATATCTGTGGAAAAGGCGTGTAGTCGTAGAAGGATCTTATGCAACTTCACTCATGCATGTTAGGGTATATACCCATTGGTGCAAGTCTAACATGTCTTTATAGACTTTAAAATTTTGCTCTATGATTTTTTCCGCATGAAAGATATGGTTTGGATGAAAAATTTTAAAAGCATACATGGCACTAAATAGGTAAAGATAAGCGTACTTATCTTCTTTGTTTAGTCCTGAAGGGTAGCGTTTAAACTGTGGCGCTGGTACAGAGTATCCTTTGGCTTTTAGTGCTTCAAGTATATGGTGTAGGCTTTCCCGTTCTACATCATTTTTGATGTACTCTCTGTAGGCAGTAAGCAATGGGGCCTTAAAGTTACGTATGCCCGTAGCCACAAAGACTTCAAAAGGGTCGTAATGCATATAAAAAGAGGCACTCTGCATACGATGTGTAGATCCTTGCCAAAAGATAATACCTATACGCTCTTTAATGGGATCAAGCCTATGAAATCTTGCATCACGGTAGATACGAAAGAGTGACTTGTTTACCTTGGGTATCGCGTGTATGTTTGGCACAAGTATCTGCAAATACTCTCCCATATCTTCGACATAGGCTTTGTTAGGAGTAACGATGTACTTTTCATACTCATCTTTGTGTGCATCAAGCCATTCTTTGGAATTGTTTATGATGATATTACTAAGAAATTCTAATCCTTCTTTAGGAAAGCCAGTAAAAGCCATTACATTACTTCACGGGTCTCATTGGTCCCAAGTTCCATAATTTTCCATGGTAATCCTTGTTTGCTAAGCTCATCCATAAATGGATCTGGGTCAAACTCTTCCATATTGTAAACTCCCTTGGCTTTCCATTTACCCTCTAGCATTAGTTTTGCTCCTATCATGGCAGGTACGCCTGTGGTGTAACTCACACCTTGACTTAACACTTCAGCATAACATTTTTCATGGTCTGTTATTTGGTAGATATAGACGGTTTTTTCTTTACCAYCTTTARYACCTTTAGCGAAGATRCCAATGTTTGTTTTYCCTTTGGTTCTAGAACCTAATGATGCAGGGTCTGGTAGCAGGGTGGCTAGAAATTCCATAGGAACTATCTTCATCCCTTTATGTTCTACTTCTTTGATGCCTAGCATGCCTACATTCTCTAAACACTTCATATGTGTAAGGTAAGATTCTCCAAAGGTCATAAAAAAACGTATACGTTTAAGCCCTTTGATATGTTTTACAAGTGACTCCATCTCTTCATGGTAGAGCAGGTAGCTGTCTTTTTCTCCTATTTCAGGGTAGTCCCATATTTGTTTAATTGCCATAGGTTCTGTCTCTATCCATTCACCTTGATCATCTTCATTTTTTTGCCAGTATCGACCCTTTGCCGATACTTCACGTAGATTTATTTCAGGGTTGAAGTTCGTCGCAAAAGGGTAGCCGTGATCACCTGCATTACAGTCAAGTATATCTATGGTGTGTATCTCATCAAAGTAGTGCTTTTGGGCATAGGCACAAAACACATTGGTCACACCTGGGTCAAAACCTGAGCCCAGTAGCCCCATAATGTTGGAAYCTTTAAATGCTTCATCTCTTTCCCACTGTTCTTTGTACTCAAACTTTGCMGTGTCTGGGTGCTCATAGTTGGCTGTATCTAGGTAGTCTACGCCTGTTTGTGTGCAAGCATCCATAATGCTTAGGTCTTGGTAGGGAAGTGCTACATTTATGACTATGTCTGCTTGTATTTTTTGTATAAGCGTAACAAGCTGTAGAACAGAATCGGCATCCACTTTAGCAGTAGAAAGCTGTATCCCTACTTTTTCTTTTACATTAGTAGCTATAGCATCACATTTACTTAAAGTTCTACTTGCAAGGGTAATGTCTCCAAAAGTACCAACATTCATAGCACATTTAAAAGCAACGACATTTCCAACACCACCTGCACCGATGATAAGGGTTTTTGTAGACATAAAAGACTCCTATATAGATATGAAGATATTTTATCACAAATAGAAGTATAGACGATTTAATTTATTGTATCTTAAGTCCTAACATTTGGGCAATATTTAATACAGACTGTTTAAGTTCTTGTGGAGAATGCTTGTACCATTCTTCTAATTTTTTGGAAATATCTTTATGCTTATTTTCTTTTCCAAGGTTCAAGTATTGAATGCTGGAGACATTAAAATTACCCGATTTAATTAATCGATAAATAGCAGTTCCTAGAACTTCATTTTTTCTTCTTAAATAAGGATTATTTCTCATAGATTCTTTATTTGTAGTGTACCATTGAGATAAATCATTACTCCTGCCTCTATGTTCCTGAAGGAGCAGGTCAGTCACATACTCTTTAAGAGAGGAAGCATAGGACTCCCAACTTGGATGAGGAGGTGTGTGTTTCCACTGGATACTCATTTTATCTATGGTATAAATAGATATAGCTTCACATAATGACTCTTCGAACCATTGGTTTTTATCATTGTCTTTTTCATAGTTAGACAAAATATGGCAGAATTCATGAGAAAACTGATAGGCAAGCTGTGCCCAGTAATTACCACCAATGTTTACAAAGATAATATATTCGTTATTTTGACCTCTTTGATAGAGTACTTTTGGACCCAGTTTGTCATTTTTTAAAAGTATGGGGTTTAATTTTTTGTTAGGAAAATAAGGCATTAAAACAGMAACTACYGATACYCCAACTGCGCGAGCAGMAACACYTTGATCATAACTCCACCCATCAAGTACAGGGTAGATATCTACAGCATTGTAATTTTTGGCATAGGCTGAGATGTTTAAGTACACCATACAAAGTAGAATTAGAATACATTTTAAGTATTTCATACATTAATCATACCCAAATTAATTATATTATTTTTAAATCTAGAGTAGATAGTACTTGTCTAGTACATAGCTTAACACATAGAGTAACGGTATAAAAAGAAGTGTACTTAGAAATATAAGTGTAGTTACATCCTTAGGCTTGCAGTTATAAAGGGAAGCTAGGTTTATGTTTGCTATAGCTAAAGGTACCATCATTTCCATAAATATAATACCTTGTATAAACAGTGACATGTCTGTAAACGAAAGTATAAAGGCAGTAGCAATGGGTATGATGATGAACTTTTGACTGAGTGTTCCTAGCAGAAGTTTAGGGTGCAACTCTTTGATTCGTATGCCTTGTAAAAATGTACCTAGTAAAAAGAGTTGTAAGACTATCCCCGCGTAGGCACCCATCTTTAAAAATTCTTGTATCTCTGTGCTGAGGGGTACATCGTAAATATTTATAAGTATCGCTACGCCTGAAGCAGGAATGACAGGGATTTTGATGATGTTAAAAAGTGAGTCTTTGATGCTAAAAGAACCACGTGAGTAGAGGTAAACTCCGATGATGTACACCACAAATACATTGGCAATGTTGATGAGTGTGGTGTAAATGACAGATGCTTCTCCAAAGAGGGCGATACCTAGAGGTATACCAATGTTTCCCGTGTTTCCTACAAACCCAGCGATGCTAAAGATGGCTCGYTCTTTAGGGTCATGAAAAATGAGCTTTCCTAGAAATATGGTAGGTACAAGTAAGGCCAGTATGATGGCAAGGTAAAGCAGTGGTACATAAACATGCTCACTATACAGCTTGGCTGTAGAAAACCCCCATATCGTCACAAAAGGCTGTAAAAAATACACAGACATGAGTGTGAGGGTTTTGGTATTCATATCTTCTTTAAAGATGCGTTTTGCCATGTAGCCAAGGACTATGAACACATAAACAAAGATGATGGAGAGGAGTGTGCTTATCATGGGTATGATTATAGCTTATTTGCTCTGTATGTTAATCTAGAGATAGCAATTATTTTTTAAAAGTATATGTTTAATCATATGCTTTTTGTCTGTGTCTGAGGTCAATCACAGCGATGATGAGTTTTTCATCTTCAATGAGATAAAACAATCTATAATTTCCAATTCTATACCTATAGTAGCCTTCAAGGTTATCTTTCAGTTTTTTTATATTTGTTCCATAAAATGGATTTTCACGAAGTTGTGGATAAACAAAATTTTCAATCTTTGAATAGAGTTTTTTATCTATTTTATTTTTTATTTTTGTAAAAGTTTTAGTTTCGGCAATTTGATACTTAGACAATGGTGTAATCACCCTTTTTAAAGTCCTCTAAACCATTCATTAAATTTTGAACTAGCTCTTTGTCATTTGAAATTTCAGCCATTTCATCATTCTCTACATATTGAGATGAAGTCAAATATTGCATCGTTGCGAACTCTATAAAATTTGATAAATTTCTTTTTTGACCTTCTGCTGCAAGTTTAATCATATTATAGACAGAATCGTCCACTCTCATGGTAACAGTTTTCATACAAGCTCCTTTTGAATATTTATACTATGTATTATATTCAAATATATTCAATTTGTCAAAAATAAAGCTAATAAGCAAGGTTAATTGCTAATTCGGTCAATTTTTTACACTATTATATATTCAATAATGCTTGTATCTTATGTGTAAAAGTAGCCTGTCCCCATTATTCCCATTATTCCAAAAGCTGCATAGCGAGGTACGAGCGGCGCAGCTTTTGGCTGTCCGAGTGAATTTACCTTGTTAGCTGCTGATCTCTTGTTCACRATCAAGTACCCAGCACCTCTGATTATTGACAAAACCAATATGTTCGTAGTATGAATTTGCCGCAGGAGCAGCAAGCAAAATTAACTTACATTTAGGACCTAATTGCTTTTGTGTTATGGCTTGCAATTTTTTTCCAATGCCTTTTTGCTGATGACTTTTGTGAACTGCAAGATCAGAAAGATAACAGGCATAATGAAAATCTGTCACCGAACGCGCAATGCCTACCAGTTGATCACTATGCCATGCCGTTACTATTAGATTGCTATTATTGATCATACCCTTCATGCACTCTCGATCATCAATCGGTCTGCGTTCGCCGAGAGTGGATTCATGAAGCAACTCAATGAATTGATCCGTTGAAACCAGGGCGTCTATTTTGTATTCGATGCTCATAATTTCCTTTAGCAGCTAACTATTTATTAGGAGAGCACTATGTCCCCCTATTGCTTTATTTTCCATAATTAGTAGTATATCAAAAATGTCCGACTATTTTTAAAAATATGCACCCGAAGGGTATTTCCTCCTTTTAGTCAGGGGACAATCTGCCATTTTGTTTAGAAAAACTATGGAATTATAAAAGCTACTTATGTCCTTTTAGTAGGATATGAGCCGATATTTGGACWAAACTAGCAAATGCGGTTTCATCTTTGATGAAAAGTTTCTTCAGTAAGAAGTAAACAGTGTTAAGAACAATGGTGAAGTATGTATCCATGTATGATGAAGAGAAGTRTGCTTATCAGACAAGTATTATAGAGTTAATTTATTTTAGATATTATTTAAGAGATGTTTCAATACAAAATAGGTGAATGTATTGAAATAATAAATTTTATTATTTTTAGGAGAGATATTTATGTCACACGTAAAGTTTTTTTTTACAACGATYTTTTTTGCCTGTTTGTTTTCTGTTTCAATGCTTTACGCAGAAAAGAATACAAGTGAAGAGATAAACAAAAAAAATATCCAGATAGGTGAATCAAAGATGATTATAGGTGCTASGGAATATATTAAGATAGAACCACCAGCAGTGGTACTTAAAGCTAGAATAGACACAGGAGCTAAAACAACTTCTATTGATGCAAGAGATATTACTCCTTTTGAACGAGATGGAAAAAAATGGGTAAAATTTTCTGTGTATGATGGTGAGCAGGAGTATAAAGTAGAAAGACCTGTTTTTAATACGGTATTAATTAAGCGACATGGAGATGAGTCACAAAGACGTTATTTGATTAAAATGCGTGTAACCGTTGCTGAAATATCTCAGCTTATACCAGTGTCATTAACAGACAGAAGCAGGTATGAATTTCCTATTCTTATTGGTAGAAATTTTTTGAAAGATTATTTTATCGTGGATGTTTCTAAAAATAATATATTGAATACACTTCATAAAAATGAGAAATAATGATTTCTAAAAAATATCATGCAATAGCAGTCGCTACCATTATAGCGTCAGTTGGACTTTTTCTTCTTTATTATAAAGTGCAAATTTTAGGGATGCCTTTTATGCCAGATGAAACTAAACCAGTGTATAGAATAGAAGCTAAAATTACTTTTGATGGGAAAAATAAACCTGTACTTGTTTCTATGGCATTACCCCAAACACAAGAAGGTATACAMGTTATCTCTGAAGAAGCATCTTCATCGGGCTATGGATTTACCAAAGCTCAGACAGAGAATGGCACAAGAGCAGAATGGGCAAAACGAAGAGTGGATGGTCATCAAACTCTCTATTATACTTTCGAGTTTGTACTTAATGAACCTTTAGCAGAAATAAACATAGACAAACAGCAACAGCAAAAACAAGCCAAAGAGTTACTTCTTGACATACCTGTGGCACTCCAAAGTGCTGCAAAAAATTTACTTAAAGATGTCAGGTGGCGTTCTGCAGATCCTCATTCGTTTACAGCACAGTTAATTCGTGATTTTTCTGATAAAGACCCTTCTCAGGCCGTTAAGATTTTATTGGCGAAAAGTCATATTTCTAAGCAAGAGATGCTTTACCATATGTTGCGACATGAGGGACTTACCATAAAAAAAGTGAATGGACTCTTTATAGAAGATGCACATAGAAACTTCAAGTTAACTCCCCTTATAGAGGTATTACATAAAAATAAATGGCAACGTTATGATTTAGAAAAAGGAAAGATAGAAAAAGATAAAAAGTTTTTTGTTTGGAGAAAAGGTGGTAATTCAATACTAGATGTCACAGGAGCTAAAAATTCAAAAATTACATTTTCTGTCAATAAACGGCAAGTACCAAGTCGGTATTTGATGGAGAATAAAAATATAGTTAAAAATTCTGCAATTCTTGATTTTTCTCTTTTTACACTACCTGTTTCTGAACAAAATGCTTTTAGACATATGTTATTGGTTCCTTTTGGAGCATTAATGGTTGTTTTTTTAAGAGTATTTATAGGTATACGTACTTCTGGAACTTTTATGCCAATCTTGATTGCCTTGGCTTTCATGGAAACGACACTCATCACTGGATTAATAATGTTCGTGTTGATTGTAAGTATTGGTTTGGTGATTAGAAGTTATTTGAGTACACTCAACTTGCTTCTGGTAGCGAGAATATCAGCTGTAGTTATTGTGGTCATAACCATTATGTCCTTTATGAGTATTTTAAGCTTTAAATTAGGAATTGAAGAAGCTATGACTATTACCTTTTTCCCTATGATTATTTTGGCATGGACGATAGAAAGAATGTCTATTTTATGGGAAGAAGAGGGCGTTAAAGAAGTATTTGTGCAGGGTGGAGGCTCGTTATTTGTGGCGGTATGTGCTTATTTTGTTATGAGTAATCCTTTGATAGGACATATTACTTTTAATTTTCCTGAAGTACTTTTAGTTCTTTTGGGCATGATTATATTGATGGGACGGTATAGTGGATATAGACTTACAGAACTCATGCGTTTCAAGTCATTTACGGATTAAGTATGTTTTTTGCAAATCCCTTTAAACTTAAAAAATTAGGTGTACTTGGTATGAATAAACGTAATGTTTATTGTATTGGTGAGCATAACAATCGTAAACAGTATCCTATTGTAGATGATAAACTGAAAACTAAAGTGGTCGCCCAGAAAGTGAATATTGCTGTGCCTCAATTATTAGGTACAGTGCGTATGCAGTCAGATATCAGAAATATAGAAAAAATATTAGATGGACTTAACGGATTTGTTATAAAACCTGCTCAAGGTAGTGGAGGAAAAGGGATTTTAGTGATTGTTGATAGAAAAGATAATTTCTTTTTTAAACCTAGTGGAGAGCATGTCACTTTTAGGGATATACGGCAGCATATTTCCAATATCCTTAGTGGACTTTATTCTTTAGGTGGTAAACTTGATGTTGCCATGATAGAACAATTGGTTCAATTTGACCCTATTTTTGAAAAGTATAGTTTTGAAGGGGTACCAGATATACGTATTATTTTGTATAAGGGATTTCCAGCCATGGCAATGCTACGTTGTTCAACCAAGCAGAGTGATGGTAAAGCAAACTTACATCAAGGTGCCGTGGGAGTAGGTATAGATATGGCTACAGGTAAAGCTCTCTATGCGGTACAGCATAATCACCCTATAGATAAACATCCAGACACAGGATATGACTTTTCAGCTTTGCAGATACCTCATTGGAAAGATATGTTAAAGCTCTCCGCATCATGTTATGATATGACTCATTTAGGTTATCTGGGGGTTGATATAGTGATTGACAAGCACCTAGGTCCACTGATTCTTGAACTCAATGCTAGACCAGGGTTGGCTATTCAAATAGCAAATCAAACAGGTATATTAACACGTTTTGATATGATAGATAAAACAACATTAAATCAGTCTGTAGAAGAACGAGTAGATTTTAGTATTAAATATTTTGCGAACACAGATAACCCCGAATTTAAATCCAAAGTGCAATTTCTAAACTTTTAGTATATTTTGAGATACGAAAAGCTAAAAAATCTGTAACTTTAAGATTTGAAGAGGTTA
>NVVN01000013.1 GCA_002733355.1 Sulfurovum sp.
AAGAGAAGTTGCAACTCCTACAAAGACCATAACATATACACACAATGCAAACAATCAAAGAGTAAGTAAAGAAGTCAATGGTACAACAGTAGAGAAGTATCTTTGGGCTAATCTTACTACACTTCTTGCCATATACGATGCAAGCGACACTCTTAAACAGAGATTTGAGTATGCTAACCAAAGAATGCCTGTAGCCATGACACAAGGCACAGACAAATACTATTTGCATTATGACCAAGTGGGTAGTCTTAGAGCTATAAGTGACTCTAGTCATAACATCATAAAAGAAATCACTTACGATACTTATGGTAATATTATCTCTGATACAAATGAAACGTTTAACCTGCCGTTTGGGTTTGCTGGTGGGCTTTATGACTCTGATACTAAGCTGACTAGATTTGGGTATAGGGATTATGATGCTTATACTGGTAAGTGGACTACTAAGGATCCTATTGGGTTTAGTGGTGGGGACTCTAATCTTTATGGGTATGTGCTTGGGGATCCTGTGAATTTTATTGACCCTGATGGGTTAAAGTGGAGTACTTGTAAAAAGCCTTTGGACTTTTTAGGCGGCGATGGTCGTAAAAGTGGTTTTGAATTGCTTATCAATCCATTGTATCATCAATATTATTGCGTAAATGGCGAATGCTTTGGGTTTGGAAGTGGTAATGGTGGGCTTATTGGCCCAGGTGCACCGTCTAATGATAAATACAATGGAGAGCACTGCGATACTCGTCCTAAAAATGAATGTATGGAAACTTGTCTTTTAGAATATAATAAAGAAGGTCGTCCCCCATTTTATACAATTGCAGGCCCAAATTGCCAAACTTGGTCAGCATATGGAGTAGTAAAATGTGCTTTAAAGTGTAAAAAATGAAAAAGTTATTAAAAATAACAATAATTATATTTCTATTGTTTCTTGGGATAGATTTTTTAGTTCGTAGTAATTCTATTGTGTGGAATATCTATATACCTAAAAATCATTTTTCAAATGAAGATAAAATATATCTAATCTTAAATGTAAAAGATGCAAAACCAGTTAGAAAAATTAATGATAAAGTATTTGAGTTAAGGCTTGATAATAATTTAACAATTATTACCTCTACGGCACCCATATCAGGGCTTGGCACAATAACAAAATACTATCTATATGATGAGAATAATCATACTGTTCCTATAGACGCAAAACTCAGATTTAGTCTTGAGGATGAAGGTGGGGGATGCAAAACATACTATACCGAAACTAATTCATCATTTGAGACTCATGCTGTGGATTGTTCTGGATATATTATTGTTGATCCTAATTCGGTATATTTATTAAAGTGAGACTTTTTCTTCCTCCACCTTTACATGTAGGTTGTTGGCGCTCTCGGCCAATTTGTAGATTCAAATCAGATTCTACATAAGTAGGATGGCATTAACATCACCCAAACATTCCTCCTGACAGTTTGTTGAAAGGCCTCTAAATATCATCGTATCTCATAGTCTCTACACTACTAATATTTCTTAAAAAAACACCTCCAAAGGCACCGCATATCTCTCATACTCAGCATCACCAAAAGAGGTAAGCTCATCCCCTCCATACAGCACTATGCCTACTACTTTTTGCTTAGACTTCTTTTGAAAATCTATGATGTGCTTAAAGGCATCCTTTTTCACACTCTGAGAAGACTTTACCTCTATGGCAAAGATGGTGTTGCCTTTTTGTAAGATGAAGTCTATCTCTTTTTTGTCATTGGTTCGGTAGTGGTACATCTGYACTTGGGTCTGTGCGTAGCTTACATGTTTGAGGAGTTCAGCATAGACAAAGGTCTCTACTACATCACCTTTATGTGTAGAGTCTATGAGTTCTTTGGCACTATAGAYGCCAAGCAGRTGGGMGTAGAGTCCACTGTCAGTGAGGTACATTTTGGGTGATTTTATGAACCTTTTGGAGACGTTTGAGCTAAATGCACCTAGCAGGGAGATTTGATAAATCATCTCTAGCATACTCAGGTAGTTGTTGATGGTGGCTTCGCTTAGGTTTGCATCTGAAGCCAAATCAGACTTGTTAAGCAAGCCACAGCTTCTTGGGGCGATGATGTTGTAAAAGCGTATAAACGCAGAGATGTCTCTAAGTTCCCCTACATCGCGTATGTCTCTTTCTATATAGGTGCTGATGTAGGCGTTGTACCAGAGTGCTTTACCTCGTGGGGAGTCTATCTTGGCTATCTCAGGGTAGCCACCTTGTACTATGGCTTCTAGTAGTTCTGTGTAGGAGAGCTGAAAGATAGGCAGCCCTTTGACCCCTTTGTTAAAAAGTGTGTCTACGATGTTCTCTTGGGGTTTGTGGCGAAACTCCTTTTGAGAGAGTGGCCACATGGGTATCTCTACTATTCTGCCTGCTAGGGTGTCTTTGGCTTTTTTCATGTCTAGGACATTGGCAGAGCCTGTGAGCAAAAAGTTTCCGTTTACTCTGTGTTTGTCTATGTCTAGCTTGATACCCTCTAGGACTTCAGGGACTTTTTGTATCTCATCTAGGGTGATGGGCTTAGGAAGTGTGGCAATGTACCCCACAGGGTCACTCTGTGCTGCTTCWCKTTGYGTRAGGTTGTCAAAGACTCTATAYTCTTGTTCTAATGTAAGGCAAAGTGTAGACTTCCCCACCTGTCTAGCCCCAGAGAGCAACACGCAAGGAGAGATGCGTAATGCCTCTTGTAAAATGAACGCCGCTGACCTTTTGTACATACTATTCCTTTAATGATGTAATTTATATAAGTATAGCTTTATATTTTACAAAAGTAAAGGAGTGTTTATTTTATTTGGTGCTTTTTATTTTAACGCTCCTTCAATTGTAGATAATTTAAATTCGGGCATAGGGAAGGCATAGGGGCATGGGGTCAGGTGATAATGATAATTTAATCGCTTTTCTGCTATACTCTATCTAAGGAGTAATAATGCCGAGAAAACCCCGCATAGAACTAGCAGGAAAGTACCACATCATCAACAGAGGTGTGGCTCAAATGCGTATATTTAGAGAACCTTCTGATTATGAGTACTTTGAAGAGCTGATGTGCTTTTATGCGAAAAGTTTTGGGATTACTATCCATAATTATTGTCTCATGTCTAACCACTATCATCTACTACTAGAAATAAAGAGTGAAAACCTCTCCAAGTTTATGCGACAAATAAACATGAATTACTCTATCTACTTTAACAAAAAGAATAAAAGAGTAGGACATCTATGGCAAGGACGGTTTAAGTCATGGTATGTGACAGATGAAGCATATCTTTATACACTCATGTGTTATATAGAACAAAACCCACTTAAAGCAAATATGGTAAATGATATAAAAGAATACCCTTACAGCTCTTACCACTATTTTCTCAAKTACAAAGAGATACCAGAATGTTTAAAAGAGTCATGGATAGTAGAAAACTATAAAGAGGATGCAGAAGCGATAGAAGCTTTTCTAACCAACCCTGTAGATGGTTCACAGTTACAAGAATTAAGAAAGGCATCATCTTTAGTAGAAGCTCCTAATATAGATAAGAGGCTTGATATGCAAAAGCTAGTAAAAATGTTTGAAAACATTCGTGACATCAAAGAGAGAAACAAACAAATAATAGAAGCCATAAAACAAGGATATTCTCAGCATRGKRTTGCTAAAGTATTGRRTATATCACAACCTGCTGTGYAYGGRGTKRTKAAGAGGARTAGGRMATGAGTTATCATTATCACCCGACCCCTATTYHCCCCGAATTTAAATYCVVGDTCCTATTTTCTATTTTAATTCTTTTGAAAATTTACACTTTTTCTTCTTAGCCACGATTTTAACTGTATCATATCTACCTTTTAAGTCTGCTATCTTCCTTTTGTTATCATCGCCTGTAGCTGTTAAAAATAATGCAGGCCAAAACACTAAACTTGCTGCGACAGAAAGTGCATCTTTCGTAGCGGTATCGTCTTGAACCCCTGATATTACTCTTAACTCTCTATTTATCTCTATAACTTCACGCTTCAATTCTTTACATGAATTATCAGAGTATTCTAAAGTAGAAACATAAGAGGGTTTTATGTCCTGTGCTTTTTTAGCACACCCGCTAAGTAAGCCTATACACAATATACCCGCCAATATTTTCTTCATTCTATCCCCTAATTGATATTTTTATAAATTCTACACAAAAACCCCTTTATTATAGTAAGGGGTTAACAATATTTAACAAATTAATACATTTTGTACCTTTTTTAAGGGATTATTTATTAGATACGAGGTGATATGATAACTCTAAATAATGTGCTACCCAAAATACAAAAATCTAATATTTATCATATGCCTGCTTTGCTTTATGCACTTTAGCATACCCATCAAGTARYGTCTRATGTTTCTTAAAYCCATCAAGACTTARACCYGGRGARTGTARCCCATAAAACTTCACTTTTTKGTTAAGAATATCTGAACATATTTSCATACACTCTTTSGTGTACATGAGYACTAAACTTTTCYCATAGTCAGCTACATTTTTTTCTTCTAGTTTTATYTCYAACAAAGCATCTAAACATCTATAAATGTTTGCACGACTCTCTTCTAGTACTGCCATGTGCTTACACCATGTCACCCAAGTCTGTGCCTCTTCATACTCACCTAAAGCTAAATAAAACATGGCTTTAAGTTCTCCTACTTGTAGCGTAGCCCACGGGGTACTCGCATCTGGTACCACACCTATAAACTCTGCTACTTTTAGCATATCGCTGTGTTCGCCCTCTTCTAGATTTTCTAAAATTTCTTGCATCTCTTCCTCTGTCAGCTTATAAAGTGACAATATAGCTTCACGGAAGTAGGCACCTTCGTTGTTATTGTTCCAAAGTAAATCTTCTATAGGGTAGATGTCTGACATACCAGGAACGATGATACGACAAGCATACACACCCAAATGACCATAGTCTGCTATGTATATTTCAAACCCTTGTTCATAGGCTATCTTTGTCATGTGTATCAATTCGTTCTTCGTATCTCCATCATAATCCCAGTCTACAAAATCATAGTCACTCTTTTCTTTAAAAAACTCATAAGATATAAGCCCCGTTGAGTTAATGAAGTGTGCTTCTAAGTTATGTGAGTCTGAGACTTCTTCGAGGTTAAAAGAAGGTGCATGAAAGTCATTTAACATATCTAACGAACGCCCTTGAAGTAACTCGGTTACCGTACGCTCTAAAGCCACTTCAAAACAAGGATGCCCACCAAAAGAAGCCAATACAGACCCGTCTTTAGGGTTAATCAATGTCACTGAAATAACAGGATACACCCCACCTAAAGAGGCATCACATACCCTTAAATGAAAGCCTTCATCTTCTAGTTTTTTGATAGATGCTTGGATATGAGGATATCTATCCATCACATTTTGAGGGATAAGAGGCAAACATATACCTTCTACGATAATCCTGTTTTTAGCATACCGCTCATAAATTTCACTCAGCGCCTGTACCTGTGCTTCACTCTGTGTGTTACCTGCTGCCATGCCGTTACTCACATAAATGTTACCTATGATATTTACAGGAAAATAAACCTCTGCACCATCACTCTGCCTTTTAAAAGGCAATGCACAGATGCCTCGMTCWGTTATRCCAGAGTTTGTGTCAATGATTTGTGAGGGGTGAAGTTCACGTTCGGGGTCGTAGTAGTTCCATAGTGTTTCGCTTAGGAGTCCTTCAGGCATAGAAGTATCTTCATTTTTAAAAGCAAACCACCGTTCATTGGGGTAATGCACAAAGGTATCTGTGGCAAACTTTTCACCTAAGTAGTAGTCTGCAAAAAAGTAGTTACAAGATAAACGCTCGAAGTACTCACCTAAAGCTGATGCTAAGCAGGCCTTAGCGCTAGCACCCTTACCATTGGTAAACATAAGGTTACAACTTTTATCTCTGATATGTTGAGAGTAGACATAAGGCACGGGATTTAGCACAGAGACTTCATCTATTTCAATCCCTACATTTTCAAATTTTTGATACATACCTTCTATAGTCTCTTCAAGACTAGAGTCTTTGCCTTTGATGAATGTTATTTCTGCCATTTACTGATGCCTTTACGTGTCATTTAAGGCTATCATTGTAACATTTATATTTATGGATATATACTTAGTGGGGTAATAACTACTTCACACCTACTTTTTTCATAATCAGTGCTATCGTAGGTGCTTGGACAAACAGTGTAAATAAGACAACGCCATAAGCGATAGACTGAACTGTGTACCAGTACTCTAGTTCTATAGGTATAGAAAGTGCCAGTGCAACAACAACTGCTCCACGCAAGCCTCCCCAGAAAATAATAGCCTGATATCCTCTACTAATGGGATCAACATAAGGTAATTTCGAAACCAAAGGCAGAACAACAAAAATGCCTATCGCCCTAGCGATAAGTACTGACACGATACCTATAAGCATAGCTAACCAGTGACTCGTAAACATCCCTACCGTGATAGTTATGCCTACAAGTAAAAAGATGAGCATATTGGCGAGGTAGGCGTTAAATTCCCATAGTTTTTCTACAAAATTTGATTCTTCTACATGTTTACAACGCTCCCATGAAATACACAAACCTGTCACAAGTACTGCCATCACACCCGAGACATGTAAAAAATGTTCTGCGAGTACAAAGGCACTGTATGCACTTAAAATGCTTATGAGTGATTTTGCAAAACTGCCCTTACTTACTCTGTAGAGAAACATAAAAAGTAACCCTAGCACAGCACCAACGACAATACCTCCAAAGAAAACTGAAATGAATTCCTTTAGGGCATCTATTCCAGAAAAAGAACCTGCGTCCATTTGTGCAAAAGCGATAAACAATCCAAAGAGTACGATGACAGTAGCATCATTAAAAAGGCTTTCACCATCTACCAACGTACTTAGGCGTTGGGGTGCTTTAATGTGTTTAAATACATCAAGTACTGCTACAGGGTCCGTTGCAGACAAAATAGCACCTGTTAGCAAAGCAGCAACAACGGGGAAGCCAAGAGGATGATCTATGCCATAGTAGAGTAATACGGCTGTAATCCCCGTACTTAACAACATGATAGGGATGGCTAAAATAAAGATGGGGATAAGGTTTTTAAGTAACAGTCTAACATCTATATTTAGAGCAGATTCAAAAATCAATACAGGTAAAAGTATAAAAAATACCAAATCATGAAAATGATACCAGCGTAAACCTAAGTCAAACCCAAGAGCCACAATCAGTTCTGAACCTACAAATCCCTCGATGACCAGCAGCGCACTAAAAGGAAGTCCCAGACGTTTAGCCAAAGGAGCACTAAGGATTGCCACGAGCAACAGTACTATCAGTATGGTTATACTCTCATATATTTGCATGACATGCTCCCAATGATAGGTTATTTTAACCTTTACGTATCTATAAATTAGCGAGTATAAACTGTTTCCAGCAACTTATCACTAACAAGCGTTATGCTGTTTTTGTCAATATTTTTAATAATGTTTATACGTATAGGTTCCTTATGAAACCTATCTTTAAAATAATTGGACAAATTTGTTAAAGATTCTTGAGAAATCAAATGTACTTCTTTTGCATAAGGCATCTCTATTTGCTTTACAACTATTACCAGTATATTATCTCTGTGTTTCCAAATCCCCGATGCTTCAATGCGTAAATCTTTTATATAAGCATCATCTTTTTGTACACTTACAGACAAAACAACAGAAAATGTATAGTCAGCCTTTAAATGTAAATATTCTTTTTCTATGGTGAGCGTCCCACTGTTATTTGTTTGTGTGACTGCCTGCCAGTTCCCCATGATGTCGTTAAATGTCAATGCATATAAATGAGAAAAACTCAGTAAAACCATTATCACTATTTTCATTTCTTTCCTTTATATAATCTATACATTATAAGAAGATATCACTTTGAAATATCTGTAAACAGTTTTGTAAAGCTATGTTTAGTTATACTTGTCAAACTATAAACTAGGATAGATGTATGAATCAAACAAAAAAACGATTGACGATTATTAACCTTGCTATCTCTATAACTGATATAGAAACCATACAACTTCAAGTTTTAAAACTTGGTCTCTTAAAATCTGATGATAAAATCAGAGAGATACTTTCTATACTAAATGCACAAAATTATGCCCAAGCTCAAAGGCTGATTTCTGAATATATCGAAGCGCCAAATGAAACCATACTTCAAAGAACATCCCAAAAAGAAGAAAATAACAGCCAAGATGAAATAAAAAATGACAAAGACCAATCCATTATAGATGAATTTGACCTCTTTACAGAAACGACACAGGCAGCTAAAGAAGAATTATTAAATGAGGTTGACTACAGTGAATTCCTTGATGTTGCAACAAAACCAAAAAAACTGTCTACCGAAACAGTAAACTATGATGCCCTACTCAACATATCAGCAGATGAAATATTACCTGACAATATAGAGTTAAATATCTCCAAGGAAGTAAAAGATGATTTTTTTGATACGCTTCATCCCAAAGAAAAAGAAGATGTAAATGAAGTACCCATAAAAGAATCTTCAGAGGAAACTTTTATACARGATAATGCAGAAAGTGACACATCTGATTTCTTTTCATCAGCAGATACCTTATCAACATCTATTGATGAGGAAGAAGAAAAAAACACTGATAATGACATACATGAACCTATCCCTTATATTGATCAAAAGTTCATCCATATGTGTACCCAGTATCCACCTGTAGAACTAACGGAAAATCGCTATTTTTCTGTAGAAAACTGGTTACTCCAACTTTCTAGTACTGGTTATACCAAAAATGAAATCGAAACACACATAAAAGAAGTCAACACCTTAGCCAACACCAACCTCTCCGAGGCAGGACAACTCTTACTCGCAACCGCTTCTACTGAATCTAAATATGCAAAATTTAGCCTTGCAAGAGCACTGTATACGGGAAAAATACTTCAAAAAAATGTACCTGAAGCAGTTGAAATCATCAAATACTTGGTACTTAATGATGACTACCCGGAAGCTATATGCGACTTAGCCCAATTTTATGAAAATGGTATAGAAGTTGACAAAGATAAGAAAAAAGCAGAGGCTCTGTATCAAGAAGCAATGGATTTAGGTATAAAAAGAGCCATGAAACATTATGAAAGGATGCGAACAGAAAAGAAAAGTTTATTTTCTGCCTTTAAAGCATAACGTTAGCTTTTCTGTATGCCTTCATAAAGCTACTTTTTCAATTTGTGTTTTGATTTTTTCGTTTATTATTGGGTGCGCATGACCAAAAATATTTACCGACCATGAACTTACAGCATCGATATATGCATTGCTTCACAATCGTATAAATATACACCTTTACCTGACTTTATGGGGATCAAGGGAAGTGCCTCAAAATCTTTCATCTGTACGCATAGATGCCAAATTACTTCTAARTCACGCTACATCTTATCACGATTGATTTTTGCCATATAAGACACTCTATTTCAATTAAATTATAAATTTATTAGGTAAAATATTATACAAATTTTTAGATTAAGGGCAGAGACAATATGATTAGTTGGATGCAAAAACACAATAAATACCTTGTATGGACCATTTGGATAGCAACCATAGCATTTATCGGTGCAGGTTTTGTCGGATGGGGAAGTTACAACTTTGGTTCATCGGCAGGAAGTGTAGCAAAAGTAGGTCAAATCGAAATCAAGCAAACTAAACTCAACATGGTATACAGTAATCTTTACAACCAATATAACCAAATGCTTGAAGGTAAACTAGATGAACAAAAAGCCAAAGAAATGGGACTTATAAAACAAGCATTTTCAACACTGGTATTGCAGGCTAAAGTACTTAATTTTGCAAAAGACTCTGGTATAGTTGTCTCTGACAGTGAACTCATCACTAAACTTGAGCAAATCAAAGCATTTCAAGAAAATGGTGTATTTGCCAAAAAGTCATATGACGGTTACTTAAAATCACAACGTTTAAAAGCAAAAGACTTTGAAGAAACGCTAAGAGAAGAGATTGTACTACAAAAGACATTTGCTCTCTTGCAGACTGATGCATTGCCTTTAGAACTTGAAGCCATCTCAGCTGCAATGAATGTCTCAGATAAATTATCTTACAAAGTCCTCTCACAAGATGACGTAAACTATACTTCTAACGATGCAAAAGTCAAAGTATTTTGGGAAACACAAAAAGAAAATTATATGTCTAAGAAAGAGTATACCCTTTCTCTAGTCTGGACAGCGAGTGACACTGCGATCATTAAAGATGAAGAATTAAGAAATTACTTTGAAAAAAATAGTTTCAACTATACAAATGCTGAAGGGAAACAACTCACCTTTGAAGAAGCAAAAGAAGCTGCCAGCGTAAATTTAAAACTCAAGAAAACAAAAAAATCAGCACAAAGAGCATATATCGGATTTAAAAAAGGTACGCTTCAAAGTACAGAAACTATTTCTTTACCTGTAGGAGATCAAAAATTGACTACGGTACTATGGAAAGAGATACAGGAGAAGTCTTTAGGTGATATTTTGAAGCCTAAAGTTGTGGGAAAACAATACGTTACTGTAAAAATAAATAGTATTAAAAAACCTCAAGTCATGACCTATGAGAAAGCAAAAGCAGATGTAACTACTGACTATGATATTCAAGCAAAAAAAGAAGCCCTTCTAGTATTAGCTGAATCTACATTGAAAACATTAGATGAAAGTAGTCCAATGACATCTGATTTTGTCAATTTAAGTACAAATGTCAACCTTAAATCATTAAATTCTGACGAAAGTTTACAATTTTTACAAAAACTCTTTACATCTAATAAAGAAAAAGGTATTATAAGCGTGTTAGATAAAGTGATTGTTTACAATATARTAGAACAAAAGCTCTTATCCATGGATGTAAATCAGACAAATTCTGTAAAACAAACTGTAAATCAAATGAAAAACAAAACATTTGAATCAAACCTTTTACGGATGCTTGATAAGAAATATCCTACAGAAGTCTATATGGGAGGACTTATAAATTGAGTGAGACAATTTTAGCTATAGATATAGGTTCAACTAAAATATGTGCGATTATAGCTGAAGTTGAAGACTTAAAAGTCAARATACAAGGTCATGGTATCTCTAAATCCCAAGGGATTAAAAAAGGTGCTATYACCAATATAGAACTCTCTTCTAAAGCCATTAAAAAAGCTATCAATGATGCAAAGCGTATTGCGGGTAGTAACCTTACAACTGCRACTGTGTCTATTTCAAATGCTTATGCAAAATCTTTAAACTCTACAGGTGTTGTCAACATACCACATAAAGATATATCTGTCAAAGAGATTAATCGTGTCATGCAAACTGCACTTTATAATGCAAATGTACCAAATGAATATGAWGTTGTACATGTCCTTCCTTATAACTTTAGAGTAGATGACCAAGAYTTTATAGAAGAYCCWTTYGGTATGAATGCTTCYCGTATGGAAGTAGATGTCAACATCATTATGACACAAAAATCAAACCTGTCTAATCTTAAAAAAGCAGTACGCTCTGCTGGTGTTGAGATAGATGGTATTGTACTAAGCGGATATGCTTCAGCCATAGCCACTATCAATGAAGATGAAAAAGAACTGGGTGTAGCTGTCATTGACTTGGGTGGACAAACAAGTAACCTTGTCATACATACCGGTAATTCTATAAGGTACAATGACTTTTTAGGTGTTGGGTCAAACCATATTACTAATGACTTATCCATGGCTTTACATACACCTCTCCAAATTGCAGAAAATGTAAAAATACGTCATGGTAATCTTATAGAAAGTAGTAACGAAGTGATAGAACTCCCGATTATCGGAGATGAAGATAACCGAAATGGTGTCTCTTTAGAAATCGTACATTCAGTTATCTTCTCACGTGTTGAAGAGGCACTCATGATATTGGCTAATTCACTTGAGAAGTCTGCACTTAAAGAACAGATAGGTGCGGGTATTATATTGACAGGTGGTATGACGAAACTTAAAGGTATCAGAGAATTGGCACAATCTATCTTTTCTGGGATGCCAGTACGTGTCGGCATTGCCAATAAAAACATTGAAGGTCTTTTTGATGAGCTGAAAGATCCTGCATATTCGACTGTGCTTGGTTTACTGCTTTACAGAGCGGGTAAAAATACCGAATATGAAATAAATTTTTTGCAGGAACTTTTACATTCTAAAACTGTACATGAAGAAAACCTTAATGACATCAAAATAGCCAATACCATTCATGAAGTAGAAGACATAAAGTTGTCAAATCATAACAAAGCACTAAAGATGGAAAAGAAACAAAAAAATAAACCTGCTGATCCGGATGCATTCTCTTTTGATGATTTACCAGATATATCTGAAGAGAATAGTAATCCATTTAAAAAGTTAGCAAATTGGGCGAAACAACTTTTTTAAAGAATACATATCACAATAAAGGGGAAAAGATGGAAGAGTTTGAAATAGACATAATCGAGACAAAATGCCATACAAATGGTGCAAAAATCAAAGCTATCGGTGTTGGTGGCGGTGGTGGTAATATGATTAACCACATGATTAATGAAGGTATCCATACGATTGATCTTATCGTTGCAAATACAGATTCTCAAGCATTAGAGTCATCATTGGCACCATTTAAAATGCAACTTGGTATCAATGCAACAAGAGGATTGGGTGCAGGTATGATTCCTGATAAAGGGAGAGAAGCAGCACTTGAAAGCTTTGATGATATCAAAGATATACTTGAAGGTGCAGATATCGTCTTTATCTCTGCCGGTCTTGGTGGTGGTACMGGYACCGGTGCCGCGCCTATCATCGCTCAAGCTGCAAAAGAAGTAGGTGCGCTTACGGTTGCTATCGTTACCAGTCCTTTTAAATTTGAAGGTCGTAAACGTACTAAACTTGCAAAAGAAGGTTTAGAAGAACTCAAACGTGAGAGTGATTCTATCATCGTAGTTCCAAATGAAAAACTTCTTTCTATCGTTGAGAAAAACCTTGGTATAAAAGAAAGTTTTAGAATGGTAGATGATATTCTCGCCCAAGCTGTTGGTGGTATCTCTAAAGTGATTCTTTCTCATGGCGACAATGATATCAACCTTGACTTTGCGGACGTTAAAACAGTGATGTCCCACAGAGGTCTTGCACTTATGGGTGCTGGCTACTCTGTGGGTACAAATGCTGCATATGATGCTGCAAAAGCTGCCATCGAGTCTCCTTTGCTTGACAATATCTCTATAGATGGGGCAATGGGAGTACTTGTACACTTTGATATACACCCGGATTATCCTATTATGGAGATTGGTGAAGCGATGGGTATCATCGAAGAAAGTGCCGATGAAGATGCTTCTGTCATCTTTGGAACAACTACAAACACGAACATGGATATAGATGAAGTAAAAATTACTATTGTTGCAACGGGTTTTGAAGATAAAAATGCCATACCTGAACCAACAACAATCAAAAAGCAAGAGACACTTTTAAGTTCAAACTCTTTACATAATATTAATACACTATCATCCCTAGGTGGTAGAAAAGTTGTTGGAGGCTATAATGGCGATAATGAAGACATTTTAGATGTTCCAACTTTTTTAAGAAAGCAAATGGACTAGACTAAATCTACTCAACTAAAAACTTTACCCCAAAATAAACAAAGAAGTTCTTCCCTCTTCTTTGTTCCTAAGATTTCCTATTTATTAACTATCTTCTGCTATCATATTCCAAAAATTTCTATATCAGGATTTTAAGATGAAACATATCAAAAAACTCTCTACTATTGCAACTGCTACTGGTCTTGGTGCATTACTTGTAACCGGTATTACGGGCTGTACTGCCAATACCCAAAAGGAAGAACAGGCTCAGGCAAAAGGTGCTTTTGTTATCATAGAGGAGACAGCCCCTGGAAAATACAAAATAAAAGATGAATTTCCAGCAGATGAAACGCGTATTGTACTCAAAAAACTCGATGGTACCGAGAGTATACTAAACCAAGCACAACTTGATGCACTTATCAAGGAAGAATCAGCCAAGATAGACGATGGAACATCTAATCTAACAAAAGAAAGCCCACAAGTCAGTCAAGGAATGGGACTTGGTGAAACCATCATGGCTAGTATGGCAGGAGCAATGCTTGGTGCATGGATAGGAAATAAGCTTTTTGGAAACCAAAACTACCAAAATAACCGTAAAGCAGGATACAAATCTCCTTCAACCTACTCAAAAAGTAAAAACTCCTTTAATAAATCGAGAAAATCCACAAGCTCTAAAAAAGGTGGTTTCTTCGGTAATAAAAAACCTTCTAGAAAAAGTGGTGGTTTTTTCGGTGGTTAATTTACAAAAAACAACACCACTCGATACAGCATACTTAGAATCTCTTGGCTTTGTATGGCATACAGATTCAGATGAAACCTCTTACATCTCAGATGAACTCGTAGTCCTTTCAGAAACTGAAGCAGAAGCCTACTATGCAGCGACCAATGAACTCTATGATATGTATGTAGAGGCTGCTGAGTATGTTATAGAAAACAACCTCTTTCACGAAATAGGTATTCCTTTTAACCTTATAGATGCTATCAAAGAATCATGGGGGAATGATGTACATTGGCATCTTTATGGACGTTTCGACCTTGCAGGCGGTATAGATGCTAAGCCCATCAAACTTTTAGAGTTTAATGCTGACACCCCTACTGCACTTTTTGAGACTGCAATCATACAATGGGCGATACTCAAACAAAATAATCTAGAAGAATCTAGCCAATTCAATGCTACCTATGAAGCTTTGGTTGACAACTTTAAAAGGCTTGTGATATTAGAAGAGGATGTCAGCACTTTTGAAGAACGTTATGATGGATGGAAATTTCTCTTTACTTCTATACGAGGTAATGCCGAGGAAGAAAATACAGTAAGACTCTTGCAACATATGGCCAACGAAGCAGGATATGAAACACAATTTGCCTACATAGATGATGTAGAGTTTGACCCAGAAGAAGGCATAAGCTTCCAAGATGAAAGCTACGAACTTTGGTTTAAGCTCATTCCATGGGAAGACATAGCCCTTGAAGAATCAGACTTGGCAATGCTTTTAACAAACATCATTAAAAACCAAAAAGCCATCGTTTTTAACCCTGCCTATACCCTACTCTTTCAAAGTAAAGGACTACTCAAAATTCTTTGGGACTTGTACCCTAACCATCCCCTACTACTAGAAAGTTCTTTTGAACCGCTAGAAGGTCAAATGCAAGTCAAGAAACCTGTATTTGGTAGAGAAGGTGGAAGTGTAAGCATACTTGACAGTGATGGAGATGTCGTAGAACATATAGAAGCTGACTATGACAATCATAAGATGCTCTACCAAGCTTACACTGAACTTGCAACCGATGATATAGGCGATAGTTACCAAGCAGGTGTTTTTTATGCTTATGAAGCATGTGGTTTAGGATTTAGAAAAGGTGGGAAGATACTTGATAATATGTCTAAGTTTGTAGGACATGTGGTGAAGTAGGCTTTTGTGCTACCTTACACCCTACAGAAACAATCTCCACTTCATATCCATCAATCCTAGCAGCCGTTAGTTCTCCACCCCACAAACACCCTGTGTCTAAAGACAAAACATGTTCATCATGGTAAAATCCCAAGGTTGACCAGTGTCCAAAAATGATTTTTAGGTCTATCTCTTTTCTATTTGCACATTCAAACCAAGGCTTCAAACCTTTTTTACGTAGTGCATCAGTAGGCGTTCCTTTTTGTTTAAAATCAAGCCTATGATCACCATAACAAAAGCGCATACGCGTAAAACTCGAGATTATATATTTATCAATATCAATACTGTTGGCATCTCTGTCAAACCTATCCACACCTTCTTTAAACATCTCTTTTATCCAAAATGGTGCATCTTCACGTTGTAACTTAGCCTCTAAACGTTCTGCGTAACTTAGTGCCATACCCAAATCAAACTCTGGAGAAATACCTGCATGAGCCATACAAAATCCTAACTGGTAGTCTACATGGAGAAATTTTTGTACTCTGAGCCAATTTATGAGCTTTTTAGCCTGAGGAGAGGCCAGTATAGGGTCTATAGTCGGATTGGACTTTTTGATACCATAATAGGCTGCTATGAGAGTAATATCATGGTTACCCAGTACTATCTCTACACTATCACGAATGCTATAAAGGTATTCAAGTGTTTCAAGTGAGCCTTCTCCTCGATTAACAAGGTCACCTGCTATCCACAGTTTGTCTTTTTCAGGATTGAATGCTATTTTAGTTAGAAGCTCCATCAATGAACTATAACACCCTTGTATATCTCCTATAGCCCACACTGCCATTACAGATACCCTAGCTGTTTTTTATAAGCGACAACTTTATCTTCAAATTTCATACTTGCATAGGCAGCAGAGGGAGAAGGAAGATATACAGTTGCTATGTCTAGGTGTGAAAAATGTGTTTTAAAAAGTGCTTCAGACTTTTTACCTGTAAAGGCTAGTTTTTTTATAGTCGGATGTTCTTCCAAGAAAGAGCCTATATCATTGACCGCTTCATTTTCCAAGGAGCTGTCAAGCGAATTGTCACGAGAGCACTCTCTCACCATATCCCASAGTCCAAACTTACAYTCTTTMAGYAACCACAGCTTTTGGTCACGGTTGTTTACAGGGTATGTAGTTACTGCTTCAAGAATTTTCCAAAACTTATTGCTGGGATGTGCATAATAAAAGTTATTTTCAAAAGATTTGATGCTAGGAAAAGAACCTAGTATCAGTATTTCAGTATCTTTGTAAACAATCGGTTTAAATGGATGTTCCAGTACTTCACTCATAATACTATTTACAAGCCTTACGCATATTCTGAACTATCAACACCAGTAAAGCCAAAGAAAAAATCTTAAAGTTTATTTCACTTCCTTTATGTGTGTTTATAAAAGCTACAGATTTTGTCATTTGCTCTCCTTGAAGCTGCATCGCTAAAATGTCCGGAATATAATACTGTGAAAAAAGTAACCCCGTTGCCAATACCAAGAAAGTTGCAACGAGTGTCAAATTATCACGCTCAAACTTTTTAAACTTGTACCCTTCATACAAGACAACAGCTATGAGTGCCACATTGACAAGATAGGAAAGTCTCAAAAAGTTTTCTGTCATTATCTGCCCCTCTTGAAAACGTGTCAAGATATCTGACCCCAGCCATTGGTCAGTATGAAAAGTGACTGGAGCTACTACGATACCTGCATATAACCCTGCACCAAGTACTGCACTCAAGAGTATTAAATACGCCATTGTTGTCATTCTAAAATATTTGTTCATTTACATTTCCTTATGAAATTCAATGACAAAGCCTCTGTCAAACCCGGCCAAGTCTTTATAAAATTTTATATATTTTACACCAACATCTTTAACAAATGCTTCCAATGGTTCTTTTTGATCATAACCCATCTCACATGCAAGGTACTTAACCCCTCTTGCCTTCACATCTAAAATAATTTGCTTAAGAAGCTCATCACCTACCCTTCCTCCAAAAAGTGCTTCTTTGGGCTCATAGTCTACGACATTTGACTCTAACAAAAAATCTTCTGCTATATAGGGAGGATTTGAAACTACCAGTTCGATTTCTTCCTGCACTTCGTCTAGTAAATTTGATTTTAATAGGCTTATCCTATCGGACAAATCATATTTATTAATATTTATATGGCTTATCTGTAATGGTTTATCAGATATATCTGTAGCTGTAATACATAAATTTGGAAACTTTCGAGCAAGCACTATAGAGATAGCACCTGAGCCCACACCTATCTCAGCGATAGCAGTAATTTTGTCTTTTTCAATGATATCAGCAACCAAGTCTATTAGTATCTCTGTTTCAGGACGAGGTATCAGTACTCCCTCTTCTACATTTAAGTGAATATCATAAAAACTCGCAACCCCTACGATATATTCGTAAGGTTCATGCTGAGCACGTCTTTCTATAAGGTTTTGATATTTATTAATATTTTCTACTTCTTCCTCATCGTGAACTATCAAGTATATACGATTTTGATTCAGATGATAGGCCAAAAGAAGTTCCGCTTCATATTGGGGTCTCTCACAACTATTCACAAGTTGTTTCGTAGCCCATATTATATTTTCTTTGATTGTCATAGTATATTGGTTCCTCAATATTTTGTATTATGCATGCATTTATTTTATTATTATATAATTCTATTTTGTATAGTAATTATAGCAAAGGCTTCTTTGGCATCATAACCCAATCACTTTACTTTTTAATTTTCATACATGAACACTCATTCAAAAAATATACTGCAAAAAGGTAAATACATTGCTACGATATACATTGCCCACAAGAGAACTTCTTCAAAAAGTAAAAAACTCTTTTCAAAATAGATTTTTAACGGATCAAGTCAGTTTACGTTACCTTAGAGACGGCTACATCAAAGCAACTGATATTCCATTTGTAAAACATATTGGATTAAAAGAAGATGAAAAACAACTCTCTTTAGATCTAAAAAAATCTGTCTGTAATCACGTCGAAACTATTCATGCTGCTGCACAATTTACCTTGGCAGAGACAGAGAGTGGGATGCATCTTCAAAGTCTTTTTCCTGAACTCGAAAAAAAAGTCATACCTCTACTGCGTGAAGCCAAAATTAAATATAAAAAACCTGCTACACAAAAAATTGTAGCTTATTCCTCTATCGAAGAAGAAGACCTTAAAAAATTTAAAAGTCAATTTGAAAAAAAAGGAAGAGCCCTCCTTAAAATTAAAATAGAGATACGTGATATTGAAAATGTCCTCACCTGTGAAGCACACTATACCTGGTATGTACAGGCACGTGAAGACGAACTATAATTTCTACTTCTTTTCATTGATATGAGAAAAAATACCATCTGTTGGTAAGTTTGTTTTATGAAGTGTTTCCATATTACTTGCATCATATCCTAATTCTTTCAGCCTCTCCAAAACAGGTGGATGTGTATAGTAAAAGAAGATAACTAAAGGATGWGAYTTYGGAAATGMYTTGTTTTCAGTCACAAGCTTCATCAATGCCGATACTAGGTTTTCTTTACCTCCCATAGCGGAGCCAAACTCATCTGCTGCATATTCGTTRTGMCGGCTTACTGCTGACATAAAAGGTGTAAADACAAAAGAGAGAAGTGGTAAGAGCAACATWAGCATHGCTATCTTTABCCCTGCTTCAGGYATRACTCCCATTTGTATAAAAAGTGTATCTGGYAAATGSCCAAAAAGATAAAAAGCTATAAAWAGMAGTAARCCCATAAGTCCAATGTTTTTCCATATATCTCCATGCGTAAAATGTCCCAGTTCGTGCCCAAGTACAGCAAGRAGTTCCTTGGTATTGAGTTTTTCTACTAGTGTRTCAAACAARACKACACGTTTTGATTTACCTAAACCACCAAAAAAAGCATTGAGTCTTCCATCTCTCTTACTTGCATCCATAATAAAAATACCATCATTCTTTAAACCTACTTTATCCATCATGGCTGATATTTTCTCTTTAAGTTCTCCCTCTTCTAATGGAGAAAACTTGTTAAACAGCGCCATAAATGTAGGCATAAGTACATTTGCCAATACTGCCACTATAAACATAGCAACAAAACCCCAAAGCCACCATGACTCATAGTTCCCTATAATCCAGGCTAAAAGTGCAAATATAGCCCCACCAATGATGACAAATAAAATAGATGATTTGATTGTGTCTAACACATACATCTTTACTGTCATTTTGTTAAATCCAAAATCTTCATCTATTTTAAACTTCTGATACAGTTCAAAAGGAAGCCCCACAATGAAATTGACAACAATAAAACCAAACAAAAAAATCACTGCCTGCATAATGCTACCTTCTATATGCATGAACGATAACAACCATGCAAAGCCTGCTAAAACCCACCAGATAAACATAAGGTAGTCAAGCAATGTTGTCACAATACCAAGTTTACCGTTGGCTACAGCATAATTCCCTGCCACAAGGTATTTATCTGCAGACATAAGCACAGGTGTTTTTCTTTTTTCTTCATTAATGTAACCTATCTGCATAATCGAAATATATATTTTCATACAGGTATAAAGTGAGTATAAGATGATAATCGTTTCTAACATAAAAATTCCTAGTCGTTTGTTAGAGAAAATATATCATGATGAACTTTAGCAAGCCTTAAAAGAAAGCTAATTTGATATAATCACGCTAATAAACACAAGGAAAATATGTGGCACTTGTAGACCTTTTTGAAATCAAAAAACAATATGACATCAAACTTTTACTCGAAGATGTTGATTTTCATCTAGGTGAAGCTGAACGCATTGCCGTTGTAGGTAAAAATGGATGTGGTAAGTCAACTCTGATGAAGATTGTACTTGGTTCAGAAGAACCTACAGAAGGTAATCGTATTGTCAACTCTAGCATTCAAATTGAGATGCTTTCGCAGCAACCCCATTTTGAAGCATCACTTACCGTGCGCGATGCCATTTTAAATGAACTTGCAGAGCTTAGAGATGCACAAATCACACACAGCACACTAAGTTTGCAAGTAGCCCAAGACTTTGAGAATAAAGAGCTTTTGGCAAAACTGGAAAACATTTCTGCATACTTGGATCATCACAATGCCTGGAACCTCGATGACAAGATAGAACGCATCTTACAAGAGTTTAAACTTAAAGAGTATGAGCATCGTTTGGTTATTTCACTCTCAGGAGGAGAGCAACGTCGTGTAGCATTGGCATCTTTGGTACTTAAAAAACCRGATGTACTCTTACTTGATGAACCCACTAACCATTTAGATGTCTATATGGTAGAGTTTTTGGAAGAAATACTTCTGAAAGAGAAGTTTACTCTACTCTTCATTTCACATGACAGACATTTTATCGATACTATCGCAACCCGTGTGATAGAAGTGGAAAACCAACAACTTGTWTCCTATAAAGGTGGTTATCGTGATTATCTGACACAAAAAGAAGAACGTATGAAGTCTCTAGCTAAAAGCCATGGCACACTACTCAAACTTCTCAAAAGAGAAGAAGAGTGGCTCGGAAAAAGTGTCAGAGCCAGAGAAAAACGTAATCAAGGACGTAAAGCAAGGGTATTTGAACTAAGAGAAAAGGCAAAGAAGAATCCTACCCTCATACGTAAAATGCAAGTAGAACTTGATCGTGAAAAACGTAGCTGGAAAGGTGAAAAAGGACTAAGTAAACGTAAAATGCTTTTTGATATTGAAAATCTCACATACTCCATAGCCAATAAACTGCTCATAGAAAACTTCTCTACTCGCATCTTGCAACGTGACAAAATAGCCATTGTAGGTATTAATGGTGCAGGAAAATCTACACTACTTAAACTTCTACTTGARCGCCTCCATCCAGATAGTGGTTCCATTAAAAAAGGTGATTTTTCTATAGGCTACTTCGATCAACATAGAGAAATGCTGAGCGATGAACACACACTTATTGAGACTTTTTGTCCTGATGGTGGAGATCATGTTGACGTACAAGGTTCACATATGCATGTCTATGCTTACCTAAAGACATTTCTTTTCCCAGAAGAATATATGACAAAAAAAATAGCTCAACTAAGTGGTGGTGAGAAAAATCGTGTGGCTTTGGCACTTTTATTTACAAAAAATGTGGAATGTCTAATACTTGATGAGCCTACCAATGATTTAGACATTCAAACCATTACCATACTCGAAGATAAACTCATCTCTTTCCCAGGTGCCCTACTTTTTGTATCGCATGACCGTTATTTTATAGATAAAATTGCTTCCAAGCTTTTGATTTTAAAAGGAAATGGTGTGGTAGAAGAGTCTTACCAGACGTATACAGAATATCTCGAGATAGAAAAAGAGCTGAAAGATCTTGATACTTTGACAAAAGAAGTACATACCCCTGCAAAAAAAGACGAAGTTGGTACAGAAAAGAAAAAAACAAAACTGAGCTATAAGGAACAAAAAGACTACGACAATTTACCAAATGAGATAGAAGATCTTGAGGTGAAAATAGCTGAGATTAATGCCTGTCTGTATAACCCAAAATGTTATGAAGAAAAAGGTTTAAGTCAATTAAGTGAAGAGTTATCAAAACTTGAAATTCTCTATGAAGAGAAAACGGAAAGATATTTGGATATTTTAGAGATTTTTGAATCTTTATAAGCGCACATATATTTCCGTTTGGATTAAAGCTTCTCACCAATATATTACTACGCTACGTCTTCCCCAACGTAAGGCTTTTCTTCTATTGATTCCCATATAAATATCAATACGCTTTCTATAACGCTTATTCATCTTATCTCGTACCCTATAATAACCTGGAAGACCACCAATGCGTACTCTTGTACCATTTTTCATACCGTATCTTGTCAACATATCGCGGGAAACAGCGATAATTTTCATACCTGGACGTAAACGATTGTTCCATGCTGCAAGAAATGGGGTTTTATCGGTTTGTCCTCGATGGGAACTATATGCCGTAGCGGTAACTCTAAGTTTTCGTTTACCAAAACCACGAAGCATTTTTACATCTTTACTCTTTCTTTTCTTTGCTTTGGCTCTCTTCTTTACATAAGGTAATGGTAATTTGAGTTTTTTTCCCTTTTGTATACTTGTATTGGACTTAATATTATTAAACTTTAGTAACTCATCTGGCTCTATCTTAAACTTATAGGCTATAGAAAGTAAAGTATCTCCAGATTCTATAGTATATTCTGCAGTTGTGATTGCATCGACTATTTTTTGAGGAAGTGGAATCTTAAGTATTTTTCCTATTTTTAACTTTGATTTTTTATCTAAGTGATTAAAATGCATGAGCTCTCTTGTCTTAAGATAAAACTTATTTGCTATTTTACTAAGTACATCACCACTCACAACAGTATAGTTACTTAGAAGTATCTTCTGTTTTGTGACATTACCCTCAGTTACAGTAACATTTTTATCAAATACATCACTGACAGCAGTTTTTTTTACAGATGTATCTTCTGGAGGTAGTGCAAACCTCAAAGGATTTTCAACTTTTACATATCGTTCTATCAACTCTGCAACTGAAATGATTTTGACTTTTGGTTTTTCTGGAACAGGAAGTGTTTTAGAAATAATTAATTTTTTACTGTCCTTATCATATTTAACTTCTTTTGCCCATATCAACTTACTACCATAAGGGTTACACTCAGTAGTACCGCCTACGATAACTCTACAATCAGCAATACCTTTTGCATAGGCAAACTCAAATAAAAAAAATGAACATATGAAAAATATTAAATACTGTCTTGGCATAACGTAATGCTAAACTATAAAAAGTTCAACATTTCTCCTTTTATAAATTCTTTTTCAACCACTACTGTATGGATAATCGGTTTAGAAAATAATCCATCAATCATTAGTGGAACGGCGACATTTGCATGTTTACTGACCCATTTAAGTGCTTCTATATCTCCACTTACTTCTTTACCCAATGCCTTAGAAACAGCGGGGGAGAACTTTGTCCATTCTGCTGTAGAATAGACAATAGTTTTCAAAGGTTTTTTCCTAAGTGTCTCATATGCCCTTATGCATGTCGCMGTATGAGGATCCATGATATACTCATTTTTCGCATATTTACCCATTACCTCATTACACTCTGTATCATCAGAAAATGATGCATCAAAATCTTCTCTAAGTGATACAAGTTCATCTGTTCTAAGTTGGAATCTACCTTCTTTTTCAAGTAAATCCATTAACTCTTTCGTGCGTTTAGCACCAAACTTATCAAACATGATACGCTCAATGTTCGAAGATTTTAAAATATCCATAGCTGGTGATTCTGTTTGTATAAGCTTTCTTGTGTTTAAATCATAAATACCTGTATTAATCCAGTCTGTCAAAATATTATTAATATTTGAAGAGATAAGAATCTTTTCTATAGGCAGACCAGCCTTTTTAGCATAATACGCACCCAATGCATTACCAAAGTTCCCACTTGGAACAACAAGGTATATTTTTTCACCCATAATAATGGTTTCTTTTCTCACTAATTCCAAATACGAATGAATATGATAGATAATCTGAAAAATAATACGACCAAAATTAACTGAGTTCGCTGCAGATAATTTAATACCACGCTCTTTAAGTTCTGCTCTAAAGTCTTCTGAAGCCAATAATACCTTTAAAGTATGTTGCGTATCATCAAAATTTCCTTTGACGCCAATGACTTTAAGGTTTGAGGCATCTTCGGTGACCATTTGTAATTTCTGTACATCTGAAGTACCCCCGTCAGGATACAAACATGCCACTTTTACACCTTCTTGCTCTTTAAATGTTTCCAAGGTTGCGGGTCCAGTATCACCACTTGTTGCTGCCATAATTAGATAGTTTTCACCTCTTTGCCGTGCTAAGTTGCTCAAAATATAACCAAATGGTTGCAATGCCATATCTTTAAATGCACGTGTTGGACCATGATAGAGTTCAGAAACAAAACAGTCTTCTTCAATTTGAATAAGAGGTACAGGATTTGAAGGGTCGTCAAAAGAATCATATCTGCTTAATGCGACCTTGAGTACTTCTTCTTCGATATCGATACCAAATACTTGTAAAAAATTCAATGCCAAAGTCTTATAATGACTGGAAAGATGTCCTTCTAAAAATGGTTGATTTAAATTTGGGAGGCTTTGTGGTACATAAAGTCCACCAAAACTGGCACTTGGGCTCAGTATTGCATCTGAAAAAGATACACTTGATGGCTTTTGTCCATCATTACCACGTGTTTCAATAAATTGCATCTATATAATCCTGTAATATGTAAATAAATAATGCCTATATTATAACTAAAAAAACTGATAAACAGCGATAYATACTGATRTCTATATCCGCACAATAATAAAAATAAATTTAGTTTTGRATGATAGAAATCGTTAGTATCTAGTAGTTATGAAAGTAAAATTATTCATGTTCATCAAGTATATTTAGGGAAAAAGAATGTCAAATAACACARATAATCCACATCATAAAATACTAAATACAATTTGAATAGAAAAAAAGTGTTCTTAAAATCAAGAAGCAGTCTTWATATCTCTATTGGTAGTCTGGCAATCTACATGAGACCCATAACTTTCCGTNCCTCATTTCACAATGAGTTTGGCTTTTTCAATACAGTATAACCGTATAAATAATAGTATCATAGCCTTCCTTAAAGTATTATCTCTATGGAAAGTTTCCTACAATTCTATACAAGTCCCTACACCAGAACTTGTCAAAATTTCTAACAAAAGCGAGTGCTCAACACGACCATCTATAATATGTGCTTTTTTCACGCCGCCACGTAAGGCCTCTATACAAGCATCCACCTTAGGAACCATACCACCTTGTATGGTTCCATCTGCTTTCAATGCTTCCGTTTTTTCTATACTCAAGTTTGTAATGAGTTCCATCTCTTTGTCAAGTACTCCTGGTGTATCTGTTAAAAAAAGTACTTTTCGAGCCTCCATTGCTACAGCTATTTTAGAAGCCGCCAAATCTGCATTAATGTTAAATCCTGGATGTCCTATAGTACTACTTCCAGCGATAGGTGCAATGACCGGTATAGCGCCATCTTCTATAATATTGTCAACGATTTCTGGATTAATATGCTCTATCATTCCTGTATAGCCAAAATTTTCAAAATCTTTAGGCATACCTTTTAAAAACCCGCCATCTTTACCTGAAATACCTATGGCTTTACTGCCATGATTATCTAAGAGTGAGACAATCTCTTTATTGATCTGTCCTGACAATACCATTTCTGCAATACGCATCACCTCTTTGGTGGTCACACGTTGTCCTTCTATAAACTTACTTTCTATCCCTAGGTCTGCCAGTAAATCTGAAATGCTTTTGCCTCCACCATGTACAACTATAGGTTTCATTCCTACCAAATGTAATAACACAATATCTTGTGCAAACTGTTCTTTAAGTTCAGGGCTTGTTTGTGCAGAGCCTCCATATTTGATAACTATTTTTTCATTGGTAAATTTTTTGATAAATGGAAGTGCATCAAGGAGTGTCTTTACAACCTCTATATTACTTTTCACAATCATACCCTTTAATATACTCATCTATGTGAGTGAAAATTTCATTTTTGATCGCTAATTCTAGCTTCATTTCTGAGATAGCTAACTTAAACCCTACCATCTTCACGCTGTCTTTGGGAGTACAAAGTATAGAGGAAGCTTGATTTTTTTCTAGAAGCTTTTGCAATACTTCTTCATCAAAATAAGCATGGTCTTCATAATACATTTTTTGTACTACGTTTTGGGGCAAATACTTATCTAAACGTTTTGGATTAGAAATGGCCGTGACCAGCACCATTCTGTCTGTAACATCTTCTATAGTAACTTTTCTTGTAAATTCTTTTCCTTCTTTTAGAATCAAATCAGCTTCTTTTCTCGTAGAAAAAAATTCTCTAAATGGTCCTGAAGGAAAAGCATAGTTGTTGAGTATCTTATCTGGTTCCAAAAGGATATCATACTTATCAATCTTGACTTGATTAAACCCATCATCCAAAATAATGATACTAACACCTCTTTTTTCTACAAAATCAATAGCCTGTGCCCTGTCTTCACTCACAATCACACTAGCTTCCGGTAGGGACATAGCCATCAACATAGGCTCGTCACCACTTTGTTTTACATCTACCAGTATCTTCCCTTTTCTACTCACTTCCACCAAGCCCTCACTTTGACGGCCATATCCACGCGAAATGATGACTACATCTGTATATCTAGAAGCCAAACTAACAACAAACGGTGTTTTTCCAGACCCACCTACAATGAGGTTACCCACTGAAATAATGGGAGTCTTATAGCGTACTGCTTTTGCAAATTTTCTTCGTAGCCACATACTGACTCCATACGTCCATGAGATAGGAAGAAAACCAATAATAAAAGGATGATGATACCATTTTGGCACAAAAAACATCTGTTCAAAAAAAGATTTTATTAACACTCTTTAGCCCCAAGCCTTTTAATTTCAGTACACGTAAACCCTGCCTCTTTTCTTGCCTCGACATTTACATGAGGTCTATGTTTGTTGAGCAAATCATAGTGTTCAAGTATCTCAAAATAGACTTCTTCATCTTTGCCTTCTTGTTCACAGAGATATTTGAACCATTTATCTCCTTTGAGTACATGGTCTATCTCTTCTTCATATATAGTGTTTAAGATTTCTATAAGTTTTGCAAYGGCTGGTAATTTACGTTTATTGTCCAATTTTTTAATAATCTGTGGACTCACATCAAGCCCAGATGCTTCAAAATATCGTGGAACAATTGCCATACGATCTAAAATATTATGTGCAGTATTATTTGCAGCATCAAAAAGTCCAGAGTGTACAGGAAAATCTCCATAAGAAAATCCAAGTTCTTCTAAAAGTACATTTAACATTTTAAAATGTCTTATCTCATCACATGCTACTTCAAGCCAGTCAACTTTATATCCCTGAGACATTTCTGGGTAACGATACGCAGCATCTAACGCCAAATCAATAGCAGAAAATTCAATATGTGCGATAGAATGCACTAAAGTAGCCAACCCTTCATTACTGTCAAAGTCTTTTCTGTGTGCTAAGTTTTTGGGTGATACGATGGTACATTTAGATACATAAGAAGGTACTTCAAATCGTCTTGGTAAAAAGTTGTCATCAGACATAACCTCGTTTTGGCTACAATACTCCAAGCACTGCGTAGCCAATAACTCTTTGACAAGAATGTCATCACTGGTAATAGCTTCTTCAAGGAGTGCATAAAAATTCATAGGAGAATTATATCACATGCAAGTCAAAATACAACCTATGGGMGCAACACAAACAAATTGTTACATTGTGACCGTTGATGGTAAAGATTTCATTATTGACCCTGGGATGGGTGCAACTCGGTGGATACTAGATAATGTCACGAATCCCATAGCCATTCTTAACACACATGGACACTTCGATCATGTATGGTCAAATCAGGAAGTAAAAGATGCACTTAAAATACCTCTATATTGTCCCAAAGATGATATTTTCATGCTTACTAAGTGTCCTCTTGGGCAAAATGTACCGCCCAGTGAAGCAGACTATGCCGTCATAGGAGATGAAGCACTTGAACTTTCRGGGGTAAAAATACAATATCGTCATTTTCCAGGTCATACACCCGGCTGCAGTATCATACAAATTGAAGACATATGGCTCTCTGGAGATTTTTTATTTCAACAAAGTATAGGRAGATGGGATTTCCCTTTTTCATCGGGAGAAGACATGGTAAAAAGTTTAGAAAAAGCAATGACACTACAAGGTGACTATACTGTATATCCTGGACATGGGTTAAGCACCACACTCAAAGCAGAACAGCAAGTCATGCCCTACTGGATAGAACAGGTTAAGAGGACAATATAATCCGTAAACTGCTTCAGGTTTAATCAATGTGCCTTAACTGGCATCATTATTTACCATTTGCACATTTTCCCGCAGCACACTTTCCTGCTTCGCATTTCATCTCAAAAGGTTTAAGTTCTGATTTTTCAGGTAATTTTTCGAAGAAACCTTCTGTGTAAAGTATATACGTAAATATGGTACCTAATATAGCCAAGATTATGAAGAGATAAATAAAGAATTTTTTCATTTTAGTACCTTAAAAAAGTTTGAAAATTTAATACGAAAATTTATATCCACGTCTACGAACAGTATGGATCACTTGAAAACCAAGAATACTCTTCAAACGTTTACGGATCTGATTGATAGCCACCTCAACAGTGTTATCACTCACGTACTCAGGCTCTTCCCAAAGTGCATTTATAATTTCATCTTTAGAAAATACACGTTGTTTACGAAGTGCAAGGTATGCTAAGATATCAAATGTTTTACCATTTAAAGATACAATCTTATCATCGTATTCTATCTTTTTATTTGCAATATCAATCACAAGTTTGTCTATACTTACTTGTGTACCGAAGAGATGTCTCATATTGGAAAGTACTCTTGCTGCAATAAGATCCGGGTGCTCACAGTGCTGACTGATTACGTCATCGATACCTAAAGTAAAAAAGCCTTCTTGACGACTGATATTTTCAGATAAAATAATGATTTTTGTCTCACTCTTTTTCTTTTTTACCTCATTCACATAACGTTCAAGTGAAAACTTCACACCCTCATCTACAATCACAACCAATTCATAGTGTCTAAAATCTGTAAAATTTGTTGCATCATACAAGTCTTTAGCATTATCTACAATACAAATAAAATATTTTTCTAATTCTTTTTCAAGTTCTTTGACATACTCATCGCTGAACCCAACTGTTAATATTCTCATACATTCCCAATCTATAAAAAGTCACAAACCTTAAAGTTTTTCCACTTTTCTTTATTTATTAGCGTATTTATAGCGAAATCAACCTTGTTTAAAAATAAAAGTAAGTTTTTATTTTAAAGGAAATCACTAAATTATGGACGAAGTATAGTAAAAATTTGTCAAAAAACTATCAATATATGATTATTTTGTTCTAATCGCTTTAATATAAACACGTTTTGGTGCGGGGTAGCCTTCTACTGTTTTTGTTTTATCTTCTGGGTCAAGATAATCCTCAAGACTCTGTGTATCCATCCATTCCGTTTTTCTTTGTTCATTAAATTCTGTCACCATTGTCTCTAGTACTTCTACTTCTTCAAACCCTGCCCTGTAACACCAGTTTTTCAAGGCATTCACTGTAGGCACAAAATAAATATTTGGAATTTTCGAGTACCTGCCTCTAGGGGTTAAACATATTTCATCTTCCCCATCTATCATAAAAGTATCTAAAACAAGTTCTCCCCCTTTATGCAAACCTTTAAATAAAGATTTAAGCATTGCTACAGGGTCTGACCGGTGATACAAAACTCCTAAACAAAACAATACATCAAATTTATGTTCATAAAACTCAACGTGCTCCACACCCAAAAGTTCATACACGATGTCAGACTTTATAAAATGATTAATAAACTGGAATTGGGAATAATAAATAGCAGAAGGGTCAAACCCTATCAGTTTTTTAGGTTTATGTGAAAGCATACGAAAGAGGTAATATCCGTTATTACATCCTATGTCTCCTACAATTTTATCTTTCAAGTCAAAATGAGGCTCTAACAAATTATATTTAATCTGACTTTGCCATTCAGAATCTATAAAAAGTGTATTGATTTGAAAGGGTCCTTTACGCCAAGGCTTCATCAGTCGTGCAGYTTCTTCTATCTGTTGAGCATCCTTAGGCACAAGATTGGGAATACAAAGTTCTACTTTGTCACCAAGTGTCACATGGACGGTATCAAACTGGGGTAACGAAGCAATAGCCTCCTGATAAGGTTTGATATTTTTCCATGTCAGCCATTTTTTGCGCTCTTGGCGTAGTGTGTCTAAATGCATTGACTACTTAATATACGCTTTCTTTATCACTTGTTTAAAAAGTGGTTTGTTCGCACCTTGGGACACTGTAACATTTTCTATTTTCTGGACTAGCTTTTGACCTTTAACAACTTCTCCAAAAATGGTATATCCCCCATTAAGATGTGGCGTAGGTACAGTTGTGATAAAAAATTGGCTTCCATTGGTATTAGGTCCTTTGTTTGCCATCGCCAGCATAAAAGGTTTATCAAATGCCAGATTATTTCCATATTCATTGTCAAAATTTTTCTTCCAAATAGACTCACCTCCTCTTCCTGTACCTGTCGGGTCTCCTCCTTGAATCATAAAACCTTTGATTACTCTATGAAAGATAATACCATTGTAATAACCATTTTTCACATGTGTCATAAAGTTTTCAACAGCCAATGGTGCAACATCCGGAAAAAGTTTTAACTCGATTTTCCCTACATTGGTTTCAAGAACTACTGTTGCTGTTTTAGCTTTCTCTAAAAGTATCGCTTTACTTGCTTCATTTGCATTTATCTGGATACTTAATCCTAAAAACACCATAACCATTAATAATTTTTTCACTTCATACATCCTTTTAATATTTATCTATAGTACACTSATTTATAATAAAGTATAACGCGATTAACATTTATTTTGCATAAGATGTTGCACGTGTTTCACGAATCACATTTACTTTTATTTCACCCGGATACTGTACATTCTGTTGTATCTCTTTTGCTATCTCTTTACTCAGGAGTACAGCTTCATTGTCAGACATTTTTCGTGCATTGACAAAAACACGCACTTCTCTACCTGCATTAATCGCATACGCTTGTGTTACATCACTTTTTGATGTAGCAATGTCTTCTATCTCTTTTACACGTTTGGTAAAACTTTCAAGTACTTCTCTTCTTGCACCTGGTCTTGCAGCTGAAAGCTTATCGGCTGCACAGACCGCAGCACTCTCAACAGAGTCTGGTTCTTCATACCCATGATGCGCATAAATGGCATTGATAACAGAGGGATGTTCTCCATGTCTTCGGCAAAGATCCGCGCCAATATCTACATGTGAGCCACCAAAGTCTTGGGTAAGGGCTTTGCCTATATCGTGTAACAAACCGGCACGAAGTGCCAGTTTTTCATCACCACCCATCTCTGCTGCCATCACCCGTGCCAGTTTGGCCACTTCAAGTGTGTGTGCCAAYGCATTTTGTCCATAGCTGGCTCTATACTTCATSCGTCCTAACAGCCGTACAAGTTCTTCATGCATAGGAAACAATCCCAATTCAATCAGAATATTCTCGCCCTCTTCATAGGTTTTTTGCTCAAACTCTGCTTGTACCTTATCGTGCACTTCTTCTATACGCCCAGGATGAATACGTCCATCCTCTACAAGTATCTCTATTACCCTTGTAGCAATAGCCCTTCTATAAAGGTTAAATGAACTCACCAGTATGACTCCCGGCGTTTCATCTACAACGATATCTACACCTAAAAGCATCTCAAGTGCTTTAATGTTTCGTCCTTCCTTTCCTATAATGCGACCTTTATGCTCTTCACTGGGTAAATTAATAAGGTTGATCAAGCGTTCTCCAGCAAAATCGCCAGCATACCGGGTAGTAGCTTGTGCCAAAATATAATTTGCTTTTTTCTCACCTTCAATTTTTGCTTCTTGTTCATATTTACGTACAATAGCTGCTACTTCCGCACGACTTTGTTCCTCAACTTTTTCTAAAATATATGCTTTTGCTTCTTCTTTTGTTAGAGAAGTAACATCTTGCATTTTTGTTATAGCATTATTTATTTCACTTTGCTTCGTCTGCTCAAGTTTTTCTAACTGTTCTTCTTTATCTATAACATGCTGTTGCAATATGTTAAGCTTATCTTCTTTACTCTCAAACTCTTTGGTTTGTAAAATTAAAGAACGTTCTCTTTCATCTACTTTGCTAAGTCTTTTTTGATATTCACTTGCTTGTTCTATCTCATTTTCTTTCATTTGTACATGTGCCGCTTTAAGTAAAAGTTCTACTTCATTTTCTATCGCTTTGGCTTTTGCCTTCGCTTCATATTCATAACGTGAAAATTTATTTTGACTACTATTTTTTAACCATACGTAGCATATTGTGCTTCCCAATACTACACCTACGATGCCTACTACTATTTCCAACATATCTCGTCCTTTGACGTTCTTTGGGCGTAATAATCATGTCTGCTTTTACATCATAATGGTCTGTAACGACCTCTTTACTGTAACACAATTCACGCGCTACAAAAACGATTTGTTTTATATCTTTAGTATTTTTTTCAAAAAACCTATCATACATACCTTTGCCAAACCCCACGCGTCTATACGTAATGTCTATTCCAACAATAGGGACGATAGCCATATCTATTTTTTTATTTCTAAATTGTTTTGAATCATTTGGTTCTTTTATGCCAAAGCGTTTTTCAGTCAGTGGCAATCTATATTTTACCAACCTAAAACTTTTACCTTCCATAAAAGGAACATACAATACTTTCTTTTCCTTACGTAAACGTTGAATAAGTGGGTAAATATTTACTTCTATTTTCAAGGGTAAATATAACATAATATAAACCGCATTAATCTGCGTAATATGCTTATAAAGCTTACGTAAAACCTTTTTATCTTTGCTGTATTTTCCTTGCTTGGAAATATCTTGCAATTGTTTTAAACAATCTGTTCGAAATCGTTTTTTTCTCTCGTCTATTTTCATTATTTATCCATAACTATTAATGCTCTTTGGCTATAATCACCATTACCAATTATATCCAAAGGGTCTGTGTGCATAATATATATTCTCTTCTATTTGTTCTATTCTTCCTTTTCCTAACTGGATGTGAAGATAAAAAAACAGATAGTACACCCATAGCTATGGAAAATACTACAGAGATTTTTACCCCAAAAGACAAGAAAATGCAACAGGAAAAACGAAAACGTTTTCAAGAACAAAATAAAGTACCCGCCAATGTGTCAAAAGACAACACATTTACATTAATTGACACACAGGAAATTACACATACACTTACTGTTGTAGACAAATATATTTCTTTTCATACTATAAATGAGCCTGTAATCGTACTAAACTTTTTCAGTTTAAACTGTTCTGTCTGCCTTGATCAAATGACATCATTATCCACACTACAAAAAAAGTATCAAAATAAAATATTTGTCATATCTGTGCTTCGTGGTGACTCAAAAGGTAATGCCCAATTTCTCAAATTGATTCAGGAACATCATATTACACACTTCATATCCAATAGCAAAGACGATGAAGAATTTTCAGAAAAACTGTATACTGCACTTCAGATAAGTACAAGTTCCAAACTACCTCTTACCGTCATATACAAAGAGGGTAAATACTATAACCACTTTGAAGGTCCTATACCTATAGAAATGATACACCATGATATACAACAATCCATAAAAAAATAAAGGTCCAACTATGTTTAATCTTTTAAAAAAAGTTTTCGGTAAAACAACCGATGCTATCAAAGAAATTGCACCAAACAAGAAAAAAAATCTCCCCAAGGATGAATTTGAAGAAATCCTGCTTGAAGCAGATGTAAACTATACCCTTGTAGAAAAACTTCTAGAAGGACTCCCCGAAAAAATCACCAGAATACAAGCATTTAACTCACTAATCTCTGTATTTCAATATAAGGCAGATTGGAAAAACAGTGATGAAAAACCGTTTGTAGAAATGATTATCGGAGTAAATGGTGCAGGTAAAACAACCACTATTTCAAAACTTGCATACCGTTATATGGAAAAAGGAAACAGTGTTATTTTAGGTGCTGGAGATACATTTCGTGCGGCAGCCATAGAACAACTTAGCCTCTGGGCAGGAAAACTCAATATACCTATCATTGCAACACAGCAAGGACATGATCCTTCTGCTGTCGTGTACGATACTATAGAGTCTGCTAAAGCCAAAGGATATGACAATGTCATTATCGATACAGCAGGAAGACTACATACGCAAAGCAACCTGAGTGAAGAACTTAAAAAAATGATACGTGTAGCTGAAAAAGCAATGCCTGGAGCACCACATCGAAAAATGCTCATCCTTGATGGTACTCAGGGTAGTTCTTCTATCAATCAGGCTAAAGTGTTCAATGAACTCATAGGTGTTGATGGCATAATCATTACAAAACTTGATGGTACTGCTAAGGGGGGATCTGTGTTGAGTATCGCGGATGAATTACAACTACCTATTTTTTACATTGGTACTGGAGAGCAACCTAAAGACCTGATACAGTTTAAAGCAAATGAATATATCAATACTATTTTAGACGAAATATTTATCTAGGAGTTTTTTTAATGAAAAAATTTTTCAATCTCTTTTTAATCTTCTTTATGCCACTAAGCATACTCTTTACTGCCCTTGCAGTTGTTTATTATTCAATAGATTTTGAATTTTCAAAATCCATAAAGCTTGGTATTTTAACAGGAGTCTTGTCAAGTCTAATATTTTCCATTATTATCACACCTACAATTCTAATTCTTCGTGTTGTACGCTCAAAAAAGGCACACACAGAGATTTTATCTGCTGATTCTCATAACGTATCTAAAGCATTTATACAAAAACCTATAGTATATGAAAGTAAAACACCGTCAACACAAAAAAATGAAATGTCTATAGCCATTTCAAAGCCGGACTTGATTGAAGAAAAACTTATGTTACTTATGGATAATGAATTGGCATATGAAGTCTCATTAGCTTCTGTCAATCATCAAAAGATTGGTAACATCATTTATAAAAACAAAGAAGAGGGTGTGATTCTTATACGTACTGAGGAAAGGGAAATAAAAATGCACATTACCTCTTTAACTAAGCACACAGCACAGGTTTTAATTACCACCACCATTGATAACAGCAACATCAAAAATATTATTTCGATGCTAAAAGAAAAAGAACACTCTTTTCTCCAATACTAAAGAGAAAACATTTTTCGATATGACTCTTCAAGACTCGTTTTATCTTTATAATCTATGATATCTCCTATGACTACTGTTATCTCTTGCTTTAAATTCTTGTCCTCCAADGCATTTTTAAGTGCTTTGTTCGCATCAGACTTAATATAGATTGGCAAGATAGGCAATCTGTTTTTTATTGCTATGATACGTGCCCCTTCTTTAAATGTTGTCAAAGGCTTATCTGTTTTATTTCTCGTGCCTTCTGGAAAAATAAAAATAGATTCACCACGTTTAACCGCTTTTTTAATGTCTGAAAAAAAACCACTCATTTGACTTTTTTCTCTGTCTAAAAGTATGGAGCCTGCATTACGTACAAAAAGTCCGAAGAAAAAGGAATTGTAAAGTTCTTTTTTTGAGATCCAAGGTCCAAAAATTTGTGTGTCTTTTAAAACTGTCTCTGTAATAGGTGGATCAATAATGCTATTATGATTAATCACAACCAAATACTGTCCATCATTGGGTADTTTATCTTTGTTTTCTACTTTGAGTGATATCTTCAAAGTATCTAGTTGGGCTTGAGAGTACGCCAATCTCAATCTCTTTTTTTCCATCGGATTATCGGTTCTTTTTAACCTGAGTCCAAAACTATTTGTCAAATAAAGACCGTAAACRGCCTGYTTAATCGCATTAAATGTCAATAAAAATCCTTCTTAATATCTCAAAATTATARCCAAAAGATATAAAAAATTAAAATCTTATTTTTTAAAAATATGTCAATATGACATATTTTTACCTGTATTCAAAAATTTTGTTTACAATACACATATAACAATTTGGAGTAAATTTATGGCAAAGAAAAAAACTTTATTTGAGTGYCAAGCWTGTGGCTTTCAAAGTCCTAGATGGATGGGTAAATGTACATCATGTAATGAGTGGGAAAGCATGGTTGAACTTAGTAGTGAACAAATAAAGTTTCTTAAAGAAACAACTTTAAGCAGTTCCCGCTCTGCACCTTCCAAGGCAAAACCCATCACCCAAATAGAAGAAGACAATATTGTACGTTTCACTTCTGGAAGTGCAGAGCTTGACCTTGTACTTGGTGGTGGTATAGTCCCTGGTTCTTTAACACTCATTGGCGGCAGTCCTGGTGTAGGTAAGTCTACGTTACTTTTAAAAATAGCTGGTAACTTAGCTCGTAACAAACAAAAGGTACTTTATGTCTCAGGTGAAGAATCTGCAGGACAAATCAAACTTCGTGCAAACAGACTTGAAGCAAATGATGACAATCTCTATCTTCTACCCGAAATCAACCTTAGCATTGTCATGTCTGAAATAACCAACCAACACTACGAACTTATAATCATAGATTCTATACAAACACTTTATTCTGATGACACACCCTCTGCTCCTGGTTCTGTTACCCAAGTACGTACCGTCACTTTTGAACTGATGCGTATTGCAAAATCTTTACATATCCCTATTTTCATCATCGGACATATTACAAAAGACGGATCCATAGCAGGTCCCAGAGTACTTGAACACATGGTTGATACAGTGTTATATTTTGAAGGTGACACAAACTCTGATTTACGTCTCCTTCGAGGATTTAAAAATCGTTTTGGTGCTACCAATGAAGTAGGYATCTTTGARATGAATAAAGAAGGCTTAAATGATGCAAAAAGCATGGCAGGAAAATTTTTCAATAAAGAAAAACTTCAATCAGGTTCTGCTCTTACAGTTATTCTGGAAGGCTCCCGTCCTATCATTATAGAAGTACAGGCTTTAGTTTCAGAAGCCTATGGTCATGCAAAAAGAAGTTCTACAGGCTTTGACAACAACAGACTTGGAATGCTTCTTGCTTTACTTGAAAAAAAACTTGATTTACCCCTAGGGACTTATGATGTCTTTATCAATATCTCTGGAGGTATTAAAATCAATGATCCGTCTGCTGATCTTGCCATTATYGCGGCCATACTAAGTAGTTACAGAGACAGGGAATTGAGTTCTAAAACACTTTTCATTGGTGAAGTAAGTCTCACAGGTGAAATACGTGAGGTATCTGGACTGACCCAAAGGTTAAAAGAAATCGAAACCCAAGGTTTTACAAAAGCTGTGATTCCAAATAAAGCCTTGGAACCAAGCAAAGTCAAATGTTTTGTTGCTGATGAAGTATCTAAAGTAGTTGAGTGGATGTAAAAGATATAATATCTTATGAAAATTGGAACAGACATTATACAAATAGAACGTATTGAAACACTTATCAATAAATATGATATCAAATTTAAACAGAAGTACCTATGTGAAAATGAAATCAAATTAGCAAAAAAAGTTGAAACACTCGCTGGATTTTGGGCTGCAAAGGAAGCTATCGCAAAAGCGTTAGGTTGTGGTATTGGGGCTGATCTGACTTTTCATGATATTCATATTAGCAAAACCCATAAAGGTGCACCCTACTTTGTATTAACACATCATGCGCAACAAACACATAAGATTGTAGACTCATCACTCTCCATCAGTCATGATGGTGGTTTTGCTATTGCCGTAGTTGTTATTACTACATCTTAGAAAATTAATTGTAATCATTCTAAAATTATATTACAATACATCAATCATATAAAAAGGACTTACATGAAATTATGGTTCACTTCATTTATAGCATTATTTTTTATCTCAGGATGTGTATCAACCACAGAACATACTCAACTACAAAAGAAAAATGCACAGCAAGCATTACTTATTCAGCAACAGCAAGTGAAACTTGATGCATTAAAAGGAAAAAATACTCCAGGTTATGCGAAACATGCCTCAAAAAGAAAAATGAAACTAAAAAAAGTAGAAGATGACAATTATAGTTCTGAGTACATGTATCCACAAACAAAAAGTCAACCTCAAAAAGTAACCAAGCTTGCTCAGGCAGAAACAACTACATCACCCGTGATGGGAAAAGAAGAATGTATCGGTATGATTGGTCAAAATAAGTTTGATAAATATACACAAATGTTTGGAAATGAAGCAGCATCCGTAAAAAGATGTGCCATGCTCAAAGCAATGAAATAATTATACTTTTTTTAAGTGTAACATTTTAAATCTATCACCCATTATTGTAGGAGCTATCAATGTTTTTATCCGGTCTGCTTCTCTCATATATTGTACTTGCGTAGACTGTTTGGAAAATTGTTCCAATATATCTATCAAACCGAAACGTATGAGTGCACGTGCCTGAGTCTCATAAACTACTTCAATAAAACCTTCAGTTTTAAATGCCTCACTTACATGTCCAAAGTTAACATCATACGTGATATCGTCTTTTTTAAATGATTCACAAAGTGTTAATGCTTCATCAAATAGAGGATATGTTTCATGTGCCCTGTAGACACGGATTGAGAAATCATTCCTGATATATTTTTCTCCATAATCAAATGTTACAAAATCACATTTTTGTATACCCAAAGCCATTTCTTTAGCAAATTTTTCATAACCTATGGCTACTTCACCTTGCTTTAAATGATGCTTTTTTGCCCATTGTAACATCTTAACAGAAGCATTTTCCCATGTAATCACATTAYCTTTTACCGTTGCAACCTTTTCATCTTTTAGAAGTTCGCAAGGAAAAGCATCAAAAATTTCATTTGCTACGACAAATGCGTATGCCACTTTTACGTCATTGATATCGTTAAAATGTTTAATTTTAATATCATCTCCAAAACGTTCTTTAATATATGCAAGCTGTGCAAGTTGTACTTCTGGTTGGCGTTCTACTATCCCAAATTTAAGCGTTTTTACCAAAGTAGGGTCACAGGTATAAAGCCATTGAATCATGTCACACAGTAGATATCCCTGATGTGCACCAATTTCTATAAGCCATCCGTCTTTGTCTGCTTCGTTATTAGTCAGTAACGTATAAAAATAATTGGCAATACTCGCACCAAAAAAGCGACTAGTACTCACTGCCGTATAAAAATCACCTTTTTTTCCTATAGCTTTAAATTTTTTATAATACCCCTCTTCACCATAAAGCCATTCATTCATATATTCACTAAAGTACATTTTCCACCCGTATATATAGTTTCAATAATTGAATTTGTTTGTCGATTCGATATATCTTTTGATCTAATTTTCTTATGTTAAGAGAATTACGCATAATATCTGTATCAAGAGAAGTTTTCTCTCCAACTTGAGCAAGATTTTTTGTCACACGAAAAAGACTATTATATATTTTTTCATCTTTTTTTGCTAAAAGTATTTTTTTATTTAGAATATTTAAACTATTATATATCCACTGATACTCTTCCTCTACCGTTTCTCTTCTATCTATCACCTGYACTGCCGCTTTTAACTTTTCAACTTTACTTGCCTCAATATCAGCAAATGAATTCACGTCGATAGGCATAGAAATAGAGAATCCATAATTATAATACTGTTCTTGTAATATAGAATTAGGTCCGACAAATAGAGGATTTATATCGCCATCAGTATATCGTCCTTGCATAGAAATAGTTGGTAAATATTTAGCCCATGTAATTTTTTCATTATACTCAGACTGTGTTGCACGTAATCTATCAACTTTTAATTCGAGGTTTTTTTCTATATACTGTGATTTATCTATTAATTTTAATACAGGAAGTTTTAAGTTCTCAGGTTTTTTATCACTTAAAATAGAAAACTTTTGTTTTAATTCTAACACATTCAAGTCCATTTCAAGTAAAGCTATTTCATCCTGATTTTTTTTTAAGATAGCTTGGTCCAAAAAACTACTATCTAGAAATCCTGCTTTATAACTGTCACGCTTTTGAAGTATATCTATAATATCATTTTTTATGAGTAATCTTAATTTTTCCTGTTCTAGTTTTGTTTTCTTTAAATTAAAAAGTATAGAAACTGCATCTCCAATCATTTTACGTCGTAGAAATGTGATCTCTGCATTATTAGCATCACGAAGAGCATTTGAATATTTAATGGCATAATAAATACCACCAGACCTAAAAATTGGTTGGTCAATAACAATATTAAAAGTACCTACAATAATCGTTTGATTACCAAACTGGGTAGAATAATCTTTTCCATAACGTAGTGTAATAGGATTAATCCAACTTTTCGATAGCTTATCACTTTCCAGCTCGTTACTTTGAAAGTCATAATCAAACAAAAGCTCTTTGTTGGTGGACAGAATATCCCCTAAGTCATCTCCATATATACTAGCTGTCAATAGACTACAAAGTACTAATAGCTTTTTCAAAACGCTTAAATCCTTCATCTATTTCATCTTTACTTATAGTGAGACTTGGTAGAAAACGTACCGTATTTCGCCCAGCCTTTAACACTATCACTCTTTCAAAGAAACAATTTTGAATCACTTGTGCTAGTATTTCAGAATTTTTTGCACGTAAACCACGCATCAATCCTAAGCCCACCTCTTTTTCAAATAACTTAGAATACTTATCTACAATTGTTTTAACTTTAAGAGAAAAGTATATTAAGGCTTCATCTAAAGTTCCATTTTCATACATAGGTGTCAAGATGTCTAAAACAGCCAAACCTGCAGTTGTACTTAAGTAATTGCCCCCAAAGGTACTCCCATGTTCTCCTGGACTTAAAATATCTTTATGTTTCGTCATCACAGCACCTATAGGTACTCCTCCACCCAGTCCTTTTGCAAGGGTAATAATGTCAGGTTCTATCTCATAAAGGTTAGAGGCTAAAAATTCACCCGTTCTATATACTCCTGTTTGGACTTCATCTACTATGAGTAAGATATCTTGACTTTTTAAGTAAGAAGCCAATTGTTGTATCTCATCTTTTTCAAAAGGCTGCACACCACCCTCTCCTTGCACCAGTTCTATGAGTACTGCTACCGTTTCATCATCTATAGCTTTATAAACATCTTCTATACTTTTCTCATAAGAAAAGCCATCTGGATAAGGAGAAAAGTGAGGGGTATGAAAGCTCTCCTGTCCTGTAGCTTTAACCGTAGTAATAGTGCGACCATGAAATGAATGTTCAAGCGTGATTACTTTATAACGTTTATGTTCAAACTTTGTCTCGCCATACTTACGTGCTATCTTTATGGCCCCTTCATTTGCTTCTGCTCCGGAGTTTGCAAAGAATATTCCCATATCATAACCACTAAGCTCCACAATCTTTTGTGCCAATTTTGCCTGAGGTTCTATGACTTGCAAATTTGATATATGAATGATATTTTGTACTTGTTCACAAATAGCTGATGTCAAAACTTKRTTTCCGTGTCCTACWGAATTGACACCTATACCCGATGCAAAATCTATATAATCCTTACCATTTTCGTCATACAGCGTAGAGCCTATACCTTTGACAAAATTTGTATAGTCACGTGCGTATGTTTGTAATACGTATTGTTTATCTTGTTGTTCTAATGTCATTTGATTTATCCTTATATCTTCTTTATCTCTATCTTGCATGCATCATTGCAATCTAGTATGCATGCTGTTGTGCTCTGCATTACTTTATCTCCACCTTCAGTAATTTTGAAAACATTTCTTTGGGTGCTGAAACATAGATTTCGGCTCTATAAGAAGAGATAAACTTCTCATCTGCAACTTTCCATACTTTATTTACTTTATACTCTGTTTTTATGCCATCAAGATACACAATTTTTTCTTCTATACTTTCTAATTCATCAGGTTCTAAAAAAAGAACCAACTTCGCTTTACTGACATCAGCCACCTGTGCCAAGGGTGAACCAGGTGCAACAAAATCCCCTGTACGTACCAATAATTTATAGAGATATTTGTCATTTAAAACTAATGATTTTTTTTCAATACTATCTTCAAGCTGAGCAATCTTATACTGCATATCCAAATACTGGGTTTTTGCAGAAGATAAACTGTAAAAAGCATTGTCTTTTTGGTTTGTAGACGCTGTTTTCAACTTATCTATCCGTTTAAAATATGACTCTTGTCGTTTTAAAGTTTCATGAAGTACAAGAAGCTTTTCATTTGATGTTTTCAAGTTAATTTTATCCAAACGATCATCCAAGTAAATAATACGTTTTTGATCCACTACACTTCCTTCAGCATCAAGAGCAACATCTATAACCAAAGCACTAACAGATGCCTTTAAAATAATAGATTCGTAAGGCTCAACTTTTGCATAATGCACTTTAGCAAATATACATAAAGGTATAAAAAATAATAATAAGATTTTCATTGGTATTCTTTTTTGTTTGATTATATCGAAATAGCGTTAAACATTATAAAAAATGTTAATGCTCATACCAGCCTTTTGGGTTAGTTTATTATTTTAACTTCGCTGCCACAAGTTCATTCACCACTTTTGGGTTTGCTTTGCCCCCTGTAGCTTTTAGTACTTGCCCGACAAAGAAGCCCAATAGTTTAGTATTACCTGCTTTAAACTTARCGACATTGTCTGGGTTTTTTGCAATGACTTGATCAATGATGGGTGAAATTATAGAAGAGTCACTTATCTGTATAAGCCCTTTAGCTTCCACTATATCTGTTGGACTTTCTCCAGATTTGACCATCTCTTCAAATACCTGTTTGGCAATTTTACTCGAAATTGTCTCACSATCTACCATTTTAACAAGCTGGGCTATTTGTTTTGCATTAAATTTAAGTTCACTTGCTTGTTTCACTTTTAACTCTCTAGCTACATCATTTGTTATTATATTTGCTAGACCTACAGGACTATTAAATTCAGATAGAGCTTCTGCATAAAATTTTGATAGTATCTCATCACGCGCTAGAGTATTGGCCACTTCACTATTAAGGTCAAACTCATTTGTGTATTTCTCAAAGAGTGTTTGTTCAACTTCACTCATGGCTACTACTTCACCATCTACTTGTACTTTTTTAGCTTGAGGCTTAGGTTTGTCTTGTGGTGTTTTTTTCTTTTTAGCCGAAGATTCTTTAAGCCCTACTATTTTATTGAACACAGGGTTTTCATCTGTATAGTCAAGGGGGTCAGCATAGAAGTACCCTTCACGTTCAAACTGAAAGCGTACATCTGGTTTGTATGTGATGACAGAGGGTTCTATGAGGGCATTTTTTATGACTTTTAGAGAGTCTGCGTTGATGTCTTCTATGCCCTCTGGAGCTTCGTTTTTAAAGAGTCTATCGTAGACTCTGACTTCTACGTTTTTGGCTGTGTTTGCTTCTACCCATTGTATGGCACTTTTTACTTTTATGCCAGAGCTATCTTCGCCACTTTTAGAGTCAGGGTGGTACGTTGCTTTTATCTCTACTATGTTGTCATTTGCATCTTTTATAGCTTCTTCAAAGGTGATGATGTAGGCATACTTTAGTCTTACAGGTTGTGTAGGTGTCAGACGGAAGTAACCTTTTTCTGGGTTCTCACTAAAGTCTGCTCGGTCGATGTAAATCTCACGAGAGAAAGGTAGTTTTCTTGAACCCTCTTTAGGTACATCATGAGGGTAATAAGAGGCTTCTATCTCTTCGCTGCTCTCATAGTTAGTGATGGTCACTTTGAGTGGGTCAAGTACACATAGTACACGTGGTACTTTTGTATTTAAATCATCTCGTATGCAAAACTCAAGCTGTGCCACGTCTACCATGGAGTTGGCTTTTGCTATGCCTATGCCGTCACAGAAGTTTATAATGGACTCAGGTGTGTAGCCTCTTCTTTTGTACCCTGCGATGGTAGGTAAACGAGGGTCATCCCATCCACCCACTTGTCCGCCTTCAACCAACTCTAAAAGCTTTCTTTTACTCATCACCGTATAGTTGATGCCAAGGCGTGCAAATTCATGCTGATAAGGACGTGGTGAGGTTAGACCAAGCGTATCTAACACCCAGTTATAAATATCACGATTATTTTCAAACTCTAAGGTACAGATGGAGTGAGAAACACCCTCAATGTAGTCAGAAAGACAATGTGCAAAGTCATACATAGGGTAGATAGCCCAGACATCTCCTGCTCTAAAGTGGTGAGCATGTCGTATGCGGTACAAAAGAGGGTCTCTCATCTTCATATTGGGAGCAGACATATCAATCTTAGCTCGTAAGACATGTTCACCATCTTTAAATTCACCATTTTTCATACGCTCAAAAAGGTCTAAATTTTCTTCAACACTTCGCTGCGCAAACTTACTACGTTTTCCCGACTCTTTAACCGTCCCACGAAGCTCACGCATCTCTTCTTCATTAGTGCTATCAACATAGGCTTTACCCATTTTTATAAGTTCTATAGCATAGGCATGTATCTGAGGAAAATAGTCAGAAGTAAAACGCACAGAGTTGTCCCACTCAAACCCTAGCCACTGCACAGCATCTTTAAGTGCTTCTACGTATCTAGTGTCTTCAGTGGTGGGGTTGGTGTCATCCATACGAAGGTTACAGTGACCGTTATAGTCTTTTGCGATGCCAAAGTTGATGCAGATAGATTTAGCGTGTCCAATGTGAGGAAAGCCATTTGGCTCAGGAGGAAACCGTGTGACAACTTCTTTGTATTTACCTGCTTTTAAGTCCTCTTCAACGATGGTACGTAAAAAATCTTTGTGTTCGCTCATGTGTGTTAACCTTTTTGATGTTGAAACTTATAGGCAGTATTTTATCTAATTAGTGCTTATCGCATCTTAGAGTTGTCATACTTCTATTTTAGTTTTATTTCACGATTTGTAGTTGTAGAAGATTTATATCTATTTAATAATACTATGGTAAAGTATGGTAAATAATAAAGGTAAGTAAAATGACTAAAAAAATGACTATTACTTTAGAAGAAAATCTCATAGAAGAGTTAGCCATATTGTCAGAAGAGACTGGCAAGAAAAAGGCACAGGTAGTACGTGAAGCACTACAAGACTACTTTGATGTGAACGCTGTAACAAAAACAGTACAAGACTACAAGATGGGACTACTGGAGACTGTTTCGCATGATGATGTAAAGGCAAGTCTTGGGTTATGAGATAAAGTATGACCCTAAAGCTTTCAAGCAACTACAAAAACTCAATAAACATGAAGCATCTAAAATCTTAGATGGCATAGAAGCCTATGCTTCTGACCCCATAAAAACAAAGATAAAAAAACTCAAAACTCCTTTTGATGGGGCATATAGATTACGTATAGGTGACTATAGGGTAGTTTTTTATGAAGAAGAGGGTTTCATGCTTATTTCTAAGATTGCACATAGGAAGCAGGTTTATTTGTAAAAAACCAGCCTGTCACCTTTCTTTTTATATTTCATATTTTTGTCTAGTTCCCATGCTTTGCGTGGGAATTCATATGGGCGTTTGATATGAATGTGAGTTTTATTTATTGAACCCTCTGAAAAACCCAAAGAGTCCGTTGTATTTCAAATAGTATAACACCTAAAAAATAAAGTTCTTCATTTTTAGCGATTTTTCTCTGAAATATCC
>NVVN01000014.1 GCA_002733355.1 Sulfurovum sp.
ATTTCAGAGAAAAATCGCTAAAAATGAAGAACTTTATTTTTTAGGTGTTATACTATTTGAAATACAACGGACTCTTTGGGTTTTTCAGAGGGTTCGATTATAAAATATTGTTTAAAGAATAGAAAATATAAATTTTCTATTCTCCTGTTTATAGTATAACGGAAGAATGTAATGAATCGTAAAACTTTATAATTAAACCTAAGGTATCTCTGGGGTATTTAAGTTTTCTTGTAATGTAGCATATCCACGACCTACTCTAGCGATGCTCAAAAAGTTTAGATTAATTTTTTCTTTGTCTGTAATGATTGTATCATCAAGATAGAGATGTTTAATCTCTACAATCACAGGAACGGTCTTAGAACCTTCTAGCGTAACTTCTTGTAAGTATTCACAAAAGAAAGCCACCTTGATTCCTTCTGGCATAGGAGGATAGTCATCAAAAACTTTTTTTGTTGGAATGTCAAATACCTCAACTTCACTTTGTAAAGGATCTAAACTTTTAGATGAAAAATGCATGGCTCTGAAATGATCTTCATCTATGATGCAAATGACACATCTTTTTGTTTCTCTTAAATTTTTCAGTGTATCTTTAGGTGTACCATCAGGACGATGCCCAATAGAAACTATGAGTGTAGCAGGTTCCGAAGAGAGTGGGCAGAAATATGAAAAAGGAGCAAGATTTAGTACTTCACCTTGAGAGACTATCCATGCAATGGGTCGAGGTATGACAGACTTTGCCATCAGTTGATAACGTTGAGAAGGGTGTGTATCTTTAAAGTCGATGAGCATAATAAAATCCTTTCAAAGTATTATATCTTATTATGGTATTCAAATGTAAAATATGTATCATGATTATCTGTTTAATTACAGATAGATATAACTTTTAGTATTATTAAATAATAGTAGTATTTTATACTATTTATTGTCTAGAGGAGGGTTCGTGAGTATACATTTATATGTAAGACCAAAACGAAAAATAGATAGAATTTTTATACACTGTAGTGCTTCAGATGTCCCCGAACATGACAACATAGCTACTATTAAGAAGTGGCATATTGCTAGAGGATTTAATGACATAGGATATCATTTTTTTATTCATAAAAATGGTAAGGTAAGTAGAGGGAGAGACCTAGAAAAAACACCTGCTTCCCAAARAAGTCATAATGTTAAAACTATCGCTATTTGTTTACATGGTTTACATAAAGATAATTTTACACAAGCACAATATGATAGTTTGAAGTCTTTATGCATTGAGATAGATATTTCTCATTTAAGTAAAGTAAGTTTTCACGGACATTGTGAAGTTTCTGAGAAAGCATGCCCGGTGATTGATTATAAAAAGATTTTAAAGCTTGACAGATTTGGTTCACTTGGACTGAATACAATAAAAGTGCTAGAAGATGATGTTGCCTTCTCAATATCAAATGTTGATAGTTTTCCAGATTTACAAAAAGGTTCAAGGGGGAAGGCTGTTGTCTATCTACAAGAACTTTTATTTCTTAACTCAGATGGTATTTTTGGTCCTGTTACAGCAAAAGAAGTAAGAAGTTTTAAGAAAAAACACAATTATTATCCTAGCGATATTGTTCAAAAATATATTTGGAAATTACTTTTGGAAACACGACATATTGAGCATTATGATTAAGCAGTGTAAATTATCTTTTTACTGTATAGTGTTTGTTTTTTCTTTGAGTATACTTGAGGCTAAACCGACTCAGGTTCTAAGTGGAGGGAGTATCTCCGATGGATTGGATTTATCTGCAATACGCATAGGAAAGCATGAGCGATATACACGTATAGTTTTTGATATAAAGTACTGGGAAGGGTATGGTGCACCTAAAGCAGGAACATCTTCAGATACAGTGGGGCATTATACATTTTCAATAGATGAGAACCATAGCATAGAGGCTGAATTTTCAGGTTTTAGAAGTAGCAGTACGAAAAAAATGATTAAACTTGATGAGAGTATTATTAAAACTATTGAAGTGTTACAAGGTGAAGCGTATGGGGATGATAGTAGTATTTTTTATCGTATTTTGTTGCGACAAAGTGCAAGATTAAAAGTTTTTCATCTTTATAATCCTGCACGGATAGTCCTAGATATTAGTGAATAAATACAGAAAATTTTATCTAATAAACTCAACTACTTCATCAAATGGTAGTCTTAGTTGTGTAGATTGTTCATTAACTCTGTATCCAAAGGTTAACACTACAGAAACTTGCCACTTAGARGTRTCAAGYTCMAGTATYTCTTCTACYTTTTCTTTTTCAAAACCTTCTATAGGGCAAGAGTCTATGCCTATAAAAGCAGCAGCTGTCATCATGTTGGCTAGGGCTATGTAGCTTTGTTTGCTTGTCCAGTGGTAGATGTTCTCATCTGAACTAAGTACCTCTTCTAAGTGTTTGGCATAGATGTCCATGTAGAAGTCTAGGTTTTCTTGGGGCATGTCTCGCCTAGCAAAGCGTTTTTTGACTTCACCACTCTCTACTTTTACATTTTCTATGGCTGCAAGCACGATGACCAAATGTGAAGATGAGGTAACCTGTACTTGATCCCAACAGACAGGACGTAGTTTTGCTTTTAAGTCTTCGTTGGTGATGACCAAAAATTTCCACCCTTCCATACCAAAAGAAGAAGGCGATTTGCGTCCTGCCTCCAAGATATATTGTATTTCATTGTCTGAAATGGTTTTTGTTTCATCATATAGTTTACACGCATGTCTGAACTCCATAGCTTTAGAAAAGTTGTTTTGCATTGTTATTCCTTTTTGAAAGATTATCGTATCTGTGTTATTATGTCAATAGTTAAGGAGCATGTATGATGAGAATAGCAATATCGGGTGCAAGTGGATTTGTAGGTTCTTATCTTCAACATTATTTTCAGAATAAAGGCTATAAAGTCATTGGTATCCAAAGAAGTATACTAAGTGATGAAAAAGGGTTGGAAAAGATTATTTCAGAAGTAGATGTGATTATAAATCTTGCGGGTGCAAATATTATTCAGCGTTGGACTACAAAATATAAAAAATTAATGTACGATAGTCGTATCGATACTACCAAGGCATTGGTTAAAGCCATAAATACTAATAAGAAAGAACAATTATTTATCTCTACCTCTGCTATAGGCATTTATGCAAATGATACTTTATGTGATGAAGAACAATACAGTTATGGTAATGGCTTTTTGGCACATTTATGTCAGGATTGGGAACATGAAGCAAAAAAAGTACAAAAAAGAATGGCCATTTTCAGATTTTCAATTATTATGGGAGATGGAGGAGCTTTGAAAAAAATGTTACTTCCTTTTAAATTGGGTCTAGGAGGGAAGATAGGAAGTGGGGAACAGCCATTTTCGTATATACATATAAAAGATTTGGCGAGGGTATATGAATTACTTATAAAGCAACAAAGCTTAGAGGGAATATTTAACCTTTCATCACCAAATCCTTCGACCAATGGTGAATTTAGTTCAGTATTGGCAAGAAAACTACATCGACCATCTTTTTTCCTTGTACCTGCTTTTATATTAAAGTTAATTTTTGGAGAAGGTGCTCAAGTACTTTTAAATGGACAATGTATTTATCCTAAAAGACTTTTAGAAAATGGTTTTAATTTTAATTTTCCTACAGTGGAGAGTGTATTAGATGATTTGATTTTGAAAAAATAATCTATGACTAAATTATGTTCTCGAGCAAGTTTCATCTTCGATCCATTGAAGATATTTTTCATTTGCATCTAACAAAGGAGTCATGATGATTTCAGGTACATCATAGGTATGTAAAGACTCAATCTCTTTTTTTATTTTTTGGAAAAGGGATTTTTTTGTTTTCATTTGAAGAAATATCTCTTCATCTTCTATAACATTTCCCTGCCATCTATATGAACTTTGTGTTGCTGTACATTGTGCACATGCAATAAGTTTTTTTTCAAGTAGAGCTTTCGTTATAATACGGGCATTTTCTTTTGTATCAGTTGTTGTGGTGACAATAGAATAATCAGATGCTTCCACTTGAAACCTTTTTTATAAAGTCTTTTACACATGTGTCTATCATAGTATAAACATCATATATCTCTTTGATATCATCATCAAAATCATTTAAAACATAGGGGTCAGGTACATTTTTACCCGCGTATCCCCCAAATTCTCCCATAAGATAAATGTCTTCAAAACCCAAATCTTCTAATTTCTTTTTGTTGTTCGTATCCATGACTACGACATAGTCAAAATTATCTATGTCTGTTACCTTAACTTGTCTGGCTCGTATTTGTGATATATCTACATCATGTAATGCAGCTATTTTTACAGAACTGTTACAGGGCAATTCTCTTTCATGCGTACCATGTGTACCTGCTGAATCAATAATAACATTGTGATTACTTTCTTTGGCTAACTTACGTGCAATTCCTTCTGCTAAAGGGCTACGGCAAATGTTTGCAAAACATACGAATAAAATACGTTTCAATATTTCCTCTTTTATAATAAATTATTTCTAACTTTTAGGAACTCTACAACTTTAAGAGATAATTGCTCTTCAAAAATCTTAATATAGTATAACACAGTTAGCATTATTCTTATTTTATTTGATTGATTTTTGTGTTTTGCTATAATATAATAAAAAAAATAGGAATTTCTCAAAATGCTAGAATATTTTAAAGAATTTAAAACTTTAAATCATGAGAAAAAAGAGTATCAAATATGAAAAAAACCATTAACACCCATTTGTCTTTTGCCCTTCAGGTTGGATCTAGAGTTTTAGATAAATATAGGATATTGAAAATTCTTAATAATACAGAACTTGGTTTCGATTATCTCGTAGAATCTATTGATAAGGAAGCAGAGAAAAGAATATATATTATAAAAGAGTTTTTCCCTAAAGAATGTGTAATAAGAGGTGCTAAAAAGCAAATGCTTTTAAAAGCATCCTTGAGTACTGAAGAATTATTAAATTTTAATTTTATGAGAAAAATGTTTAAGGGTGAAGCAAAAAATCTTACTAAAATTTCCACCATTGAACATCCAAATATCGTTAAATTAATTGAAGTATTGGAAAATAGAAACAACACAACATATATGGTCATAGCATATGAAGAAGGAGTGTTTCTTAGCGAATATTTAGAAAAAAGAAAAAAACAGGGTCTAAGAGAGTTAAGTAATGAGGAGATATACGAGATAGTTAATCCTTTGCTTGATGCCGTTGAACATATTTACAAATTGGGGATACATCATTTAGATATTAAACCAGAAAACATTCTCATAAAAGCAGATGGTTCACCATTACTTATAAGGTTTCATGCCAGTACGATTTTTTACGATGAATATAGTAAAAAATACCGTAATGTTTATACGCCTGAGTATGCATCTCCAGAACAGATTGCAGTTGAGAATATTTCTGAGGTAGACCATAGGTCTGATATTTATTCAATGGGTGTTTTACTATATTATTTGATTACAGATACGCTACCACCTAAAGCAGMAGAACGTAAAAAATYCCGAAAAGATGATCCTTATGTTTCTCTACTTAAACAAGACTTTGCTGATAAATATGATATCTCTCTTCTTGAGGCTGTCGATAAGGCTTTAAGTATTTCAAAAAAGTATAGATTCAAATATCCAAATCACTTTAAAAATGCCATTACCAGCATCAAACCGGTTAGCAAACAAAATGTCGAAAAAGAAAGGAAAACCACTTGGTACATTGTAGGTTTTATTGTTTCTATTGTTGCCTTTTTCCTTTATTTTAGCGGGGAAGATCTTGATGAAGAAGTAAAGTCTAAAATTAGCCTAAAAAGTGATGTAGAAGTCAAAGATAACACTAAAAGTGTATTGTCTGAACATAAAACGGTATCACATGAGATAAAATCTAATATCAAAGAAAATACTGTAAAGGTTCAAGAGAATGTGAAAGTAAGTACAAATTCGCTTCTTGAAACGAAAATAGAAGCAGTAAATATAAAACAAAAGACGCTTATTACAGCATCTATTAATGAGGTTGAGATACAAATTGATGTCAAGCTTCCTATAGCTATTGGGAAAACAAAAATAAAAGTGAATGGTAAGGAATATAGTGACGATAAAATGATTGTACACAGCGGAGAAACGTATGAAATTTCTATCGAGAATCCATATTATCAAGCGTTAAATGTTAAGCGAACATATGATGAGTTGTTGGCATTTCCTATGCAGTATTTTACACTTGTACAAGGAAAAGGTAAACTATATCTTGGAGGCTTACCAAAGCAGACACAGATTAAAGTGTATAGTGTTGAGGAAAATAAAACCAAAAGTTTGAGTCCTGAAATAGCTTATAAAGATAATATGTATGAAATGATATTTCCAGCTGGGAAAAAAATCTATATGATTTTTGAAAACAAATTGTATAAATCACACAAAACAGAAAGTATTACTTTAGAACATGGAAAAGCATTAACTCAGACATATAGTTTAGAAAAAAAAGATACTGTTGATATCCCTGAAGAAATACTTGTACCAGTAAAAAAAGAAAAAGTACCGGTAGAAGAAAATGCCAGCATTCACAAAAGCGATATTATCATTGAAGCTAAAAAACGAATAGAGAAAAAAAAAGTAAGTAAAGATAAACAACCCACTAGGAGAAATGTTTCTAAAACAAAGAAATCTAATAAAGTTCAAAAAAAGAAAGAGCCTGCTGAGTCAAATACTTCCGATCATGTATGGTACTGTAATGCCAAAGCAATAGGTTCACAAAAAGTTAGTGCTAAACACGTAAATAAAGAAGTGGCACAACAGATGGCTATACGCGAATGTAAGAGAAACGGATCAGGTTGTAAGATTTTGAATTGTTTTTTGTTAAATAATTAACAACATGAGCATAATACAGTTTATTTAATTTATGTTAGAATGGTATAAATAATAAGTATGGGAAAGAGGMTTAAATGTTWAAARGTATRGTYACTATATGTGGTTTTTYGKCACTGTTTGTATTATCTGGATGTGTAACATCTGTACCTAGTGCATCAAAGTTTGAGAGTATTAAAAGTGCTTGTGCACAGGGAGATGGTGATGCATGTTACAGTTTAGGTCAGATGTATAGCAATGGTATTGGTACAAAAAAAAGTTACTATGAGGCAAGAGAGGCATATAAACGTGGATGTAAAAAAGCAAACCATGAGGATGCTTGTAGTGCATTTGGGAAGATGGAAGTACAGGGAGTAGCTGAGGAGGGTGATGACTATAGTGTAAAAGAAAGCGTCAAGGAAGACAATAATAATTCTGTTTTACCTCCCCGACTATTCGATAGTACTAAAAATGCTTGTGACCAAGGAGATGGAGATGCTTGTTACAGTTTAGGACAAATATATGCAGCAGGTAGAGGAACAAAAAAAAGTTTAGTGAATGCTAGAAAAGCATACACTAAAGGATGTGAACTTAGTAGCAAGAGTACCTATAATGCTTGTTACGCTTTGGGAAAAATTTATGTAGATGGTTTAGGCGTACGACAAAATTATGCTAAGGCAAAACAACTTTTTGAACATACTTGTACAGGGAGATACACTAAAGGGTGTACAGATTTAGGGCATATGTATTTGTATGGAAAAGGAGTAAAACAAGATTATACTCAAGCTGTCAATCTTTTAAATGGAGCGTGTAAAGAAGGTGATGCTAAGTCATGTTCTACTTTAGGGACATTATATATTACAGGTCAAGGGGTTAAAGAAGACTATGCAAAAGCGCATGAGTCATTTAATCAAGCTTGTAAAGCTGGAGATGCATTGGGGTGTTATAATATGGGTAATATTTATGAGAATGGTATAGGAAGAGCACAGAGTCAACAAGATGCACTTCATTTCTATGGACTATCATGTTCTTCAGGACTTAAAGAAGGATGTCAAAGCCTTGAACTGTTGCAAAAGAAACGTTAGTACTTTTAAGAATATGTTAGTTGTTTTGGGTTATTTATGATACAAAACAACAACAATAATCATATGCGTCTATCTTCTATTCTTTGGATGAAGTCTTTGACACATAGTGCAATCATAGTATATACTTTTTCAAAACCTTCAAAGCCATTAAAGAAGTATGGATCGGGTATATCCGCACCTTCATACATTCCAAAATCTCCTAAAAGATAGACATTTTTAAAACCAAAGTTTTCTATATCTACTTTGTTTTGTTTATCCATAGCTACGACATAATCAAACTTTTGTATATCATCCTTAGTGATAGTGCGTGCGTACTGCTTACTGATATCTAACTGATGTTGTGCTGCTACTTTGATGGAGTTGTCACATGGTGCTTCGCCAGTATGCCATGTACTTGTTCCGGCTGAGTCTATTTCAAATGCTAGATTCAACTCTTTAATGTATTGTTGTGCAACACCATGTGCTAAGGGGCTTCTACATATATTACCAAGACATACAAATAAAATTTTTTGCATATTACTCCTTCATGTCTACTATTTAGTTACAATAGCAAAAAAATAGGATAAGTAGATGAACAAAATTATAATTTTACTGTTTATGGTAACCTTCATGTTATCTGCTAGGGACTATACGAAAAATCATGAAGTTCTTATTTTTATTACTGAAGTATCAAATAAATATAGTTTACAAAAAGATGAACTTGAAAAACTTTTTTCAAATGTACAGGTACAGCGGAGTGCATTACGTGCATTTATTCCAAGAAAAAAACAAAAACATATCAATRACAAACGTACAGCCAAACAGATTAGAAAAGCAAAAAAATATTATGCACGTTATGGATCATGGGAAAGATACTCTAGAAAAAAACTCAATGATACACGGGTCAATCTAGGCATTGCATTTTTAAAAAAACATAAACGTACATTTGAAAGTGTTGAAAAAAAATATGGTGTACCGAAAGAATACATTGCCGCTATAATAGGAATAGAAACAAATTATGGTGGCAATGTTGGAAAATATCCTGTTTTTGATACACTTACAACTTTGGCTTTTGAAAAAAATAGAAGAAATAGATTTTTTAGAAAAGAATTAGAAAAATTCATACACCTTTCATACACACAAAAGTTTAATCCTAAAAATGTCTATGGATCTTATGCTGGCGCCATAGGATTAGGGCAGTTTATGCCTAGTAATTATGACGCATATGGCGTCGATTTTAATGGTGATGGACGTATTACTTTACAAAACCCACAAGATGCTATAGCCAGTGTTGCCAACTATCTTAAGAAAAATGGATGGCGTAAAGGTGAGGCTATTGCGACTAGAGTAGGGTATGAAGGATTACGCTTCAAGGCATACAAAACTGGCTATAAGCAAACATATGAACGTAGTGAACTTAAAGGGATAGAACCTAAACTGCCATGGCATTATACTGGGACGGTTCGTTTGATAAAACTAACCTTAAAACAATATGATGAGCTTTGGTATGGGGCAAAAAACTTTTTTGTTATTACACGTTACAATCACAGTGCATATTATGCGATGTCCGTACATCAACTGGCAGTAAAAATAAGGAAAAAACGTCATGAAAATTAGAGTAATCATTATAGATAAAAAAGGAAAAGATGTACTCTATGCTGGTTTAATTGAACATTATAAGAAAATAGCAAAACCTTTTGCGACCGTTGAAGTCATTGAGGTGTTTGATAAAGAAATAGCTAAAGCACAAGATATTTCACCTCAGCTTGCACAAAAAGCATATACAAAAGCCTTAGAGAAATATATGGGTACAGGTATAAATATTGCTTTAAACCCATCTTCAAAAGAAGTTGACAGTCATGATTTTGCAAAACTACTTAAGGATAGCGTACAGGTAAATCTTTTTATTGGCGGTGCATACGGCTTTGAGAGCGATTTTTTAGCCAAATGTAAAACTTCAATTTCATTCGGTAAAATAACGCTTTCACATAAACTTGTGAAAGTTGTCTTGTTGGAGCAAATCTTTCGAGGTTTGACTATCAATAACAATCACCCATATCATAAATAGGAAAACTTAGATGTTAACAAAAATAGAGTTAGAAGAATTTCAAAACAAATTGTTAGATAGAAGAGTACAGATAGAAAAAAACCTTAGAGGAACTTCTCTTGAAATGGAAGAGATAAGGGACTTAGAGTTGAATGATGAAGGTGACTATGCAGCAGCTTCTGCGGGAACTATTGTAGATAATGCTATTCTGATGCAACAGAGAAAAGAATTAAACGAACTTGAACTTGCTTTAGATAAAATAAAAGAAGGGACTTATGGCACATGTGAAATGTGTGAAGAACCCATAGGAAAACCACGTTTAGAAGTGAAAAATTTTGCACGTTAYTGTATCACTTGTCGTGAAATTAATGAAAAAGAGATGAAGTAAGATTTAATCATAGAATTTATTCTATGATTTATTCAGTCTTTTAAAGGATATGAGATGAGACTCGGTTTATATACTTTCGCAATACTTGCAGTCATTGCAATCATCGGTGCATTTACGTACACGATCAACCCAAATAACTTTATTATAGAGATAATGGGGATAAATTTTAATTTTCCTGTAGCAGTGTGGATTGTTTTACCTATGCTACTTTTATTTCTATTTACTATTGGGCATATGCTTTTTTATGGGTTAAAAAATTATTTTAAATTAAAAAAGTGGCAACGTGATGCAGATACATTGGAAGATGCACTTTATTGGTCACTTGTAAATGAACCAAAAGAACAAAAGTATGTTATGAATGAGATTAAAGGTTCAGCAATGCTTTTAAGTAAAGCTTCATTAGATGTTTCAGACAATGTTGAAGGATTAAGTCCAAGATTGGCTAAAGTTGTTAACATTATACAAAAGATCAAAAATGGTGAGTATATTGATCTTAAAGAAATAAAAATGGCTAAAGTGTTTAATGCTGGAAACCCTATTTTGATACAAAATAGACTTAATTGTCTAGAGTCTGATGAAAAATTTGTTGAAGATGTAATGAAGGCGACATCAAGTTACTCAGAGATAGTGCAGAAACAAGCCTTAGAAATATTTGCCAGAAAATCTAATTTTGAAACAGCACGTAAGTATAGAAAAGTATTTGATGTTGAAAATTTTTTAATGATGTTAAATAGAGTGAATACGGAAGATGAAATGGGACTTACAAAAGAAATACTCAATGATTTTGTAGATGCACTTAAGCTTTCCTGTGTTGACTTTATTAAAGTTGCACAAGTGACTAAAAAATACTTTGAACCTGATGAAAACATAGGGTTATTTACCACGTATCAAAATAGCAATGATAAAGCACAGAGTGCCTATCTTTATCTTTTATTTGAGTATGAACTTTTAGATCAAGTAGCAGCATATCTAGAAGAACAAGAAGAGGACGAGTTTATGAAATTTAGAGCTCTGTATCAACTCAAACGTAGTAATAGTAAATGTAAACTTGAAGATATCATTGATGTACATTCTGTGTGTGCAGAAAAAAAGTAAATACAAAATTATATGGCGACACTTGATTTCTCAAAACCTCTTTATGCTTTAGCCCCATTAGCGGGCTTTACGGATCTTCCATTCCGTTCTGTTGTTAAAAAATTTGGCGTTGACCTGACAACTTCAGAGATGATAAGTTCCAATGCCTTGATACATAATTCTAAAAAAACATACAAAATGTTAGAAAAAAGCGCTATGGAAAACCCATACTCTATACAAATTGCAGGGTCAGATCTTGATGTTATTAAGCGTGCCGTTGAAATTATCAATGAACGTGATGATGTGACTGCGATAGACTTAAACTGTGGATGTCCTGCACCTAAAGTAGTGAATAATTTACAAGGCTCATCACTCTTAACAGACTTACCTCAAATGGCAAAAGTAATAGAAACAATTAAAAAATATTCGAATAAAGAATATACTTCAGTCAAGTTTCGTTTAGGATTTAATGAAAAAAACCATGTAGAGATAGCACGTATTTGCCAAGAGTCAGGTGCTGATTATATTGCAGTACATGGGCGTACAAGGGCAGGGAGATATAAAGCAGCGGTAGATTATGATGCTTTGGCAGAAATAAAGCAGTTTGTTTCTATACCCATGCTTGCTAATGGTGATATCGATTCACCAGCTAAAGTTAAATGGGTATTGGATCACACTAAAGCAGACGGTGTGATGATTGGGCGTGCTGCAGTGGGGAAACCTTGGATATTCAAGCAGATCAAGGAGGGGATGGCTGAAGCAAGCCCTGAACTCATCAAAGAAGTAGTTTTGGAACATTTTGACCAGATGATAGCCCATTATGACAAGTATGGTGCYATTATYTTTAGGAAGAAYCTACACTCYTACTCTAAGGCTGGTTATAAAGGGGCTTCTATATTYAGGAATGATGTCAATCGTATAGAAGATCCAAAAGAAATGAGAGCAGTGATTGAAGCGTTTTTTTCTCAGTCACTTTTGTCTCACTCTTAAAGAGAATAGATGATTGAACTGGTATTTGTCGGTATTTTTGTAGGAACCATGTCTGGGTTCTTTGGCATAGGTGGTGGTATGATTTTGATACCTATGCTCTTAGTACTTGGATTCGACATTAAAACAGCTATAGGTATTTCTATTATTCAGATGGTATTTTCTTCTGTGTATGGTTCATACTTGAACCATAAAAAAGGTTCACTCATTGTCGGTGAAGGGATATATGTAGGGTTCGGTGGTTTTGTAGGTGGTTTTGTAGGTGGTTTTGTAACAGAGTATATTGCCGATACTGTGTTACAGTTTTCATTTTTTTCACTTTTACTGTTTGCACTTTTTAGACTCTTTTTCTCTCCAAATCATGAAGATGATACTCAAACAAAATCACTCTCAAAAGTAATACTTTTCATCTTAGGTGTAGGCATYGGTATTTTTGCTATTACCTTGGGYATTGGYGGWTCTATTATTCTAATACCTTTACTTGTAGGAGTGCTGCATTACCCCATTAAAAAGGCAGTGAGCGCAGGACTTTTCTTCGTAGTATTCTCTTCTGTAGCGGGAATGATAAGCAGGCTTAGTTCAGGTACTATAGACTTTGAAAATGGGCTTGTGGTGGCAGTAGCCTCACTTGTAGGTGTGACACTTGGGATCTGGGTACAAGAGCGTATTTCTTCCAAAAATCACAAAATGGCACTTTTGCTACTTTATATGTTTGCATTGGGTATGTTAGTGAAGAATATGTGGTTTTAAAATTTTTCTCCAAATTCTGGGAGATCTATTTTCAAATAAAAAACTTCTTTGAAAATATCTTGACGAAACTTATCAAGAGAAGAGCGTATAGAGAAGTACGAAGATACGTGTCAAAGAGTAATCTTTCTGTTTAAAAGTAAAAAAATACCTAAGGAAACAGCTGATACGATGATGATGGAAGCTCCTGATGTCAAGTTATAGGTATAGGAAACCCATAATCCAATCAGTGTAAAAAGTGTAGCTATAGTACCAGAGAGAAACATCATGGCAAAGAGACTATTCGAAAGCTTTTCTGCGATATAGACAGGAATGGTAAGCATGGCAATAACTAAAATAAGACCTACTACTTTGATAGCGACTACAACAGTTAAGGCTGAGAGTATGAGTATGAGTGTGTAGAAAAATTTGACATTTACACCACGTAATGAAGCATACTCTGAGTCATAAGAGACAGCCAATATATCACGATACCAAAACGTTATAATAATAAGTATAAGTGTGAGCAAAGCAGTCATRAAATATAAATCTTCAGAACTTACAGCTAATATAGAGCCAAAAAGGTAGCTCATAAGGTCTACATTGTATCCAGGAGTGAGGTCTACAAAGATAACACCTATCGCCATACCTACAGCCCAAATAAGTCCGATAAAAGTATCCATACGGTGTCGTTTTTTGAGTGTAAGTACTGCGATTAGAAGGGCAGCACCTACGGCAAAGAGAGATGCACCTAGAAAGATAGGCAAGCCAAAGTATACAGCAAGCCCGATACCTCCATAAGAAGTATGTGCTATCCCACCTGCTAAAAATACCATACGATTAACCACAATCAAGGAACCGATGATTCCAGCTGCAAAACTTACTATGATACCCGCGAGTAGGGCATGCTGCATAAACTCAAACTGTAGAGCTTCTATCATGGATTGAGTCTCCATTCAGGTGTCACTTCTTCGCAACTATCACAGTTTTCTGCCCCTAGCATTTGTAAAAGTTCTATTTCGCAAAAGTGTCCGTGACTTCCATGGGTGTGGAATGTATGTTTTTTATCTGAAATATCATGGTAGGAGAGAGTTTTGTTAATATGAGCCGCCTTATTTGCATATTCAAGTATAACAGAGATGTCATGACTCACTACGATTATAGTGATATGCTCATTTAATATTTTTAGTAATTCATAGACTTCACGTTGCCCTGTGATGTCTATGCTTGAAGTGGGTTCATCAAGTATGAGTATTTGAGGATGCGTGCATAGTGCACGCGCTATCATAACTCTTTGGCGTTGCCCACCTGAGAGAGAACCTATCTTCCTTTGGGCGTAGTCAGCCATACCAACTTGTTCCAAGGCTCCCATAGCACAGAGTATTTCATGTTTTCCGTAACCAAAAAGAGGACGTTTCCCTTCTACATGTCCCATCATGACTACTTCAATTACTTTAATGGGAAAGTCAGTGTTTACATTAGTGTTTTGCGGTACATAACCTATTTGTGTTAGACTTTTTTTGGGAGATTTACTTAAAATAGTAATATTTCCCTTTTTATAAGTATATATGCCTAATATTAGTTTAAGAAGTGTAGATTTTCCCCCACCATTTGGTCCGATGATAGCAAGGAAGTCTTTTTCTTCTACTTTGAAGTTTATATTTTCTAACACAGTTTGCTTTTCATAGGCAAAACTAAGATTAGTGATGTCTACAACTGACATATTAGTTTTTTCCTGTGATTATTTTAGCAATATATAGTAGGTTTTCTGACCAGTTTGAAGCCAATGGAGTAACTTTAATAACTGGAATACCTAACTCCTTGGCAATAATACGAGCACTTGCATCAGAAAACTCTGGCTGTGTAAAGATAGCTTTTACTTGCTCTTCTCGTGCTTCTTTAATGAGATGTATCAGATCTTTTGGTTTAGGTGCCTTCCCTTCTACTTCTACAACAATTTGTTCTAAATCATACGCTTTGGCAAAGTAACCCCATGAAGGATGAAAAACCATAAATTTATGGTTTTCTTTTAAAGAAGAGAATATTTCTTTTATGTGTTCATCCGTGTCGTTTACTAAATTTAAAAAAGTTTCAAGGTTTGTTTTATAGTAACCTATATTCTCAGGGTCGTATTTAGCCAATGCATTGTAAATATTCTGTGCGATTATCCTCACATTTGCAGGGTCAGTCCAAATGTGAGGATCTTCACCTTTATGAGCATGTTGATTATGTTGATTATGTGTATTATGGGATGTTGCCATATGTATTTTAGGTACAGTATCTGCAATATCAATGACTTTCATTTTTTTATTTAAGTTCATGAATTTGGGTAGCCATACATTTTCAAACTCAACATCTATAGTAAAATAAATATCTGCTTTTGCAATCGCAAGCATCTGTGAAGGTTTTGGTTCATATGAATGTGGGGAGTTTCCCGGTTGCACCATGAGTTCAAGCGTTACTTTATCTCCTCCAATGGCCTTTAGAAATGTTTCTTGTGGTAAAATACTTACAATTGCATGTAGATTAGACCATAAATAGGTTGTAGCTAGTAAAAAAGAGAGTAGTAGTTTATGCATAAATGGATTATAGCAAACATTGCATGATATCTATCTATAAGATATTTTGTTATAAAATAAACAGTAATATTTGAAGTTTTATTATTTCCTGAAGGGTTATTTATGCTAGATGAGAGAAGGACGAACCTTGAAATTTCATTTCATGAAGATGAAGTGAAGTTGGCAGAGGTGATGATGGATAAGTTAAGAACTACAGTAGAGTTTCTTTATTATCTTATGGATTACAGAGGGAAAGTTTCGTTTACGATGATAACATTGTCTGCTGATAATATAAAACTGAAAATGTGGCTTCAAAAATGGAAACGTCAAACAGACGTTTTAATAGAAGTTGACCCAGTCAAGAATGTGTATGTGCTTATTTGTCAGTCTACAGATCTTGATGGTGGTAAAAAATTTGCAGAAATACTAATCTCCAATATAGGTATGAATGGTGGTAAATCTACTTACTGTGTAGAAACAGAGTTGACATCAACGAAACATACAATACAAGAAATGATTTTTAAGATGGTAGAAAAATATATTTCTATTAAGCAAGAGCAAAGATCCAATCAAGTCTTCCTTACGCAGTTAGATGATAAACCAAGCAATGAAAATAAAGATGTAATCTACTCATAGTCAATAAGTGGGTCAAACAATGAATTAATTTTTTAAAAAAATATCTAAATTGAGCTACAAATATATAATGAAAATCTCATCTGTAGAGCGTGAAGAGTCTACTATAAACTTTTTGTATCAAGAAGTTAATAAATGGTTTAGATTCATGATGTATAATTCCTTCAATTATATATTATAGGATTATTTATGTTGCAACTTGACCAAAAAAACAATACTTCTTGTCTTTCACATGCCTTAGTCATACTCTTTATACCTTTTCTTTTTTTACTAGGCCTTATACTTGCATATATGGGAATTATTTCTTTGAAAGTTGAGATACATACTTTGGGTATAGTGGCTTTTATTTTTGTTGTTTTTGCATTTTTTGTAAAGCATAATGCCAACTATAGTATTTGCTATATGCGAGGTACTTTTTCGGGTATGGAAGAGGGTCTTCATACAGCACTCCGTGCCAATGCATTAACCATTATGGGTAAAACAAAGTCTACACTTCATGTAAAAGATTTTATGGCAGAGTATTATCAGGATATACGTAATGACAATTTTGCACGTGTGGCACCTTCTGTGTTTCCTATGCTTGGTATTTTAGGTACTTTTATTGCTATTGCTTTGTCGATGCCTGATTTTTCTGTGCAAAATACAGAAGCTCTGGATCGTGAAATATCTTTACTTCTTTCTGGTATAGGTACAGCTTTTTATGCATCGATCTATGGAATCATGCTTTCTCTTATTTGGACATATTTTGAAAAGAGAGGGATAGCAAAAGTCGATAAACAAATATTTGATTTGGAAAAGATATATGGCTCTCGTGTGTGGAAAAAATCTGAACTTATAAAGCAYGAACATATGCAAAGTGAATTGAAAGATCAACAGATAGTGCAGACACTAAAAGATACATTTAACATGAATTTTATTAAAGAGTTAAACGAGCAGTATTTAAAAAATTTTACAACTATTATACATGATACAAGCAATAGCTTCACAAAACTTACTGTACATATGCAAGAAGCATCTGCCCAGCTCAGAGATACGCTTGAACAAATAGAAAGTAAAAAAGAGAGTGTTCGGGCAGAAGTAACTATACAAGAGAGCATYGAAGGTTTTAATAATAATGCAATAAGTTTAAAAAGATCAATGGAGCGTTTTGATGGTTCAGTAGATCATACTTTTGACAAAATCGATAAAGAGTTGGGACTAGCCGTTGAAAAACTCACTACATTTGCCCGTATTATCTCAGAACAGAATCAACTTATCTTGAAAAACATGGCTACACTTAAACAACAAGATAAACAAGAAAAGCAATAGTATGTTTGGAAGTGATAAAAGTGATTCGGAAAGTAATTTCTGGATATCTTATGCAGACCTTATGGCAGGTTTACTTTTTGTGTTTATCTTACTCATAGGTGCGATTGTATCTAAATCGTCCATACTCAAATCTGTGCTACATGAAAAAGAAGATACTTTAGTCAAAAGTTTGGCACTTGTTGATGAGCAAGAGAGTTATATGTTGGAAAAAGATAAATTAGTAGCCCGATTGATGGCAGATTTAAAAAAAGATAAAAAACACTTAAGTAAACAGGACAAAGAATTACAGGCTAAAAATGCTCGCATAGTCAAATCAGAACTTCTATTATCTGAGAATGAGAGGCTTATAAAGCTAAAACTTTCTGAAATAACAGAGTTAAACAAAAAACTATTAAAAACCAATACAAAAGTAGATTCACTCAATGGTAAAATTGTGATAGTGCAGGCAATGCTTGATCAAAATAATACTGCATTAAATCAAACAAAGAAAAAACTTGAAGATTATGAGGGGAAAATCATTGTTTTGTCTAATGAGTTGAGTGATGCCAAAGATAGTGTCAAAATAAATGATGAAAAACTTTTGACTGTTTTAGCTTTGATGGATGAGAGAAAAACCAAATATGATGACTTGGTTGCAAACTTGCAAAAACAAAAAGCGAAGATTAAAACACTAACTGGTATCAAACTTCAGGTAGTATCAGCACTTAAAGAAGCATTGGGAAGTAAAATTAATATTGATAGAAAAACAGGTTCACTAAAACTGGCGTCAAATATTCTTTTTTCAGTAGGAGAGTCAACACTGAAAGATGAAGCAAAAATAGAGCTTAGAAAAGTGTTTGAAGAGTATATTGGAACGTTGGTAAGGAATGAAAATATCAAACCTCATTTAGATAAGATTATCATTGAGGGTCACACAGACAGTGACGGTGAATACATATATAATTTAAAACTTTCGCAAGACAGAGCACTTGCTGTAATGGAGTATCTATTGACTTTGGATTTTAGTAAAGAACATAATATCAAACCTTTAGTGATTGCTTCAGGCAGAGCATACCTTGATGCCATTAAGATAGATGGGCTAGAAGATAAAGAAGCATCAAGACGTATAGAGATTAAGTTTAGGCTTAAAAATGAAGATGCTATGCATGAGATAGAAAAGGTCTTAGATGCGGAATGACTTTGAGCCTAAACATTTAAAAAAAGCAAGAGAAGCTTTGGGAAAACATCTCAAAGTTGTCGAGATACACGCCAATACAAATGAAGATTATAAAAAAGGAATTTTGAAAGAACCTTCTTTATGGGAGAAATTTATTCATTTACTCAAAGTCTGAATTTATCAAATGCTTTAAACCCTATGCCAAATGAATTGGTTTTGTTGTTTTCTGCTTCCTTCTTTTTCTCTTTTTGCTCTTGGTATTTTCTAAATATAGTAATTTTTTCTAAATGCTCCTTGTATGTTTCACTAAAATCATGGGTACCTCGTGGGGTAAGCATAAAAAACAGATAAGTACTTTTTGCTGGTTTTATGGAGGCTTTGAGTGCATCTAAGGTTACAGAACTTAATGGATGTGGCGGTAAACCTTTATGTTTGTAAGTATTGTAGTAACTAGTATCACTTTTTATGCGTTCGGGAGTGATGATTGTATGTGCAAATTTACCATAGTTAAGTGTACCATCCATTTGTAATCGCATATCTTTTTCTAGTCGGTTATAGATGACGGAAGAAATTAGAGGCATTTCTTGAATAGAATTACTTTCTTTTTGAATAATAGATGCGATTGTAAAGATAGTTTTGAGTTTATCTATGTCTGGTGCTGTCAGAAAATACTCTTTTTCAAATTCTTTTAATAAACGTTGAGACTCAAAAAATAGATAATTTATTGTTGCATTTTCATCTGCACTTCTTGCTATAGTATAACGCCTTGCAAGAATATCTGCTTCTTCAAATCGTGCAAGTGAGTTGTAGTTACTTAAAAGTTTCTCTTGGTTAAGTTTCATGTCATTTGCTAAACGTTTTGTTATTTCTGTTTTTGTCTCCCCTGCATATATGATGATGCCCATAAGTGATTTTGTTTTTTGAGTATGAAGATTTAAAAAAAATGAAAAGCGTCCTTGGCGTTTAGGGTCAACACTATACCATCCTCTTTCAGGGATCTTTTTGAGAGTTAACATTTTTTTATCTATCCAAGTCACTTCGTATCCATTTGTTTTTAGTGTACGTGAAATATCATTTATATTTGAAGTAGGAATATAAAATGTTTTTGCACCATCATTGATAGGCATAAAGTTATAGGCAAGAGGTAACAATAGAAGAATAAAGGTTATTTCAAGATAAAGAATAAAACGTTTGTATTTATTGGTTAATATATTTATCATGGTAATAATTATAACGAAGTTGTATTACATTTGAAAATTTATGGGTCAAATTGACATAGTTTTAGCAATACCTTGCTAAAAAAGCATTGAGCTGATTTGCAAAAGAATGTGCATCTTTTTGTCCAAATGCTTTTGGTCCTCCCGTCATTTCGCCACTCTGCCGAATACTTTCCATAAGATTTCTCATTGCCAGATATTGTTTGATATTATCTACAGAGTAGAGTTCACCTCTATGATCTATGGCATGAGCATTTTTACTTATAATGCGGTCAGCCAGAGGGATATCTGCAGTAATCACGAGATCATTTTTTTGACATAACGAAACGATATGATGGTCTGCCTCATCAGCACCTTGAGAAACAATAATATACTCAATATATTTTGAATTACCGATATTTATTTTTTTATTTGCTATGACTTTGGTTGGGAGTGCTAAGCGTTCTACGCTTCGTAAAATGATAGGTTTAAGAAGATTTGGTAGGGCATCACCGTCTATAAAAAGAGTCATTATTTGACAAACTCTTTGACACGTCCTACTTCACCTGAAGTTAAACGTACTTTTATACCATGGGGGTGTGTGGGTGAGTTTGTAAGTATTTTTTGTACTTTCCCATAAGTAATATAGCCAGAAGATTGGTCTTCTTTTAAAACAATACCAACATCCATACTGTATTTAATGTCTGCTCTTTTTTGTCCTTGAACCATCTTATACCTTAGGTGTGTAATTGAGCACTTTTTTAACTGTATCTACGGAGCAGAAGAAGAGAGCATCAAATATGGGATTTAATTTCGTTTTACTTTCATTGATTGCATCAAAAGGCTGGAAGAAGAAACCTGATCCATTTTCTTTATTTGCAGGATTAACATGAAAAACAATAGGTTTAAGTGCCCGAACAAGGTTAAGTATTTTTTTATAGTTTTTTGCGTTAACTCCAGGTAATAAGTTATCTTGTTCACTTTCATGTACCCGCGCTTTAAGTAGAACTTGGAGTTTGTCATTAAAAATAACTTTATTCCAAGTGATTGTGCCCAACTCTATATCAAACACAGAGTTCCCAGATGTAAGAGGGTGAGGCTTGGTTTGTCGAATAGACTCAAGTAATTGAAGGAAGAAGTTTTTCCCCCCAAAGTTGTTGGCACAGGCTAATAGTTTTTCATGATGAAGTTTTTTTTCTTCATCGCTTAGAGTATTGAAGTCACACATAATAAAGTTCTTTGTATTGATTTTTTTGTAATTATAGCTAAAAAGGTCATAGATTAATTGTGCTTACTATATAATGTATTTAATATTTTATAATGAGGGTAGTTAGATTGATAGGGAAGTTACCGGAAAACGAAAAAAATCATCTGGAAGAGAGTACAGAAGTTGTTTATGCACGATATGCTGATGTGGATAAACAACAATTAGAAAAAGATATAGATGCCATAAAAGATGCTATGGATCCTGTGGGTGAAGAAGATTTTCAACATTTGTTAAAGCTTGAACGTTGGGGTAAAATGTTTACATATTCCGGTATTGCTCTGGTCTTGTTGTTAAGTATCGTGGAGTTAGCCTTAGGCGGATTGAGTGCTTGGATATTTTGGCCATTGGCTCTCGTTGCTGCACTTCTGATTAGTACAGGAAATGTTTCAAGATGGTCAAACACAACACACCCAATACTRCACGGCGGTTATGATAAAGTACCGAATATCCCAGAAAGATATACAAAAAAATACTTTGCAAAAGGTGCCAGACGTTATGTAGATTGGCTAGATTGGATAAAACCAGATGCTTGGTCTTATGAGCATAACATCATGCACCATTATCACTTGGGTGAAGATGATGACCCGGATAATGTAGAGAGAAATCTACAGTGGCTCATTCAGTCAAAGACGCCTATATGGCTTCGTTACGTGATAGTTTATGCATTTGCAGGAACATGGAAATTTACCTATTATGCACCGAATACACTTAGGATATTGGCAAATAAAAAACTAAAAGAAGAACATAAAAAAGAGATTACAGAGTTTGAGATAGACCCACGTAGTAAAGGTGGGTTAATACTTTGGATGGAATATCTTCTTCCTTATGGACTTTTGAAGTTTGTTGTTTTCCCAGCACTATTTTTACCTTTAGGATTAACCGCAGTTTTTAATGCTTTTATCATCATGTTTTTAGCAGAATTCTTTGCTAATTTGCACTCATTTTTGATCATAGTTCCTAACCATTCAGCAGAAGATATTTATATGTTCTCAGAACCCAGTAAAAGTCAGGGAGAATTTTACCTGAGACAGATTATGGGGTCAGTGAACTACAATACAGGTTCAGATGCTATAGACTTTGCACACGGGTTTTTGAATTATCAGATAGAGCATCATCTATTTCCAAGCATGCCATTGAGTTATTATCAAAAAATGCAGCCTATTGTAAAGGATATTTGTAAAAAACACAATCTTGAGTATAGACAAGAATCTGTTTTTAAAAGAGTAAGAATGACTATAGACCTTATGGTGGGCAAGACTAAATTACTTAGAATAAGTGGTGTTTGAGAAAAATATATCCCTAAAGACAGATGAAAAAATAATTTCACGATAGTTACACTTTTCTATTATACTATGGGTTAAGAAAAGGATAAATTATGACAGTAAAAATAAAACGTTTGGTATTAGTTGCCACCGCACTTACATCTACTTTATTATTTTCAGGCTGTGTGCCTGTAAATAATGGGTACTATAATAATAATGTATATAACTCACCCTTGATGAATGGTGCTTTGGTTGCCTATGGATATCCATATTATTACAATAGACCATATTATTTTTATGGAGGAAGGTATTTTTATGGAGGTTTTTATCGTAATGGATATTATCATTATGGGAATCAAAGATACAGGAACGGACACTATTTTAACAGGGGACATAGATACTATAATGGAAGACGTTATAGAGCAGTGAATGGTACGCATGGGTATTATAGAAGTAGAAACCACTATAAACGTTCGAATCAATATAGGGGTAGAAACAGCAATACGCATAGAGGTAATAAATATAAAAGATCTTCAGACCGACAACATGTAAATCGTAGTAATAACAGAAATACAAATAGTAGGTCTACTCATAAAAGACCTACTAACAAACAACATGTAAACCAGCGGACTCGAAGCAATTACTCTAATGCAAACAGGTCTACCCATCATAGTACAAGAAGCAGACCAACAAGGTAAGGTTTGTTTCTAATATCCTTGCATCTCACCTTCCAAATAGTGTAGGGATTTTTTTAATGCTTCTATARYWKMMKTMTTWWYTKYWTYSWASWWTWSAWKWSWCMWTMMNNNTATTTTTKSAARATATMRMWKWWRSMRTTYWKYWTTWTYYRTKTTCAAKYMTTRTTSTTMYTTRTSWAWKKWWWAGTSYWWWSTMKKKSMKSATTAAATCAAAATTCCTTTGTTTTTTACCCCACATAGGTTCTGGATAGTAGCTGTCATCCTCAAAACGTGCCATAATGTGCCAGTGGACATGGGGCATATAGTTTCCAAAAGAAGCGATATTTATTTTTGTAGGATTGTAGTAGGCTATCATCTCTTTTTCGATAATGTCTAGTAATTCATATATTTCTATTTGAATTTTTTTTGGTACTTCGCTCATTTCTTTGTATGGATGTTGAGTAAAGATTTTGAGCCAAGGAATTTCAGATGCTTCTGTTTCTATTTTTATAGTTTCATTTTCATAGATAATCATTAGCGTATCCTTTTTATAGAGTATCTTCCAAGTTTGTAAATCTTTGAAGCCTGTGTATTTGATTGTAGTGGTTCTATAATTATATCTACCATCTCTTTTGCAAATGTTTCATCATAATTTTTTCCACTTAGGTTTGCAGAAGTTGTATATACCCATTTAAGACGATTTAAAAGAAGTAGGTGATGTTTATCTTTTATAACACGGTATGAGTGTCCATTTGGCATAATGAAAGTAGTTTTTTCAGACCGTCTTACTTTATTTTTATAGAGAGTAGGTACACGGGAAAATCTTTTAAGTGTTTGGAGACTATTGACCGCTGTGATATAGTGTTTATGTGGGGGACGCTGTTTAATGGCGGTAAGTTTATCTGCATTTTGTGAGACAAAACCTATSGTGGTATCGGTTTGTGTGAGAAAGACTTTATCTTCTAACATTGTATGAGCACTTCTTTTACATCACTGTAGGTTTTACTCTGACAAATAATCTCTATTTTTTTATCTGGTATTGTATCAACGATCAGTATGATGGAAAGGTCATAAGGTGTCACACCAAGTTTTGTACGTATTTCGACTTCACGACTAAAGAGCGGAGGAGCATAGACAAGTTCACTTACCGTCTTATAGTGTGTTTTTGCTAAAGTATTATAGTGCGCTAAAGTAATGAAGCGTACTTCATCACGGTTCATGTGGTGGACATCACCTACTGTATATTCTATTTTACCTCTACTGTATTCACCTTTGAGTGTAGAGTAGGGTAAGAAGTGAGCAGGTACAACCTCTTTACGAACACGCAGGAGTCCATGCATTAAACGCCAGTTTAAAAAACGTTGTTTAATAATTTTGTGTGTGATGTTTTTCTCTTCCAAACTCCAGCGCTGTTCGTACATCTCTATGCGTTCTTCTATAGATTCGGGTTGGATTTGCCCAGATATGGGTTGAAAGAGTTCATCGGCAAGTTTTTCTTGTTGGTCTCTTTGTATGTTTAGTGCATAGAGGCAACCACAGTAGTCTTGGCGGTATAGTGCATCTTCTTTTGCCATGATATTTTGTTCTTGTGTGCCTGAGGCTTTTCTGTAATCAGGTGCTAGAAATGTAAGTCCTAGTTCTTTACCTAAAGCATCACCAGCAACTCTTAATTGCTCTAGTGATTTTTTAGGGCTAGTGAGTAGGGTAGAGGTATAACTACTTTCTCCAAGTTCTTTGGCTTTGTGTGCCGAGACTTCAAATCGTCTGTCAAAGCATATGCCACAACGAGCCCCTTTTTCAGGTTCATTTTCAAAACCTTTGACCAAAGAGAGCCATTTTTCTACATCATATTCACCCTCTATGAGGTCGATACCTAGCATCTTACAGCTACGTTTCACATCAAGTAAACGTAAATAGTACTCAGAGTAGGGGTGTATRTTTGGRTCATAAAAAAAMCCTGTGAGTTTCTCTTTTGGGTATTCTTTTTGTAGTTTTTGTAAAAAGTAATGGCTGTCAACAGAACAGCAGATATGTACTAGCATGAGGTATCCATAATGATTTTAGCTACATTCTTACTACTACCGTGAGAAAGATAAGCTTTTAATTCTTCTGCTTTTTTTGCGAAGATTTTTCGGTCTGTATTGTAGTACTCTTGCAGCAAATTGTCAACTGTTACATTTTCTTGAAGTATTTCATTATGTAAGGTAGTGTCATTGTAGTTGCTAAGTATGATATTAGCCAGACCGACTTGTTTGATACCCAGTATTTTGGTACCTATGAAAAAATCTATTTTTTTTGCGATGTAGGCAAGGGTAAATGGTACACCTATCAGTGCAGCTTCAAGCGTGGCTGTACCAGAACAGATAAATGCAAATTCTGAGCGTCTGAGTGCTTCGTGAGTATCACGCAGGACTTCAAACTCTCGGTTGCCTCTATAGAGTTTGGCTATTTTATTTCGGCTAAATGAGGGAGGAATAACAAGAAGTGGGCGGATGTCATTGCCAAGTTTTCGTCTTAGTTCTAAAAATATAGGCATGAGTCGTTTAATTTCAGAGGCACGAGAACCCGGCATAAAGGCGATGACATTTTTTGTTTCTGTTTCGTTTCGATGTATGTTTATCTCATCTAAAAGAGGGTGACCAACGTATTGTGCTTTGCCTTGTGGATAATAGTTTACTTCAAAGGGGAGTATGCCAAGAAGTTTGTCACAGTATTTTTCCAGTTTTTCTACACGTTTTGGACGACTTGCCCACACTTGAGGTAAAATGTAGTAGATGATTTCTTTGTTGGGGTATTTTTCTTTGAGCTTTTTAGCAAGAGGCAAATTAAACCCAGAAGAGTCCATGAGGAGTATTTTGTCTGCATCTTTAGCTAATGTTACCAATTCATCTGCCACTTTAAAAAACCAACGTATTTTTATGATGGCATCCACCACACCCATGATGGCCATTTCAGAGATATCATGAAGAGGTGTTCCTAGTGATTTATCAAAAACACCTATGAGTTCCACATCTTTAGTGTGTTTGAGGACTTCTTTTAAGTGAAGGTTTGAGGAAGGTTCTAAGGCACTGACTAATAATTTCATACTTTTCCCAGATTTATTTACATTATTTATATTTTTTAGGATACTCAAAAAACTTCTGTTTTCCCTTATGTGGGGCGACACTATCTTCAAGTTCTATGGCGACTACTGCAGCAGTAGCTAAGTTATAGATGGACTTATTTGAGAGTAAATCATTGAGAGCAGTAAGTCCTGGATTGTGTCCCACTATCATCAGGCTATCTACTTCTTGAAACATCTCTTCTACCAAATACTGAAGGCTAATGTGAGATGCTTCATAAATGCGTTCATCAAAACGAAGTTCTCCACCCAAAGTTTCATGGTAATGTTTAGCCGTTGTTTTAGCACGTTTGGCAGGAGAGGAGAGTATAAGTTCAGGCTTGGCACCTTTTTCTTTAAGTAGCTTTGCCATAAAAGGTGCATCTCTTTCTCCTCTTGGATTAAGAGGGCGTTCAAAGTCAGAGAGTGTATTGTCACCCCAGTCAGACTTGGCATGACGGGCGATGTAAAGAGTTTTTTTAGGCATCTTTGTATTCCAGTTTTTTTGCTTTTGATTCTATTTTAACATAATTTGGTTTTTGGGTTCAATTTTTTCTTTATTATATGTTTATCCATCCAAACAGTAAAAACCCAACACTAGCCAACCCAGCACCCAACAACGCATAAGGCAACTGTGTTCGTACATGGCTGATGTGGTCACAGTCTGCTGCCATGGATGAGATGATGGTGGTATCACTTATGGGTGAGGCATGGTCACCAAAGATTCCACCACTAATCACTGCTGCAATGACTAAGGGGATGTCCAAATGTAAAGTAGCTGCAAGTGCCAAACCTATGGGCATCATGATAGAGAATGTTCCCCAGCTTGTCCCCGTAGAAAAAGCTGTGATACTTGCTACCCAAAAGATGAGTAGTGGTACAACGATGGGGGAGATGTTACCTTCCAAAAGAGTAGCTAAGTACTCTGCAGTACCCAAATCACCGATGACTTTACCTATGAGAAGTGCAAAAATCAAGATACTGGTAACGGGTAACATGTGTGCCATACCCTCATAGAGTCCTTTAAAAAAGCTTGCGTGGGTGAGAGATTTTGTAGGTATGAAATAGGCATAGATAAAAAAGAGCGTAACTATGACTCCATAGTAAACAGAAGTAGAGCCAGAGCCTTTAAAAATGTCTCCATCTCCTGTAAGATACAAACCTACTGGAACCATAAGTATCATCACTAGTAAAGGCAACACCATTTTGTAGGGTGTGGCTTTAACTGCGGAATCTACTATGGGTGTGATACAAGGGATGACTTGCGCCTCTTTTTGGGCTTCTTTCATGGGTCCTATATCCCATTTCCATAGTATGGTGGCAAGTAATATGAGTAGGGTGAAGATGGAGTAAAAGTTATATGGTATAGAAGCGATGAGAAGTGAGACAGCATCACCTGAGATAACTTGAGCATCTATAGCAGTTACGATGAGCCCCAAGAGCAAGGCACCCCAGGCATTTAGGGGTATGAGTGTACATATAGGAGAAGAACTTGAATCACAAATATATGCTAGTTTTTCTCTACTTACACCATGCTTGTCAAAAAGTGGTTTAGCTACTGTACCAGCTACTAAAGCCGTGATAGATGACTCTATAAAGATAAGTATACCTATAATGTAAGCCAATAGCATCGCTCCCATTGGAGAGTCAATACGTTTAGCTTTTTTACTAAGGTAAACCACAAAGCTTTCAACTGCTCCCGAGACAGAGAGTAAGTTGATGATAGCCCCAATAAGAAGCATAAACAAAAGCGTCTTTACTATCCACCCTTCAGAAAACAAAGCGATAATGCCATCAAAGAGCGCTATAAAAGCTGTAGCAGGGTTGTAGCCATTGAGTACTAAAAAACCTGCAAAGATACCGCCCATCAAAGAGACAATGACATCTTTGGTTATAATAGCTAAAAAGATGGTGAGAAGTGGGATGGCGACTGAGAGTATTCCGTATTCCATGGGGTGACCTTGTGTTTTGGTTAGATTATAGCATAGGGACATTCAATTTTATAAAAGGAAAAGTAAGGCATTGGTATTTAGCCTTTTAAGAATTTTTGTAGTAGTAACTCTTCAACATTTTATCGTGAATCTAATATACCCATTATATAAACAGTGTCATTTCCAACTTTATATGTAATCCTCACAAGTAGTTCGATACTAAAAATCATATCAAGTAGTGACTTTTCTATCTACATTGTTAATGTTTTTTATAGAAGACTAACGACTGAGTGAAACGACAAGGTGATGTGACTAAGTAAAAATTTAATCTTCCATTCTAGCTAACTTCATAAGATAAAAACTTGAATAACCGCACTATATCCTTGTTTGATTTATGCGATTTGTTAGACAGCTTACACTACTTGTAAATATCGCCTCTACTATCAACTTTTAATATTTGTATCTCTTCTTCATTCATATGAAATAGTATTCTATATTTTGATATTCTAATTCTATAAATTGGAGGTATTTCATTACCTGTTAATCTTTTAACGTCACCATCTGGTAAGTTTTGAATAGCATTAAATATTTTTTCTCGAAGTTTTTTATCATATTTGGAAAACTTCTTTTCAAAAGTTTTAGAATATGATATTTTCATAAGTTAAATTTACTTTTAAAATCATTGTTTGAAGTAAATTCTTCATTTGCCAATATTGATAAAATTTCTTTTTCATCATCTGCTTCTAATATTAAATCAGCTTGTTGTTTAGTTTTTGAATTCTTTTCAATATATTCACTAAGACTTTCTCTAATCATTTGTGAAATTGATTTTTTTTCTATAAAACTTACTGCTCTAGCTTGTTCGTATAACGTTTCATCTATCGTTAAATTTAATCTATGCATAAATACTCCTTAATGTAGTGATGTATAAATGTATTATATCATAAGTTTATCAATGCATATAAATTAGTATTAAAATATTTTCCGAGCATCAGTACTTCTTCTTACAATTTTTTTGAAGGGCTAATCATTTACTTTATATTTGTGTACAAGACAAAAAGTTTTGCTATACTATTTTATCAAAGTATAAGGATAGTCTATGTGTACATCTACCATTGGGAAACAAGCTGAGAATTATGCTGAGGTGATAGTGGGGCAGATAGTGAATAACTTTGAGACACTCTATACTACAGTAGAGAAGTGTGAGGAGTTAAAAGAAGCTAAATCTGAGTACGATAAAGCTTCGCCCACCGATAAGACTTTGACTACAATTGATGCACTTCAAAAGCGTGTAGAAATTATAGAAATGCATTTAGGTGATGTGGTATGCGATGGTTATTCTAGCATAGAACCATTGGCTGTGGGCTTGTTTGGTGAGTGGGGTAGTGGGAAGACGCATCAACTTAAACTCATCAAAAAAACATTACTTTCACGGGAATTAAAAGAGGGTATGCCTGTAGTCATACCTGTGTTTTTTAATGCATGGCGTTTTGAGAAAGAAGAGCATATTATATTACCACTCTTTCAAACACTATTAGATGCTGTAGAAAACCATGAGAGAACCTTTGGTAAAAAGATGGGTAGGACATTTAAATCTACGGTGTATCATCTTAAAAATGTATTGCTCTCTTTGCATCAGGGTATTAATTGGTCTAGTGCCTATAAAACTGCACGAGGTGTACTGAGCAATAATCTTGAAGATATGAGAGAAGTATCTAGCATACTTGATGCAGATAAAGTAAACAAAAAAGCCAAAGAAAAAACAGATAAAGAACAAGTAGGAGAACAAACGCTCACACAACTACTACAGCCCGACCAACTTCAATCTATCTACCTAAACATTCCCCAATGGATAGAAAAAATCACCCTCTTTGAAGATGTAAACTTCGTCTTCCTCATAGACGACCTAGACCGTTGTCTGCCCGAAAATACCCTAAAGATGCTAGAGTCTATCAAGCTGTTTTTAGACGTACCTAGCTGTGCTTTCGTGCTGGCAGTAGATGATGATGTGGTAGAGCGTGGAGTGGTGCATCATTATAGGGATTATCTACAACAAAATAATAATGCAGTTATCTACATGGATGGAAAACAAGTATCTGACGACAAGAATAGTCAAGCACATGAGTTACCCATAACGGGACATGAATACTTAGAGAAGATGATACAGTTACCTGTTCGTCTGCCTGTAATTGATACAGTGAATGTTAGAAACTTTTTAGAAGAGCATAGTAAAGAATGGAAGCAATATTTAGGCAGTAATGAGCTAGCAATAGAAGCAGAAAAATTAGACTTAACTGCAGATAAAAAGGACACTAAAAAACCTATAGACGTATTGCTTGATTTTTTTGAAACTAAAATCCCACCTAAGCCTAGAAAGATTAAAAGAACAGCGCTTCTATTTGAAACTAAACTTAGCTTACTTGATGGCATGAAGATTGATTATCATCATATGCATATATTGGTAGCCAAGGTGACACTTTTGGAATTATTTGCTCCTAAGCTTTTACGCTTTATACAAAACAACAGTTATGATAGTATATATAATCGTTTAGTTGAGTTTAAAGACAAGAAAGGCTCTCTAGCCGAGTTAACTAAAATTAATGCATATATAGAGCGTAAAAAAATAGATGAACAAAAAGAAAAAGTAGCGAATAAAAAAGAGTCTGAAGAGACAATGGAAAAAGAATGTTACTATACGAAAAAAGATCAGCAAAAATACGTAAAAATGATGCGCATAGTGAAAGAACATTATACATCACGTATACTTTTTGATTTAGATACTATATTTACAGCAACTGAAGATAAAGTAAATTTACAAAAAATAATAGAGATGAGAGAAAAATCAATTTCTATAAAAGCACAACATAAGATAGAAGACAATGAATTTAAAGAAAAACTTTTTAAAGAAGATGATGTACAGTCATGGAATGATGCTTTTAAGGTAGATAAGCTTTTTGAGCAAGGTAAAGCAACACTGACAAGTGAACAATTGAAAAATATTATGAAAACTGCAAAAGAAAGAAATTTACATTTCAATCATGAATGGAGAAATGCAATCGTCCCCTACATCACAGGGGAACAATTGAAAAGTGATATATATTTTGAGATGTGTGCTACAACAGTGACCAAAGGCGATTTTAAAGAATTTGTAGAATACTCAAGCCATATAACAGAAGCAGAAAAGAATAATGGTATGTATATCTATCATGATAAAAAGTGGGAAAATAAAAAAGATGCCAGTTGGAAAAAAAGCTATATAAAAGATGAAACTGATAATCATCCAGTAGTAGGCGTCAGTTGGAATGATGCAAAAGCATACATAGAATGGAAAAATAAGTCTGATAGCACATACGACTATGTGTTGCCTACGGAGAATGAATGGTACTTAGCGTGCAACAATGATAAAGATAGCAAGTGGCATTTTGGAAATGATGAGAGCCTATTAAAAGACTATGCATGGTATGCAGAAAATAGTGGTATGAAAACGCATGAAGTCAAATCAAGAGAGCCAAATGATTTAGGACTCTATGACATGCATGGAAATGTGTGGGAGTGGTGTGAAGGTTGGTATGATGAAGATAAGGATATGAAAGTCCTTCGCGGCGGTTCGTGGAACAATAGTGCTTTTAGCACAGAGTCGACCTTCCGTAACAGGTACTATCCTAGTAATAGTAACTATATTATTGGGTTTCGTCTCCAGAGAACTTTGTCTTCGTGATTGGGTCTTTTTTGGCTTTTTCATTCTTGCTTTTTATTTTTTGTACGATTTGGCATTTAGTGCCTCTCTGCATTTCATTTTAATGCTTAAAAAGAGCCACGCAGTGGGAAAATAATTGTAAGGAATACCGAGTGAATGAAAATTATCCTATCATCGTTAAGAGCTATAGCTTGTCACTATGGTACATCAAAAAGATAGAAAAACTTCCTAAAAATCATAGATATACACTGGGAGAGAAGATACAGCATAGCCTTATAGAGCTACTGATGACCCTTAGCGACACCATATACTCTAAAGACAAGGCAAACTTGCTACTTAGAGCCAATCAAGAGATAGAACGTCTACGTCTTTTAACCAAACTACTCAAAGATTTGTCTATACTCTCTAGCGATAATCATAGGTTTATCATAAGTGCTTTAAATGAAATAGGTCAGATGATAGGTGGATGGAAGAAAACACTTACATGAGTCTTTCACTTTATGAACAAATATACCAGATGGATAACCTTTATCTTGCTTCTAAAAATGCGATGAAAGGTAAAAAGTCTAAGTCTGCAGTAGCAAAGTTTTGGTTTTATGAAGATGAAAAACTAGCCCATATCCATGAGTTACTTAAAAGTAGAAAATATAAATTTGGTCGATATACAGAATTTACGATTAACGATAATTCTGTTATGAGAAAAATATCTGCTGCTCCTTTTGTAGATAGAGTTGTACATCATGCTATTATGAATGTACTGGAGCCACTCTTTGAAAAAAGTTATATCTATGATACCTATGCCAATAGAAAAGGCAAAGGCACACTCGCGGCTTTAAAACGTGCCAAATACTATGCCAATAAATACAAGTATGTACTGCAGATAGATATCAAAAAGTATTTCCCTTCCATAGACCATGAAATACTCACAGCAATGCTGTACCCAAAAGTACAATGTAGCGAGACTATGCTAATGTTAGTGGGGCTTATAGAAAATTCAAACATGCAAGATGATGCGTATTTTTATTTTGATGATGACACGTTATTGACTCCCTATGAAAGAAGAAAAGGCATACCTCTAGGTAACCTAACGAGCCAGTTCTTTGGCAACTGGTATTTAAACGAGTTTGACCACTATATAAAAGAAGAGCTTAGAGTAAAAGGCTATATCCGTTATGTAGATGATATGACATTTTTTTCTAATTCTAAAGATTTTTTAGAAGACTTGATTTTAGTAGTTGACAGTTATTTGGATAGGTTTAGGCTTAGAATACATCCTTATAAGACAGTACTACAAAAGAGTACTGATGGCATAGTTTTTCTAGGACATAAAGTGTATGGTACACATTTTAGACTCACTTCTAAAGCTTTAAATAGAGGCAGAAAAAATTTAAAGAAAGTGAAATATGCCTATAAGTACAATAAGATAGATTTACAACAAGCCAAAAATAAGATATTTGGCTCTATTGGTTTTTTTAAAATGGGTAAAAATAGTTCTATGATAGACGAGCTACTTGCACACACTTCTTTATGTAGAAGTGTGTAGAGGTAGTACCTTCGCGGCGGTTCGTGGAACAATAATGCTAATAACACAGAGTCGACCAACCGTAACAGGAACAATCCTAGTAATAGTAACAATAATATTGGGTTTCGTCTCCAGAGTACTTTTTGTGCCAGAGTTTAATGCAGTGATGTTTTAAAGTGTGCAATTTTAAGTTCACTACCTCTTCACCTTTTTGGTGTATTCTTGGCAATAAGATTTAGTTTTGATTCTTATTGCTATGAATGTATCTTGGGTATAATATTTTAAAGGACTTTAACATAATGAAAAACATTTTACTTGGATTATTACTTGTTACGATGACCCTACATGGACAAATCCCTGATACAAAACAACTTATAGTAGTAACAACTAAAAATTGGTCTACATCAAATGGAACGCTTCAGCGCTTTGAAAAACAAGATAATAGTTGGACAAAGGTTGGAAAAGCTATAGATATTAAACTAGGACGTAATGGTTTAGGCTGGGGAATAGGCTTGCACACTGTTCCTAAAGATGCAAAAATTATCAAAAAAGAGGGCGATGGTAAAGCACCAGCGGGTATTTTTACCTTAAAACAGGCTTTTGGATATGCGCCCTTTAAGGTTAAATACCATTATACTATCTACAAAGAAACAGACCATTGTGTAGATGACATGCACTCAAAACTTTATAACAAAATAGTAGACTCCAACAAAGTAGACATAGACTACAAAAGTAAAGAACATATGCGTTTTCCAAAAGACTACTACAAGTATGGTATCGTTGTAAATCATAATCATATAAATGAAGCAGGAGCTGTTAAGGGTGCAGGGTCTTGTATATTTATACACATCAAAAAAGTAGCTACTGCAGGGTGTACAGTTATGAGAGAAGATGAGATGAAAGAGATTATACAGTGGCTAGATGCGAAAAGTGAGCCTTTGTTGGTACAGGGGACTGTTGGGCTTGTGAATGGGTTGATGAAAATTGTAAAATGATATTTTCATATGCATATTACTTCCCTTCCAAAAACGCTAAAACCCTCTCGTTTGTATAGTTATAAAAAGGATTCCATCTCTGTCTAAGTAGTGTCTCAGCAGAAGTTTGGAGTACACCTGTCTCTCCGTAGATGGACAAGTGACCTAGTTGTATACCTGGGCTTTTTGGTGCGTCTTTACTTCCATAGAGTGGATCATTTGGGCTCATGGGTATGGCTAAGTGGGAGAGTGAGTTGAGACCTTTTGTCCATTGGTAAGGCAGAGGGTTTACTTTCTTATGGTTAATGATTTGTTCTACTGTGCGGTTTTTTGTGTTGATATTACTGATAAGTTCAAAGGTGTAGTTACCATGTATGGGTGTATCACGCAAGGCTTGTATTTGTGTGATTTTGGCTTTCTTGATGAGGTGATTGCGGCTGAAATTGTGGTTGATGTCAAAAAGTACGAGAGTATGATCGCCTTTTGGAAGTCTGTTATATAGTTTGCCTATGACTGCGGGTATGGAGACTGTACTGTCCACGATAGATGCAAAACTAAGTACGGGAGGAAAGGTTTTTTTATTAGGATGCTTTTCAAGGGTATCAAACTGTTTTTGTACTTCATTGCTGAGTCTATAGACTTGGTCTCCTGCATTGACAGCAAATGAATTGTATTTGAAAGGGTCATATTCTGGGTTTAGTGAATTCCATTCTAGTTTTGGCAAACCCAATATATAACCAAAACGACTTTGCCATACAGCTAGAGGTGCAGCTTTACTGACGCCTATGGCGGGTGAATAAAAGATAAGACTWGAGGGTAAAGTGAGCTTAGAATCCTCTTGTAAGGCATGTAGAGTATAGTTTAATGCCAACGGAGCACCTGTAGAGTAACCCATAATATGGATCGCTTTATCTCCTATTTTGCTTTTAAGATGTTGCATAGAGAGTTGAACGACTGCTGCCATCTCTTCCCATGTTATATTTCTCAGTCCAGNGGGNATAGTACCATGACCAGGAAGACGCACACCCAGCACATACCATCCATTTTTATGTAAGGAAGTAGCTTGATGGTGAAGGCTATATGGAGAGTCTGACATACCGTGAAGAAGAAGTACTGCACCTTTTGGCTCTTTTACCTTCATCTCAAAACTTTTGTTCCAGTTTATATCCCATCGTCTAGGGTCACTTAGACTGTTTGTGGTATATCGGTTGATGGTGTTTTGTTCTTTGGGTAAAACCTTATTGTAGATTTCTGTTTCAAGTTCTTTAAAGAGTTTTTCTTCTAAACGRATATAACTTKTAAAGTTTTTYACATTCGAATGTRTGTGAAACTCATTTTTTARGAGYTTTGTATGCCAASTAGARAGGCTTGGCAGAGCATTCATATAAAGATAAAATGCTATGAACCCTATAAAAAGTGCACCGATAGAGAGTAACCAGATGATTTTGTAGATTTTTTTGATAGACCATATAGATAGGTGTATCCAATAATTTTTTAAAAACTGCAATAGACACCTTTTTTAATACATACTATAGCGCACATAAAATATAATTTTAGTCTTTTGATTGGGTAAAGGGTAGTTTTTGTAAGCAAGACGTATAACCTGCAAGGTATTTTGATCCAATGCTTCGTATCCGATGTGTCTTTTAAGTTTAAGTCCTGTAATGTCACCATTTGGATGAAGATAAAATGCAACGACATTTGTTCCTTGTTGTTTTGTTCGTACAGCGATATCAGGGTATCCGTTTCTAGTGAGCGTTTTTTGTGTAATGCGATGGATGGTACCTAGATTATTTTTTATAAACTTTTTTTGCGTGTTACTATAGGTATTAAATTCTTTACCATAAAGTTTTTTTATCATTCTGTCACCATAGCTCCCTGCATTAGAAGGAGATCGTGACTGACTAGGATAAAAGGATGTGCTTGACCTCATCAACATATTGGCAAGACGGTCATTTGAACGTTTAGCCTTTCTTTTTTTGACTACACGTTTTTTCTTTTTTCTTTTTTCTTTAACTACTTTTTTAGGTTTTTTAGTCACTTCTTTTTTTACTATTTTCTTTTGAGGTTTGGGTTCAATTTTTGTGACATTGTTTTCTTCAGTATTTTTTTGGGCAAAAACTTTTTCACTCGTATCTAAAAGTTTCTTTTTCACTTCTTTTTGTACAACAGGCTGGGGAGGTACAGGAGGTGTGATAATGGGTTGAGGTATTGGTTTGGGTGCAGGTGGTGGTGTAACGACTTGCTGTATATTCAAAGATATTTTTTTCTCTTGAGATTTGGGAGGTAAAAAAATCATCTCTTTAAAGTTTTTTGTCAAAAGTAGTAAAAGTAGTAAGTGTAATAATAATGAGAGGATTAAACCTTTAAAAATTTTGATAATTTTCTCCTCTTATGCGCTTTAGTGTATAATCCATCAATTTATAAATAGAATTATACATAACGAGGATTAACAGTATGGCATATGACAAAAGTATCGAAGCATTTGATGAGGCATATAAAGTAATACCCGGAGGTGTTGACTCACCTGTACGTGCATTTTCAGGCGTAGAAGGTACTCCACCATTTATCTCGCATGGTGAAGCTGGTTATCTTTTTGATATTGATGGCAACAAATACATTGACTATGTACAAAGTTGGGGACCACTTATTTTTGGTCATTGTGATGCTGATATTGAAGCCTCTGTTATAGAAGCAGTTAAAAGAGGGTTGAGTTTTGGTGCACCTACAACAGTAGAAACAGACCTTGCAAATGAGATTGTAGGGCTTTTTGAGAGTATAGACAAGGTACGTTTTGTGAGTTCAGGTACCGAAGCTGTGATGTCAGCTATACGACTTGCACGTGGTGTGACGGGTAGGGATAATATTTTGAAGTTTACAGGATGTTATCATGGTCACTCTGATTCACTTTTGGTTCAGGCTGGTTCAGGACTTGCTACCTTTGGTACACCATCAAGTCCAGGTGTGCCTGCTGATCTTACAAAGCATACACTTTTGGCTACCTACAACGATTTAGCTTCTGTAAAAAAATGTTTTAAGGATGCCAGAGGAAATATAGCCTGTGTGATTATCGAACCCATAGCTGGTAATATGGGTTTAGTACCTGCAGATGAAACATTTTTAGAAGGTTTAAGAGACTTATGTGACGAGTATGGTGCTTTACTCATATTTGATGAGGTGATGTCTGGATTTAGAGCGTCACTAAAGGGTGCGCAGGGTATATCTACAGTGAAACCAGACATGGTGACACTTGGTAAAGTTATAGGTGCTGGGATGCCTGTGGGAGCCTTTGGTGCAAATGCTGAAATCATGGCACATCTTTCACCTGAAGGTCCAGTCTATCAGGCTGGAACACTCTCAGGAAATCCAGTGGCAATGGCGGCAGGACTCACAAGTCTTAAAAAACTCAAAGCAAATCCTTCCATGTATGTAGCATTTTCTACTAAAGCAAAAAAACTTGTAGATGGTTTTGCAAAAGCAGCAGCAGCTGTTAATGTCCCTATGGTGACAGAGGTAAGAGGTTCAATGTTTGGTTTTTTCTTTTCAAACAAACCTGTAAAAAACTTTGCAGATGCATGTGAAAATGATACAAAGATGTTTGCTAAATTTCATAAAGGGATGCTTGATCGCGGTATATATCTTGCTTGTTCATCTTATGAAACAGGATTTATCTGTGCAGTAACTACAGATGAAATGATAGAACAGAGTATCAAAGCTGCTTATGAAGTCATGGCAGAGATAGCATAAAAGAGAATATTTGAAGTTCCTCAATAAAACAGTTTTTAAAATACTTTTTTTTATACTTGTATTTCTTGTATTTGCTTTAATGACGATTCCTATACTTCCTGCTGATTTTCATACTTTTATCTCATTTTTGGGATTAAATGACAAAGGTGAGCATTTTATCGCTTTTTTTCTTCTGTCTTTTCTTTTAAACAGAGCATCAGATACAGGAATACACCGATTACGTAACATGGCAGCCTTACTCACTTTTGGTATAGTGATAGAACTTATACAGGCATATATACCAGAGCGCAGCGCAAGTATCTTTGATGTATTGGCAGATTTTGCAGGTATATTGGCATTTCAATTTTTATTTAGTATATATCTATTTTTTAAAAAGAGAAGAAAAAGTTATGATGCTTGATGTGTAAATAGTATAGGAGGATAAGATGGATAAAAAAGAAGAAATACCTAAAATGAAAAAATTAGTAGAAGCAGCAGACGGGTTAAGTCTGGGTATATCGATGGTKGTWGCTGTACTTATGGGTGTAGCCATAGGYATAGGGTTACAAAAACTGACYGGAGCWTGGTGGACACTRTGGATAGGGGTATTCATAGGTGTGGGTGCAGCGATATCGAATGTGTATAAGGCCTATGCYAAACAAAAAAAAGTTTTAGACAAGTTGGCACAAGACCCACGTTATACATATAAAAAAGAACAACAAGAAAAATATGATGCTGAAGACGATGATGACAAATATTAATCTGAACATACTTAARGCACTTATYGTTGTTGATATYYTRTTGGTARTYAYYACAATCATATTATTTGATATTAATACACTTTGGAGTAGTCAAATAGGTTTTTTRTCTTCTACTTTAGTAATAGGATCTTCCATCTTAGCGTATAAGCGCATGATTGATGCCAGAGTAGACCATAATATTATTACGTATGACGACTCTAAAGATGTAATTGACCATTTGGAAGATCCTTATGATCTTTATTCTGAAGATATTGYGCAAGWWGATGAAAAAGATTTTKCTGAAGTTGTAAAAGAAGAACGTAAAAAACTCAAAAATGATAGATCTGTTTTTCAAACTATTAAAGACACAAAAGCGGCACTTTCTATTTATAGGCTAGGTGCTTATGCTGTGCTTATCTTAGGTTTTTTATATCTTAACAGACATGGCTTACTACACATACCCAGTTATATTTTAGCATTGGGGTTACCTCCTATTGTCATAGTYGGGATGCTTCTAAGAACAAAAGAAGCATATAGTGCTGAACCCTCAGAATAACCTAGTGTAATGTCAATCATATTGATGTGGCTGACACACAAGTATTATTTGAAGGGTCCGCAGACTAATGCTCGTTTCACKCCAGCAGTTAAACCGTCTAATCCTTCAATTACTTTTTCTCTTCTAAGTAAAACATCAACAATTTGACTTGAATATTTTATAGCACTTTCTCTCATCATTCCAAGCATTGGCCATCCCCACAATGCTGAAACAGTTACTTCATCTTGAACAAAATGAGGTTCTGTTAAAAAGGTGCAGCTCAACACAGACTCAACAGCAGATCTGTTGGTCTCACTTCCCCCCACAAGATCAATGACTACAGAACCTTTAGGAATGACACGTTTAAGATGGTCATTACTTACAAGATATGTTATACCTCTTATCTCTCGTGGTATTTCTGCACCATTKATTACAAGATCAACATTTTCAAGCCAATAGTCAATGTTGTCTTTAGTGGTTTGTGTACGACCTAAGATATTGATATTTTTAAAACCTTGATCATATATTTCATGCATTGCACCTCGTGCAACATTCCCATAACCCAATACCACAACTTTGGCTTCACTGATATCTAGATCAGGTTTGTTTTCTTTAAGTAGTTTTATCCCATATCTTGCACCTGCTTGACCTGTCTCATGTAGACACTGAATTCTTCGCAAYCCAAATTCARAAGGGGTATGTGTCTCTCTGTATTCACTAAYGGCTGCATCTGCATTTCTTTGTGCATATTGATGAAGGTCAAAAATATGAGAAGGRGTCTCTTTTAATTTTTCGATGACTCCATGAGTATCATTAAAATCTTCACTGTCATAAAAATAGAGAGTTTCACTGTCTGTTTCTTTCAGTTCTTCAAATTTTACATCTATATGAAGCATATTGAGTGATTTAGGATTACGGTTTCCCGCTCTTCTTACTGCACCTGCCAATCTTTCATTGCGACCGATAACAAATATTTTTAAATTTCCAATGGTATCATTATCAATAAAACTTTTTAGTGCTTCWGCCATYGCAGTYCGTGCCAATATTTGCTCATCGGTTTGTACTTTTGGAGATTCTGATATCTCTTCCATAGCGATAACATTTATTTGACTYTCTTCAAGCATTTTAGCCCTATCAGGAAAAGAATGAAAATGTGCCATACAAAACAGTGTACACCCTTTTTTCATTTCAGATATAGAGGCTAAAGAGGGACCTTTAAATTTAATAATCATATCTTTATCTTTGTATATCTCATCTTTAGTTTGCAGCACAGCACCATTTGTAAGATACTCCTCATCTTCAAAATCTACACCCAAACCTGCACCATATTCAACAAATACATTCACACCTGCATCTGTAAGTTGTCCAACATCTTGAGGGGTTAAAGCAACTCTTTTTTCTAATCCGCCTGGGTTTTCAGGAGATTCAATTTCCTTAACCAAAGCAATATTCTTAAATGCTATCGACAATTTTTCCACTATAATCCTTTTTCTCTCCGCTTGTCACATATAAATCTCAATATTATTATGGATTATATATAATTTGAATTATATCACATACATAGTACTTTGGCGTCTATATGTGAGCATATAATTTTTTCTTTTTCATGCATGTACACTATGTTACTCAGAGGGTTCAAGTTAATATTGGATAAAATAAATCCAATTAGAAATCAGGACTTAATAATGACAAAAAACTTAGTACTTGTACTAGCACTTCTTACATTTACTGCATGTGGGAAAGAAGAACCAAAACCTTTAGTTTGTACTACAAAACCTATACAACCTGTACAAATACTAGATAAACCCATAAATTTTACTACTCAGCGTATAGAAATGACAAAAGCGTACATTAAATCACACTACGGTAAAACAGTGTCAAATATAGAGATTATCCCTAAAATCATCGTCTTGCACTGGACAGCTGAGATGGATTTTGATAAATCATTCAAACGTTTAGAGCCTCCGAGACTTTTAAGCGATAGAAAAGACATTGTAAAGGCTTCAGCGCTTAATGTATCTTCCCAATTTATGGTAGATCGTGATGGAACTATTTACAGGCTAATGCCGGAAAATTGGATGGCACGGCATGTCATAGGGCTGAACTATTCGAGTATTGGCATAGAAAATATTGGGGGTAAAGACAACAAAGCTGAAGATCTTACACCCGCACAACTACAAGCTAATATAGACTTGGTTAGATACTTAAAATCAAAATATCCAAGCATAGAGTATATGATAGGACATCATGAGTATAGACAGATGGAAGCTACTTCTTTATGGCTCGAACGTGACCAAGGCTATAGAACAGTCAAGTCTGACCCTGGGGCGAAGTTTGTGAGTGAGACGAGAGAAGGCGTGAAGGACTTGCTTTTGAAGATGCCTCCAAAGGGTAAATAAAAAACAAAACCAAGTCAAGACTATTATATTTAAAATACAACGAGGACAAAAAATRCAACTACTACTTATAAGTCTACTTTGTACCTCACTGTTTAGTTTTGCAGGGAATGAAGAAAATGTTACACGAACTGTTAGGGTGCTTACACCAACAGTAACAAGCCTAAGTTTAAGCAGTAGTAACACAGCACTCAATGTAGGAGAAACCACAGACCTAAGCCTACAAGCCACTTACGCCAACAGCACAAGTAAAACACTCACAAGCAACATAGAGTGGATAGTAAGTCCAAGTGCTGCAGTGCAGATAACMRAYMRYACACTYMMAGCTAAAAAAGAYASCAAYGTCACAGTACAAGCCAAAGYAGGWAMYRYACTTTCAAACACCATCACYCTCAACATCACATGGGTWGTARAYGGRCATGTCTTGCCACCTGAACCWGACAARRCAYTSAATGACTCTACGCTTCTTGGTATAGATGTSAATGACAATGGGGTTAGGGATGATGTGGAGAGGWKKATATATRAAACCTACMAARATAAGCACCCKATACATRTRGATATTGGGATGCAGGCAGCTAGAGGATATAAACTTGTRCTRGAGACTCCTGAGAAGGCTAAGGAGATASAWRAWGAKSTWRRTGCWCCKATAKMYTGTRAWKGKTACTWTWAAGAAGAAGCTGAAGATTTTAATGATACTACTTTA
>NVVN01000003.1:0-17792 GCA_002733355.1 Sulfurovum sp.
TTACTTATTAAAATGTTAAAAAACTAAATGGTCGGAGTGAAAGGACTCGAACCTTCGACCCCCTGGTCCCAAACCAGGTGCGCTACCAGACTGCGCTACACTCCGCTACTTTAAACCTAGACATCAGGTTAAAAAGGAACGCAATTATAGTCAAAAGATTATAATTTGTCAATAGTATTTTACTAAAAGTGTAAAAAACAATAAAATATCTTTTTTAATATAATAATAATGTATAATCTTTTTCATAAAAAGGATGAATAAAGATGGATAATATTTTTGAGAGTATAAATAGTATATTGGGGAGTATTTTCTTTTTTGATGTACTTTTTGGAAGCGTCGAGGGAACTTCTCTTCCTTTTATCGTTTCATGGCTTATCGTAGGTGGGGTATGGCTAACCCTTCGTTTTGGTTTTATAAATCTACGTATGTTGAGACACTCTTTTCAGATCATCACAGGTAAGTACAGAACCGCCGATGACAAAGGAGAAATAACTCCTTTTCAGTCGCTAACTACTGCACTATCTGCCACTGTTGGACTAGGAAACATTGCGGGTGTTGCCATAGCAATATCCATAGGTGGAGCAGGAGCCACATTTTGGATGATTCTTGCAGGTTTTTTAGGGATGACCCTRAAATTTACAGAGGTCACACTCTCTCAAATCTACCGTGAAGTACGTCCCGATGGTCGTATCATGGGTGGAGGGATGCAGTACTTATCTAAAGGTTTTGAGAAAAAAGGCATGAAAACACTTGGTAAAGTACTTGCAGTTCTCTTTGCTGTCTTTACCATAGGAGGTTCACTAGGAGCTGGAAATGCATTTCAAACCTCTCAAGCTGTAGGTATTGTTACAGCACATATCCCATTTTTTGACCAATATCCTATTGTCTTTGGTATTATATTGGCTTCTATAGTTGGTCTTGTTATTATCGGTGGCATTAAGCGTATTGCTACCACTGCTGAAAAAATTGTACCTACGATGGTCATCATCTATTTGTCTGCCGCTCTTTGGATACTACTTATGCATGCATCCCAAGTGCCTCATGCAATTTCACTTATATTCACTGAAGCTTTTGCTCCTACCGCTGTAGTTGGAGGCATAATAGGCGTCATTGTACAAGGCTTCCAACGTGCTTCATTTTCTTCTGAAGCGGGTATGGGGTCTGCTGCCATTGTACACTCTACGGCTTCTGTAAAGTACCCCGTAAGACAAGGCTTAGTTGCGCTCTATGAGCCTTTTATAGATACTATCATTATATGTACGATTACGGCTCTAGTTATCATTACCACGGGCGTTTATGAGCCTAATGGTGAATTTGCACACCTTATAGAAGCTAGGGAGGGTGCGGCACTAACGGCAGCTGCTTTTGGCTCAGTTATCTCTTGGTTTCCTCTTGTTTTGTCCATTTGTATTATATTGTTTGCATTTTCAACAATGATTGCTTGGTCCTACTATGGAGAGAGAGCGTGGACATACTTGTTTGGAGAGAAATACACCTTGGTATATAAACTTATCTTTGTTACCTTTACTGTCATTGCTTCAGTCACATCTGCTAAAGTCTTGCTAGACTTTTCAGACATGCTCTTTTTTGCAATGGCATTACCAAATCTATTGGCACTCTATCTTTTACAAGGAGAGGTGAAAGAACATCTTAAAATATATTTGGAGAAATTAAAGTCTGGGGAATTAGATAGGGAGAGTATACGTAAATAAAGTCTAGTTGAAATGGTATTAAACCATTTCAACACCTTTTTCACCTTTTTCTAAAACACCAATGACATAACCATCTGTGTTGGCAAGTACAGCATCTACATCTTCGGGTTCTACTACCCATACCATACCTACACCCATGTTGAAGGCTCTATACATTTCATCCTCTGTAACATACCCTGCCATAAATTCAAAGATAGGAAGTACTCTTATGCTGTCCTTGTTTACGACTGCTCTTATGCCTTCAGGAAGTACACGAGGAAGATTTTCTACAATACCTCCACCTGTGATATGAGCCAAAGCTTTTACATGCTTTTTGTTGGCTTTATAGTCTTTAACATAGATACGCGTAGGTTCGAGTAGGGTCTCTACTAAAGGTCTACCCTCAAAGTCAGTATCCAAGTCCATGCCTAGAGTTTCAAAAAAGATTTTTCTTACCAGTGAGTAACCGTTTGAGTGTATCCCTGAACTAGGCATCGCGATGAGAATTTGACCTTCTTTAACATTGGCTACCATATCCATGTCTGCACGTTCTGCTATGCCTACTGCAAAGCCTGCTAAGTCAAAGTCATCATCTGAGTACATCCCTGGCATTTCTGCTGTCTCTCCGCCTACTAAAGCACACCCTGAGCGTCTACATCCCTCAGCAATCCCCGCAACCACGTCTTTAGCATTTTCTGGGAGAAGTTTACCTGTCGCATAGTAGTCAAGGAAAAACATCGGTGTGCCGTTGTTGCAAATAAGGTCATTGACACACATAGCCACAAGGTCTATGCCTACTGTGTCAAGTTTGCCACTGTCTATAGCGATACGAAGCTTCGTACCTACACCATCTGTAGCAGAGAGGATGACAGGTTCTTTGTATCCTGCTGGAAGTGCATACGCACCTGCAAAAGAGCCGATGCCACCTATGACATTTTTATCAAAGGTTGATTTGACATCTTCCTTAATGGCCTCTACAAATTTATTCCCAGCATCGATGTCAACACCTGCATCTTTATATGAAATATCTGACATTAATAATCCTTGTTTTTTACTTTTTTAATTAGAACGCAAAATGAACAAAGTTCATCTGTACTACGCTAACGCTAAATTCTCTTCAGCAGAATACTCACGTGCCTAGTCGCTCTTTGTTAACCTATCATTTTCTTTGCATGAAGGGAAGACTTTTTTAAGTATGATGAGTCCTGGACACCAGCCTGTAAACCCAGCGACAACTAACATAATCATCATACCAAACTGCAATATAAATGCTGATACATACATACCAGAGCCAGCCAATCCCATGACAAAACCCAAAATACTTGCCTGAATAAGACGTTGTATCTTTTCAGCACACATTTTCTGATCCTTCATGAAAAATTTCGCGTATTATATCCAAATCTAGCTGTTTAGTTTAGGAATTAAGCTTACGTCCTAATTTCTCTTCAACTGCCCCTACTTTGTTTTTGAGTCTACCCACTGGACCTTCTCTCCAATCTATTTTTATAGAACTGTAAACACGCCCACAATCTTTTTGTAGGTCTACATACGCTTTATTGATCACAGCTAAAACTTCTTCAACTGTCTCTCCCTCTACAATAGTACCCATGGGAGTTAACTGATAAGCCAAACCACTTTTATCTACTATATCTAAAACACGTGCTACAAAGGCACTCTTACTCTGGGTTTGTTCCGTGGGGAACATACTAAATTCTACTAATGCTGACATACTTGAATCCTTATTGTTGTTTTGAGATATAATACCTTATGAATAATGAAAATTGGATAATTATCGGGGCAGGTGCTGCAGGTTTGTGTGCAGCTATTACATTAGGTAGGGCAGGTAAAAAGGTACTTTTGCTCGAACAAAACAATAAAATAGGTAAAAAAATCCTTGTCTCCGGAAATGGCAAATGTAACATAGACAACAGATACATAGGGCTAAACCGTTTTCATGGACAAAACCCTGACTTCATAAAAGAAGTACTTGATGGTTACACTTTTGAAACAGTAGAAAAGTTTTTCACATCGATAGGCTTGGAACTTGTTGAGGGCAAAGAGGGGAAAATGTTTCCTATGTCTTTACAGGCATCTTCTGTGGTAGAGTTACTTGAGTATGAAGCGAAGAGAGCAGGGGTAGATATACTTTGTGACTGTACTGTCAATGCTATTGACAAAGARGGRAAATRCTTTACAGTAGTGACAACTCAAGGTAACAAAACTTGTGAGCAATTACTTCTAGCTTGTGGCTCACCTGCTGCACCACAATTAGGAGGCTCCAACTCTGGGTATGCATTTGCTACCAAGATGGGACATACACTTATGCCACGTCACCCTTCGTTGGTACAACTTTGCTCTGAAGAGACATGGGTAAAGGAGTGTGCAGGTGTGAAGGTAGCCGGACTTGCCAAACTCTACTCTAATGGTGAGTACATTACAGARAAAMAAGGAGACMTTCTTTTTACYAACTAYGGYATATCTGGACTGGCGATWYTRGACCTAAGCCGCGAAGTYAGYACAAGGCTTGCCAACTTTGACTACTGCGAACTAAGTCTAGACCTSATGCCTGAACTGAGTAAAGAGAAGCTCACTAATTTACTACTAGCCAGAGTAGGTAAAGTGAGTGAAAAGCCTCTTGCTCTATGGCTTCAGGGCATCATAAACAAAAAACTCATATCCATCATACTAGAACAGTCCAAATGTAAAGTACGCACAGAAGATGCCCTAAACAGAAAAGAGATAAACAAGCTTGTACACGCCATCAAAAATCTAAAGCTAAGTATCTCTGACACTAAAGGCTTCAAGGGCGCAGAAGTAGCTACCGGAGGCATAGATACTACAGAAGTAAACGCTGATACCCTAGAGTCAAAAATAGTGCCTAATCTTTTCTTAGCAGGAGAAATACTGGATGTCGATGGAGACAGGGGAGGTTTTAATTTTCATTTTGCTTGGGTTTGTGGATTAAGAATGGAAGTTAGTTGTTTAGTTAACGGGAGTTTATAGTGTGAATTGTAATTTTGTAATTTTTTATGGCTGAGAGGAAGGGAAATTTAAAATAAAATAACAAAAAACTACAAATGACCACGTAGTGGGGCTTTCGCGACTCTATCAAAATCTTAATTTCATCAAAACTAGTCATTTTTGGGCACAATTTGGGCACAGTAACTACTACTTAAAGATTAATTAACTAATAGACAAAAGTACAAGGCTCTCTAGGATTTGATTTGACACTATCTATTAAGTTTGAAATTATATAATTATCATAGTAAATTATTTAATAAATGAGTAGTTATGTTAACAATAAAAAAATGTAAAGCATCTAAATATATTCAAAATTTAACGGAAATAAATAGTTTTTTCCAAGCAAAAAAGTCCGTTAAGACGATAACTCATACTGAACGACTAATTAATTTAATTAAAATTTATTTTGAAACAGTATTATATTATCAAGCTCATTCAACTAAGAAAAATACAGTGAAAGTTAAAGGGCAAGTGATTCAACATGATATAAATGCTTTTGATAAACAGGGAAACCCTATTACCCTAGATATTATAGATATCTCTGAAGCTTTTATCCGTGAAATTATTGTAGAAATTAGAAAAACAATGAATATGGAATTGTTTAAAGAACTAACGGTCTTATTAAATACTGTTTTACTAAATACTCAAATCACAACTCGTCAAAGGTTAGGTGTAATGAATAGTGAAAGTATTGCTTTCCCTAATGAATGGAGTGACTTCATTAGGTTGTTACCAGAAGAGTTAGCAATTAATAGTCTAAAAATAAGACTTAATGAAAAATTCGGGTGCTTAAATTATTATTTTTTCTTATAATTTACTAAATAATCATCCACCATTTTTAGCTTTAGTGATTTACTAAACCCATTGTGTATTTTGTGGAGTTTTTTCATCGGAGAGAATACACCACCATCTAAAGAATTTGTAGTATTCTGCATGCTTAAATGTTTGTACTTTTTATAGGTAAATAAGTAAGGTAAATTTGTTCTCAAACTTCTGTATGCAGAGACAAGTTTTGCATGTGTATAATTTTCCTTCCCTGTAGTTTCGTTAAGTGTTTTCTCTGCCAAAAAGTCTTTGTACATTTTATACCAAGCATCTAACTTCTTTGTAAAGATAGTTTCATTGGTGAAAGTAAGACGAAGCAGTATTTTCTGCAAGTCTTTACTGGCTTGGAGTTTAGGATGTTTTGTTATATATCGTTGTATGATCCTCTTTTGATGAAAGTGACACATCTGTACAGGATATGATTCAAAAGCTCTGTACAAGCCTCTCTTACCATCAATAGTGATGGAATTAATGGTGTAGTCTAGAGTTATAAGCTCTGTGAGCAGATACTTGTAGTCTTTGATGGTTTCATTTTGTATATGCTTCCATATAAGTACTTCTTTGGTTATACTGTCTTTTAGTACCAATGTTCCTAGCTTGTCCTTTCTCTTTCCATAGAAAGTGGCATCGCATACTAAGTTTACTGCTCGTGGATGATGTATTTTATATGCTGGTTCATATTCAAATATTTGCTTTCTAACCCAAGGAATACTTCGATGGTATTGCTGAGATAAATCACTTAAAATATATCTCTTATATACGTACTTATTAAAAATAATAACTTGTAGGTTCTTAGTGCGTCTCTTTGAAGAAAATGATACCTCACATTCAGTACAAAAGTATCTCTTTATACCTCTTCTTGAACCCTTACTTATGACACTCTTTTGATTACATTTTGGACAAGTTTTTAGTCTTTTTTACAGCCATCTGTAAATAAACCTTTGTTTATTACGACTATACCGTACTTTGATGGTGTTTTTAAGCACCCGTCTTTTTCATTAAATCGCAAATTGCTTACTTGGTTGATTCTTATCGAGGAGAGACAGCAGAATATGATTTTTTAAATTATGCCCTATTTGTAACATTTTTCCCTCAGTTAATAGCTGGTCCTATTGTCCACCATTCTGAAATGATGCCCCAGTTTGCTTCTCGTTGGAACTTAGTAAAAAACTATAAGAATATAACACTTGGATTGTTTATATTCTCTATCGGATTATTTAAAAAAGTAGTCATAGCAGATAGCTTTGCAGTTTGGGCAACAGCAGGGTTTGATACAGCAACAACTCTTAATTTCTTTGAAGCTTGGGCTACAAGCCTGTCTTATACTTTCCAACTTTATTTTGACTTCTCGGGTTATACGGATATGGCAATAGGGATAGCATTACTTTTTAATATAAAATTACCAATTAACTTTAATTCCCCCTATAAAGCACTAGATATACAGGATTTCTGGAGAAGGTGGCATATTACTCTTTCAAGATTTTTGAAAGATTATATTTATATCCCTTTAGGTGGAAACCGTAAAGGTTCTCTTAGAACATATACAAATCTTTTAGCAACTTTTATTATTGGTGGTATTTGGCATGGTGCTGGTTGGACTTTTGTATTCTGGGGATTTTTGCACGGTATGGCATTAGTTATTCATAGATTTTGGAAAGCTATTGGTATGACCATGCCAAAGGTTTTAGCTTGGTTTATTACTTTTAATTTTATAAATATTGCGTGGGTATTTTTTAGGGCGAAGGAATGGGAAGATGCTATTAGGATTTTACATAGTATGTTAGGAGTTGATGGCATTGTATTTACTCAAGAATATGAAAAATATTTGTCTTTTCTTAGTTCCTATGATTGGATTTCATTTGGACAAGTCACGCAAAATATCGGTGATGGTTTCAAGGTTTTAATTTGGATTATAGTTACTTGTATCTTACTTTTATTTTTTAAAAATTCGATGGAAAAACTTAAGAATTTTAAATTAAACTTATTTAATTCACTATATATGATAATTTTACTTGTGTCTTCAATGTTATTATTGAGTAGAAAAAGTGAATTTTTATATTTCAATTTTTAGGATAACTAAATGTACAAAAAATATTTAAAAAGATCCTTGTCTTTGTTTGTTTTTATTATGTTTATAATTGCATGTATTAATTTTATTGTTGATCCAGGAGAAATATATTTCAAAAGAATTCTAGCAGATAGGAACAGTGCTGAATTCTCAAACAAATTATTTAATTCAAAACATGGTGTTTTGCAAACAGGATGGAATGAACGATTAATTAAAACGATATTAGCAAAAGAAGCAGGAAAATTCGACTGTATAGTTGTAGGATCAAGTCATATGATGCAAATATCCAGTGTACGAAATACTGGGAATATTAATGCACAGTGTAATAACCTTTTAAATCTTGGTGTTAGCGGTGGAAGCATTGAAGATATATCTGTTTTTTCGTATATTATTTTAAACAATATTCAATTACCAAGACAAGTATTTATTGGTATAGACCCTTGGACTTTAAAATTTGGGATGGATATGCAATATGCAGCATATAAGAACTATTATGATGAAATGAATTTATTACTAGAAAAGAAAGCAGGTGGAGAGAATGTATCATATTTAAGTAAAATTATTCAAAATTTATTTAATGGAGAATACTTTTATCACAGTCTTAAATCATTAGTCAAAATAACTGATAAGAAAAAATCAACTCATTCTATTTTTAGTAAAGAATTTATGTTTCCTGATGAGAATTATTCTTATACTATTGGTATGAAAAATCATAGAGTGGTATTAATAGACGGAAGTTATGTTTATGATAAAGATCTATTGTACTTGCAAAAAAATAATAAGATTAAAGTTGGACTAGGTGGAGGTGATTATAGATTAAGTGGTGAAATATATGATAAGTTAGCACTTATATATCTTCAAAAATTAATAGATTTATATAAATACAATGGAGTAAAAGTAAATTTGGTATTGACACCATATCATCCAAATGTTTTTAAAAGGGGAGAGACTAAAGCTGTTAAATACTTTAAAGTGGTTGAAACAATTATTCGAAAACTTTCAATAAATAATAATTTAAAAATATATGGTTCATACTTTGCAGATAATGTAGGATGCAAAGAAGGAGATTTTCTCGATTTTCAACATCCTTTAAATGATTGTTTGAATAAAATTGATTTTTCAAAGTAATGATTTTAGACTATGCTTTAGCTATCTCTAATTGTTTATAATATCAATTTTGTTGTATAATCCACCCATGAAATTAGAAAAAAGTTTGACTATGACCKMSTTTGATAAAGCACATATATTACACCCTTATGCCTCTTCCGTACCTTCTGTTGATATGCATTTTGTGAAGTCAGCTAAGGGTGTGTATTTAGARYTASAAGATGGAAGYAKRMTYATAGATGGCATGAGYTCTTGGTGGTCKGTMATTCATGGYTATAATGTKCCRGARTTAAAYAAAGCAGCRACGGAGCAGCTTTCCAAAATGAGTCATGTCATGTTTGGTGGGTTAACACATGAACCCGCCATAAAATTGGCAGAAACCTTACTTGAYATAACSCATGARAASCTAGAACATATCTTTTTTAGYGACTCAGGAAGTGTGAGYGTKGAAGTGGCATTAAAGATGGCATACCAATACCACAGTTCACARGGAAATAAACAAAAAAGTAAAATACTTGCCTTTAAAAAGGGTTAYCATGGTGATACATTTGGGGCGATGAGTGTCTGTGACCCTGTRACRGGGATGCATASTGCTTTTGAAGARGTKTTRCATAAAAATATATTTGCTAAAGAGCCTATGTGTATGTTTGATGATGATTGGGATGAAAAATATATAGAAGACTTTAAGAACACATTAGAAAAAAATCATACACAAATTGCTGCAGTGATTTTAGAACCCATAGTACAAGGTGCGGGAGGYATGAGAATRTAYTCTCCYATGTTTKTAAAAAGRGTKMGAGAACTTACRSAWRCMTKTGATGTGTTACTYATTTTAGATGAAATAGCAACAGGATTTGGTCGAACAGGAAAATTATTTGCCTATGAACATACAGATGTGAGTCCTGATATATTATGTGTAGGAAAAGCRTTRACGGGTGGTTATATGTCTCTAGCAGCSACRCTTGCRAGTAAAAAAGTAATGCAAGGCATMGAGACAGATGGAAATATACTTATGCATGGTCCCACCTTCATGGCAAACCCTTTGGCCTGTGCTGTTGCAAATGCAAGCCTTACATTACTCTTAGCATCACCGTGGAAAGCAAACATACAGAAGATAGAACTACAGTTAAATGAAGAACTTAAAGTCTGTGAAAAGTTAGCTATGGTTAAAGAAGTTCGTGTTCTTGGTGCCATTGGAGTGGTGGAGTTACATAAAGATATCGACTTATCATTTATGACACCGGAGTTTGTGCAGAGGGGTGTGTGGGTCAGACCATTCTTAAATCTCGTCTATATTATGCCTCCCTATATCATCAGCCCAAAAGAGTTACATCACTTAACTACAACGATCTATGAAGTTATAGAAGCCTATGAAATATCTATAGAATACAAATATTCAAAATAAAGTCAATCACTTTTTTGTCAGACATTTCACAAGGTTTCAATATTCCATCTTTTATGGTGGGGTAGTAGTTACCACTTATAACATTATTTCCTCCGAGTTCTTCTGCATACACTTTGAGAAGTTTACCATCAAGCAAAGTATTTTTTCTAAGTAAATAGCGTTTACCCAAGTACATCACATCATTCGCACCATCAGGAAGGGCTAAAAATTTTGTATAAAATTCTGTTTCATTCATAGCTTCATTCTAGCCAAATATGATACACTTCCACAAATAAAATAGGCACAGAAGGTACATAGTGAAAAAAATGATTAAAAATATGGACAGAGGCATATTGTTCATGCTTTTGGCATCTCTCTCTTTTGCCTTCATGGGTGGTTTTGCTAAAGTTGTGAGCCAGACATTGCCTCCTGTGGAAGTCACTTTTTTTAGAAATATCTTTGGTGTTGTTATCGTAGGACTTGCCATCTGGAAAGTGCCATTAAAACAGACAGGTGGGAAGCCATTGTTACTTCTGTTTCGTGGATCTATGGGCTTTATAGCACTGCTTGCTTATTTTTACATCATGGCACATATCCCTCTAGGGGAAGCTGTCACTTACAATAAAACTTCACCCATATTTGTAGCTATATTTGCCTATTTATTCTTAAATGAAAAGCTACATAAAAGTGCAATATTTGCCATCATCATAGGCTTTGCCGGCATAGTGTTAGTAGCACAACCACAAGGCGGTTCGTTTGATAAGTATGACATTTTGGGTATATTTTCAGGCATTGGTGCTGCACTGGCATATACATCTATACGAGAACTACGAAAGTATTATGATACGCGTGCCATTGTTATGTCCTTTATGGGAGTAGGGACTATTGCTCCGCTTATTCTTATGCTTGTCACGCCTTATGTGAATGTGAGTGAAGAGTTTCATTGGATGTTTGCTGAGTTTGTGATGCCTCAGGGTATAGAATGGGCGTATGTGACGGCCGTAGGAATCTTTGCTACTATCTCACAACTTTTRATGACTAGGGCGTATGAACTGACAAAAGCYGGTATYGTTGGTACCATAAGTTACAGCAACATAGTCTTTGCTCTYATTATTGGGACRATGTTAGGTGACCCAATTCCTAATATTTGGACAACTTTAGGTATAATATTAGTCATAACGTCAGGGTTGCTAGTTGCCCTACCAAAAGGAAACAGATGATACTCATTGCGGGACCTTGTGTTCTTGAAAGCCGTGACGCAGTAATGCGTATTGCCGAGTCTTTAAGTACGTACCATGAAGACTGTACCAAAGAGTTTTATTTTAAAGCGAGTTTTGACAAAGCAAACAGAACAAGCCTAGATTCTTTTAGAGGACCAGGACTGGATGAAGGTYTAAAAATGCTTCARGAAGTCAAGGATCAGTTTGGGTATAACATCTTRACAGATGTACATGACTACACTCAGCCAAAAGCAGTGGCAGAGGTAGCAGACGTRCTACAAATCCCTGCTTTTTTATGCAGACAAACAGACTTACTTGTTGCTGCTGCAAARACTTCWGCKGTAGTGAACATCAAAAAAGGRCARTTTCTAGCTCCTCAAGCCATGGARCATTCAGTTAAAAAAGTACTTAAAACAAGAGGTTTTGAGGGTGATGCAACATATGAAAATGCTCAAAAATATAATGTTTGGCTCACTGAACGTGGCTCAAGTTTCGGTTATGGAAACCTAGTTGTAGATATGAGAGGACTCAAGCAGATGAGAGAATTTGCACCTGTTATTTTTGACGCGACTCATTCAGTGCAGCAACCAGCATCTGGTGGAGCAACGTCAGGCGGAGACTCAGCTCTGGTACCGTATCTTTCACGTGCGGCAGCAGCGGTTGGAGTGGATGGTTTCTTTTTTGAAACACATTTTGACCCAAGTATCGCAYTAAGTGATGGGCCAAATATGATAGAATTAACAAAATTAAATGCACTCATGAAACAGATAGAAGCCATACAAAGCATMGTAGAATAACAACTAATAACACAAAGGAAGAGAGACAATGAAAACAGTAGAAGGTSACCTACAAGTAGATAAGAGTAAAAAAGTAGCCATTATTAATGCAAGATTTAACCATTTCATCACAGATAGACTTGTAGAAGGTGCAGTAGATGCTTATGCAAGACACGGTGGAAATGCTGATGACTTAGATCTTATTTTAGTGCCAGGTGCGTTTGAAGTACCATTTGCTCTAGACAAGGCATTGGCTTCTGGGAAGTATGATGCCGTATGTTGTTTAGGTGCAGTCATCCGTGGTGCAACACCTCACTTTGACTATGTCTCAGCTGAAGCTACAAAGGGTGTAGCATCTGTGACYATGAAATATGGTAAACCTGCAACGTTTGGAGTGCTCACAGTAGATAGYATAGAACAAGCCATTGAACGTGCAGGAACAAAAGCAGGTAACAAAGGTAGCGAGGCCATGATAGGACTCATAGAGTTAATAAACCTATATAATGAGCTAGAAAAATAATGGCAACACGACATCAAGCACGTACCGCAGTTGTTGGTTTACTTTATGCTTATGACTTAGGCAATGAAAATATCTCTAARTTTTCTGATGAAATACTTGAAGAAGATAAGATTCGTAATAAACAAAGAGAGTTYTCAAACAGYCTTTTTGCAGGTACGATAGAAAACCTAGAAATGYTAGACAAAGAGATACAAGCACACCTAAATGACTGGGATTATGATGGCATTGGYAAAGTAGAAAAAGCCATTATGAGACTGGGTGCTTATGAGATACTGATAGTAAAAATTGATAAAGCCATCATCATTAACGAGGCTGTTGAACTGGCTAAAAAACTAGCAGATGATAAAGCACCTCAATTCATCAATGCTGTACTTGATGCATTGGGTGAGAAGAAAAAAGAAGTAGAGGAGTAAGMGTTATGACCGCACCTACAACAAAACGTATGAGCATTGATGAAGCAGTTGAGCTCATAGAAAAAGCTGATTTAAAAACTTTAGGGAAAATGGCACTGGCTCGWAAGAAAGAGATGCATCCAAAAGGTGTGACTACTTTTGTTGTAGACAGGAATATAAATTATACCAATATCTGTTGGGTGGACTGTAAGTTTTGTGCTTTTTATACACACGAGAAAAAAGAAGATGCATATATTTTAAGTTTTGATGAAATAGACCAAAAGATAGATGAACTTCTTGCAATTGGYGGAACACAAATACTCTTTCAAGGTGGTGTGCATCCTAAGCTTGAGATAGAGTGGTATGAAGATTTGGTTGAACATATTTCAACGAAGTACCCGCAAGTGACCATTCATGGTTTTTCATCTATAGAGATAGACTACATCGCAAACCGCTCAAAAATAAGTATAAGCGAAGTCATCAGACGTCTTAGGGACAAAGGGCTCTCTTCWATACCYGGAGCAGGAGCTGAGATACTTAGTGATAGRGTGCGTGACATTATCGCGCCTAAAAAGCATGACAAAGATCAGTGGCTCGAAGTACATCGTCAGGCGCATAAGCTGGGHGTAAAGTCCACTGCCACGATGATGTATGGTACTGTAGAGACYATACGTGAGATAGTAGAACACTGGGAYTATATACGACAGCTTCAAGATGAGACTGGTGGGTTTAGAGCCTTTATTATGTGGAGCTATCAAAGTGACCATACACAGCTTAAACGTGAACTGCCTACCATTTCTAAGACGACACCAAATCAGTACTTACGTTACTTAGCAGTAGCACGTTTATTTTTGGACAATGTACCAAACATACAAAGCTCATGGGTGACACAAGGTTCGTATGTAGGGCAAATGGCACTGCTCTTTGGTGCAAATGACTTGGGTTCAACCATGATGGAAGAAAATGTAGTTTCTGCAGCTGGTGCACATAATGAAATGAACCAAGATGAGATGATAAAGCTTATTCGTGATGTGGGAGAACATCCTGCAAAACGAAATACGGCTTATGATATATTGGAAAGATTTTAACCTATAGGGTGCGTTTGCTAACGCACCTTTATATTTGAATAAAGAAGAAATCTACATCTTCTATTAATTTGAAGGTGCGTTGGCAAACGCACCCTACGAGGGTACAATGAAAAAACTATTTATTTTATTACTATTATTACAAGGAATTGCAATGGCAACAAGCCTCAACGAAATTACTATAAAAGACAGAAAAGTACCTGTTGTATTTGAAGAGGGAAAATATATCCCTATTGTCTCCATCCAACTTATTTTTAAAAATGCCGGACATTTAGCAAATAGTATCGATGGACTTGCAGATATGTCGGCAAAACTACTTAATGAAGGTACTTCAAAAGATGGCAGTATTGGTTTTGCAACTAAACTTGATGCCCATGCAGTAGATATAGGTGCAGGTGCAGGCAGAGAAAGTTTTGTGATAGAAGTCTCATCTTTAAAGTCTGAATTTCCTTATGCAATAGAGAGACTCATAGAACTACTTAAAGATCCAAACTATACCCAAGAGGCTTTGGATCAGATCAAACATCAGAAGATTGGTTGGATTACGCAAAAGAAGAGTGATTTTGACTACATCGCGGCAACAACATTACGTGCGACACTCTTTGAAGGTACAACACTTGCAAAACCATACGATGGTACGCTTGAAAGTATTAAAAAACTCTCATTAAAAGACATCAAAGGATTTGTCTCTTCTAATTTGGGCTATAACAATGTCATAGCTGTAGTAGGAGGTGATATCTCTTTTAATGAAGCCAAGAAGTATTTGAAAGAGATTTTAGCACTTTTCCCAAAAGTAGAGACAAGCGATATTGTGAAAGTAAGTGCATCAAATAAAAAAGAAACAGTACTTATTAACGAGGAAACGCAACAAGCCTATATCTATTTTGGTGCTCCATTTAATTATTCTTACAAAGAAACAGATCAGTATTTGGCCAAAATCGCTGAGTATCTTTTGGGGGGAGCAGGGTTTGGTTCTCGTTTGATGGAAGAGATACGTGTAAAACGTGGGCTTACTTATGGGGCTTACTCTTCTCTTAGACGTACAAAATCTGTTTCGTATTTAAGTGGGTATCTTCAGACAAAACTAAGTACACAAGAAGAAGCTAAAAATTTGGTACAAAAAGTAGTTGATGATTTTGTCAAAGAGGGTATCAGCCCAAAAGAGCTTGAAGATACAAAGAAATTTTTGCTGGGGTCTGAACCTTTAAGGAATGAAACATTGTCTCAAAGACTGGGGAGTGCGTACAATGACTACTATCATGAAAGACCGTTGGATTTTGCTAAGCAACAGTTAGAGAAATTAGAAGCTGTGACGCTTGATGAGGTGAATGTATTTATTAAATCCCATACAGAACTTTCAGATATTACTTTTAGTATCGTCACCAAAAAAGAAGACAATCAAACAAAATAATATGTCAATGTGACATATTTTTCTAACTCTCTTTAAAACTTTTGTATAATGTTTATGCTATGAAAGGTGAGAGATGGAAGAAGCAAAACAACTTTTTAAAAAATTAAAAATTCAAACATTACTTGACCTCGCACTTATCATACCTACTTCGTATAATGATACAACACTTTCTACCTCTCTTGAACTTGGTAAAGTACATACGCTGGAAGCAAAGGTCGTAGAAAGTAATACCTATGCAGGGAAACTCCGTGTGAAATTTCATCTAACACAATCAGGTAGACGAGTCTCCTCTACATTTTTCAGAGTCACTCCATATCATCATAAACTCTTTGAAGTAGGCTCAAATCATGTGATACAGGGGAAGCTTGAAGAGTACAAAGGGTACTTGCAAATGTCACAACCAAAGTCCATCAATCAAGTGGGTAAAATAACACCMAAATAYAAGACGGTTTTAAAAGAGAGTGAAATAGCATCTCTCATAGAGCTTTATGTCAGTGAACAAAACCTCTACAATGAAGGACTTGACAGCAAAGAAGTGGCAACACTGATGCATAGTCACTTTCCAAAGAGTATGGAAGAGGTATATGAGAATGGAAGTTTTAAAAAAGGTTTTATCTCTGTACTTAAATTTGTTGAAGCCTATAATCATTTGAAGAAATTACGAGGAAAACGGGCAGATTTTCCTGCATTGAGAGCATTGAATGGAGATAGAAGTTCTTTTGTACAAAACTTACCTTTTAGCCTCACATATGAGCAACAAGAAGTAATAACGGATATTCAAAAAGATTTAGCAACAGAAGAAAAAGCAACCAAACGTATGGTAGTAGGTGATGTAGGTTCTGGCAAGACTATGGTGATATTGGCATCTGTGATGATGGCWTTRCCWCAYAAGAGTATACTYATGGCACCTACATCGCTTTTAGCACTTCAACTTTATGAGGAAGCTAAAAAGCATTTACCTAAAACTCTAGAGATTGCATTGGTGATGCAAGGTAAAAATAGAGGTAACTATGTAGAAGCTGACTTCATCATAGGKACACATGCWTTACTTTATAAGGAAGATTTACCAGAGGCGTCACTGGTCATGGTAGATGAACAGCATCGTTTTGGTACAAAACAAAGAGCAAGCCTAGAAGCTTTAGTAAGTGCAGGAGAACGTAAGCCTCACTTCATTCAGTTTTCTGCTACACCCATACCTCGAACACAGGCGATGATGGAATCTGAACTCCTTGATGTAAGTCTTATAACCACAACACCTTTCCAAAGAGAAGTTTTGACACAAACCATTACTAAACCAGATTTTCCTAGCTTACTGACACACATCAAAGAAGAGATAGCCCAGAAACATCAAGTACTCATCATMTATCCATTAGTAGARAGCAGTACTGAAGTRCCTTATCAGTCTCTTGAAGAGAGTAGAGGATTTTGGAAAGAGAARTTTGAKRRTGTRTATGTYACSCATGGTAAAGAYAAACAAAAAGARGAAGTRYTGTTKGMGTTTMGAGAAMAAGGARAYATWCTTTTAGCAACRACRGTWGTRGAAGTAGGCATCTCWTTRCCWARGCTTACACTYATTGTWATYGTWGGKGCWGAACGGYTAGGAYTRGCTACWTTACATCARYTKAGAGGAMGAGTAGGRCGTAATGGTTTAAAGTCTTGGTGTTAYYTKTACAGTAATYATGCASCCAATGAACGWCTCACRCAATTTACAAAAACGACAAATGGTTTTGATATCGCAAAACTKGAYTTRAAATTTCGTGATAGTGGTGACATACTTGATGGAACGATTCAAAGTGGACAAAAATTTAAATGGCTTGATATGGCTGAAGATGAAGAAGTGGTGGCTAGGGCTAAAAATAGATTGGGAAGTTATTGATAAGGGTTCTTTATTGATGTACATAAAGAACCCTTAGTTTAGAGAAAAGGATTAGAGTACTAACCCTTTATTTGATGTTGGTGGCGGTGGCGGTGGCGGTGGCGGTGGCGGAGTGCCTACTGGAACTGTACCCATTGGACAACCTCCGTTGTTACTTGAACCTTTAGAGCATTTAGAACATTTATTAGATGAACCTTTAGAACCCTTTGAACCTTTGTCAGACGAACCTTTTGAACCCTTTGAACCTTTTGAACCTTTTGAACCTTTTGAACCTTTTGAACCTTTGTCAGACGAACCTTTAGAACCCTTTGAGCCCTTTGAACCTTTGTCAGACGAACCCTTTGAACCCTTTGAACCCTTTGAACCTTTTGAACCTTTTGAACCTTTTGAACCTTTTGAACCTTTTGAACCTTTNT
>NVVN01000003.1:17797-173578 GCA_002733355.1 Sulfurovum sp.
GAACCTTTRKMASMCNNNGARCCTTTAGAACCCTTTGAGCCTTTGTCAGATGAACCTTTGGAGCCCTTTGAACCTTTAGAACCTTTAGAACCTTTAGAACCTTTAGAACATTTAGAACATTTGTTGGATGAACCCTTGACTGGTACACAAGTTACAGAAGAATTTGATGAACCTTTAGAACCTTTGTCAGACGAACCTTTAGAGCCCTTTGAACCTTTTGAACCTTTTGAACCTTTTGAACCTTTTGAACCTTTTGAACCCTTGTCAGACGAACCTTTAGAGCCCTTTGAACCTTTGTCATATGAACCTTTAGACCCTTTATCTAAAGACCCTTTCGCTTGCGCCATTGAAGGTGCTACCAAAGTAATCGCTAAAGCTAATAACAATCCGCTTATTAATGAAGTCAGTTTGTGAACTACTTTCATTTATATCTCCTTTATAATTATAAAATTAACATATAAAAATGTTTTTACCAACCTGAAATAATTGGTCGTAAAGAAGAATACATAAAAAATGTCAAAAAATGTCNAAAAATGTCAAAAATGTCAATTTATATTTATGCTATAGTTACGAAGTTAATTAATTTTGACATTAAATAAAAGGWTGTATAGATGGATATTACATTAGATAAAAGAAAAATGATAAGATTTCTTGTTTTTTCTGCATTGGTCTTAATTGTTATACATATTATTATATTAATAATTTATTATAATGTAGGAGACCCTGATAAATTTGATTTTATTCGCATGTTTGACTTAGATATGGAAAGAAATGTTCCCACACTTTTTTCATCTCTCATTTTAGCAATGAGTGCATTTTGTTTTTACCTTTTGGCAAATAATGTATCTGAAATAGCACAAAAAAAACGTCCTTATTGGTTAGGACTTAGTGCAGTATTTATTTTTTTATCTTTTGACGAAAGTGCTAAAATTCATGAAAATTTGGGTGATTATACAGAACAGTTTGTTGAAGCGAGTGGGTATTTACATTATCCATGGGTGATATCATATAGTATCTTGGTACTTATATTAGGAGCTTTGTATATAAAGTTCTTTTGGAAGATGGAAAGAAAGATATTTTTATCTTTTATGTTGTCTGCGTTTATGTTTTTGTCGGGTGCTATTGGTTTTGAACTATTAGGTGCAAAAGAATCAAGTTTAAATGGAACAGAGTCTTTACTTTATAGTGTGTTTTATACAATAGAAGAAAGTTTAGAAATGTTTGGTGTTATTTATCTACTTTGGATATTGCTTACTTTATTAGAAAAGAAGAAGATAGAAGTGAAATAATTTAGGGGAGAATGAGACGGTTTTAATAAACCGTCATGATATTTTTAATAAAGTCCAAATTTACCATCAGCTCTTTTGTACATCACTCTCATAATGCCTTCATGGTCATTAAAGACTATAAATTGTCTTTTTTTCTCTTCTCTTAGTGCATCTACTGCTTCATCAAAATCCATTGGCTTATGAAGTTCTAAATCCATAGGTACAATCTCGATTTCTTCTGTGTCTAAATCGGTCACTGCTTCAGCTTCTACACCCATGTCCTTAAAAGACATGATACGATGCCCTTTAATTTTATCTGAATGGCGTCTAAGTGCTTTTTTAACCCTTTCTATCGCAAGGTCAATCGCTGCATAAACATCTTTATCGTTTTGTGTAATAACAATAGTATTTTTATCTTTTAAATTGATGATGAACTCTGTAGCAAAGCCTTTTTTACCATTTCTTTCATTTGCTGAAATAATTGTACTGGCTGAAATAATATCAAGGTGATATTTATTAAGTCCGTCAATGGCTGCATCTGCATATGCTTTTATAGTTTCAGTAAGTTCAAAATGTCTACCTGTAATACTTTTGTTCATAAGTAATCCTTTATTATATGAGATACTACATAGAAATATGTATAATTTATCTCACTTCAAGTCTCTATAGATAAGTTTGATTATCTATACTTAATTGTAACTTAAGATACTTAATGGTGGGTAAATGGATTAAAGTTTTTGTAATGTTCTTCTGTGGTAGGTGATACCTGGATCACTTGCCCAAGTAGCAGCATTGAGTGCATTTGGATGGTTAGGGTCTCTATAGTGTACATAGGTGTCTATCATCACTACAGTACCTCGAGAAGAAGGTGTCAATAATGGAACATCCGTAACAAAATTTGGACACCCGTTATCATTCCCAAGATATTGTATATTGACAACGACCCTATAGCCCTGTCCACGTTTGACTTCATCGGTTGAACCATCTATATTGGCAGTGATAGTCTGCACACAGCTTTGTGCGGTGAGGGACATAATGGCAAACTCTGTATAGCTTTTGGCATATAGTATGGCTTGTTCTTTTCTGTATTGTGATGTGGTTTCTTGTACAACTTTCCCAGAAAGATCAAAAATCATAACGGTTAATGATGACATTAGAACAATGATAAACAAAGTTGTAATGATAGAAAATGCAGGTTTTAATTTGGGACAATTGTCTCTCATCGAATGACCGCCTTTTCTTTACAAATTGAGATTTGTGATGTAGAACCTATTTTTTCAATTACACAAAGCTTTATTCTTATACTGTTTTGTTCTTGTTTAAAGCGAAAAACGCTTACATTTTCGAGTAAGGTTGCATTATCTCCATCGCTGTAAGTCTCGCCTAGCCATGGTTGATAATTATAGTAAAATTTTAAGTTCCAGACATTCACRCCATTGAYAGYTGGAGCAACCTCTGGAATGACTGCATAAGCTGACGATACAAGCTGATACATTTCACTGTAATACATATCTCCATTCGTTCTCGCACCCACACCAGGAGTAAATGGTAAAATATGATCGACAGTAGGCCAGTCTAGAGGGGAGATACATCCATTGTTACTATACATACATAATGTACCGTAAGGTGTTCCTTGTTTGTAATCATTGGCTCCCATAAATATAAGTGCAGGATTATTGGCTACTCCTCCGGCAATATTATCATGTATAGTTTTTAAGAGTGTAAGTTGTGAACCTGGGGTAATGAGACTAGTGAATGAGCTGGCATTTAAATCTACAAATCCACTCCAAATGGGAGGATTGGCAGCAGAAAAACTATCATTGTCATAACCGATCCACTCAAGTGCACGATATTGATTTATATTTGCTAAAGGTACATCCTTAATAGAATATACATTTGCCGGACTTGCATATCCGGTAGTTGCAGGTATCCTTGCTAACATACTCATATCAATACGATAGGCTAATCTATTGGCCAATTGATTAATAGCAAGTTCTGTTTTAATGCTAGCTGCATGTACCGCTCTTTGTGATATGTATGATTCATATACTTGTGCAATCATACTTGAACCAATGGATGCAACGATACCTAAGATAACAATAACAAAAATAAGTTCTAACATAGTAAAAGCTTGACGCTGCAAGCTAAAAAGTAAATATTTTTTCATTAATAACGTCCTATAGGGGCATTTACTAATTGACCACTGGACATGTTTTCGCTACTTTGGGGTTGTGCTGCTCCGATGTTACACACGAAGGCATGAAGTGCAATTTCTTTTTCATTTAATTCCTCAGATGTTGCATTGGATGTAAGTCTAACAGTAAAGTATTTGATATTAGTAGTAGTAGCTACAAAGGTCTTAGGGATATTAAATACAATTGCTCCTGACACAGTAGCATAAGCTGCATTATCTTCCATGTAGCGTACATTGGTACTTAAAGTAATATTTTGGTCAATATAATCACCTTCATTTACTGCAACTGATCCTGTTGCCGCTAATGTTAAGCTTTGATTACTGTCTGTAAAATCATCAATATCATCATAGGCCTCATTTACGCCAATAGGATCAGTTCCAAGAGTAAGCGTTGCAACTGCTAGTGGATTTGCAACATTAAATTTTCTTTTTCCTGGTTGTAAACGGCTTGTGGCATTTAACTCGCTATCTGCATTGCTATTTACTTGTAGGACGGCATTAACAAAATTGACTTGAGAAAGTGTATTTTGCTCATCCCATGCATATGTCATAAGAGCATTTGCATGAGCAGAGACAATGGAGATAGATTCCTGTTGGAATGCAAGAAAACTACTTTTTGTCGCTTGTGAAATAAGCATTGGGGCACTTAATAATACAATCCCCATAATGACTAACGAAAAAATAAGTTCTATCATCGCCACCGCGGGTCTAAAGTTTATATATTTCATGTGTTTACCAATTCATTCTATGTATAGTTTCTTTATTAGAGGTTGTTTCTGTAACTTTTCCTGTGCTTCCTACACCAGACCATGATGAATTTCCTATAAATTTAATTCTATAGTGGGGATACCCATAGACTAAGTCTAGCGGATTATAGGTCAACCATGGTACAGCTTCGATTTGTATATCAACGGTTACTGGTCTTTCTGTGCCAATGATGGATACATTTATATCATCTCTTGTTGCATCAAGTTGTGTAAATAAAACATTTGTATTTGGATTGACGTTTGGAGTGGCTGTTCCAAAGAGGGTTGTCACAGTTAAGTCTGTTGATCCATCTTGTGCATCATCAAACATAGGAGTAGCGGCATACCAGTTTGTTTTACCATTTACCGCATTAGTAGCGAGATTATAGCTACTATTACAATCATCAGAAAATAAACTACAGTAAATATCAACAGAAAGTGGTGTGATTCTATAACTTTCAAGTACATCATTATAGAAATTTTGAAATGGTGTTACTTTAGCAAAATAATAGGTGATATTCCTATCATAATTTGTATTATTACCTTCTGGCACATGGTCAGTCATATCTGCTTTACTCCAATTGGCAGTTGCAGATGAAAAAATGGCATCATAATTTGCTATGATAGGATCTGTAGGGGATATTTTGGGTTTTGTAAAGGTAGTATGTAAGAAAATTTTAGCTTTACCTGGTTTAATATCATCTATTTGAATATCTGGAAATGCTACTTGTGGAAGTGTAAGGTTTTGATCACTTCCAATTTTTTTATCGACAGGGGTACTAAAGGTAGCTTGGCTAGTATGCTGTAAGTATTGTTGTAGTGGTGTGGTACTATTGACATCGGACGGATTAGTAATGATAGAGGTACGTAAAGTAACAGCAGTTGCTATGCATCCATCAGTAAAGTTACTAAGTCTCTCTACATGTTTACCTTTAGCAATAAGTAATCCTATAAATGAAACAGATGTATTGATGGGACGTAAAAGTAAATTGTCATAATATGGATGTGAAAAATCATTGAAAAAAGAATAATTTTCACTATCATCAGGTAATCTTAATACATCAATATTGGACATACTAAACCTATACGGTTTTACTTCCGCATTTAAGAGTGTTTTGTTACCTTTTACAGAGTAAAATGTACAACCAGTAGCATTTGAATCTGAACTATGTGATGTTATATCACAGTCATTTACCTTGATGCCTCCAAATGTTGGTTTATAGATATAGTCTGCTTGATCAACGACAGTCCAATTACTATCACTTAACCAAAATTCATAGGTACCAACATTTGAAAATTGCATATGTGTTGTTCCAATTAATGAACCATTTTCAAAAAATACTGCAATAGTGGAAGAATTTTTATCATAACATGCTGCACTGTTTGTGCTACTAAATTCAAGCATAGCCAAAGCTCCCGCACTATATTTACTTGGGATAGAGACGATATCCTCACTTGTAAAAAATTGACTGTTAAAATAACCTATAGCCCTTGTATCACTGAGATAGTTAGTCGCGTTTACTTCAAGAAGGTAATTGTAACCAGCAGCAAGACGTATAGTGTCATTTCCTGCTCTATTGCTGGCTAAATTTATTGGGCTAACACTAGTATCTCGGTCATTGTCATCAGAAAGCTGTATTCTGAATGATTCAGGGCGTACAGAGAAGTTATCTCTAGAACATACAGCCGTCGCATAATTATTTTTTAAGCAAGCATAACATTCTGGATTCCCTGTTGGATTCCCTACACTACACTCAGATAAGCATCTACCCGTTTGGTTTGCATCTATAGCATTACGGTATACCTCTCCAAAGCAATCATCTACATTTGTCTTATCCATACACTGGTGTGTCATGACACGTTTTGAACCATTTGAATCTTCTACAGAAAGTACCCACATTCTAAAGGCAGCATTCCGTACAGCTTGAGTATCTGTGTATCCAGTCAAATCACTAGGTATGTTCACAGTATGTCGTCCAGTACTTACTTGTACTGCTGGATTAAAGTAGACTAGGGAACCTTCTCCTATAGATTTTGGATTTTGACATGTCGTATCATATCCGGCACTCCCATCATTTAAAAAGGCATCTGCATTAATCAGCTCGAGTTCTATAACACCATCATAACTAAAAGGCGTTGAAACATCAGTATTTAACCCGCCTGTATAACTGACTATATCAACTTGATAGGGACGTCCTGTAATTTGTGTGCCYAACGTATATTTAGTCGATAACGGTTCGTTTTGAGTATTAACCCGTTCAACACTAAAGCCTAATGGAATAGGACTATAGATAGGGTCTGTAGGACAACGAGGAATGTAATTGAGCGCACCAACTGAAGCATTTGTAGAAAAGAAGTAGTTTACAGGAAGATCATTGGGATTAAATTGTATTTTAGCATCAAAATGTATGTCGAAACGTGCATCAATTTGAGGAGAACTACTCACATCATATCCTAAAATGGCATAAGTGGTTTGATTGGGGGTAATAATTCCTCCATTGTTTGCTACATTCCCAATGACATTTTCACCAAGAGAAATTTGTCCTAATGTGGTATTGGATTCTATCTCATCAAATCCATTGGCAATTGTAAAGTAGGTATTTACCTTTGCAGGAGACATTTCAGCATAGAGTCTATTGTAGATTAAGTTAGGGGTAGATAAGCCGGCAAAAGTTATGTTGGCTTTGGCATCAAGGTATGTAAAGTCTGCTTCCTCGCTTCGTATGAGAAATTGTATTTTAAGAGGTAGAGAACCAAAGGTGCTAGTGTTGACATCTCTATTGTCTGAACTGATAGGAATGTAGTCTCCCATACTAAGTGTATAGTCATAACATATTTTTGGTGTATACAGTTGTGCTGAAAAGGCAATCATAGATGGGAAGTATCTATCTTGAGCAATACCTGGATCATAGCTACGATCTCTTACAGATTTAAATCGTAGAATCATACTAGACTCTTCAGGAGATATAATATTTTTCCCTAGTGTACCAAGTTCAAAGGATTGGATATCAATTCCTTGGTTATTTATAGGGTTGGGTGTACGAGAAAAAGGCATAGCAGTTTGGATACTTGAATTAAAATTAGGTATTAGTTGTGTGAAAGATACTTTTTTAGATGGTCTGACTTCCAGCGTATCTCCATCGATAAGTTTATCACCTTCAGCAGTAAATACTGACACTTGTGCTGCAATTGTTGGTGCATTTTTAGGGGTGTAAAAACCACTGATGTTGATATCAACACTCTCGTTATTCGCATCAACTTGTTGCCAGCCATCATAAACAGAAAAATTTTGTAAAGGTTCTGTGGCATCCTCGTAAATAACAACAAGAGTCCAGGCACCATAAGTTCCAAGAGCCGCAACTTTCCCCTCTTTTACAGGTATATCCCCTACTGTTACATCGCCATTTGTCCAATTACTGTCTAAAAAATATTGGGTGACATCTGCAAAAGCAGAATAACTTGTATACCCTGTAATGCCACTTGCTGATTGATAGTCCAAGGTAGTATAGTCAATAGTTTGATAGGTGTTCGTTTGAGAGTGTTTGAGTTTAATCTGCATGTTTTCAACATTAACATTGTCTTCAACCAAAGCTTGCCAATAGAGTCCTGCCCATCTGATATTTTCAACAGTAAGTAGGGGTATAGAAAGTTGTGCTTTTGTAGTATGAAATGCTACATTACCATCTTCATGATATTTACAAAGTTGATACGTATCGTTTGATTGATTTGCATTGGAAATATAGACTTCATCCGTATAACTGTCACAAGTAGTGTTACTTTGATTATAAGGAGCAACGAGGACAGTGTTCCCAATGGTTAACATTTTTCCAGGAAAGGTCTGTTGGTAGCGTAAAGAGAAGTCTCTAAAATTGGTGTTGATAGTAGAAATGGGTTGTACATATAATGTAAACGTAGATGTGTTGGAGTCTCCATCATTATCTGATGCAAGAAGCGTTAACGTGGTATTTGTCTCTATAGTAGATTGTCCACCTATGATTCCTGTTGTAGAATCAAAACTTAAACCAGATGGAAGTGAGCCAGTTAATGTATAAGTGATACTATCACCGTTTGTAGGTACTACATAGGTAGACAAATTAATACTTGTGGGGGTATTAACAGTGATATTAATATTAGGAATGGATAACATAACTGGTGGTGATTGGGGTGCAACTGAAACAGTGATAATAAAGTTATCACTGTTAGACTCACCATCTTTATCTGTTGCTGTAGCACTACAATTATAGGTACCTGCTGTAGTTGGGTACCCATTTAAAAGACCTGTAGAAGCATTGAAATTTATACCAGATAGGAGAGGCGAACAAGTAAGAGTGTAGTTCAGAATAGGATCTCCATCCGTTTCTGTAACAGAGTTGGATAGATTTAGGTTGAATAAATTACCCTCTTGTACAGTGGTATCAGGTACGCTTCCGATATTTGGAGGAGTACCTGTGGTTGAGATAATCACATTATCTATATATCCTTCTTCAGAACTTTTACTAGAGTTGATATAGGTGTAAAGTATGATTTTACCAGTACTATCTAGTGTTGTTGTAAAGCTAAATTGTTGTGTTACTTCGTCTGTATTTCCATCTGTTCCTGTAATGCTATTATAATATCGAAAAGCTCCATTAAAATAGACACCAAAATAGTCATTAGTCTCCCATTTACCTACAGCTGCAAAGTCAAAATTTATTGTGATATCTGCATTGGCTGCGGCAATTCCAAAATCATAAGTTTTGTAGCTATAGTCTTGATGGGCAAGGTGCAATACATTGGAGTTTATAGGGTTAGGTGCGTTAATTATACCTTGATGGTTTATCCATCCTCCATCATTGACTTCAAAATTATCACTTAATGTGGCAGCATAGGTAAAGGGTGTTAAGCATAAGACAATGAGTAAAAAAATGAGTAAAATATGTGAATGTTTCATGACAACACCTTTAAATGAAGTTCAATATTATATCGAACAAGAAATTGTATCTACATTTGAAAATGATGTCGGTAAATATATTGTGATGTAACATATGGGTAACCCGGCTGTCTGATTAGAGACCCGTGGCTTTCCGTCCTTACCTCACAGTAAGTTTGGCCTTTTCTTGTGCAATACTTAAAATTAAGGATACCACACTTAATCTGAGATAGATATAAAAGGATAAGTAATTATGATACAATTAAAGAAATTTTTGTAAAAGGATAGATAAATGAAACGACAGGCATTTACAATGATAGAGCTTGTAATGGCTATAGTTGTAATAGGCATATTGGCCGCACTTGCAATGCCTCGTTTAGAACGTGATATACGACAAGAAGCTGCTGATAGCATACTCTCTGCCATACGCTATGCACAACACTATGCTCTTATGGATAATGTTATTGACCCCAATGAGTTGAAATGGCAAAGAAAGTTTTGGAGATTTGGTTTTCAAGGTTGTAGTGATAATGGTATATTTTATTATGTCGCATCAGATAAAGATACAGGTGGTAATATTGATGCAGGAGAAGAAATTATTGACCCTGCGACCAATTTACCCATGATAGGCTTAAACGGTGCTCCGTGTGCAAGCGATCTCTCTGGACAAACAAATGCATCTGCAAATATATTTATCACAAAAAGATTTGGGATTACATCTGCTAACATTAGTTGGGGTGGGGGATGTACAGGAGGATCAAACTATATAGGATTTGATAATTTAGGACGGCCACATCGTGGATATACGGCATCTGTAATACCAAACTATGCTTCTCTTGTTACTACAGATTGTAATCTTACGTTGACGTTTGAGCAAGATGACATCGCTCCATTAATATTTAGTATTGAAAAAGAAACAGGCCGTGTTTCTGTAGCTGGATAAAATAGCGTTAAAGAGATGAAATCTATATTGGTTTTTGACTAAGGTTTTGTTAAATAATACCAAAGCTAATTCACCTCTTACGTATTTTGAGCTATGATAAAACTAATATATTTATAAGGTTGAAAATGAATATGACTAGAAGTATACTGACAGGTATGATATTAGTATTGTTATTTGTTGTAGGATGTGCAAGTTCTGAAGAAGTTGAAGAGTTTAACAAGCCAGCATTGTATTGGTATAAAAAAATAGGCAAAAGCATTGGTAATGGCAATATGGATAAAGCAGATGCCTATTATATCTCTTTAAAAAGTGAACATATACGGTCACCTCTAATGCCAACAGCCATTAGTATGTTAGCCCATGCGCATATGGACAATGAAAAATACTTATTGGCTAATTATTATCTAGATGAGTATAATAAGCGTTATGGCGAAAGTGATAATCGCGAATTTATAGAGTTTTTGAAACTGAAAGCTTCTTTTTTAGGTATTAAAGAGGTGTATAAGGATCAAAAACTCATTATGAACAGTATTAAAAAAGGACATACATATATCATTAGATATCCAGGTTCATTATATACGTCAATGGTGAGCACGATGTTAATACGACTTCATATGAGCCAATATATGTTAAATGAAAATATTGCTGCATTATATGATCGTACAGGAAAGCCAAAAGCAGCAATAATATATAGAGAGAAAAATAATGAATCTATCGTTGCTTCAACAGATATAACGCCACCTGAAAAAGGGATTATTGGCATAGTATTTGACTAAACAACAAATTAATGGAAAGAAAAAGCGAGAGTCTTTTCTTGCTTGAAAGACAGAATAAACTATTTAATTTTAAAGGAATACAACTATGCAACTCAGTGATTATGATGCATTTCCAACCACATTACCTATAGTGGTAGAAGATGAACTTTTTCTCTATCCATTTATGATAAGCCCTATTTTTCTTACTAACCAGAAAGATATTGATGCGGCAACAGATGCTATGGAAAATAACTCTTTACTTTTTGTGACTTCGTCCATAGAAGGGAAAGAAGGTAGCAGAGATTTTGATGCGATGTATAAGGTGGGCGTGGTGGGTTCCATCATGAGGAAGGTACAGATACCAGATGGCAGAGTAAAGATACTTTTTCAAGGACTTGCACGAGGGCATATTGTRSAGACCCAAGAAGGCGAATWTAAYCGTGCAATTATTGATATTTTAGARCCTGAGAGTTTTAATAAACTTAAAGCAGATGCACTTATGGGTATTTTACGTGACAATATCAAAAATCTTTCTGCATTAAACAGTTCTTTCCCTGCAGATCTTGTACGCACGATAGAAGAAAACGATGAACCACATCGTATTGCAGATTTAGTTTCTTCTATGTTGAAGCTTGATAAAAGTGTTGCATACGCACTTTATATTGAAGCAAATATTGAAAAAAGACTTTTGGCCTTGATAGATGTAGTGATTTCTGAGATTGAGTCTGCAAAAGTACAACGTGAAATACGTACAAAAGTACATACAAAAATAGAACAGACCAATAAAGAGTACTTTTTAAAAGAGCAGCTTAAAGAGATACAACAAGAACTTGGTATGGATACACAAAGAGAAGAGGAGATTGCAACTTTTAGAGAAAAAGTAGAGGCATTAAAACCTCATATGCAAGAAGATGCCTTTAAAGAAATCAATAAACAACTAAATCGTTTTGCCCGTATGCACCCWGATTCTGCAGATGCYAAYGTMTTRCAAAGYTATTTGGARTGGGTACTTGAATTRCCWTTTGGRCAATTRACAAAACAAAATTTAAGTATTGAAAAAGTYTCTGAAGAGTTGGACAAAGACCACTACTCACTGGAAAAACCAAAAGAAAGAATCGTTGAGTTTTTTTCAGTACGAGAGCTGGCAGAACTGAGAGGCATAAAACAGAAACAAACAGGTGGAGTCATACTCTGTTTTGCCGGACCTCCGGGTGTTGGTAAAACATCACTTGCAAACTCTATAGCAACAGCACTGGGTAGACCACTGGTGCGTATAGCTTTAGGAGGACTTGAAGATGTGAATGAACTTAGAGGGCACAGAAGAACATATGTTGGAGCAATGCCCGGTCGTTTGGTGCAAGGGTTGATAGAAGCAAAAAGTATGGATCCTGTAATCGTTCTAGATGAGATAGATAAGGTAGGTCGTAGTATGAGAGGTGATCCTACTGCAGCACTTCTTGAGATACTCGATCCTGAACAAAATAGTAAGTATAGAGATTATTATTTGAATTTTAACATTGATTTGAGTAAAGCTATTTTTATAGCCACTGCCAATGATGTTGGACGAATTCCAGCACCATTACGAGATAGAATGGAGTTTATAGGACTTAACTCTTATACACCAAAAGAGAAGTTTGAAATAGCCAAACGCTTTTTAATCCCACAGGAACTCAAAAAACATGCGTTAAAACGTAGAGAATTTTCTATTTCTGATAAAGCATTAAAGCTTCTTATAGATGAGTATACCAGAGAAGCTGGTGTAAGAAATTTAAGACGAAGAATAGCCGGACTTATGCGTAAGACGGCCAGAAGACTTTTAGAAGATAAAAGTAAAGACTGTATTACAATTACAAAAAATAATTTAGATAAATTTACAGACAAAAAAGTATTTGAAATCTCTACAGTACATACAAAACCACAAATGGGTGTGGTAAATGGTCTTGCCTGGACAGCTGTAGGTGGTGATGTTTTAACGATTGAAGCCATTAAAATAAAAGGAAAAGGGGCATTGCAACTTACAGGAAGTCTTGGGGATGTCATGAAAGAGTCTGTACGTATAGCACATTCTGTTGTGAAAATACTTATAGACCGAGGGGGCATAGCTATTGATCCTTCTACCATACCAAAAAGTGTGAAAGAACGTGAAGATGGCATAAGTGTTGATGCAAGTGAAGTATACAAACGTTATGATCTTCATATACATGTCCCTGAGGGTGCAACACCAAAAGATGGACCAAGTGCGGGTATAGCAATGGTAAGTGCGATAGCATCTATTTTAAGCGGGAAGAAAATAGATAATGAGATAGCAATGACAGGCGAAGTGACATTGACCGGTAAAGTACTTCCTATCGGTGGACTTAAAGAGAAACTAATTGCTGCATACAAAGCAGGTGTCAAAAAAGCACTTATACCAGAAAAAAATTATGAACGCGACTTGGATGACATACCGGATGAAGTAAAAAATAATATTCAKATTATCGGTGTTTCACATGTTGATGAAGTATTAAATGAGGTGTTCGTAGATTAGATTTGTGTAAAAGTTTGACTTTAGTATGTCAAACTTTTAAAGCCTTAAGACCATTGAGTCATTTTTTTAAAAAGGTCAGCTTCTTTGATAGGTTTTCTTAAGAAGTCATTTGCACCATTGTCAAAGACTTCAGTTTTTCTTGTATCATCTGTGGACAAAACAATGACAGGTATATGTGAGTTTGCCATATTTGATCTAAATATTTTCAAGAACTCTACCCCATCTACAATAGGCATCATAATATCCAATAATACTAGATTTATACTAGAGTCTTTTTTCAACTTATCTAATGCCTCAGAGCCATTTTCAGCTTCTTGTATATCTATTACATCAGTATTCTTTTTTAATAATGTTTGTAGTAATTTTCTATTGATGAAATCATCGTCAACTATCAATACTTTTAATGCCATTTAGTGTTATCCTCTCTGTTTACGTATAAGATCTATAATCTCATCTTTAGATCTCTTTGTTGTGATTATAGCAAGATTGTTATCTATATCACTCATTTTATCGGTGACTAAATCATCGTCCGTAAAAATAATGTCATATTTTCCTGAATCAACTTTACTTTGAAAAGAATCTATTTGTTCTAAAGATTCATAGGTGTACCCTAAATTCTCTAGTACTTTGATAAGTATTCTACGTTCAAGTAAAAACTTTTTAGCAATTAAAATCTTTTTATCTTCTAAAGTATCTTCATCACTACCAAGAGTGATAGCTTCTGTATTATCTTCAGGTTCTAGGGTTAGAGGTGTATTATCTAGAACTGTAACCTTTGTGTCTATTTTAATTTCTTTCTCAATGACGACTTCATCTTTCTCATCAGGTTGTTTTGATGCAGTGATAGTTGATTTATCTGATAAAAATTTATTAAGTACATAAAGTAATTCTGAAGTTTCTATGGGCTTGGTGATATATTCGTCCATACCTTCATTTAGAAACCTCTCTCTGTCTCCCTTTAGTGCATTGGCAGTTAATGCAACGATTGGTACATGTGGTACCTCTTCCTCTTCTTCATAATCAAGTATTTCATGGGTGGCTTCAATACCATCCATAACAGGCATTTGTATATCCATAAATAGAAGATCATAATGGTTGTTTCGACGCTTTTCAAAAGATTCCAGTCCATTATTTGCAAGTTCGACTGTAATCCCATGCTCTTCTAGTATACGTTTAATAAGTTTTTGATTAATAATATTATCTTCTGTCACCAGTACTTTTGCATCAAATTTTGTTGCATGTGCTGGAAGTGCTTCTTCAATAATTTGTGGCAGATATGACGTACTTTTAATAAGTGTATTTTTTATTTTACTTAATGTAACAGGTTTATAAATTACATTATCTTGAATTATATTTAATTCTTCTATTTTGGAGCGACTAGTAACATTGGCAATGACAATAAGTTTTTCTTTGTCAAGATTGTGTATGGCATCCAATATATTTTGTTTTGCTTTATCAATATCAATCCAATAGTTTTTACAGATATCATTATCGGTTAATTCTTTGAGACTTGAAATAGATTCGAAATGTTTAATAGATGGTCCAAAATATTTAAAATAATCTTCAAGATAGTTATCTARTTTTGTCGGAATTTCTTGTTCATATTTACCTATAGTGACATCACTGAATGAATGGATATAGTTAATTTCATTAGAAATTATTTCTTCAAGTGGTAGGTCGAAGAAGAAAGTTGTTCCATGATCTTTGGCACTTTCTAGTTCAAGTTCTCCTCCCATAAGTTCAACAAATTGACTTGAAATTGTTAGTCCAAGACCTGTTCCTCCATATTTTCTTGTGACAGAAACATCAGCTTGAGAAAATGCTTCAAAAATRCGGCCTTGTTGGTCTTTTGTCATACCGATTCCATCATCTTGAACAGAGAATGATATCTTAGGGTTAAGGTCACCTTCGTTATGTATTTTTTTTATTATAAGATTGATTTCTCCCCCATAGCTGGTAAACTTAATAGCATTGGAGAGAAGGTTAATAAGGATTTCTTTAATTTTAGTTGGATCACCCTTGAGTTTAGTCGAAATAGTTGGGTCCATATAGTAATTTAAATCAATATTTTTGTCTGCAGCAGATACTGCATACGTTTCAACAGCACTTTCAAATTCTTCAGCTGCGTCAAATACAATATTTTCAATTTCAATTTTATTGCTTTCAATTTTTGAAAGGTCAAGAATATTATTGATAATACTGAGTAGGTTTTCTGAACTTTTGTCAATGATTGCAAGGAATTCATCTTGCTCTGCAGTCAAATCTGTACTTCTCAGGATTTCTGTAAAACCGACTATACCATTGAGTGGKGTACGRATTTCGTGTGACATGTTTGCAAGGAAAAGGGAYTTTGCTTCATTYGCACGTAATGCCGTTAGTTTATCATCTTTTGCTGTTTCTACCAGAGTTTCTAGGAATCTATAAGCTTCTTTTGTCCCTTCATGGGTATCAAGATTAACATTTTCAATTTCAGAAGTATCAGAAGAGAAATATTGTTCACTGTTTTTCATTTCATCCACAGCTTTATTTAATACATCTTCAAGCTCTTTAATATTCCTTGAGATGTCTCGGGCAGTTTTATATCCTATGTAAGCCAATATAAAACTGAGTATCCAGAGGAAAGCTGCAATTGCAAGTAGTATAAGTTGTTTTTGACGGTATATATCACTTTTCTCCCATAAGGTGTTTGACACGAAGAGTTCAGCTTTTGATAGAAGTGAAACTTTTTGTGTTTGGAGTGCAAACCAGTCCATAGCTTCTTCCGCATAATTTCCATTATCTACATCTGTTTGAACAGAAGAAGATATTTCAGATAATTTCTGTAGCATCCGAATACTAGTTGGATTCTTGAAAATAGTCTTTAGTTCTTGGCGTAAAGCAGGAATACTCACTTGTACAAAATCAAACATATTTGCTTTTGTTTTAAATTGATCCCAAAGAGCAATATCTTTYAATGGCATAGATGTTTTCTTTGCCATATAGTAAGAAACAAGATCTCTTTCTAGCCCAGCATTCTCTTTTGCAGTATAAAGTTGTGAAAGTGTTGAAATCAATGATGTAACTTCAGTGTTGAGTGCAAAGCGATTGATTTGTAGAAGATTGTCAAGTATAGGTGTTGAGATGCTATTGGTATAGCTATTTAAAAATATTTTTTTAAAATCAGCACTCTCTTCATCAACATGGTTACGAATTTGAGGTAGTTTTTCGAGATTTCTTATAAGTGATTGATACTTCTGTGTATCAAAGGTATTTCCTTCTCCTAAAAGGTCAAGTAAAATGGGTATATAACCAGTATCTTCAATTACAAGATTAATTTTGGTATTAACTATAGTCTGATTAGTGTTCTTTCTTTGTTTTTTAAGTGAGTCTATAAATTCTTTTTGTCCACTTGCAAGATACATTGCAGTGAGACCACGCTCTTTACCTGTTTCTGTGAGTAAGTTTGCGAGCTTTGCATTATTACTTAAAATAGTTTTTACTGTATTGGCTTTTTCATAATTTATATATGTAATCACAAGAAAATAAGTTGAAAGTAATGCCAGAAGTATAATTGGTAAGAGTGCAATCAGTTTAAGTCTATTTTTAATAGTCATTTGTCAAATCCTTTTATTTTGAAATAATATTAATTTGTTGTTCAAAAGACAAAAAATGTGCCCAGTATCTTTTAATAAAATTTTCTAATTGATTACTGTCTTCGCAAAATTGGATGTCATATAGTGTATCTGAAAGGGCATTGATGCGTAGGTTGCTCGAAGCTCCTTTAAGCAAGTGTCCAATTTTCTGTATGCTGTCGAGATCACCTTCTTCATAAGATAATAACATTTTTTTTGTTTCTATCCGTGCTTGTTCAATGAAGTCATGTACAAACTCCTCAATAAGTTCTACTGGTAATGACAAGTCATTTGCAGCTGCTTCTAATTGAAAATCAAAATGTATAGGCTTAATGCCTTCTAGGGAGATAGTGCCAAAACCATTTTTTTCTTCTATTGTATCTGACGCTGGAGCATTCAAGACGATTTCATCTTCGATACTAGATTCTTCTGTGTCTTGGGTAGTTTGTATCTCGTTACTTTGGATTGTTGTCAGTCTGGAAAGAGTATTATAAAACCATTCTACAGATGTAGTATGATTGTTTTCTGATTCTAAAGAAAGTTGCTTAACCATAGTATTAACTTCAGGAAGTTGCAATATATCTGCAAGCTGGGCAAGGGTTGTTATGGCAGATGAACGTTTTTCATTGTCTGTACTCTGAAGGTCTTGTTCGAGAGAAATAGCTGCATCAATATATTCATTTAAAAACGTGTTGTAGTCTTCTGTGGAAATACCTATCATTTCACTTACTTCATAAAGATCAATAACTATTGGCGTAGAATCAAGCGTAGGTGTACTTTCTTCAATATTTTCTTGAGCGATTATGCTATCTGCAGTATTTGCTAAGACAATTTCATCTATGGTTTCTTCAGGAATCACAGGGAGTGTGAGTTCAAAAAGTTCATCTTCTTCTTTTGACTCATCTGCAATGAAATTGTCTTTAATAGAAATTGGATCATCATCTAAAACGGACAGTGTTTCTTCCTCTTGCGTTAATGATATTTTTTTATTATACGTAATAACTTCTTCTGTTTCATCAGGGAGTGTGAGTTCAAAAAGTTCATTTTCATCTCTTGTCTCGTGTACTGTTTCTTCTTCCTCTTCTTTTGACTCATCTTCAGGGAGGCCGTCTTTAATAGAAATTAGATCATCATCTAAAATGGACAGTGTTTCTTCTTCCTCTTCAGGGACAGCGTTTAACTGTATTAAATTCAATGCACCTAGCATACTTGACAAGGATGATTTTTGTATCATGTACGTGAGGGTATCTGCGGGAGTGACAATCTCCATACTTTCCTGAGAGAGTGTAGTAAAAGAAATTTCTTCTAAAAGAATTTTTTTGATAAGTTCATCAATGCTTTCAAGGTTAAGAGCTTGTAAAAGGCTGTCATCCGCAGCAATAACCTGATTAGTTTGATTGGTAATATAATACATAATCTACATTATCCTTTTAATTATTTTCTTTTTCTAGCATTTCAACGTAAAGAGGAGTCACTTCATTTATTTCTGCTGAAGATGCTGGTCTTTTTGCCGCAGTATAACCATAAATATCACCATTTTCAAGTACAGGACTGACATGTGAATAAACCCAATAATATTTGCCGTCTTTTCTCAGGTTTTTGATAAGTCCAGTCCATTCTTTACCAGATTGTACACTGTCCCAAAGTTCTTTGAATACAGCTTTGGGCATATCGGGATGTCTGATAATATTATGATTTTGTCCTTTAAGTTCATCTTTTGAATATCCGGTTAGTTCACAAAATTTTTTATTGACATACGTGATAATACCTTGAAGGTCTGTAGAACTTATAATTAAACCTTTTTCAAAGGTGTACTCTTCATAAATAGGGATGGGTCTTTGCATAGCCTGGCTTCCTTGTTAGAACTATTCTATTCAAACTTTATAACAAATAAGCTAAATATAGCATGAAATAAATGTTTTTTTAGTAAAAAATATGAATTAAATCTATCTGTAGCTCTTTTATAAAATAATTAGTTTTGAAATAYWWCAAAAAAATGTCAAAWAAATGTCAAATAAATTTAGTTAGTACTATTTTTTAAGAGGTTTACAATTTTTTTGCTGGTTATTTTTTCAAGCTCTTGAGGGCTTGCATTTTCGATTGCTTTAAAGGTACCAAAATAGTGTATGAGTTTTGCAACAGTTGCTTTGCCTATACCTTTTTGATTGAGTAAAGAAATTTGTACGTCATCTTTACGTTTTTTATTTTGGTGATAGGTGATTGCATAGCGATGTGCTTCATCACGTTGACGTTGTACCCAATACAGTCTCTTGTCATTGGCTTTTAACTCAAAAAGACCATGCGTTGTGTAGAGCAGATCCTTAGCAGCACCTTTGGCACGATGTGCTTTTGCATCTAGTTTTTCCTTTGCAATGGCAATGACATCCAAATTGACGTTGGCTTCTTGTAAGAGTGTTAAGGCTAAATTTAAATTAGCTTGTCCTCCGTCAAGTATCCACAAATCTGGGGCAGGCTGTTTTTTAAATTTTGCTATACGTCTTGAAAGCATCTCTCTCATCTGCCCATACTCATCTTTCTGATGAAGCTCATATCGCCTATATGTACTTTTATCCCATGAACCTTCATCCCATACGACCATACCTCCAACGGTAGCTGCCCCCATCATATGTGAATTGTCAAACGTTTCTATACGGTAAGGAATGACAGAGAGTTCAAAAAGGTCAGCAATTTTTTGCTCGATGATGCTATCGTCAAGTTTTTTGCGCAGTAATTCTTCACAGTTTTGCATTGCGAGTGCAATGAGTTTTGCTTTGGCTCCACGTTGTGGTGTGTGTATTTCTATTTTTTTGTTTAATCGTGTTGAAAGCGTGGAAGCTATTTGTGTACTTTCATCAAAACTGTGTGCTGTTAAGATTTGTTTGGCAATATTTGGACTATCTATGGCATAAAATTCTAAGAGCGCTTGTTTATAAGCTTCATTTTCATCAAATATATGTGTATGTCTAAAATAACTATAAGAAGATGAAATAATTTTTCCGTCACGCATAAACATTTTGACAATGACCCCACGCTCATCACCATTTTGTATGGCAAAAATATCAAGATCAAGTGCCTTGGCTAAATCTATATTGGAAGAGATGGAAAGTGTTGAAATGGCGTCTATAGAGTCACGGAGGTCAGCAGCTTCTTCATAACGTTCATTCATGGCAAGATGRGTCATTTTTTCTTCCAGTGTCTTGATAAGTTGTTTACGTTTTACGATAGAACTTTTGGCTTTTGTTACTATCTCTTTGTAGGCCTCTACTGTTACCTTCTTTTCACATGGGGCTAGACATTTTTTAATTTGGTAAAAAAGACAGGCTTTTCCTTCTCTCAAACAAGATTTTTTTTGTACCAAAGGATATACTTCATATAGAGCATCAAGYAATGCTCTACCTCCAGTAGGAAATGGACCATAATAGGAAATTTCTTTTCCCTTTACTACTTTTCGAGTAATCTCAAATCGTGGATAATCCAGAGATTCATCGATGTAGATATAGGGATAGGTTTTATCATCACGTAGTAAGATATTGTACTTGGGTTTGAGCTGTTTGATGAGAGAATTTTCAAGTATAAGTGCATCTTCTTCACTTTCAACCACAATATATTCTAGTTTTTCTGCTTCATGGAGCATTTTTAAGATACGGGGACTTTGTGTAAGGTTGGGTGAAAAGTTTGGGGTAAAACGCCAATAGGATTTGATTCTGTTTTTAAGATTTTTCGCCTTGCCAACATATAAGAGTTTTCCTTTTTCATCAAAATACTGGTACACCCCTGCAGATGCAGGGAGGTTTTGAACTATTGATTGCATTTGATGTGTTCTTTTGTTTGTTGAAACTTTTTGATGATTTCATCATCGTTACTTTCTATGGGAAAATGGCTACTTGAGAGTTCAGTGTAGTATGGGATAGTGAGCACATTTTCTTTTTCTTTGCTGACAGGATGGTATTTACTGTGGAAAACCACAACTTTGTCAGCTTGCATCATATTGCATTTATTATCATGCGTAACAAGCTGTGTTAATACATCTTTTAATAAATCTTTATTATAATTAAGTTCCATTTTAAAGCCGGGGTGGGTGACAGCTATAAAGAGGGTTTGGTTTTTGATATATACAAATGCTATGGCTTTTTGGTATTTTTGTCCCAGAAGTTTGATATACTTCGYGTAACAAGCTTGTTGTTTTAAATATCGAAATTGAGGTTGATTAGTAAGATGAGACAAAATAGTAGACGCGTTTTTCATGGTTTTATTATAGCATTTGTTTGCTGTATGGTGTTAGTGGGATGTGGACATAAAACAAACCCGGTGTATGTTGCAGAAAAAAATACAATGCAAAAAGGATAGTTCTTGAAAAAGTATGATGTTCTTATTGTAGGAGCAGGARTATCAGGGCTTTATGCTGCAATGAATATACCTAAGAGTAAAAAAGTATTGGTTGTATGTAAAGACATTCCATGGGAGTGTAATACTTTTTATGCACAAGGGGGTATGGTCACAGCCTTAAATGAAGCAGATATTCCTGTGCATGTGGAAGATACTATGTCCGCAGGTGCATATCATAACAATAAAGAAGCTGTAGAGATCCTCTCTCGTACTTCACTTGAAACTACCGCAGATATCACCGCTAAGGGTATGGCGTTTGATAAAGACGAAGGGGGTAATATCCTTTTTACGAAAGAAGCAGCACACTCTGTAGAGCGTATCGTTCATGCAGGAGGTGATGCTACAGGACGTTACATGCACTATTTTATGATGGTGCAAAATATGCATCAATTGCAAAAAAATACTTTAGTATATGACTTACTTATAGCAGATGGACGTTGTTATGGGGTAAAGGCAACGGTAAACTATGAGCCTACTACGATATATGCGGATGATGTTATTATCGCTTCGGGAGGCATAGGCTCACTCTATGCCTACAATACGAACTCAAGAACTGTCTCCTCAGATATACATGGAATTTGTGTTGAAAAGGGCATTGAATTAGCCGATATGGAATTTATGCAGTTTCATCCTACCGTGTTTGTAGATACCCCTTATGCTAGAAAGCTTTTACTTACGGAAGCACTTAGAGGTGAGGGAGCACATATAGTTGATGATGAAGGCAGACGTTTTTTATTTGATTACAGCGAGCGTGGTGAGTTGGCAAGTCGAGATATAGTTTCGCGAAGTATTTTTGATTATAAACGTAAAACGGGTAAACAGGCATATTTGGATTTTTCTATGTTTGAAGAGGAGTGGTTTGAAAATCGTTTTCCAAATATTACACGTACTTTTGGGGCAATAGGATATTATTTTCCTAAAGACAGAGTCCCTATATCACCTGCATTTCACTACTCAAACGGTGGCATAAAATGTGATACTTATGGATGCATCCCAGGTATGGAAGGGCTTTATGTCATTGGTGAAGCAGCATGTACGGGAGTACATGGTGCGAATCGTTTGGCATCGAACTCATTGCTTGAGGGAGTGGTATTCGCAAAGCGTGCCATTGAACACCTTTTAGCCAAAGGACATCAAGATGTGATAACACCTACTTTTGAGAAAGATTACGGTAACATTTTGCACAAAGAAAATGATAAAAAATATAAACAAAAGCTACGTCAAGTCATGTGGGATGATATAGGAATTATACGGACAACCAAAGGGCTTCATGAAGCAAAAAACTTTATCTATGATATGAAAAATAAAGAGATAGGTAGATTGCTTGAATTACGTTTAAACACGGCTTCTGCTATTGTAGAAGCAGCATTGGCCCGTACAAAGTCTTTAGGCTCACATTATATGGAATCYGACTAGYGYAYCTTYATSTTTMTTMGGCTTTATTTTACTAATAATGCTATAAATTTATTGATATAAATACAAGGAAATATATATGACAAGTTGTAAACAAGTACCTATTTTGGTGTTGGACTTTGGTTCGCAATACACGCAACTTATTGCAAGAAAACTGAGAGAATCAGGGGTGTATACAGAAGTTGTCCCATACCGTGAAAAACTAGAAGATATAAAAGCTAGAAAACCTCAAGGTATCATCCTCTCTGGTGGTCCTGCATCGGTCTATGCTGAAGATGCTTATAGACCAGATGAGGGTATTTGGGAGTTGGGACTTCCTATCTTGGGTATTTGTTATGGTATGCAACTGATTACCCAACATTTCGGTGGCTCTGTTGTGGCAGCAGATCATCATGAATATGGAAAAGCAAAATTAAAAATAGAGAATGATTCTAGCATTTTTAAAGGTATTACAGACGACAGCATCGTATGGATGAGTCATGGAGATAGAGCTGAGGGTATTCCTGCTGGATTTAAAGTGGTTGGAATGTCTGAAAATTCTCCTTATGCAGCTATCGCAGATGAATCTAGAAAAGTGTATGCATTTCAATTTCACCCTGARGTACATCATWCRGTTGARGGTACAGGGATGCTTAAGAATTTTGCTAAGCACATTTGTGGMTGTGAYAGCACTTGGAAYATGGGAAGCTTCGCAAAAGARAAAATAGCAGGAATAAAAGCACAAGTAGGTGACAAAAAAGTACTTTGTGGTGTCAGTGGTGGGGTTGACTCATCTGTAGTTGCTGCTATGCTAAATGAGGCACTCCCTAAAGAACAACTCATTTGTGTATTTGTAGATCAAGGCTTACTTCGTAAAAATGAAGTTGAAGATGTACAAAATATGTTTAAACTTCTTGATATTCCTCTCATTACTGTGGATGCAAAAAAAGAATTTATGGCTGCACTTGAAGGTGTTTCTGATCCTGAAACAAAGCGAAAAGCTATAGGCGAAAAGTTTATAGAAGTCTTTGATAAAGAGGCTAAAAAGCATACTGATGTTGCATTCCTTGCACAAGGGACACTTTATACAGATGTAATAGAATCAGTCTCAGTAAAAGGACCATCAAAAACGATCAAATCTCACCATAACGTAGGGGGGCTTCCTGACTGGATGACCTTCGAACTTGTTGAACCTCTTAGAGAGATATTTAAAGATGAGGTACGTAAACTGGGGCTTGAGATTGGACTGCCTAAAGACATGATAGGACGACATCCTTTTCCTGGTCCTGGACTTGCTATACGTACTATGGGAGCAGTTACAGAAGAGGGGCTCAGACTGATAAGAGAATCTGATGCCATCATGCAAGAAGAACTTAAAGCTACTGGTTATTACGATAAAGTATGGCAAGCATTTACAGTACTTCTCAATGTGCAGTCTGTAGGTGTGATGGGCGATAACCGTACTTATGATAACACTGTGTGTATCCGTATGGTAGAATCCGTCGATGGTATGACTGCTACTTTTGCACATGTTCCTCACGATATACTTGAAGGTATGAGTAGAAGGATTATTAATGAGATTGATGGTATCAACCGTGTAGTTTACGATATTTCATCAAAACCACCTGCAACTATAGAGTGGGAATAATTTTAGTATGTGTATCCCTACTTATGTAAAATATATGTTGTTGTCAACTATAGTAGGGTTTTTAGTAATCCTTTCTATATTTTCTGCAAATCTATTTTATGTTATTCCTGTAATGGTTTTGGCTATCATTCAAAGTAAAGTCACATGTCCTAAATGTAAACAGTCGATATTGAAAAATAAAGATGGATGGTATCTGTTTACCATGAGAAATATATGTAGACATTGTGGACAAGATACCCTTTTATGTCAAATTGAATCTGACGAGGTTACTGCTAAACGTTGTCAATAATAGTAAAAAGGTTTTTTTATGTATGCAGGATTATATAGATATTTTTTTATCTTCATGTTTACGTTACTTTTTGCATTCGCTAGTGGGGACATAGAAAAACCATCGGAAAAAGAAGAGATAAAAGACACGATTGTTGTGCATGGTATGGTATTACATGGAAGAGTTACCAACCTTGGATCTGAAAAACTTTCTTTCAGGCTAGACTATAGTGATGGTATCAATCATATTGCATACAAAGATATAGACTCTATCGTTACAAAATATAATTATCACATTTCTTTCAAGCGTATGGATATAGAGGGAAGAGTAGTTGGTATTGAAGACAATAAGTATCTAAAAGTTATGGAAGATAATAACCTTCGACGGATTAAAATATCTGATATAGACAATTTTGCAATGTCAGTAAGAGATGATGATTCTTTAGAAAATAAAATTAGAAACACTTTTCCTTATGTCAAGGGTAATATAAATGTTGGTTTTGAAATAGAAAGCGGTATCAGTAAAAAGAATAAAGTAGATATTTTATTAAATTTGCAACATAAGCAAGCCGAACATGAAGTCAAACTTTATATTGATTATGCATTTGAAACTACCCAAACAGAGGKYAMMMMYMMSSTKYWMAAYWRASWMRAACWWRWWRKTATTTTAACATATAAAAATCATTTTAGTAATGATAAGTTTTATTATGCCGCAATGTTGGCAGAGTATGATCGTCCAAGACAGATTGAAAACCGATTTGTCCCTAATGTGGGGTATGGTCATAGGTTTAAATTTGATAAGTCACAATGGCTTGAACCCAGTATTGGCATAGGATATGCTACGACAAGTTATACGGACAAACAATTTGAAAATAAAAACTTTCCAGTAGCTGCTGTACAACTTACAGGTAAATATCAACTTGATGATTTGGTGCTGATCAATAGTTTAAGAGTCGATGGTTTCATAATGTATTTTCCTAGTCTTCAAAATATAAGTGAAGATTGGATATTTAGGTCAAATTTAAGTTTTGCAGTTCCACTTTTTGATTTTTTTTCAGTTAGGTTAGTATTTGATTTCATAAATGACTCTAATCCAAATCCTACGATAGGTAATAATAAAACAACTAGCAAACTTTTATTTGGTGTTGATTTTTAATATACAGGGCAACTCTAATAGATAGTTTAGTCACTTAGACTAAACTATCTTATAAAAAAACTTGAAATATTAAACAAAATATACTATAATCCCAAAAATTAAATTATATACAGGAGAAACCAATGGCAAAACATCAGTTTCAAACAGAAATAGGACAACTACTTAAACTCATGACGCATTCTCTTTACTCAAATAAAGAGATCTTTATTCGTGAGTTGATTTCAAACTCGAGTGATGCAATAGATAAATTTAATTATCTTTCTCTTACGGATGAGACATTTAAAGAAGAAACGTGGTCTGGAAAAGTATTTATAAAACTGGATAAAGAGGATAATTCTCTTACTATAGGCGATAATGGTATAGGTATGAATGAGGCCGATCTCATGGATAACCTTGGAACCATCGCCAAGTCTGGTACAAAAGCATTTATGGAAAACCTTACAGGGGACGCGGCBAAAGATTCTAATCTTATTGGTCAGTTTGGGGTAGGTTTTTATTCCGTATTTATGGTAGCAGACAGAGTAGATGTTATCTCTAAAAAGGCCGGAGAAGAGCAGGCATATAAATTTTCAACCGATGGCACAGGTGAGTATGAGATAAAACCGGTGACAAAAGAGTCTCACGGTACTGTGATTTATATCAAGCTAAAAGAGGATGAAAAAGAGTTTTTAGATAAAGCAAGAACACAAGAGGTAGTAAAAAAATACTCTAACCACATTGCCTACCCAATTATGTTGAACTATTCTGAAGAAGTAACAGAGGGTGAAGGTGACGAGAAAACAACAAAAATAGAGAATAAAACAGAACAAATAAATGCAGCAACAGCGCTTTGGACACTCTCTAAAACAGAACTTAAAAAAGAGGACTACACAGAGTTTTATAAGACTATCTCGCATGATAGTGAAGAACCACTTGTGCACTTACACAACAGAGTAGAGGGAGCACAAGAATTTACAACACTCTTCTACATCCCAAAAACAGCCCCTATGGATATGTACAGACCTGATTATGTTCCGGGCGTAAAGCTTTATGTGAAACGTGTATTTATCACGGATGATAGTAAAGAGTTATTGCCAGTGTATTTACGATTTGTTAGAGGGATAATGGACTCAGAAGATTTACCTCTAAATGTCAGTCGTGAATTACTCCAAGAGAACAAAATTTTAGCAAATATGAAACAAAACTCTACAAAAAAAATATTACAAGCGATTAAAAAACTTACAGGAGAGGATGCTGAGCAGTTTACGAGTCAATATAATAAACTCTTAAAAGAGGGGATTTATATGGATCGTGTCAATAAAGAACTTCTTTTGGACATAGTTAAATACAAATCGTCTACACAAGAAGGATTAACAGGGTTTGAAGCATATGTATCACGTGCAGACTCTGAGAAAAAAGTGATTTACTATATGGTGGGTGAYGATGARAAAGTACTGAGAAACTCTCCATTGCTTGAAGCATATAATAAAGCAAACATTGAAGTCCTCATCATGGATGATAAAGATGAAGATAGTATCGTTGCTCCTATGATTGAAAAATATAAAGAGTGGGAACTTAAAGATATTACTGCTATAGATGCACCAGATTCTAAAACTGAAGAAGAGAAAGAAGAGTTGGCAAAAGAGTTCAAGGAATTAACAGATAAAATCAAAGAAGTTTTAGGGGAAGAAATTAAAGCAGTTAAAGTCTCAACACGTTTGACAACAAGTGCCTCATGTGTACTTAAAGACCCAAATGATCCTATGGCAGCGATGGCAGGAATTTTTGCCCAAATGGGACAGGCAATGCCAGAGACTCCTCTTATCATGGAAATCAATCCAGAACATGAGATGATAAAAAAATTAGCTATTTTAGAGGATACTGCACTTTTTGAAGATATCTCTTGGATACTACTTGATTCTGCAAGACTCTCTGAAGGTGTGGAAATTAAAGATAAAGCAGCATTTGCTTCGCGTGTAGCATCCTTGGCTGCAAAAGTGATTTAATGTCTATATCACAGTAATTTTTTTAAGTTTTCCAAAGGCATTGGTTTGTGTGCAAGAAACCCTTGGTAAGCGTCACAGTTTATTTCTTTTAACTGTGCCAATGTCTTTTCATCTTCAACCCCCTCTGCTAAGACTTTGAAATTAAACTTTTTTCCTATGGCTACAACAGATTCTACAATCATAGCATCACCGGCATTTTCATACATTTTGAAAACAAACGATTGATCTATTTTTATCGTATCAACTGGTAGTTCTTTTAAATATGCCAAAGAGGAATAGCCTGTACCAAAATCATCAAGGGAAACTGTAAAACCAAAGGATTTTAGTTCATGCACTTTTTGGATGGCATCTTCAATGTTTTGCATCACACCATTTTCAGTAATTTCGAGTTCAATCCATTCAGGTTTAACCTCGTGTTTACTAACAAGAAGCATGAGTTTTTCAACAAAATGCGGTTGTAAAAAATGTATGGTACTGACATTAATAGCAATATGATTGAGGGTAAAACCATTTTCGGCTAAACTAAGTATTTTAATTTCACTTAATACTTTATCAAAAATCCAGTCTTCAAGTTTTATAATAATKCCACTTTCTTCAGCAATAGGTATAAATTTTGCAGGAGGTATGGAGCCTTTTGTAGGATGATTCCATCGTACAAGTGCTTCTGCACCAGTAATTTTATTTTCTTTAAAATCGAGTTGAGGCTGATAGTGGATTGTAAATTCATTATTTTTAATTGCTCTTTGTATATCATTTTCAAGAAGTAATTGTTCTTTAATGGACTCACTCATACTGCTCTTATAAAAGAGACTCGTTCCTTTGGCTGCATTTTTTGCTCGATACATTGCAGTTTCTGAACGTTTGAGAAGATCATAAGCAGATGCATCATCATTATTAAAAAGCACAGCACCGATAGTAAAACTTAAATGATACTCTTCTCCTGCCAAATTTAGGGGCAAAATAAATTGTTTGTTAATGGAGTCAATATACTGTTTTGCCATATCTTGGGACTGGGTTTCATCTTTATGAAGTGAGGGCATAAGTACAACAAATTTGTTTCCACTTACCCTGGCAAATGTTTCAGGGCCACTTATAATGTTTTCTATACGATGTACAATCTGTTTAAGTAAATTGTCTCCAACATCATGTCCATAGGTTTCATTTACCTTTTTAAAATTGTTAATATCTAAAAAAAGAAGTGCAGCATATTCTTCCTGACTATTGGTATCTATGAGAAGACTTTTTAATTTATCCATGAGTAGCGTACGGTTTGGAATATTGGTAAGTATATCATAGTAAGCATGTCTGATCATTTCTTCTTTTGCTGTAATTTCATTTGTTATGTCATTAATAATGGTAATGCCTCCAGCAACATTTCCATCCGAATCAAACATAGGTACACAAGAAAGGTTTACATAAATTTTAGTATCACTTCCTTGTATCTTAAACGGACCACGATAATTACCTGTATCACCTTTAAACACTTCTTGATGTGCTGTGAGGATTCTGTGATCATTCAAATGATGCAGATTAAGATCAAGTAAACTCTCTTTYGTTTCYATTTTATTCATTTGKATRAAATGTGTATTRACATCTTGTAGTTTTAACTCTTTATYRTAATAGTAAATACCTACGGGRGCACGYTCGAATAGAGARAAAAAYCGTTCTTTCAGTTTKTCATGTGTATGTTTAATCGTCATAAAGTGTTGACGGTTATTTAGGGARTTATTAATGATMYTTCCATAATARTTTGCRATGAGTATCATRATGAGCATTAAYGMTAAAACAGCATARGCAATTTTTGTATACAATGCATCTTCCATAAAAAATAAACGTAAAATAAGCGGTGAATATGTAGCTAAAACATAGGTTAAGAGCAAGTCCTGCTTAGATGCGAGCACTCCCATAGCTGAGAAACCAATGGCAAATAGAAATAACATCACAATCATTTGATTTAAAAGGTTTGATTCAGGAAAGACTAAAAATGCAGCACTTCCCCAGACTATTCCACTTAGAAGTATGTTGGTATAATATTTATCGAGCCAGATGTCAGCATYTTTAWKTTKMWTTWMCYMARYYKCATTTTTAAWTTGATAATARTGATAAAGTTGGTAGATAAACATGATAAAACTCACRAGTAACCAGATACCTATAGAATATARATCTACAACATTGATTTGCATAGCACTTAAAAGTAATGCACCTAAAATATTTCCAAGTAGCATAATAGGAAGTGAAATATAGTAAAAACTTAATTTATCATAGGTAAGACGGWTGCTGAAWGAGATWGMATCATTAKCAATAGCTTGATTTAAATCTTCTRYATWTACTTCATTATTCATWRTRWTTATCCGATRTGTGTTTAAGTCAAYTTYTRTAARSTAATNAAAAGMATGACATTTTAATGATAACTATAACATAAATGAGATTATATTAATCAATATATGATTTTATAAATTATTTATGATAAAATCATTTATAATAATACACAACACTGTTTTTTAATAAGGATGATATGTGAACAAGAAAAAATCACCTCAGAAGCGTGCTACTATAATCTCAAGTTCAGTTGCTATGGTACTTGTACTCATTAAAGTTATAGTAGGTTTAGCAAGTGGTTCTGTTGCAGTACTCGCTTCGGCGATTGATTCGATTTTAGATATGGCAGTGTCACTTTTTAATTACTTTGCAATCAATAAATCTGAAGAAAATCCTAATGATACGTATCAGTATGGTAAAGGTAAAATACAAGCAATTGCTGCTGTTATAGAAGGTACGATTATTACAATCTCAGGGCTTTATATCATCTATATGGCAATTGAAAAATTTGTAAATACCTCTGAGACATCCTTATTGGCACCATCGATTGTCGCGATGCTTATTTCTCTTTTTCTTACGTATTTTTTAGTGCAGTACTTACTTAAAGTTGCAAAAGAGACAGAAAGTATAGTGATTAAAGCGGATGCCCTACACTATCAAACAGACCTTTGGTCTAATACTGCAGTATTATTGGCGTTAATATTGATTGCGGTGACGGGATTGGATTGGATTGATGCACTTTTTGGTTTGGGAATAGGGTTATACATTATATATTCAGCGTATGCAATCATTGTAGAGGGCATAGAAATACTTTTAGACCGAGCATTAGATGGAGATATCGTTGCTGAAATTGGCGAAATAATCTCTAAACATCCAGAAGTTACAAGCTATCACTGGCTCAAAACAAGAACAGATGGAAATACAAATTTTGTTGAGTTTCATTTGGTTTTACATCCCAATATGTTTTTAATCGAAGCACATAGAATTGCAGATGAAATTGAAGATAAGGTTAAACGACTTGAAGATAAAAAACAATGGGTCATCACACCACATCTTGACCCTTATGATGATGAGGCAATCAATGAAGCAATGTTACATGACCACACTTTATTAAAAGAGAAGGAATGATATATCTTTTATCACCTATTGCAAAGGAAAATATCTGTCATCTTCCTATGATTGAGTTTACTTTGTTGGATGTGCAAATAGATTTTTCAGRTTATGATATTCTCATGTTTACTTCAAAACAAGCTGTGGGGAGTATAGAACAATTGAATCCAAAATGGAAAGAGCTTCCCTGTTTGGCTATCGGTCCTGCAACAGCAAGAGWAATAGYCAAWCTRGGWGGGRGGGTGATATATAAKCCMGAATCATTTTATGGAGAAARAYTGGGTARMGAKATYATTCAAAAATTTCAGTCTAAAAAAATCTTGTATTTACGTCCTAAAGAAGTATTTTTTGATGTAAAGCAGTTTTTATATAATGGAGGCATGGAGATAACAGAGCACATCATCTATAAAACATCATGTCTTAAGTATACAAATGCAGATAAACCATGTAAAGATGCTATCATAGTCTTTACTTCACCYTCWACAATMYAKTGTTTTTTTAAAARTTTYRAMTGGGATRAAAGYTATAYRGCAGTTGTGATAGGGGAATCAACTAAAAAACATTTGCCAGCAAATATAAAGTGCGTTGTGGCAGATGAACCATTGATCGAAGCATGTATTAAAAAAGCAAAATCTTTAATTTAAGCCTAACTATAATTCCAAATAGGATATAATTAACTTAACCTAGATGATGCGACGACTGTATTTGGGGTCCAACATTAATCTTAGTGGGACATGTAGTCTTTTGGTGTGTGGAAGCTTTCGTTTGAGTGTAGTTAATATACGAGAAACCGTCCCCTAAAGAGAGACTCTCTCCTACACCGTTGGCTTATTAGGGCCGACTTGACGCAGAACGCTCATCCGGGGCATTTATTAGTAACGATATTTGCACGCATAGGCTTTCCCAAAATGTCATCGACGAAYGAGGAGTTCTTCTTCAGACATTTTGAAAAACCCTCTACGTACAACTCTCATCACTACTAAACAAGCCCACAATTGGTTGATTTTTGATATTTCGGAGAAATTTATGAATGTATTAATTTTAGGTGCAGGTGGTAGAGAATATTCTATTGGATTAGCACTTAGTAAAGATGAAAATGTAGAAAAAATTTATTTTGCTCCTGGCAATGGTGGAACCGATACTTTAGGGGAGAATTTGAGTATCTCAGATTTCTCTCAATTGGCTGATTTTGTTGAAGTAAATGGAATTGATTTGACTATTGTAGGACCTGAAGGTCCTTTGGTAGATGGTGTAGTTGATGTATTTGAAGCTAGGGGTTTAACCATTTTTGGTCCAACTGCAAAAGCAGCACAGTTGGAAGGTTCTAAAATTTTTATGAAAAACTTTTTAGCGCGACATAACGTTCCAACAGCCAAATATATTGAAACAAATTCTCTGCAAGATGCGTATACATTTATTGAGAAACTAGATGTACCTATTGTGGTAAAAGCAGACGGTTTGTGTGGTGGGAAAGGTGTTATTATCGCACAAAGTCATGATGAGGCGAAAAAAGCTGCAGGGGAGATGCTTTCTGGGAATTCATTTGGGGATGCCGGGACGAGTATTGTTGTTGAAGAATTTCTAGATGGATATGAGCTTTCCGTATTTGCTATTTGTGATGGTGAGGACTATGTTGTTTTACCTGCAGCGCAAGATCATAAAAGACTACTCAATAACGACGAAGGACCAAATACGGGAGGTATGGGCGCCTATGCACCAACCCCATTGATAAATGATGAAATTTATCGAAAATTAGATGAGCGCGTGATTATCCCTACTTTGGAAGGTATGAAATCGGAAGGTATGCCTTTTAAAGGAGTCCTTTTTATCGGTGTTATGGTGGTTAAAGGTGAACCTATTATTTTAGAGTACAATGTACGTTTTGGTGATCCTGAATGTGAGGAGTTGATGCCTTTACTTAAATCTCCTGCATCTGAACTCTTTTATAAAGCAGCAACAGGTGATTTAAAAGGTATCAAAATAGAGTTTCATGACAAATATGCAGTGGGTGTAGTGATGGCGAGTAGAGACTATCCTTATAAAAGTTCTGTACCTGCAGAGATTATTATTGATGATATTTATCATGAAGAACTAAATAAAAATGCGCATATTTCTTATGCAGGAGTAAGCAGGGACGATGATGGTAAAATGTATGCAACGGGTGGACGGGTTTTGGTGTGTGTTGGTATTGGAGACAGTATTAAAGAAGCACAGCGTCATGCCTATATGCTTGTTGGACAAGTGCACTACGCAGGAAAACAATGTCGGACTGATATAGCCTATCAGGTACTGTAGGAAACCATTAAATGTCTGATTCTTTACCTATATCAAGTACAAAAAAAAGGGCTTTTGCCTTTGTAATAGATGATATTGTCATTGCTCTTTTACTTTTTATAATTTTTTATGAACAACTGATGACAATTACCTCTCATCTTCCTAATGTAATAACAGCAGAGGCAATAGAGATTTTTAAGCAGGAACTGAATCAGTTTTCGGTGAATAATTTACTATTAATTATTGTTTTAAAAGTACTCTACCACACAGTGTTTATATGGCAAAATGGAATGACCTTAGGTAAATACCTGATGAAAATAAAAGCCATATCTTTAGATAATGGAGAGAATCTCACATTATCTAAAGCTTTTTTAAGGGCATTGTTCCGCATAACAAGTGAAGTACTGTTTTATCTAGGGTTCCTTTTAGCATTTTTCCTTCCACTGAAACAAACTTTACATGATAAATTGACTCATTGTGTTGTGATAGATGTCTAAACTTATCTATTATGTTTCTCTTTTTGCATGTTTGAGTACATTATTTCTTTATGCAAAGGGAAATAAAATAGAAGTCACTGCCAAATCTTTGCATACAAGCAAAGATACAGTAGAAGCTACAGACGGTGTAGTTGTCTATTATGATAATTCTGTTATAAAAGCCTCTTCTGCAATCTACAATAAAAATACAAAATTATTAATATTAGATGGTAATGTTGAAATGATAGGTTATCAGGGCACCAAAGAACACACAAATCATATGGAAATCCAAACAGATACCAAAGAGGTACATTTTGAAAAACTTTTTTTCTCAAATGAAAATGATGTGTGGCTTTTAACAGATAATGCGCATCGCACTGATGGAAACTATACCTTTGGACGAAGTATACTGTCATCATGTGATATAGAAGATCCATTGTGGACAATGGTTTTTGACCGTTCCGTTTATGATAGTCAAGATAAGTATATGAAAGTGTATGATGCAAAAATTTATTTTTTAGATATACCTTTACTATATACTCCTTATTTGGCATTTTCCACACATAAAGAAAGAAGTTCTGGATTACTTTTTCCTGGGTTTGGATATTCGGATTTAGAAGGGTTCTTATATGAACAGCCTATTTTTTGGGCTATATCAGATAGTATGGATTTGGAAGTTAATCCACAAATACGCACTTCACGCTCGGTAGGCCTATACTCAACATTTCGTTTTGTTGATAGTGCTTATTCTTCCGGAACAATGAGAATGGGATATTTTAAAGATAATCAAAGTTATGTAGAACAACAAAATTTACCTAATGACAGTCATTATGGTTTTGAATTTAATTATGAGTCTTCTAAAGTTTTTTCTAGCATATTACCCAAAGGTTTTACAGATGGATTATATGTGAACACTACTTTTTTAAATGATATTGACTATCTCAATTTACAACAAAATAGTTTGAGCCATTTTGGTTTGACACCTTTACAGGAGTCTCGTGTGAATTATTTTGCATATAGTAATGACTATTATGCAGGATTAAATGCCAAATATTTTATTGACACTCGAAATAATATTGATCAGGATGAAACAATACAGGTTTTACCCTCCATACAAATACATAAGTATTTACAACATTTTATATGGAACAATTTAACGTATAGTACCGATTTAAAAGTCAATAATTTTGATAGAAAAAAAGGTACGACCATGCGTCAAGTAGAATTACGTATACCAATAGAATTTACAATATCATTTTTTGATGATTTTTTAAATGTTTCGATAGGAGAAGAGTTTTTTTATTCGAAATCTTTTTTTAATAATGGTACTTTTTTATATAATGATTTTCAATATTACAGTAATATAAGTAAGGTCAAATTATTTACAGACCTAACAAAACAATTTGATAGCTTTATCCATGTATTACAACCTTCAATTTCGTATCTTAAACCAGGGAGTGAGAATCAGTTTCCCGTTGCATTTGCTTTACTAGAYGAGGGACAAAAAGATCTTTTTTCTGTGGGTTTACCTGAAGAACAATATGACCTTTCTGTTAGCCAATATATCTATGATAAGAATATGAGATTAAAATTTTTCCAACGTTTTTCACAAAAATATTATACTAATAGAGAGTATAAATTYGCAGATATGAGTAATGAAATGCARTATAATTGGCGTCGATTGAGTATGTATAGTAATCTTATTTATTCTCATGAATTTAATAAAATACGAGAGTCCTCTACACGTTTAGGTTTGTATGAAGCTGATTATAGTTTATCTGTGGGACATACATATAAAGAGGTTTTACCAGATTTACCTAATGCTAGCACGGCCAATGATGTTGATATGTCTTTCACGTATACGTACAACGATAGGGTTTCGTTCAATGGAGGTTTGACATATAATGTTAATGAATCATCAAGTAGACAGTGGCGGTTTGGTAGTTCTTATCACCAAGACTGTTGGAGTGTTGATGCTTCAATAAGACAAGATATTACCCCAAGACCAACAGGCTTTACAACCCTTAATACATTTTTTGTACAATTCCAATTTATACCTTTTGGTGGAGTTGGAACTGGAGCTGGTGGACYAGGAAATGTGGGTACAAGGTAATGCTTAATCCTATAGAAGAAATAGAAAATNCCTTAGATATTTTGGGTTTACCTAAACTCATCACAAAAGAAGATGTAAAAAAACAGTATCATTTTCTTGCTAAAAAAAATCATCCAGATTTAGGTGGTGATGACATACAGATGGAGCAGTTAAATCGTGCGTATCAGTTATTGATGAAGTATATAGAAGAGTTTCGTTATACTTTTGATGAAGAAGAAGTTTCCAAACAATTTCCAGGAGCAGATCATGCCCAACGATACAGACATTAACAGTTATTTTAAAGATCGTAAAGATGCTTCTAATCAACTTATAGAAGCATTACCCATTGCGTTGTTTACCCAAAATGAAACCGTTGTTATCGGTGTGAGTGAAGGAGGGGTGTTTTTTGCTGACCAAATCGCAAAAAAAATACATGCACAAATGGATATACTGTTAACAGAACCTATACTGGCACCCAATAATCCGGAATTAGCCATAGCCATGATATCAGAGACAGAAGAAGTTGTGATGCATAAGGCGCTCATTGATTCCTTTGGAATAAATGAAGATTACGTATATAGTGAAGCACAAAGAAAATATGAAGAAGAAGTACTTGCCTATGTATATAGATACCGTAAAGGAAAAGATCTGGTTTCTCTGAAGGGTAAATATGTTGTACTTGCCGATGAATGTATAGAAACAGGCTTAACTATGATGGTGGCGTTAAAGTCAGTTATTGCTCGAGAAGCTAAAAATATTTATATAGCAACACCTATTTTAGACAGGACTGTGTATCAAAACTTACTGACTGTATGTGATGGGGTATTTTGTCCTCATAAGATACAGAACTATATTTCGATAGAATACTACTATAAAAATTTTGAATCAATGACTTTTGAAGAGATTGAAGAGATTGTTATTAGACAGATGAATACAGAATACGATGATGAAAAAAAACAAATCATGGATAAATCAATAAGAATAGAAGATTAATTTTAAAAGGATATAAAAGAGATGGAAGAACAAACTGTAGAGATTAGGATCAATGGTCTCGAGGAAAAATTTGCATTTAATAAAATAGCAAAACAAGCGTCTGGTGCTGTGATGTATACACAAGGTAAAGCTGTACTTATGGCGGCTGTAGCGGTAGATGAAAAAGCAGTAGGTGAAGATTTTTTACCTTTAACTGTACAGTATATGGAAAAATCATATGCAGCAGCCAAAATACCTGGTGGATTCATAAAAAGAGAGACCAAACCAGGCGACTTTGAAACACTTACCTCCCGTATAGTAGATCGTTCTTTACGTCCTTTATTTCCTCAAGGGTTTTGTTATCCTGTGACTATTTCTATTATGGTAGTCAGCGCAGATGAAAATGTAGATATGCAAATAGCTGCGTTACATGCAGCTAATGCCGCACTTTTTGTTTCTGATTTACCGGTTACAACCTCTATTGGGGCAGTACGTATAGGTACAGAAGGTGACAATTTAGTGATAAATCCAACATTGACACAACAAGAAGCGTCTGAATTGGATCTATTGGTTGTTGGATCAGGAAAAGATATTGTTATGATTGAAATGCGTACATTGGCGTCAGAAGATGATAACGAACAACATGCTAATGAATTTTCAGAAGATGCACTTGTAGATGTGATAGCTATGGCAGCAGAAGCGATAGAGACATCAACCAAGATGTATGTAGATGTATTTACACCATTTGTTAGAGAACCACTATCACTAGAGATGGCTGAAGATAAAGTAGATCCAACACTTTATACCTATATTGCAGACAAGTATGCACAAGATGTGGAAAAAGCTATCGCACATATGTCAAAAAGTGAACGTTCCTCTGAACTCAAAAAGATACGTATGCATATCTTAGAAGCTTTGGATGATGAAGGGAAGACTGCAGACAAATCGTTAGTAACAAAAGTACTTGAACGGTATAAAAAAACGCTAGTAAGAGAGATGATTATCGATAAAAATATCCGTGCAGACGGTAGAGCATTGGATGAGGTAAGAGAGATAAGTATCGAAACAAATATTTTACCATCTGTACATGGGTCTTGCCTTTTTACAAGAGGGCAAACGCAAGCACTTGTGACTGTTACACTTGGAGATAAAAAAGATGCACAAGCATATGAGCTTATTACAAAAAATACTCAGCAGTATGAAAATTTCATGGTTCATTATAATTTCCCAGGATATTCTGTCGGTGAAGCTAAGTACATCGGTGCACCAGGACGTCGTGAATTAGGACATGGTAACCTTGGTAAAAGAGCGATGGAGCCTACTGTTCCATTGCATTATGATGGTAGTATCCGTTTGGTTTCGGAAATTTTAGAATCTAACGGATCTTCATCTATGGCCACGATATGTGGTGGTTCATTGGCTTTACGTGCAGCTGAAGTTGAAACCACAGAACTTGTTGCAGGGATTGCTATGGGACTTGTGCATGAAAATGGCAAGTATGCTGTGCTTACAGATATTACGGGACTTGAAGATCATGATGGTGATATGGACTTTAAAGTGGCAGGTACCAGGCATGGTATTACAGCACTGCAAATGGATATTAAACTTGGTGGGATAGATCTATCTGTACTTAAAGATGCTTTATCTAAGGCACGTCAAGGGAAAACCCATATATTGAATCTTATGGAAGAAGCGGCAAAAGATATTCAGTCAAGTGAAGCACTTCCAAGTACAGAACACTTTACTGTTCATCCATCTAAAATAGTAGATATTATTGGAAAAGCAGGAGCAACGATTCGTGAAATCATTGAGAGATTTGAAGTCAGTATTGATCTTGATCGTGATGTAGGTGGTGTTAAGCTCTCTGGAGGAGATAAACAAAAGGTAGCTGAAGCAAAAGCACATATTGAAAATATCGCTTCAGCACCAGTAAAAAAGCAGATGGAATATAAAGTAGGTGAAAGCTATGAAGGTAAAGTAAAACGTATCGTTGACTTTGGCCTTTTTGTTGAAATGCCAGATGGTTTTGATGCACTGCTTCACATTTCCAAAGTGGCGAAAGAACGTGTCAATAACCTCTCCGAACGATACAGTGAAGGTGATTCTATCACTGTGGTGGTGATGGAACAAAAAGGTAAAAAAGTAGAATTGGCTACGACTGAATATTTAGCGTAAAACATAACAAATAGTAGATAGCTTCCCTAATCTAAATAGTGATATAATGCCACAAAAAATAAAGTGAGTTTTTAGTATGGAAGAAAAAGATGAACGTTATGCATTTCCTTGGGGATTTCATATAGGAGACTTAACTAAGGGCAGTGATAAAATGCCCTTATATACACACACAAATGATGGTGGGTTTTGTTTACTTTATGACAAAGTATCTGAAGTAAAAGCAGATGCTTTGTTAGAAAGCCTATGTTTAGAATTACTTTCTAAGATGCCTCATGAGAGTTTAAAAATAAATATGTTTGATTTTGGTAAAAAGAAATTTTATTCACTCTCTCCTCTACAACATGTTCAGTTGTATCGGACAGTATATAACCCTAAAATGATGTCAGACCTTTTTTCCGAACTTGAAAAAACCATTGTTAGACGCCATCAAGAGTTATTATGTTGTAACAGACCAAGTATCACTGAACATAATCAAAAGTCAAAATTAAAAGAGACGTATCATTTGGTACTCATTAATTTAAAAAACTTCCCTACGGATGAGATTGAACTAAGAAGAATACAAAATTTTGTTGAATCAGCATCTCATGCAGGTGTATATATAATAGCCTTTGGATATCATGAGATGGAAGAGAGTGAAAGTAAAACTACGCAGGCGATATTGAATCATTTTAAGAAGTTAAAAATAACTGCTGGGGAGTTTGCTATTACAAAAGAGATTTTTGAGTTTACTGAACTTTTAGAAGACCATACTTTTGAGCCACTTAATCTTGAGAAAGTGGAACTTCTTCAAGAAATTTTTTCTAATGCAGATTTAGAAAGTCTTATGGATCCTGAAAATATAAAATTAGAAGAAAATACAAAGGTTGAATAGGCGTATTTTTAGTATAAATTAAATCATTTTTGGTTATACTTTCACGTTTACAAAAAGTGATTAGTAGGGAAACAGCTTACATTTATGTGGTTGTTGGCAATGGTGACATTGTTTACGCTATCCGAACAGACTTTACAAAACAGTCGAAGAGACTTAAACTCTATTAACTTAAAGGATATTAAAATGAAAAAGTTTTTCTTACTTTTCTTAGCACTTGGTGCTGTTGCATTTGCTGGTGAAGCAGATGGTGAATCTATGATTAAAGCATACTCAGTAGTTGCTGCTGGTGTTGGTCTTGGTCTTGCTGCTCTTGGTGGAGCTATTGGTATGGGTAATACTGCTGCTGCAACAATAGCTGGTACAGCTAGAAACCCAGGTCTTGGTGGTAAACTAATGACTACGATGTTTATCGCACTTGCAATGATTGAAGCACAAGTTATCTATACACTGGTAATTGCACTTATCGCTCTTTATGCTAACCCTTTCCTCGGATAGGGCACAAAAAAGGCAAAGCCTAGCTTTGTTACGTTAAACACTGGGTTTCCCTCAGCGGGAGGCTCATGCGACTTGTCGCATTAATATCTTTCTTTATACTATAAAAGATATTATCCCTCAGTTATAAAGTTTTATAGTACTTTTAAACTATTATCTGCAATGCGTCAGTGGTGGAACGGTAGACACGCTACCTTGAGGGGGTAGTGCCTTACGGGTGTGGAGGTTCAAATCCTCTCTGACGCACCATCTTATTTATTCTTTTCCCCTTGTATTCATGCTTACAGCGTAATCCTTATTTTGTCTTAATGTGTATAATTGTATACTTTTTAGTATAAAGTGGACACCCAAACGGACACCCAGCTTTTTCAAAAGCGGACACCCAACTATTTTAGACTATGTGGGTGTCCTCTTTTTAAAACGTTTGAGGGTAGATAATGGCTATAAATGCAAATGATTATATTCAGACTAAAGAAAAGAATATCAAGCTATACAAAAAGAATAAGCGATTATTTTTATTTGATTTTAGAGTAGATGGTAAAAGACACCGTAAGTTTTTTGAAGTAGAAGCTACAAATCACAGCCCCAAAGAAAATTTAGAAGAAGCACGTACAGAACTCATTAACCTAAAGAAGAAAATAAAAGAGGGTGATGTTACTGATAAAAGTACACTCGATGAGTTGTTTATTCGCTACATGGAAAATGAACCTCTTACAGATTGGGCACATAAAAAGAAACATATCTATGATTTATATATAGGTGATAGTGGACTTAGCAATATTACCAAAGAGCCAAGCAAAGAACTTTTAGCCAAACGTGCAAAATATAATGAGGTTAAAATAGGGGATATGCAAATCGCTACTATAAAGCCTATGCACATAGAAAAGATTACCTCTCAAATGGCTAAGGTGCATAATCTAAGCCCACGAACTCAAAAGGGCATACTGGAGATACTAAGCCCACTCTTTAACTTTGCTATGCGAAATAAGCTTATGAGTGAGAACCCTGCACAAGAGATTACTATCAAGATACCAAGTCAAAAGAAGATAGTTACTAATGCTACAGAGCTATTTAAAAAGGTTTATGTAGGTATCACGGAATACTATAAAGATAACCCATTTTACCAAGCACTCTTTTTATTCGGCTTTACAGGTAGACGTAAGAGTGAAATACTCAACCTCAAATGGGAGAATGTAGACCTCACCAATGACTACTATTGGATAGAAGATACAAAGAATGGTGAAAAGCAACGTTACCCTTTGCCCTTGATGATTAAAGACCCTCTTATGCAAATACTTGATGATAGAGTTGGGTTAGTGTTTAAAAGCCCTATAAACCCACGAAAGCCACTTACTGGTATTGATAGACCTATGCGAAACTTGAAGAAGCACATAGGCATAGATAATCTTACTTTGCACTACATGAGAAATATACTTGTAAGCACCCTTGCAGAACAAGGAACAGAAGCCGTCACACTTAGCGGTATTTTAGGGCATAAGGACATTAACACGATAAACAAGTACCTAAGTAACTCCACGATGGAAAGTGGCTTAAAAGGGCTTAAAACGATAGATAATATTTTAGATGTGGAGATTATAAAATAATGGATAATTATGAACTATTCAATAGTTTTTTAGATGAAAAAATACAAGACAAAACGACAAAAGAGATTACAAATTATACAGTACGGGAGTACTTGGAGGACGATAGTATTAAATCGGTTGAAGATAATATTTGTTTTTTCAATGATATTCCTGAAGAGGAAATGAAAGCCGTATTTAGTAATTTAATTGAAATCTTATTTACATTTGATACAAGTAAAAGAGAAGAGGATTTTGCTCATATGTGGGTWKMYRSMYTKGMRMAWYSTGTAAAGCCGAGTATAAAAATAAAACAAGATATTTTAACTATAAAAAAATATCAAAAAATGGTACAAGAGTTATATGGCACAAAAAGTAAAAAAGACGACAATTATATTTTTCTTAATATCCCTAAAGAACTCTCACAAAACTACGACAATAATCAAAAAATAATTAGAGACTTGGAAGCACAAAAATTTAATATTATTTCAAGGTCGAATTATTATGCCACAAAAAAACAAACAAAAAATGAATTAAAAATATTTTTAGATGATTTAGTAAGTAAATATAGCCTCAAGAATATTTCAGACTATAAAAAACCTATGATAGATGCCATAAATCCTAAAATACCAACAGGGTAAAAATATATTTACCTTGCTGGTTAGACAATTATTTCATACATTACTATAATTCCCACATATCTATAAAAAGCAATAGAAAGTGAGAACAAATGAACCCTATAGAAAACAACACCCAAAACAGATTTATGACCCCCAAGCAACTTGAAAAAGAGTATTTTTTTTCAGAAGCGAACCAAGCACAAATGCGAATGAAGAAGCGTATCCCGTATGTAAAAATAGGTGGATATGTAAGATATGACCGTATCGAAATAGATAAGTGGTTAGAACAGAACGCCGTGCAAGTTACAGCCTAATGATGATTCTATGCGGGGGGTGTGATATGTAGACCTCAACAGATAAAAGAGATATGTAAATGATGAGGTATTTTGAAGTGTTAGAACTAAAATTATACCATAATCATTTACTTATATCTTCTTAAATAATCAAATAAAACCCAAGCACAGCATGAAAAAACATAGCAAACATTAGAAGCTATACCCATGCCAAAAATTAGCCTAAAACGAATAGAAAAGGGGTAAAAATGAACCGCACACAACTAAGCAGACGATTGATAGTAGAAGCACTTTTAAGAGGTGATAGCGATGTTACAGCACTAAATGGTATGAAGTTTTTAACAACACGTATAACTAATCACATTGTGGAGCTTAGAAAAATGGAGTTGGACATAGAAACTAAAATCATCAAAACTAAGAACTCTTCTTATGGAGCGTACTATCTCAAAGGAAGAGAAGAAAACATTTCGAGAGCCTACGAGATACTTGAAGCCTTACAAGATGATGAAGTAGCCTAGGCACTCTCTAAATGACCCCTGAAGCCTTGCGCCGACCTTTTATCGGTATCAATATGTACTATGATGATTACGTCAAGGTGCAAGGGCTACTGCCTACTCCAAGTTACACCACTACGCTACAAGCACACAACTACCAAAAGATAATCCTAATCTATGTTATAGAGGGCTACACTACTTCACCGAGCCAATACCGTTGGATAAGCAATATCAAGTTAGGGCTACAGCAGTACCTATGTGTACCGTTCACCTATGAAGAGGATTTCGCTATCACAGACCAAGCAGAAGCTACAAGTATAGTCTATGATATTAAAGCTCTCTCTCTTGCATTTAAAGCCCCTATTATCTATTACCCTAAGATTATGTATCCATCGACTAAACAAGAACTTTATAAGCATTTATGTTGGTATGGTAAAAGACTAATACATCAAGAGTGTTTTACTCAAGAAGCCATAATCTCAACCGCCTTACTGATGAATAAAAAGTTAGATAATAAATATCAAAATAAAGAACTGCACAAAAAAGCATTAGGTGCTTATATGTTTATTACTGAAAATAGAGAGAAGTTTAGTATCAAGCTTGAAGAGAAGGAATTAAAAGAAGCTCATTCAAAAGGTGCGAACACTAAGAACCTCAACCAAGCACAAAAGACTAAAGAGAGAGTGCAACAACTTTTGGAGAGTGGGAACTTCACTAAGCATAATGGAAAAGTCAATCTCTCTTTACTTGCTAAGGCTATGAATATGAATAGAAAGACAGTAGCTAAGTATGTGTAGGTATCTATATACTTACCATAGTACAACAGCGAACTACCCACTTTCTCACAAAGCCCCACTACAGCGTAAAGTTGAAAAGCCAAAAAGTGCTAAAAGTATTTATAGTGTTATACAACAGCGAACTACCCACTTTTAGAGTACGCAACTAAAATAATAGATATAATAAAAGTCAATGAAAACATGAGGGAACATATGAAAACAGATTTTGAAAAATGGTTTATCTCCAACCATTTAACCAAAGAGGGGAATAATTATTATTTTACGGTAGGCGCGCGTACAGTCTATGTATTCTTTGAAGGACAAAGAAGTACAACTTCAGACACTTTTATTAATATGAGAGTTATTTCTTATGATAGGGAAAGATTAGCTACAAATGCAAGATACCATACGGGAGCATATAGGTTTTATATCTACGGAATAAACGCTCTTTTACCGGACAAAATAACAGATACGCTATCAAACATGTTGAATGAAATAATTATAGAAGAAATTGGTCGTTTTAGAATTCATACGGGGACAGTGTCTAACCTGCAAAGAGGCAATAAATTTTACGGAAGTTCGCACTATGAAAATATTGTAAGTTTAGACTACCAATATTGGGAACAATAACTACGATAGGAATAGTAAAAATCTACACAAAAAAGACGCAATGCTCTAGTGCTAAGTGGAAAATTTACAATAGAAGCGAACAAAATAAATAATATCATATGACTATAATTAAGCTTTATCACAATACAATTTAAAGAGAAATTTCAAAAGGTTTTTAATGCTAAAGAAAATTACTATGGGGAAAAGTCCCTTTAAAGATTTATATCAAGTTTTTAGAATGGATAATCCTAATGATTTAGAAAAACATAGAGCAAGATTATTCCCTATTGGGAATAGTGATAGTGAAACCTCGACAGTCTCCATATTCCTTGCATCTTTAGGTGCAGTAAAAGAGTATAGAGAAGAACTGCTAAGTAGAATAGGTATCAAAAAAATAAATAATAAAAATATTGAATTACATACCTATACAGAAATTAGTGGCGGTAATAGCGAGAATAGACCTGACGGGCTTTTAGTTATTACTAGCGGTAAACATAACCCCGTGATTGAATGGGCGGGACTTGTAGAAGCTAAGGTAAGAGACAATATACTTGAGACTGGACAAATTGAAAGATATGTTGATTTTGCAAGAGAAATAGGAATCAATGATATTATTACCGTATCTAATTATTTATCTACAACACCTATGCAATCTCCTATTAAGAGTAAAAAAAATAAATTTAACCTTTACCATTGGTCATGGACGTACCTCAAAGTAACTGCCAGTAGATTAATTAGAACAAATGCCGTTGAAGATGTAGACCACATATTTATGTTGAAAGAATTGAGAAAATATTTTGATACACATAAAAATATAAGTAACTACAATAATATGGGTCAAGAATGGAAAAATGCGGTTTCTAAAATACATACTTATACGGATAGTCAATTTATCGATAAAGAAACGGTATCTCATATAATTGAATCATACAAACAAGAAGAAAAAGATATTAGTTTTCAACTAACCGATAGAACCAATCATTGCATCGAGTTAGTTACAAAAAACCATAGAGAAGATGAAATTGAAGAGATGCTACAAAATAAAAAAGTTATTACTTCCACGTTCATGATTGATGGTAATAAAAACTATAATTTTTCAATTGATTTATGTTTCAAAAGCAGAACTATTAGATGCTATACAAAGTACATTATCGACAAAGGAAAAGCACRATCACAAACTTCTACCTTAATCAAGAAACTTGATTTGTCCGGCACRACAGATGATATTAAAATCAATGCATACTACATTAGAAATAAATCGAACATGGCAAATAAATCGTTAACTGAATTAAGTAAAGAAAAAGAACAATCAGAATTCTATTCTATTCTAGATAAATCATTGGGCGACAAAATTAAATTTTTTGAGATAGAAACAATTGATACAATTAGTAAAAGTTTTACGAGCACAAAGAACTTTATTATTAAACTTGAAAATATCACTGAGGTATTTTTAAATCAAGTTATGGAATATTTACCAGCACCTAGATGAACATGAAATGCAACCTTTTAAGTGCGATATTATATGGGTTAAATGAGAGATTTAAACCCTAAAATTCCGAACAACTAAAGGACGCTATGGTCGAGATTGAAGAGGGAAACCCAACACTTAACGAGAAAAATAGAACAGTAAAAGGAAACACTAAAATTCAACCCCTAAAAGCTAAACAATGAAACAACCATACTTACTTTTTACACACAGTATCTTTTATCAACTGTTTCAATTCTTTGCACTCTTTATTGTCTATGTAGAGAGAGCCATGATTCTACCCATGGAGGTACTAGACGGTTATCATCGTTCCCGTTATTAATGGTGTTATAACTTATGTTCGCTAATTCTACAAAATCTTTTTTATTTTAGGCTACAGTATAGAAGAGGAAAGGGCAGTGATTTTATCTGTTTATTTAGGGGGATAAGTAGGTAAAAAGAGAGTTTGAGATTAGTTAGTTATATAATAATGTAAGTAGTAATAGCATAAAAAATAGTGAAAACGGACACCCAAACGGACACCCAATTTTTAAACTATACTTATATACGAGCTTTAAAGGCTATGATTTAGAGGTTCAAATCCTCTATGACGCACCACTTCTCTTCACTTGTACTTTCTTTTTCGTATTTATAAATTTTTTATATTGTCTCTAGAGTTTTAAGATTGTATCGCCAATTTTATTTATAATGGGTATGATGCGAGTTATACTAAGAAACCTTTAGTCTTCTAGAAGTTTCCCAAATTTTAAGCAAGGATTTGATGATATGTCCTCAAGTACAATATATACAATGAAAGAAGACGGCATAAGAGGTAAGGTGATTCTCTTTGATTTAGATGGTACGATTATAGACTCAACAGAGGCCATCTTAGAGAGTTTTGAAAATGCTTATGCAACTTTTGGTGCGGATGTACCAGATGATGAAAGTATCAAGTCACTTATAGGGCTGCCTTTAGATGTGATGTTTATAAAACTTGGGGTAGAAGARTCAGAAGCCATGGCATACGTTAAAGCATACAAAGAGCATTATAAAACAATACATACAGAAAAAACAGTATTACTTCCACGAGCAAGAGAAGCAATAGAATATGCACATACTTATGCACGTCTTGGTATAGTAACTRCTAAAACAAGTGAATATTCACGTATATTGCTTGAGCACTTTGACTTGATGAAATATTTTGATGTGCTCATTGGAAGAGAAGATGTGGAGCATCCAAAGCCAGATTCTGAACCTGTGATAAAAGCATTAAAAGCRCTAGAATATCGTTTTGGGAGAATCGCATATATGATTGGTGATACCAATATAGATATAATGTCAGCATACGATGCAAATATTGGTAGTATTGGTGTATTATGTGGTTATGGGAAGGCAGAAGATTTTGAAGAATATGCAGATTTTATAAAAGAAGATGCATATGAAGCTGTAAAACTTGTAGTAAAAATGTAAAAATTCGACATATATACTATTATTTTTTAATAATATACCACAATAGATGACGATATACAGGGGTTTTTAGCTTATTTTAAGAGTTAATTGTGTTATAATGATCGCATCTTAAAACTAAAAGGAAGAAGTAATGACAAAAGCAGATTTCGTAGAACTAGTACAAAAAAATGGTGAGTTTGAAAGTAAAGCAGCAGCAGAGAGAGCTGTAAAAGCATTTATCTCTTCAGTCACTGAAGCATTGGTAAAAAAAGAGACAGTATCACTTGTAGGTTTTGGAACATTCTCGACAGTAGACGTTGCAACTAAGTCTGGTAAAGTTCCAGGAACTGACAAAACATATACAAAAGCAGCACACACTGCACCTAAATTTAAAATGGGTAAAACACTTAAAGATGCTGTAGCTGGTAACTAAGCACCGTCAAAACAGTTTACTTTTTTTACATATTGCTACGTTATTTGTAGCAATATGTTCCTCGTAGCCTTTCACAAAATATTTTCCAAAACACACTATAATCATCACTAAGGTATACTATGAAAATCATTTATCTAAGGATATTTTTATGCACTTGCAAGATGTTATATGTTTAGGTGTTGCAGGTAATTTTGCACATCATTTAGAACAAGCTGGAGAGCTTGAAGACTTTAAAGGTGTTGTCACAGAAACAGCAGAAGCACCTAAAGGTATATTTCCTTTTTATTTACCAGGGAATGATAGTTTTTTAGGTTTATACTCCATTGGCATAGATACCTTGATATTACCAGCGTATGAAGCCAATGCACAGGTAGAACCAGAGATAGCTGTATTATTTGATATTGTCTATAATGAAGTAAATGAAGTAGTAGATTTAGAAGCCAAACACTTTACAACATTTAACGACTGTACCATTAGAAAAGAGGGTGCTAAAAAAATTTCTGAAAAAAAATCCTGGGGGCTTAACTCGAAGGGTATTGGAAGCACATGGATTCCCATAGATACATTTGAAGAGGGTGGGGTGATGGATAACTACCATCTTTGTTCATTTGTGAAGCGTAAAGGGGTTGTGTATCCTTATGGTGTGGATGCTCCTTTACTTGGGTACTCGTATTTTTACACAAGGCTCAAGAATTGGCTTATTGATAAGATGAATACCCAAGAAGACTTTGGTCCATTGGAAAATATATCAGAGCACCTTAAGGCATGTAGGTACCCCAAACAAGCACTTATATCGATAGGTGCCACTGCATATGAAGAATTTGGGGAACATAATTACTTAGAACATGGAGATGAAGTGTATGTCATCGCTTATGATAAGCGAAGCGATAATGCAGATTTAACCGCATCATCTACTAAAGTAATATTGTATCAAGGAGTGCAGTAGTTTATCCTACTGTAATGTCATCAGATGCTTTTTTAAAGTACTCTTGTCCTGCTTTACATAATGGACAGACTTTGGGAGCTTTTTTACCTCTATGCACATGCCCACAGATTTCACAAATATACTCTTCATTATTTTCGCTATCGAAGAAGCCTTCAGCTTCTAGTGCCGCTTTTAATTCTAAGTATTCTCTTTCATGTTCTACTTCAACTTTACCGATAGCACGAAATAGTCTAGCAATGTCTTTAAGTCCTTCTTCTTTAGCGATGGCTTCAAAGTTAGGGTACATCTCTTCATGCTCATAGCGTTCACCATCTGCAGCATATGTCAAGTTTTTCACTGTGGTGTCTAGTTCTATATCATTTACAAGTTTATTGTAGGCTTTAAACTCTGCCATGGCATGATACTTTTCATTATTGGCTGCTTCTTGAAAGTGTCTTGCAATACGGTGTAAACCTTCTTCCATAGCCATATCGGCAAAGAATTCATATTTGTTTCTCGCTTGACTCTCTCCTGCAAACGCCTTCATAAGATTTACTGCTGTAAGGTTATCAGTTATACATTTCATGTCTTCACCACAGCAGCTAAGTGTACCACCTCCCACTTCTTGTAATTCGATTTCATTTCCACATTTATCACACTTATATGTTTCGTACTGTCTCATTTATTTTTCCTTAATTTATATTTTTCTTAATATCAGTGATGAACTCTGTAATATCATCAAATAGTGCTTGTAAATCTTCTTCATGCTCTACTTCATCTGCAAGTATTTGACTTACAATGTCATAGGTTACAATGTCTTTATCACGTGTCATGTCTGCTAGCCCTGAATAAACAGAAATAGCACATTGCTCTCCTTTAATAGAGTCTTCTAGTATGCTGACTACATCAAAATCTTTTGGTTCTTCATACCCACAATTTGTATGTGTAAACCAATCTTTTGGGTTAAGCAATGGTGTACCACCAAGTTGTAAAATACGGTCTGCAACCATATTTGCATGTCTAAGTTCATCTGCGGCATGTTGTTCTAGTTCTGCAATTGCTGCATCTTTCATAATGCCTTTAATTACTTTTGCTTCAATAAAATACTGGTAGTATGCTAACCACTCATCTGCATACGCTTTGTTAAGTTCAGTGATAATATCACTGATCTCAAGCCCCTTAATAATCGAATTTCCTCTACGTGCCATGATAACTCCTTTTATTTAATGAGGATAATTTTTATCCATATAAAATTATAGCTTTAGTAAACTTAAAGGAAAATAATTATCGTTTATAATTAGAAAGATATACTAGTTTCGTATAGAGTAGTAAAGTTAATGAAGGACGTATATGGGTCAATACCCATATACTAAAAATGAAATAAGGGGGTCTAGCTTTTAAACCAAGATTTAACTCTGTCAAAAGCAGCATCAAAAGTGCTTTTGTGCGGATGGCTCTCAACACCAAAAGTTTCTTGAAGTTTTTCGAGGAGTTCTTTTTGTTCGTCATTTATCTTCTTAGGAAGTACCAGTTTAATCTGTGCAACCAAACGACCTTTTTGTCCAGAGTGTACGTCAACTACACCTTCATTAGGAAATGTATATTGTTCTTTATCTATGGTGCCTTTGTTAAGTTCAAGGTCAAGTTCACCATCAAGTGTAGGGATAGAGATGGTCTCTCCTAGTATCGACTGAGTGAAGAAAACAGGTACTTCTATATAAATGTCAGTGCCGTTTCTAACAAAGTTTTCATCCTCTTTGACAGTAAAGGTAATGATGAGGTCACCACGTTCATTGTTTCTGCCTTCATTACCATATCCTTGTGCACGAAGTCGATTTCCAGAATCAACACCTGCTGGTACTGTGATGGTGACAGTATCTTCTTCTATGTTGTAACCATTACCATCACAACTTTCACATGCTTCTTTAATGGTTTTACCTTGACCTTGACATTGTGGACAGGTTTGCGCAAATTGCATTGGTCCTTGACGCATAAGGATTTGTCCCTGTCCTCCACAATACTCACAAGTTTCTACTTCTGCATCTTTTGCACCTGTGCCATCGCAAGGTTCACAAGAAGTTTTGTAAGTCATATCTATCTCTTTTTTACAACCAAAGACAGCTTCATGAAACTCTAATGCTATTTCAATTTCGAAGTCAAGTGCATATTTTTGGTTAGGGTCTTTACGCGTTTGTCCAAAACCACCAAAACCACCGGAACCACCAAACATAGAGTTAAACATATCCATAACATCATCCATGTTGGCTCCCCCAAAGCCACTACTACCCATACCCTGACCTTCAAGTCCAGCTTTACCATATCGGTCATAAATACTTCTTTTCTTTTCATCAGAAAGTACTTGGTACGCTTCATTGACTACTTTAAACTGCTCTTCGGCTTCTTTATCATCAGGATTTCTGTCTGGATGAAATTTCATCGCAAGTTTTCTATACGATTTTTTAAGTTCGCCTCCTGAGCAGTCACGACTTACTTCAAGTACTTCATAGTAATCTAATTCTATCATTTACTTCTCCATTTAATGTGGGAATATTTTGGCGAATTCTACCATAATTTAGTTATAATCACGAAAAGCTATTTTGGAGCCATATAATGTTAGTACACATCGTGATGTTTAAGTTCAAAAAGGAAAACAAAAAAGCAAATATTATCCAGGCAAAACAGATGCTTGAAAACCTTATGGGGGCAGTACCAAGCTTGAGAAGTATGGATGTAGGTGTAAACTTTATAGAGGCAGATCGTGCTATGGATTTGAGTATCATAGCGGTTTTTGAGGCTAAAGAGGGGTTAGATCTTTATGATGCCCACCCTGAACACCAAAAAGTAGTCACTTTCATAAAGTCTGTCGTCGAGTACTCTAAAGCATCGGACTATATGAGAGCCTAATGCCTAAACATTACAAAATTGAAGCATTTGAAAACTTAGTTGATGCCTTTGGATCATTGCCGGGGATAGGTAAAAAAACAGCTATACGTTTAGCCTATCATGCTGTGATGGAAGATGGTTTTTCTGCAATGAAGTTAGCCCATGCACTTGAGTCCGGGGTGAATGCCATACAAAAATGTACAAAATGTCACAACATGAGTGAAGATGAACTTTGTACTATCTGCTCTGACCCCTATAGAGACTCCAGCAAACTTTGCATCGTGCAGTCGGCTAAAGATATTTTGATTATTGAAGAGAGTGGACAGTTTTCGGGTGTTTATTATGTCATATCTGAAGTGCGCGATTTAGATGAAGCACATTTGTTTTATGCTGTAGGTGGAGTAGATGAAATCATTTTTGCATTTCCTCCGAGCATAGCAACGGATACTATGATACTTTATATAGAAGATAAATTAAAAGGGCTTGAAATAGAGTTCACTAAAATAGCCCAAGGTGTGCCAACTGGTGTGGAGTTGGAAAATATAGATATTATGTCACTCTCACGTGCATTAGAAGCGAGAGTAAAAATATAGTTAGCTAAACAGTGGCATCACTGCATTGTTTCCATTGGTAAGTATCTCTGGATTTTCTATACCATAGATTTTATAGAGTGTCGCGGCAATACTCATCGGTTCAAATTGGTATGTTCCACTTTTAGGTTTTAAAAACATTCTATTAATAGCACCTGTACTATCAAGTATCGTTTCTCCTACTACTTCTTTATGGTTCAAATATCCTTTTCCTCCTAAGACATAGAAGTTTTGCAGGTTTCCATGATCCCATCCGAATGCAGAATTAAGATTTACATTTCGACCAAACTCAGAAAATACCATGATATTGATATTTTGTTCTTTACCTTCAGCCTTAATATGTGCCATGGCAGACTTGAGTGTTCTAAAAAGATTTTCCGTTCTTGTTACGTAATCTCTTGCTTCATTATGGTCATCCCAGCCACCAAGACCACTGGTTCCTAAAGTAAGCACTTTTGTATCGGGATTATTTGATAAAATTTTGATAGCAGTTTCTATTTTTTCTGAAAAATGATTGTTAGTTGGATAAGCATTTGCACCCAAATCAGGTGTAACAGCATTAGCAATATTGTCAACAAAGGTATCAAGTGAAGACCGTTTTATAAACGCATCTTTAATCTTACCTGATTTATTTTTCTTTTGTGCAAGGGTATCCATTTTTGTATAAAGTGCAGCATCGAAGCCTGTATCTCTATTATTATAATTTGGAATATCTTGTTCTGTATCTGTATAATAATACCACTCTCGTGAGTATCTGCTATAGGGGTTACTTAGATTTTCATCTATTCCAACAGGCTTAAGGTAACTCTTTAATGGTTTTTTCCCTTCAGCATAAAATTTAGACTCCCCTTCCATCGTAATAAATGGCATGACAGTATTTTCATTGACAATACCATTTGCTTCAAGTACTTGAGCAAGGTTAGTAATCATACCTGCATTATCATCATCAAAAGAGCCTTTTTGGTTTTGTACTGTACATAAACCATGAGATTTGTTGTTATTTTCTTCTCGTACTTTTGAAAAACAGCATCTAAAAATACTCATATCTCCATCTGCCATAAGACTTTCCATATGTGTACCACCAGCTTCTTGCCAGCAATTATTGGCTGTTTTGGTAATGCCTCTAAAGTAACTGGAGTAATCACTTTGAGAAGCATTTTGGATTTCATCTATATTGGTAAGATTCCCACCTAGTTGACTGGCTCCTCCATACATAAATATCATAATTGTTTGTGCATTATTAGTACTATTTATAGCAGAGGAAAAAACGACTTGGCTAACATCCAGTTCTTTTGCTGAAGTGAAGGCAGGTGCTAAAATAGCTGTAGCCGTTGCCATTGATAATTTTATAAATGTTCTTCTTTCCATTATTTTACCTTTTGTTGCATATATGTTTCTTCAAGTCTTGATATATAATCTAAGACAACTGTAGCGATACGTTTTTTCCTGAYTTCTCTTTGTTCTCTTTGTCTGACAGGGTCATCATCGGTCCTAAACATATTAAATTCATTTCGAAGTATTTGATCACCAACTGTACCTATAAGCATATGATTGTTAAAAATTGCCAATTCTTCAGTTGCTGCGTTGCGCATGATAGTTGCTTTAAAAAGATAGTCAATAAATGAATTTAAACTTTCGATAATATTTTCACCATCAAAGGTAAAGTTTGTATTATCAACGAAACTTTCATCCCATCCATTTCTGTCATATGCAGTATAGTCATTTATTTTTTTAGGATTTGAATTTTTTAGCATTACACGTTCACGTATAAAACGATGATAATTTGCGAAAGAAAGTGTATCAAGTGGGACACGTTCAAGTTTCCCTAGCTTATATCTCATAGTTGCTTGATGCATTTCATCAAGAGCATATTTGAAATCGTGAAATGTACGTGTCTGATGTTTGAAGTTCATTTTTTTTGCCATAGGAAAGAAGAGTTCTTCCGCACTTTTAGCTTGTTTTGAATTTATAAGATACTCTTCGGAAAAAACAATTTGTATGAGAATGTCTTTCCATGTTTCTGGATTACTTGYARTRAGAGCATTGAGGATTTCAGTTTTTTTACTTTCTGTTTCATTTGGAAAGAAAAATTCAACAAGACGGCTACATACACCCTTAGTATATAAATCTGATTTGACCAATTCTCTATAAAAATCATCACCATTGTAAATAATAGTTGAAAAAAGTGTGAGTGCTTCTGTATTTTGATTTAGACTGACAACTAAGGTATCATTGTCTTTATCTAGCTTCCAGTTTTTTAATGCTTGTCCCGCTATAGGTACATGAGAATCATCTTCATCTAATGCAAAAATTTCTAACATCTCTCTACCGTTGTCCTCAGGACTTCTAAAACGTCTCCAATTATCTTCACTCATCATATGGACATATCCAATATAACGCATACCACCCTCACTATCTATCATACTGACAAGGCGATTATATACTCTGGCAATATTGGGTGTGGAAGTTGAATCAAGTTCATAGGCAGGAGAAAACATAATCGTTTGAGTTAGTATATATGCCATCCAGTTTTGTATAAAGTAACTATCTAAATCTTCCATTGCAAAAAAACGACTTAAAATGTCTACAGCTACTTGTTCGTTATAACTGACTTGTCTAAAAATATCTCCATTCACAATATACTCTTCAAGCCATGCTTTATCTGTCATATCTTCAGTAAATCCTGTATAAATATCATTGATAAAACTTCCTGAGTTTATTTTTTTCTCCAGTGTTTTTAAAGGGTATCCAAAGAAAAAGGTACTTAGGAGTTTATCGGCAACTTGTAATTTTTTTTGTTCAGAAAATGCATTAAATTCATCATTAGTGACTTGGTTGAGTTGATAGTCCGATGATGGCATATCTTTATAATAAAAAGTAAGACCTTTATATGATAAGTCATAAATGGTATTTTCTGTTGCTGAAGTAGTACTTGTCGATACGCTAGAGGTGCCATCATCACTTCCTCCCCCACCGCAATTGGTGAGTATAATAGAAGTAATGAAAATGGAGGTGAACTTGAGTAGAGTGTGCTTGTTATACATAGACATCCTTAGTGTAATAGCAAACAAATAGTGAAAAAAGGGGAGAAAGAGGCACCTGAAAAGGAAAATAGACGTTATTACCCTTATGTATGAAGGTAACACATATATATCAATAGGTAACCTGGCGATCTTCATTTGGAAGACCCATGGCTTTCTGTCCCTACCTCACGATAGGTTTAGCTTTGTCGTATTGTAAATGAAAAACATTAGCAGAATATTACTTCATTTTAACGGTCAGTATAGCACTTGTAAGATTAAGTGTAAATAAAAAAATACTTAATCTTAACTAAAACCAAAATCGTACACCCACTAGAAAACTGGTTTCGTCTACAGGGTTATAGTCACGTGTATTGCCAAATGTCTTTTCCCATACAACTCCGATATAAGGAGCAAACTCACGCTTAATTTCATAACGTAAACGTAGACCAGCCTCCACGATAGAGAGTCCTGAACCTATAGAAAGTTGTGCATCGTCCTTTGTATAAAAATCAGCTTCAAGTGAAGGTGTAAGTATAAGTTTTTGTGTAATCAGTGCTTCATATTCAGCATCTAGCCTTAAACCCACATTTCCATCACCATTGACAAGTAGTGCAGCTCTTGTTTCGAACCAGTAAGGTGCTAGTCCTGCTATAGCTACTTCTCCCCATGTTTTGGATGCATCTGAATTTTTGTCATAGGCTAAACCTATTTGTGCATCCCAAAAGGGAGCAATAGCTCTAGAGTAAACCAAATCATTTTGGCTACTTTCCAAGCCTTCTTTTGTGGCTTCTCCTGTGCTATAAAAATAGAGTTTATCAATGTCATACCCGATATAAAAGCTACCTTCCCATGTACGAAGGTTTTCAGTATCAGTATTCCTTATTTCAAACTGATCCATAAGAAACATAGTCCTAATGGGGTCATCACCTTCTGCTGCATGTAAAGTTTGTCCYARTGTYAATATYGTACTMAGTARTAATAGTGTTTTTTTCATCATCATCTCCTTTAACTCACAACAACTTTTCTAAACATACCTAACATATGGTACAACATATGACAATGGTATGCCCATTCTCCTTTAGCATCAACAGTGACACGGTAGCTTATTTTGGATCCGGGTTGTACAATGACGGTATGTTTACGTACTAAATGGTTGTCATCGCCAGTTTCAAGGTCACTCCAAAGACCGTGCAGGTGCATAGGATGGTTCATCATGGTGTCATTAATAAAGGTGATACGCAGACGCTCACCGTAATGGAATACAAGAGGTTTACTGTCTGCATATTTGATACCGTTGATTGACCACATGTAGCGTTCCATGTTCCCTGATAGGTGTAAGACTATCTCTCTATCTGGTTTTTTATCATGTTTGGTAGAGTATCGGTTTTTTAAGTCAGCATAGGTCAGTACTCTTCTTCCGTTGTTACGTAGCCCTACACCTGGATCATCTAGTCTGTACTTGGGTGACATTGCTGTCATGGTAGTTTGTACACCACGTGACATCGGTAGTGGAGTGATAGGATACTTTTGTGCATCCATAGCTGCCCATTTGTACTTTTTCATCGACTTCTTATTTGGCATTTTCATAGCTGAAGAACACTTCATGCTTGACTTACCTTCTTTCTTCATATCACCCATATCCATACCCATATCGACCATTTTTAGGGTAGGTACCGCATCCATTTTAGGGGTTTTGGCTTGCAATGATACGCTAGGAGTGAGTGAACCCAAGGCATACCCCGTTCGTTCCATACTTTGTGCGAAGATGGCATAGGCTTTATTTTTCTTAGGCTGCACGATGACATCGTAAGTTTCTGCAACAGCTATACGAAGTTCATCTACCTTAACTGGTTTAACATGGTTACCATCTGCAGCGACCACAGTCATCTGAAGCCCGGGGATACGTACATCAAAAAAGGTCATTGCTGCAGAGTTTACAATACGTAAGCGTATTTTTTCACCTTTTTTAAAGAGTACAGTAAAAGGGTTGGATGATGGTTGACCATTCATGAGATGTTCATAGGTATAGCCTGTAACATCAGCGATATCTACATCACTCATGCGCATCTGATTCCACATCTTTCTATCGTTAAATGCTTTTGAGAGACCTTTTTCTTTCACTTCCTTGATAAACGTACCTACAGTACGCTGAGAGAAGTTATAATAGTCACTCCTCACTTTTAATTTTCTATAGATAGTATTTGGGTTTTCATCTGACCAGTCTGAAAGTTGAATGACATAGTCTTTGTCGTATCTAAAGGGTTCTCTTTTCTTTGGTAAAATAACAATAGTACCATATACTCCTGTTTGTTCTTGAAAACCAGAGTGACTATGATACCAGTAGGTACCATGTTGTTGTACTTTAAATTTGTAGGTAAAGGTCTSACCAGGAGCTATGCCATTAAAACTGATACCAGGTACACCATCCATCTGATAAGGAAGTATAATACCATGCCAATGAATGGAAGAAGATTTTTTTAGTTTATTGGTGACATGCAGTGTGACAGTATCTCCCTCTTGCCAAACTAAAGTAGGACCAGAGATTTGACCATTGACTGTAGTGGCTATAGCCGTATCCCCTGTAAGATTGACAGGCGTGTAGTCAATTGTGAGAAAAAACTCTTTTCCAGTTAATATGTTACTGTTGCTGACATGTTTATGGGTGGATTTTGCCTCTATAATGCTAGGTGTAACGGCTAGTATTGATGTGCTAGCCAAACCTTTTACAAATGTACGTCTTTGCATGGGCTATCCTTTTAATTTTTTGTTTTGAAGAATTTTTGATTTCTCTTCATATTCTTCTATAGATAGATCACCATTTGCAAATCTTTTATCTAAAATATCTTGTGCAGAAGATTTCTTTTTCTTTTGGAATCCGTAAAAAATGACTGCGATAATTAAAAGTGGGATAAGCCATCCAAAACCCATACCCCAACCGTGATTAAAATAATTCATGTTAAATCCTTTTTAACTGATTTGATTTATAAGGGCTAGTATAGGGGTATTATGTGCATATAGTGTGTATGATAAAGAGGGGTTTAGTTATCCCAACTATGCATGAGACGTTTCAAATCTTCATAAACAAGAACCATATGTGATTTAAAGTCCTCGTCTACATCGACTGATCCAAGCATATCTTCAAATCCTATGGTAGACAGCGTTGTTTTTCCGTTCTCTTCAAAGACAGAAATACGACAAGGTAGATAAACAGAAATGATGGGTAGTTGAGAAAGTGCTTGTTGGGCAGCTGGAGGATTACAAACTTCATACACTGTAATATCTTTTTCTATGGGAAAACCTTTTGTATGTAGTATTTGTTTAAAGTCATAGCTATGGAGTACGCCAAAACCAACTTCTTTGGCATGGTCTTCCATTTCATTCCTAACAGTTCCGAGATCTTTTGTTGTCTGAATTGTATAAATCATTCTATATCCTTAATATGTTATTGTGATAATGTGAAAAATAGTTTAATAGCTATTTAGCCTTGTAAATGTTGATACTCAGGGTTTTTTTCCATAAAAGCAACAATATAAGAGCATTGAGGTTGAACTTTTAATCCTTGTAGTTCTATTTCGTTCATCACAGCAATGGTTAGTTTTTTGGCTAGTCCTTTACCTGCAAGTGCATCAGGGACTATGGTATGTGTAAGATGCAATACACCATCTTGATTGTCATAAGTAATGTAGGCGATATGTCCATCTATATGAAATTCATATTTATTCTCTTTTTGATTATGTTTGAGTACATGTTCTGACATTTACTATCCTTGTATAGTTTAGATTAAGTCACAATGAACTGTCCCATCATACCCGTATCTTCATCTTACAAGAAGTGACGATAGTAGATATAGGGTCTATTCATGCCTACATAGTCTACCATTTTTACGATAAATTTTACGTTTACATATTAGAAAGTCATTCTTACTACTCAAGTAAGAATGTTTATTAGGAAAATATACATTGCTGTCCTAATGTGTACCACATTTACCATTATTTTTTTTCATGTGGTCTGAACCACACTTCATAGCTTGAGGTTCATCTTTAGTTTCGGAGGTGTTATGTTCATGGTTTTTATTTTCTACATATTATGAGACCTCCTGCAGACTTGAGTAAAAGAGCATGGTCTTTTTCTATGAATAATATGCGGGTACGTGCAGGACTTACAGGACAGGCTACGAGAGATATTTTAGCATTTATCATTAGTTCAAAAACGACGGAGGATATCGCTAGATAAATCTAAAAATAGTGCACATTTAATGCACACTTAATTACTATTATATACCTATATCAAAAGAGATAAAGGAAAAATTATGAGTACTACTTTCAAAGATCTTGTTTGTGGCATGGATATTTCATCTGATACTAAATTCTTTACAGAATATAAGGATGAAACCTATCATTTTTGTTCGGAAGGTTGTCAAGATAAATTTAAACTTGCTCCTGAAAACTATATGACAGTAGAACAAGAACCCCAAACGGTAAAAGATGTGGTCTGTGGTATGGATGTATTTACAGATAGTAAATTTTATGCAGAACACGAAAATAAAGACTATTATTTTTGTTCTATAGATTGTCAAGATAAATTTAAAGACAGTCCAGAGATATATATACATACACATGACGAAAATTGTAGTTCATGTGCTCCACTTGAATACGCAGAGGCATCTCCTATAGGTGTGAAAGAGGTAGATAACGATGCTGTCTACACCTGTCCTATGCACCCAGAAGTACAACAAAAAGGTTCTGGTTCATGCCCTAAATGTGGTATGGCATTGGAGCCTATGGTGGCAAAAATAGGAGAAGAAGACACTTCAGAGTTAGATGACATGACACGTCGTTTTAAAGTGAGTGCTGTTTTGGCTTTTCCTGTATTTGTTGTAGCGATGGTAGCAGACTTGATACCTTCATTTTTACCTACATGGTTAAGTATGTCAGCGGTGCAGTGGTTCATGTTCGCTTTTGCTACACCTGTAGTGCTTTGGGGTGGTTGGCCATTTTTTGTACGGGGATATAACTCAATAAAAACATGGAATCTTAATATGTTTACGCTTATTGCACTTGGTGTGGGAGCAGCATATATTTATAGTTTGGCAGCCTTGTTTATACCTCATATTTTTCCACCTAAAATGCAGTTTGAGGGTGGGTTGGTACATGTGTACTTTGAAGCTGCAGCAGTTATTGTGGCACTGGTACTTTTAGGACAGGTACTGGAACTTCGTGCTCGCTCCCAGACCAATACAGCCATACAGATGCTCTTGGGACTTGCCCCAAATACTGCTCGTATTGTAAGAGAAGATGGCACAGAAGAAGACATCTCTTTAGAGGATGTACAAGTAGGGGATACATTACGTATACGTCCAGGAGACAAGATACCGATAGATGGTGTGGTGATAGAAGGTGAGAGTAACATAGATGAGTCTATGGTCACTGGTGAGCCTATAGCCATTGCGAAAAGTGAGGGAGATAAAGTGATAGGAGCAACTGTCAATGCTACAGGTTCTTTACTCATTAAAGTAGAAAAAGTAGGGGCAGACACCTTACTTTCCCAAATCGTAGATATGGTAGCCAAAGCCCAACGTTCACGTGCACCTATACAGAAACTTGCAGATTTAGTCGCAGGGTATTTTGTACCTGTGGTTGTCCTTATATCCATAGTCGCATTTACTGTTTGGTACATTTGGGGGCCTGAGCCTCGTTTGGCGTATGCAGTGGTGAGTGCTGTGGCGGTACTCATCATCGCTTGTCCATGTGCCCTTGGGTTGGCGACACCAGTCTCCATCATGGTGGGTACAGGTAAGGGTGCATCAATGGGGGTACTCATTAAAAATGCAGAATCTTTGGAGATTTTAGAAAAAGTAGATACTTTGGTGGTGGACAAAACAGGCACACTTACAGAGGGTAAGCCAAAACTTGTGACTATTGAACCCGTTGAAGGAGTAGATGAAAAACTCTTTTTAAAATCTGTGGCCACACTTGAGCAGTCTAGTGAACATCCCTTAGCAGAAGCTATCGTGGAGGGTGCAAAAGAGAGAGGACTAAGCCTTAGTAAAATTGAGGACTTTAACTCAGTAACAGGGCAAGGAGTTACTGGGGTGGTAGATGGCGTAAAAGTTGCTATTGGTAATGCTAAACTTTTAGAAGGCTTAGGCATTGATGCTGGGCTATTGCTTAGTAAGTCAGAAGCTTACAGGAAAGAGGGGCAAACAGTCATGCTCATAGCTTTAGATGGTAAGGTTGCCGGACTAATAGGGGTCATGGATCCCATCAAAGAGAGTACACCAAAAGCCATAGAACAACTACATGCCCAAGGTATCAAAGTGGTGATGCTCACAGGAGACAACCGCACGACAGCAGAAGCTGTAGCCTCCAAGCTCAATATMGACAGAGTAGAAGCAGAAGTCTCGCCAGAAGAGAAGTCWAAYATCGTTACTGCTTTACAAGCTGAGGGTAAAATCGTAGCTATGGCAGGAGACGGTGTAAACGATGCTCCRGCYCTAGCCAAAGCSCATGTRGGTATAGCCATGGGAACGGGGACAGATGTYGCGATGGAGAGTGCAGGTGTCACCTTGGTYAAAGGTGATCTTACCGGTATAGTAAGAGCCATTAAGTTAAGTAAAGGCACTATGTCCAACATTCGGCAAAACCTTTTCTTCGCTTTCATCTATAACATATTAGGTGTGCCTGTGGCTGCTGGTGTGTTATATCCATTCTTTGGTATACTACTTTCACCAGTTATCGCTGCTGCTGCGATGAGCTTCTCTTCAGTTTCTGTGATAGCCAATTCGTTGAGGTTACGTAATCTAGAGTTGTAGTAAAATGCCTTGATGTGCATGTCATGAAGATATGCACTTTACCTACACATAAAAAACATATGATGTAACCATAATTATCAAACAGGAATCTCAAAATGAAAATATTACTTATGGAAGACGACCCCGTATTGGGGGACATTGTCTCCACTTATCTTGCAGAATATTATGAAGTTTCTCATGCTTTTGACTCTAAAGAGGCACAGGAACTCATAGATGAAAATAAGTTTGATTTGTTCATTTTTGACATCAATGTACCTGGAAAATCTGGGGTAGAATTACTCGAAGAGTTACGTTCTTTTAATGACACTACTCCTGCCATCATCGTGACAGCTTATGGCGATACCAAACATCTCAAAGAGAGTTTCGATGCAGGGGCACATGACCATATACGTAAACCTTTTGAACTAGAAGAATTGAAGCTTCGTATTGAAAAGAGCAGGGTACTTTTTCATATAGAGCTAGATGCTCCTGTAAAGATAGCAGAAACACTTACCTACTACCCACGTAAAAACATTATAAATGATGGTGTTAAAGATATGGGTCTACGTCCTAAAGAGGCAAAAATACTTGATTATTTTATCTCCCATCCCAAAAGATTGATTAGTCAAGAAGAACTTGTACAGAATATTTGGGAATTTGATACATTACCAAGTGATGCAACTGTACGTTCATACATTCGTAAACTTCGTGAAATTATTGGAAGTACGAAGATAGTGACACAAAGAGGTTTGGGGTATAGGTATGAATGAGTTAGAGAAAAAGTCTTTTTATTCATTTTTAGGACTTTATATACTTTCTTCTTTTTTATTTTTGTTACTCATTGGATATTGGTACTATGTTGCTCAGAAAAATGCACTTGAGAATGAAATGTACTATAAATTACAACATATTTCTGATGTAAAGTCAGGGGATATTATTATGGCGCATATGAGCAATACAAAACTTCAAAATAGAAGCGTACCTAAAGATATTTCATTGGTACTTATTGATACAGATGGCAAGGTAAGAGAAGGTACACTTTATATAAATACTGTACCTAATCAAGCAGGGTACTTTTCAGAAAATGGCTATGATGTATTTGTTTCAGATGCACCTAGAGCACACCTAAATATAAAATATGTAGTAGCACAGTCAGATACGYTAAGTAGAGCATTAAGAGAATTACGTCAAACAGTTATAGGTGTGATGATCATTATTGCTATTATTTTGTTTATGATAGCATGGGTGCTTTCAAAACTTTTTATGAAGCCTGTGCTCCAAAAAGTAGAGCAGATTGAACGTTTTATTAACGATGTGACACATGAGCTAAATACTCCTATAACCTCACTTTCTATGGCTACGGAACAAGCACTTAAACAAAATAAGTATACGCAAAACACTTTGAAAAATATTTCTATTAGTACCAAACAGCTTNATGATATATATAGYTCWYTRACMTATYTAAATTTTTCAAACAATAATGAAGAATCTGAGCTAATCGATATCGCCGAAGTATTACAAAAGAGTATTATTTATTATGAACCATTATGTGAAAGTAAACGTCTAAAGGTTGAGGTAAACTTAGAAAGTTATTTTTTTAAAATACCAATAGCACAACTAAAACTTCTTTTTGGAAACCTTATAGGTAATGCCATTAAATATTCTTCTGCGAATACAACACTGAGATTAGAGTTAAAGGAAGGTATTTTCACTATACAAGATGAAGGGATAGGCATAGAAGAGAGTAAACAAAAAGAGGTTTTTGGAAAATTCCAACGTGCGACAGAGTATAGTGGAGGCTTTGGTGTGGGGCTTAGTATAGTAAAAAGTATATGTGATCAATATAGCATAAAGGTTACATTAAAATCTATTCCTGGACAGGGTACAATGTTTATGCTTTATTTTAATTAGAGATCAAATATTTTAAATAAAGAGTCTATCAAACAATGGTAACATAGTGCTAACAAAAGTATCTTAGAATACCTAAATTATAAGGAGTAAATAATGCAGAGTAAAAATATTGTTATTGTATTTATTTTCTTGGCAATTTTAGGTGATTCTTTATATGCAGAAACAAAAATACAGAATCAGGATACGATAAAATCACTCATCAGCAAAGTAAAAGCATCCCCTCCCTCAAAAAGAAGGGTTTTAATGAATGAACTGAAAGTAAAATTACGTTCTATGCATAAAGAGACGAGAAAACAAGTGATGTTAGAACTGCGTCATTCTTTTAATAGACAAAATATTCCTAAGCATAGTCCGGTGATAAAATCAAATATGAATCATCAAAATGCAATGATGATGAATGAGTCTAAAAACATGAAAGAGTATATGAATAGAGACTCTATGCCAACTAAAGATATGCAAAGACCACCAGGACAAAAACCTCCACATCAAATGCCAATGAGGAGTAAATAAGTATATGTTTTTTCGTTTTTCGTTATTTCTTTTTTTCGCAATCACTATAGCCATCCATGGATATAGTGATTATGATGTAGATGGTGTAGAAGACAGTGTAGATGCCTGTCCTTATACCCCCTTTGATGTGTTAGTAGATGAAAGAGGTTGTGAAGAAGGTAAAAAATATAGTGGTGCTTTGACACTGCTTGGCGGGACTATTACAGGTATTGATACCGATACAGACAATTTAACAAACTTTCTCTTATTTGTAAACTATCGTTATTATGATTGGGATATCTCTCTTTCAACATTTAATGAGATACAAAACACTGTATCTGACGTGCCAGATACTTTTTACATATCAACAGGGTATAGTTTTAAATTGTCAGATAGGCTGGAAAGTAAAGTCTCTATTGGTACAAAACAGTCATCTTTACAGGATGACTATTACTTCATGGGAAATGTAGATTATTCTATAAACTCTGAACAGAATATCTATTTGTTTTATAGCTATACCTTTGCACAAGATAGTGATACAGAAGTCTATGATAATTTTCATACATATTCTATAGGCACAGGTAGAATCTTTACAGATTACTGGTACAGTGCACTTTCATATGATTTCTCTGGTTCCAACCTTTCTTATATTGATGATTATCAAGCAATGAGTTGGTCTAATAATTTTTTACTTTCCTCACAATATTATATTTTAACTACTTACAGTTATGGACTGAGTGACGCTGCATCAGACCACACGGTAAGTATACAGTTTGGTGTGAAGTTTGAATAAATTATTACTTCTTGAAGATGACCCGAATCTTTCGAAAACACTCATAAAATATTTGAACCAACATGGTTATGAGGTAGATTGGGCGAAGAATGGAGAAGAAGCAGTTGATTTAAGTTATGAACACAGTTACGACTTGTATCTTTTTGATATCAATGTGCCTTTAATGAATGGGGTTGATTTACTCTCTTATTTACGTAAAGCAGAAGATTTTACACCGGCTATTATCATCTCGGCACAGGTAGATATAGACTCAGTTACAAAAGGCTTTATGGCAGGTGCAGATGACTATGTAAAAAAGCCTTTTGATCCTGAGGAATTACTTGTGCGTATTAAAGCAAAAACATCAGTACTTAAGGAAACACTTACATTACGAGGTTATGTATTAGATCTTAACACGCAAACACTTATTTATAAAAATGATCCTGTTTATATGGGTGATGTTCAAAAAAAAATCTTAATAAAACTTTTGATGAATCATCCCAATCCTGCTATAAAAGATGAATTGATGGATTGTTTGGAAAAACCAACCGACTTGGCATTGCGTGTAAATATGGCAAAACTTAAAAAAAGTATCATGCTTGAGATTACATCGGTTCGAGGAGTAGGTTATAAAATTNKMKGANRAWKAKTNWTWGMTWARANNAKTCWWWWWMTTTYTKYRMYRAWKATNAGAAMWWWWWTKAKTRWWWATTTTTTATCAGTACTATAAGATAGAAGAAGAACATATACGTACAAATATTTTTTTAGAAATGAAAAATTACAGTTTGTCTTTTGATGATGAGCGTTTTGATATAGATATCATTGTTAAAAAGAAACAGGCACTGTATGAATTGAATGAAGATAATAACACACTTTTTATTTTAGTACCTTTTCAAGATTCGCAAGAAGATCTACTTAAAATTCTTTATCCTAAGCAAAAATATATGCTTCTCTTAGAAGAACGGAAGATGGAGCTGTTGCTACAGTTCTTCTTTCTTTCTGTTATTGCTACACTTCTTTCATTATTAGCTGCTTTTTATACATTAAAACCTTTACGAAATTCGTTACGTTTATTGGAATATTTTATTAAAGATATTATCCATGACCTCAATACTCCTCTGACGTCTATTTTAATCAACTTAAAGATGATAGACGGAAATGATGAAGAGTGGGAGAGTATTTCTCGTTCAGCAAAAAATATTTCTATGCTTCATCAAAATCTTGATTGTTATTTGAGAGAAGTACACAATAATGAAGAGAGGTTTCTCATCTCTGAACTCATAGAGGAACAAGTTGGGTTTTTTGCACCGTTGTACGGATATTTGACTTGGAATGTCGATATAAAAGAAAATCTATTATTTACAGATAGAATGGCATTTACACGTATTGTCTATAATTTACTCAGTAACGCTTGTAAATATAATACTTCTCATGGCTATATCACCATTCAATCTGTTAAGGATACTTTAGTAATCACTAATGACAGTTACGGTATTTCTCGCCCAGATAAACTCTTCGAACGTTTCTATAAAGAGAATGAACGCGGATTAGGCATTGGGCTACACATTGTTGAGAAACTATGTAAAGAACTTGGTATTGCGAAAACCCTAAGTGTGGAAGAGAATATAGTCACTTTAACACTTTTTCTTTCCAAAGTAACAACAAAGTAACAAAACCCTTCTATAATTCTCACATGCTTAAAAGTTAAGCCATCAAAAATAATAAAAACAAGGGTATAACATGGACATCAAAATAACATACAAAATGGTTTCACTATCATTAATCGCAAGTGCATTTTTAGTAGGATGTGGGGGGTCAGCAAGTGTAGAAGCAGAAATAACACCATTAAATGGATCTATTATCAAAGGACCTATTGATAATGCGACTATTACATTGAAAGATGCTCTTGGCAAAGTTATCGCGACAACAACATCAAGTAAAGGTAAGTTTCAATTACCAGAAATGGATTTGAACAGTGAGTATTATACATTGGAAAGTACTAATGGTAATTATGAAGATGAAGCGACAAAATTACCAGTTATTATGAGTGGAATTCAAGGCTTAAAAACACTTCTTAGTCAATCAGAAGTAGAAGCGATGATGAATAATAAAAAAACATTGGCTATGACACCAGAGACAACTATTTATGTGGCATTGGTACAAGAAGCACTTTTAAATGGTCAAGATTTAAATACTGCTATGACAGAAGCAAAAAATGTGATTACTGCAGCACTGATTGATGGTACGTCACCTTTAAGTGCAATGCCAGGTGACAAGTTTTTAAATGAGGGAGATTTTACTTCTGCATTTCCTAGAGATCAAGCAGAAGCTTTTGCCAGAAACCGAGCGATTTCTATGTCGTATATGGTACGTGACTTAGGACTCTCTCCAGATAAAGTATTTGATGTAATTAGTAAAATTAGTGAAGATTTAAAAGATGGTATCCTTGACGGAGTAGACTTAGATGGTGATGGTAATGATGATAATATTACTGAAGAGTTTGGACTTTCACGTGCAAATTTGTTTCAAGATACAACAACAAAATTACGTAACGGTGAGTTAAGTGATGGACAGATAGAAGAACTTCAGCTTATGGGTTTTGATACAGACAGGTTCAATAACAGTTTGGCTGATTCTCAAAAAACACTTGATGAAGAAGTTGAAAAGTACTTAGCTTCTACGACGCTTCCAACGCTAAATATTTTACCTACTATGGTGGATGAAGATGGTAACGAAACAGATGCGCAGGCAACTTACACTTTGACTGCAAATACAGATGTAGATGTTACGATTGAAACTCCGGATGGCTCATGGACAACACCAATGTGGAGATACAATAATAACCCATTACCACTTGTGATTCGTACTAAAAGAGGTAATGCTATGACACTTAATCTAGATAATAAATTAGCTTCAGATTCAACCATTCACTGGCATGGATTTAAGATACCAGCAGATATGGATGGTGGACCAGATATTCCTGTGGCATCAAATACTACAAAAGCGTATACGTTTACGATGAATCAACCAGCAGCTCCATTATGGTTCCACCCACATCCAGATATGGAAACAGGTAAACAAGTCTACATGGGCTTAGTAGGTGTATATTTACTTGAAGATGATATTACACAAATACTAGAGGCAAACAATCAGCTTCCTTCAGCTAGTAAAGATACAGTATTATTGGTACAAGACAGAAAATTTGACGGGAATTCTACAGACCTAGTTAGAAACTTGCAATATATGGATACGGACATGGGTGTAAATGGTATGCTAGGCAATACTATTTTAGTCAATGGCTCAGTTGTTCCTAAACAAGAGGTAAGCAATACTTTACATAGATTTAGACTTTATAATGTTTCTAATGCAAGAACTTATAAATTTGCATTAAGTGATGATAGCAAATTTACAGTGATTGGTACAGATGGAGGACTTTTAGACCAGCCAACAGAAGTTGAAAGTATTACTCTTGGTGCAGCTGAACGTGTTGATATAGTGATAGATTTCTCTAAATACAGTACAGGTGACAAGGTGATGCTTGTGAGTAAACCGTCTAATGGCGATATGGTTTCGATGATGGCAAGTGGTTCAGGTATGAATGGCGGCACAGGTATGGGAGATAACTCAAGCATGAATGGTGGTTCAGGCATGGGAAGTATGGGTGGAAACTCAGGCATGAGTGCAGAAGCAGGTATGGACAGTATGGGTGGTATGAACGGCATGGCAGGCAATGGTGCAGGACTTAGCATTATGAGATTTGACATTACGACAGATGAAGCTGAATCAATCACGCTATACACGGAACTACCAGCTGGTGCAGAAATTAAAACACGACATACCCAAGCAGATGCAACCAACAGCACAGAACGTCAGTTCTTAATGACAATGGGCGGTATGGATAACATGCAAGAAGGTGGTATGGCACAAGAAGGTGGTATGCAACAGATGAGTTTTGTGATTAATGGTAAGACATTTGACCCTAACCGTGTAGATGAATTTATCGAAGCAGGGGCAACAGAGATTTGGAGTATTAGAAATATGTCTCCAATAGCACACCCTTTTCATGCTCATGCTATCCAATACCAAATCTTAAGTAGAAATGGTGTTCCAGCTACTGGGACAGACCTTGGATGGAAAGATACTTTCCTAGTACAACCAGGTGAAACTGTAAAAGTTATAGGTAAATTTGAAGCTATTAATATAGGTGATTACATGTATCACTGTCACATACTAGAGCATGAAGATGCGGGAATGATGGGATACTTCAGAGTAGGAGATACAGGTCAGTTAGGCGTACAGTAATCCCTCTAAGTCTATAAAGTATCCTGTATTAGGGATACTTTATAGCTAGCTTTTAATCTCTATTATCAAAAAAAATATTCAAATGGTATAATAGTATATCTTATTAAAAGAAGACAGATGAATGACAACAGATTAGTTGAACTTGACATATTTAAAGGTTGGGCCATTGTTTTTATGGTGTTATTTCATATATGTTATGATTTGAATTATTTTAAATATATTAGTATTGATTTACATCGTGATACCTTTTGGATACTGGCGAGGAACGTGATAGTAACGATGTTTCTGTTGGGCGTAGGTATGAGTTTAGCCATAGCACACAAATCATATTTAAAATGGACTAAAATACGCAAACGTATACTTTTTCTTGGAGGGGCTTCGGCACTCATATCAATAGTCACCTATATTGTATTTCCTCAGACATGGGTATATTTTGGGATTTTACATTTTATACTTTTTGCTTCTTTAGTGGGACTACTCTTTTTACCATATCCTCTTTTTTCTCTTTTTGTAGCGTTTATCATGCTCATAGGCTCTCAAATGGGCTGGCTAAATATGCATTGGCTTTTTTCATTTCTGCAAGAACCTTTGCACCTTCCAAAACATACAGAGGACTTAGTACCTTTCATACCTTGGTTTGCAGTGGTGTTGATAGGTATGGCATTGACCAGGTATGGCTATCATGAAAAAGTATTGAAAAACAGATTTTTTAAACCCACATTAGTACACAACAAAACCTTGGCAGTTTTGGGGAGAAATGCTTTGATGATTTATTTGGTACATCAACCGCTATTTTTTGGTTTATTTTTCATGGTTAGTTTTCTTTGAGTTTATTTGGGTTAACCAGTATAAGCGTTAGAAAGGCAATGGTAAGAAAGAGCCATAAATATACTATCTCACCAGAAAGTTTATAAGAGAGGAAACCAAAGACGATGGAACCTTGGGGTACTAAAAAGAAAAAACGTTTAGCATTTTTTGTAAATTTTTCTAAGAATGATATATCAAACTGTGCTTCTATGAGTCTAATATAGTGCTTTCTGTAAAAGAGTAAATAAAATATCCCCAGTTCAATGACCTTATAAGTAATAAGAAAATACACAAATGGTTTTCTCCACTCAGGACTTATGTATCCAGGTGGTGCGAAAGGAGCATAACGATCTATAAAGTAACCTAAAAGTGCAATGATTAGTAGAATGACTAAACCGATATTACGACGTTTGACAAGTGAATGTTTAATCTGTTGCAAGTATTAACTCACTTTACACTTTTCATCTATATAATCTTGCACAAGCTTACGCACATTAGCATAAACAAAAGAGTCTTTATATCCGGCTATTTTGCCACCGCTAGCATTGACGTGTCCGCCACCATTTCCGATATGTGCAGCCATGGCAGAAACATCCAGTTTATTGTTTGAACGTAGAGAGAAGTTTCCTCTGAAATTGACATCCATGTAAAAGGCATAATCTTCATTGGCTACCATAGAAGCGTTCCCTATAATAGAAGCATTTCCCACGTTATAACCAAGGATACCCTTGTGTCCTTTGTATTCTATGGTAAGACGTTGTCTGTCTTGTGTTAGTAGGTTTGTAACGAAGGTAGCAACCAAGTTGTCTTTGGTGTCATTTTCGTCTTGTTTAAAAAAGGCTTTTTTGATTTGGTGTAGGTCATCATCTAATTTWATAGGCGCACCTTCATMTCCTACCCTTTGCTTAGCCGCTTCTATCATAGAAAGTTTAAATGCTCTGTCTTGTRCAGGAAATAGTATACGTCCTATTTCTCTCGCACCTGAAATCATTCCTAGCATTACTTTACCGTATTCAAAGAGGTCATCATCACTGACCCAAATGTCTATGGCATTGATGGCTTTAACAATTTGTGCTAAATTATTTTCTTTATCAAAGTCATAATGCGTTTGTAACCAGTCATAGGTTATGAGGGTAGCACAGCGTGTCGTATCCAGCTTATACCACGCAAAACGCTCTGCAGCATTGGCTCCAGTGGCATGATGGTCAAGAAGTTGGAGTTTCGCACCGATACGTATAGCCTCTTTTTCTATCCAGGCACCTTCTTTTGTTGTAAGGTTAAGGTCGGTGATAAGTATGAGGGCTTCGAATTTATCGCCATGTATAAATTTGTCTTGTTCTATTTTTTTGACAATTTCACCAAGTCTTGCTGGAACTTCTGGACCATAATTAGCATTATAGCATTCTATAGTTTTAAAACATTTTTGTGAAATATAGTGGCATCCATAGCCATCTAGGTCAATATGTGAGAGGTGGTATATATGTTGCATTGAGAGTGTACCTTATTTGGAGTTTTGGATTAAAGTATGTCGCCAAGAGTTAGATTATGTAAAAAGTCATCTATTCTTGTTTGAAAATTTGATAAAAAAGGAGAGATGGCACATGTCCCAATACTACCATTTGGACACGATTCTGTATATTGAGTACAATCAAATACAGTTGGGGCTTTTCCTTCTGCCGCAAAAATGATTTCATGTACAGAAATTTCATCGATTCCTTTTGCTAAAATAAATCCACCATGTGCGCCTTTATGAGAGACTAAAATACCTTGTTTTGCAAGGCTTTGTAAAATTTTTGCTAAAAAGCTTTTTGGGATAGATAATTCAGATGCTAGCTGTCCAGCTCCAATGGGATTTTTAGAGTTTCGTATAACATCTAGAGATAGTAAAGCATATTCACTTGCACGTGTTAAAAGCATTGACAACCTTTGTGTTACTTAAAACCATTTTACTCTAATTTGTATTCAAGGTGGCTTGTTGAGGCTAGAGCACTTTAAGTCATCAGCCATTGGTAAGTTTATTATGATATTATTTTAGACTCATTTTGAGAATTTAATACCAATCAGGAGGTCATTATGGCTTTAGATCAGGCGAAAAAAGCAGAAATAATTGCTAAATATGCTAGAAAAGACGGCGATACAGGTTCAACAGAAGTACAAGTAGCTCTTATCACAGAAAGAATCATTTACTTAACTGAACACCTTAAAACAAATAAAAAAGATCACTCTTCAAGACTTGGACTACTCAAACTTGTTGGACAAAGAAAAAGACTTATGAGATATTTAAAAACAGTAGATTTAGCTAGATGGAACACTATCAAAACAGATATGGGAATTAGAAACTAATTCCTTGGTTGATACTTCAACATCTAAATACAACGAAAAACTTTAGTTGTATTTAGGCTACTTAATTTTCCCTATTTCCTATTTCTTACTTTATACATACTTATTTAATTAGAATCTAGCAATAATCTTTCCATAGCTTCTTTTGAGAGGGGTCTTGAATAGAAATATCCTTGTACAATGTCACAGCCAAAACTTTTGAGGATTTTAACTTGATTTTCTGTCTCTACCCCTTCGGCAATGACTGTTAATCCTAATTCTTTTGCCATGCTAATGGTAGCTGATACTATTACCTGATCATCTTTTTCTATAGGAAGATTATCAATAAATGATTTATCTATCTTTAATTTATCAAAATGAAATGTTTTGATATTTGAAAGCGATGAAAATCCCGTTCCATAGTCATCAAGAGCAAATGTATATCCTAGTTTCTGTAATCTTGTTATGTTTTCTATGACAATATCACTTTCATGAAGAAATGCACTTTCTGTTATCTCAAGTTCTATTGTGTTTGGGTCTAAATTATATTGCGATAGGGCATTATGTATAGTTACAATAAGGTTTTTAGCATGTAACTCTTTTCGAGATAGATTCACGGCAAGTGGCGGAAGATGCAGACCTAAAAGTTCCCATTTATAAAGTTGTGAACAAACCATATTTAACACGATATGGCTTATTTTATTGATAATACCGGTCTCTTCAGCGATGGAAATAAGCCGTGAGATAGGTATGTCATTTAGTCGTGGGTGGGTACAACGTAAGAGAACCTCTATTCCCGTAATTGTATGATCCTTAAGCGAATACTGGGGTTGATAAACCAGTGTGAAATTTTCTGAACGTATGGCATCTTTTAAAGTGTTTTGTATAAAAAAATACTCATTTGCTATATCTGACATTTGTTGTGAATAAAAGGCATAACTATTACGGCCATTTTTTTTGACAGAGTACATGGCTTGATCGGCAGAATTAATCAGCATTTCAGATGTATGACCATCTTTAGGGTAAAATACAATTCCTATACTCACCGTGACATCTAGTAAAAAATTTGAAATAGTTTGAGGATTTTTAAATAAAGCTTGAATCTTATGTAAAATGGTACTAATCGCATTTTGATCATTTACATCTTCACTAATTAGTAAAAATTCATCACCACTAAGTCGACCAACTATATCTTCTTCTCTACACACTGATGTAATCTGTTTTGCGACAGATCGTAAAACCTGGTCACCTATGTGATGCCCATAATTATCATTAAATTCTTTAAAATTATCTATATCTATATAAAGTAACATACCTTGACTATTTTTACGTTCCATTGATGATATAGATTGTTTCAGTTGTTTAAAAAGAAGAGAGCGATTTGGTATATTAGTTAGGCTATCGTAAGAGGCTAAATAGTCCATATTATACTTTGTATCATTATCAATTATATTATGGTGATAGGTTGCAGAAATGAGTTCAAGCAGTTTTTTAAATTGATTATTTTGGATGCTTGGTTCATCTTCTGTTAGTGACAGTGTATCTAGTTGATATTTTAATAACTTATGCAACTTAAGTAGCTCCCTGTCTATTAGAGTAAGGCTAATTCTTTTGTAGTATAACATAAATATATGGTATAGAGATACGGTAAATTAGACTATTTCCATAGTTTAGTCAAGTACACTAAACTATTACTTGACAAATATACACTCAATGTTGTATAATGTACCCAAGCTTACAAAATGTAATGCAAACAATTGAATAATAAGGAGTTCTGTTTATGAGTAAAAAACAAGAAGTTGAAGAAACAAATCTTGAAGAATCTCAAACTGAAGAAGGAGCAGAAACAGAATCTGTAGAAGAAACTGTTGAAGTTGACCCTTTGGAAGCTGCACTTGCTGAAGCTTCAGAGTATAAGGACAAGTACTTAAGAGCACATGCTGATTTTGAAAACTCTAAGAGACGTTTAGAGAAAGATAAAATGAACGCTGTATCTTATGCAAACGAGAGTTTTGCAAAAGATATACTCGCAGTGATGGATTCTTTTGAAAATGCATTGGCTTCTATGGAAGGTGCAGATGATGAGAATGATTCAGGAGTACTAACAAATATGAAAGAGGGTGTAAATCTCACTTTTGAACAACTCAAAAAGATACTTGAAAAAAATAGTATCAAAGAGGTAGATTGTTCAGGTGAATTTAACCCAGAAGTACATCAAGCTATTATGCAAGTAGAGAGTGATAAGCATGAAGAAGGTGATGTGGTTCAAATAATGCAAAAAGGGTATACGATAAAAGATCGTATTTTAAGACCAGCGATGGTTTCTACCTGTAAAAAATAAACAGTAATAAGGATTTAATGATGGCAAAAGTATTAGGAATAGATTTAGGAACAACAAACTCTGCAATGGCAGTGTACGAAAATGGCGAAGCAAAAATTATTGCAAACAAAGAGGGTAAAAATACAACACCTTCTATCGTTGCATTTACAGACAAGGGCGAAATCTTAGTAGGTGAATCTGCTAAAAGACAAGCAATTACTAACCCGGAGAAAACGATTTATTCTATTAAGAGAATTATGGGTCTTATGATGAGTGAAGATAAGGCTAAAGAAGCACAATCGAAACTTCCATACCATATTGTAGATCGTTCAGGAGCTTGTGCGATTGAGGTAGCTGGTAAAACATATACACCACAAGAGATTTCTGCAAAAGTACTCATGAAAATGAAAGAAGATGCAGAAGCGTATCTTGGTGAGACTGTTACGGATGCGGTTATTACGGTACCAGCATACTTTAACGATGCACAAAGAAAAGCAACAAAAGAAGCTGGAACAATCGCAGGTCTTAATGTACTTCGTATCATTAACGAGCCAACATCAGCGGCACTTGCCTATGGTCTTGACAAAAAAGAATCAGAGCAAATCGTAGTTTACGATTTAGGTGGTGGTACGTTTGATGTTACAGCACTGGAGACTGGTGATGGTGTGGTTGAAGTTATGTCAACAGGTGGGGATGCATTCCTTGGTGGTGATGACTTTGATAATAAAATCATTGATTTCGTTGCAGCTGAATTCAAATCAGACACAGGTATAGATGTAAAAGCTGACGTGATGGCACTTCAACGTGTTAAAGATGCAGCAGAGACAGCAAAAAAAGAGCTTTCTTCAGCAACTGAGACTGAAATTAACCTCCCGTTTATCACAGCAGATGCTTCTGGACCAAAACACCTTATTGTTAAAATTACAAGAGCAAAATTTGAGTCTCTTATTGGTGACCTTGTTGCTTCTACTATTAAGACAGTCAAAGGTGTACTAAAAGATGCAGGACTAAGTACTGGAGACATTAACGAAATCGTTATGGTTGGTGGTTCAACAAGAATCCCCCTTGTACAAGAAGAAATGAAAAAATTCTTTGGTAAAGATCTTAACAAATCTGTAAACCCAGATGAAGTAGTTGCTCTTGGTGCAGCTATACAAGGTGGTGTACTTGCAGGTGATGTGACGGATGTACTTTTGCTTGATGTTACACCATTAAGTCTTGGTATCGAGACATTAGGTGGAGTGACTACAAAAGTCATAGAAAAAGGAACAACGATTCCTGCTAAAAAGTCACAAGTGTTCTCAACAGCAGAAGACAATCAACCAGCAGTAAGTATCCACGTGCTTCAAGGAGAAAGAGAATTTTCAAAAGACAACAAGTCACTAGGAATGTTCGAGCTTAGAGATGTGCCAGCAGCGCCACGTGGCGTACCACAAATTGAAGTTACGTTTGACATCGATGCCAATGGTATTTTGACTGTATCGGCTTCAGATAAAGGGACTGGTAAATCACAAGAGATTAAAATCACTGGTTCGAGTGGGCTTTCTGATGAAGAAGTAGAAAAAATGGTTCAAGATGCTGAAGCACACAAAGCTGAAGATGAAAAAAGAAAAGAAATTGTTGAGCTTAAAAACCAAGCAGATGCTCTTATACACCAGACTAAAAAATCTTTAGAAGATGTAGGTGAAAACTTTGATGCTACAGAAAAAGAAGCTATCGAAACAGCTATTACTGAACTAGAAGAAGTGCTTAAGGATGACTCTGCAACAAAAGAGCAGATAGAAGAAAAAGTAAAATCTTTGACTGAAAAGTCACACAAGCTTGCTGAAGCAATGTACGCCAAAGAACAAGGCGGAGATAAAGCAGAAGCTAAAAAAGCAGACGATGACGATGTCATCGATGCAGAAGTAGAGTAAGACTCTTCTGTGTTAATGGTAAGGGAAAAATTCCCTTACCTTAAGTTAAAAATCAAAAGGTTGGTTGATCATCACCCAAGCATTGACACCTTCACTTCCGTACGCAACATCTAGACGTATAGGTAATTGTGCTACTAACGCACGTAGACTTAACCCAACATCATATTTCATGTCACTGAGAAGATCAAGATTATATTGGTCATGAACCCTTCCTGCCTCTACAAAAGCCACAACCTGAAACCAGTCTACCGCAACAGGAAAAAGAGAGTTGTCTCTTAAAGGATTATAGTCAAGTATTGCACGGTATTCAGCAGTTGCATAAAATGCTGCTTTATCTGAGAAGCGGTTGTTATCATAGCCTCTCATCCTAAAAAAACCACCAAGTCTAGCACCTTCCCATGTAGGAGGACGATTTGCATTGATGCCTGRAGMAATTTCTWCATTATTGTCCCAGGAAAACGAATAACCAGTCCACATGCTGAGTGCTAGAACATTTTGCTTGGTAAACGAAAATGTATCAAGATTAACATAGTGGTTATACTTAAATTCTAAAAAATCCCAACTTTGTAAGGAATCACCCCATCCAAAATCTTTAGAATATTGTGCTTCAAACAAGTATCCTCGGGAGGGGTTTAGATTGAAGTCAGTGTTGTCATGCGTAAGAAAAAGCCTTAATCCATTTGTATCCCATGAAGGTACAATTTGTTGTGGTGAATTTTCAAAAGTATCATATTGATAAAAAGTCTTTACTCCGATGGAGGTACGCCCTGTAATCAATGGAGTACCCCCTCCACAGCCATCTCTTTCTGTACAAAAACCATTGTTTAGAGAATAGGTACCCAACGGATTATTTAATCCATCACCAATAGGTAAAACATAAGTTAGTTTAGTGTTAATAAAATTTGAATCACCTGAGGTATAAAATACTGAAGACTTACTTGAGTCATTGGTACCATTAAAATAATATCTTGTATTTGGGAAATAACTTTTTAGTCCAAGGACTGAAAAAAATGTTCTATTTGCATAAGGTAATCTGTAATCAGAAAAATAGAAGAAACCACCTGAAAAACTGGCTTCCTTATCTTCACCATTACTTACAATATCTTCAGGTAAGCCAGCAAAAATGGAAGCTACAAGTGTGGTTTGAGGTTGAAATAAGCCTTGTTTTATGACACCGATACCTCCTACTGTACCTGTGGCTTCTGTAGAAAATGCAAAAGGCAGTACAATCCAGTCTTTACTTTCTGTGAGGTTGGTGTCGTTATCGGCATAAAGGGGGTTAGCTAAAAAAAGAAGGATGATTGAAATATAGATATAAAGTAAAAATTTCATTCAATAATTATATCTAAAGAGTATAAAGAATTATTTTTTAGGTTATAATATATGTATTATATGATTGAAGGAATAATGGTATGGAAATACAAAAGTGTACAACATTAGATGAAGCAAGAGTGGCAATAGATGTAGTCGATAGAGAGATTGTTGAGCTTATCGCAAGAAGAAATGAATATATTAAACAAATTGCACATTTTAAAACCAGTGTAGAAGAGGTAAAAGCAGAAGGCAGAATTTCAGATGTCATTTCGAAAGTAAGAGCTCAAGCCATCTCACTAGACCTTTCCCCAAATCTCATTAACGACCTTTATATACGTATGATAGATGGAATGGTAGAGAGTGAAATAGAAGAACTTAATAATGCAAAGAGTTTTTAACTGACATGAATTACATGTCTCTTGTTAGGTTTTGACTTTACTATATAGAGAAATTAATCTCCAGGTGTTACTGCACCCACAGCACTTCCAGCAATATCTATGGTTGCACCTACTGCTGAACCGGCGATTGAAATAGGAGCCGTTATAATTTGAGTACATCCCGATAAGGCAAGCAAAGTGATAATTGTGGATAGAGTTAATTTTTTAAGACTCGGCATTTAATGCCTCCATGTATTGAATTGTTGACTTTTATAATAGGCAGGATTATAGCATAAACTCTTTGTGTACTTCCCTACACAAAGAGTATGTTAAAATAGTACATTGATTTTATATAAAGGCGCAGCATGAAGATACTTTTGCTTGAAGACGATGTGATTTTACAAGAAATTATAGAAGAATTCCTTGTAGAGAAAGGTTATGCCGTAGAGAGTTACTTTGATGGAGAAAAAGCTTTGGATGCAATAGGCGCAAATTCTTTTGATATGCTGTTGCTTGATGTAAATGTGCCAAGTATTAGTGGTTTTGAAATACTTTCATATTTACGTGAGATAGGTAATACTACACCGGTTATTTATATTACATCCCTTGCAGGAGTAAATGATTTGAAAAAAGGATTTGATTTAGGTGCAGATGATTATTTACGTAAACCTTTTGAACTAGAAGAATTACATGCCCGCATAGAGCATATTGTTAGAGTTTACAGATTGCAAGAAGAGATTGAATTTAACGGCATGAAGTTTATTCCAAAAGCACATCAGCTTTTCATAGGAGATCAGGTGATTGAAATGAGACAGAAAGAAGCTCAGGTTTTAGAATACTTTGTTCGTAACACTGGAAAAATAATTTCTTGTGATGAGATTATAGAGAACGTTTGGAATGATGAACATGTACCGACACATGCTACGATTCGAACATATATAAAAAATTTAAGAAAAATGTTAGAGCAAGATTATTTTGACAACATTAAAGGAGAAGGGTATCGTTTTAACATCGTATGAGCGTAAATCTCTTCTTAGGTTTTTAGCACTTTATTTAGCTTCAGTATGTATACTTTTAAGTATTATCGGGTATTTGTTTTTTGAAAATAACCGTGTTGCGATGAAAAGTGCTATGAAGTTTGAAATGATGTATCAGTCACGTATGATTTCCTCACAAATAGCTATGCGTGCCATGAAAAATGAACAACAGAGTTTGAGACCTTTTGATAAAATTAAATTTTTAAGAGAGTTGAAGCATTGCCGTTTTGAAGCAGGATATTATAGCAAAAATAAAACACCTATATACACAGAGATAAAAAATGTAAATCAGTTTGATACAGGTTTTTTTGAAGAAGATATGAAGTGTTATACAGTTGCAGAAGATGAAGATGAACATTTAGGTATACGGTATGTTGTACTTAAAGAAAATGACTTGGCTCAATCTTTAGATAAATTACGTGTTAAGATTTTAGGATATTTGATTTTATCATTCATCCTGATGGGAATTGTAGGTTATTTTTTGGGAAGATTATTTCTGAAGCCTGTGCGGGAGCAGATAGAATCATTGGATAAGTTTATTTCAGATACTACTCACGAACTCAATACACCTATATCGGCAATTTTAATGACAATACAATCTTTGAAAGAGGTAGAACCTAAAAAAATGAAACGTCTGGAGGCAAGCGCTAAACGCTTGAGCATAATGTATGGATCTTTGACTTACAGGCTAGAGGGGGGCGTTGAACCATCTGAATATTTGTCTTTGAATGATATCATCAAAGAGCGAGTGGGATTTATTAAAGAGCTTATTGATTCAAAAAGATTAAAAATTGTATTGGATTTAGAATCTAAAACAGTGTATATGCCTCAAGGTTCGGTTTATAGGCTTATAGACAATCTCATTTCAAATGCAATAAAGTATTCCGATATAGGGGGTACCATTACTATAACGTTCAAAAACAATGTCTTAGAAGTCAAAGATACAGGCATAGGGATTGATGCAAAGATACAAGAAGATATCTTCAGAAGGTATTACCGTGCGAATGATGAGAGAGGTGGATTTGGTATAGGTTTAAATATCGTACTTTCGATTTGTAAAAAGTATAAGATAAAGTTAGGGTTAGACTCTAAAAAAGGAGAAGGAAGTACGTTTAAACTTACCTTTCCAAAAGTAAAATTATAAGTCTTATTCTACATTGTTCATTAAGATACCAATAATATCTGACATGGTAAGAATGCCTAAAAGTTCATTGTTATCTATGACGAGAAGACGTTTAATACTTGCGTTTACCATCAGTTTTGCAGCATACTTTACATCTAGCTGTGCTGAAACAGAAAAAGCAGGAATTGCAGCAATATCATAAACATTTAGTAAATCAATATCTCCATCTTCAGCTACGATACTTTGGAGTATGTTTTTAAAAGTAAGCAGACCATAGGCACCATTTTCTTGCTGTTTGTCAACGACAATGGAACGTACAGAATGTTTCTTCATAAGTTCCAAAGCTTTTCTAACTGAATCCATAGGGGAAATAATAATAAGWTTTTCTTTTGGGGTCATAACTTCTTTTGTAAGCATTTTGATTCCTTTATATGAGTGTTTTTATGTCATCTTCAAAGTGATGAAGTTCTTCCGTGTTTAGTCCTGCAACATGTGAAAGTGGCATGGTAAATACATATCCAATGTTTTCAGGATTGTCAATATCAAATTCTACACGTAAAGCTTTCATGACTTTCATCGATAGTTTACGAGGTAAAAGAAAAAGAAGTGCAGAAACATTTTCTTCAAGTGTTAAACCAAAAAAAACTTTTTTCTCTTCAAGTCCTATATTCTTACCATGCAAAATGGTCACAGAACCTGCACCTGCACTTTTAGCTATCTCAATAGCGGCTTCTTCATCTTTGTCTGGAATCACTGCAATCAATGCTGTAAATTTCATGATATTTCTCCTTCTACTTTGGATTGTTTTAAGAATTCTTTCTTTTTATAATGCTCTGCATATATACCATAGCCCATCACCGTCAACATAGGAAACAGGGATGCAAATGCAATGAGTCCAAATCCATCTATGAGTGGATTACGCCCTTCTATGTTCTCTGCTAGTCCCAGTCCCAGTGCGGCAACTAAGGGGACGGTAACAGTTGACGTGGTAACCCCACCACTATCATAGGCAATAGGCACAATATTTTTTGGTGCAAAATAGGTTAATATGATGACCAACATATACCCAGCAATGATGTAGTAATGTATAGGATCACCAGAGACTAGTCTATATGACCCTAAAGATATACCGATGGCTACACCAAATGCTACTACTATTCTAAGAATATTTTGTTTAATGTTTCCTTCTGTAATCTCTTCAGCTTTGATGGCGATAGCAAGTAGGGCAGGTTCTGCCATGGTAGTAGAGAAACCTATAAGAAATGCAAAGAGGTAGATGAGTAGATTGTTCCCCATACCTGTGAGCTGTAAGGCAATAGTCTCTCCTATAGGGAAAAGTCCCATTTCAAGCCCYACGATGAATGCATACAGTCCCAACACTACCATGATGATACCGGTGATAATCTTTTGTAGATGCGCAACAGGTTTTTTGATRATCATGTATTGGAAGAAAAAGATTACTATRATGATGGGAGCCACATCTTTAATGGTGTCAAYTAGAGCCATAAAKGTGTCATARGCTGAAAARSTRTAGGTACTKGCWAYAGAYTKTCCACCTTCARYAACAGTAGYRATNNNAGCTTGTACAGYCKMWGGTRCATCCATAAARTTATAKACGATRATGCCATASACTTGYACAAATATCATRGGKGTMAGYGAYGCAAARGCAATGAGMCCAAARCCATCTATGGCAGGGTTWCGMCCTTTGATGCTTGAWGCCARYCCWATACCTARAGCWGCMACAAGAGGTACMGTCACRGTAGAGGTAGTTACCCCACCAGARTCATAGGCAAGWCCRATAATCTCAGGGGGTGCAAAAAAAGTSACRATMACYACTATRATRTACCCACTTATRATRTAGTAAGCWATWGGRTGWCCMAGTAAGATACGMAGTGTMCCTAAWGCAATRGCACARCCTACMGAGAGKGCAACAGTCATRCGWARCCAAAAAGMATCTATGAGACCRTTAGAAATGAGCGCTGCTTTATCTGCAATGGCGATGAGAGCAGGTTCYGCAACAGTRGTRGAAAAGCCTATGGTGAATGCAAAGAGTAAGAGCCAAAAGACAGAACCTTTTTTAGCAAAGTCTACAGCTAAACCTTCACCTATAGGAAAAATTCCAAGTTCAAGACCACGAATGAAGAGTGCCAACCCAATAGCAACGATAGTAAGACCGAGGACAATAGATAGTAGGTTGTCGGGCACAGCTTGGATGATGAGTCCTTGGAATAGTGCCACAACAACGATAATGGGAAAGAGGTCTTTAAAGGCGTTCTTTAAATCCCCTGCAAATATTTTGAGGCTGGCTTTCATAGAAGATATTATATCTATTATAATATTGTTGTATGAAAGAAGTTTATTTCTTTGTTATTTGAGGAAAGAACTGTGTTATTTATGCTCACTATATTGTTGCTCAAATTGTTTTTCTCTTATTTTTACTGCTCTAAATGCATAAGTATTCAATAAAATAATAGCAACAAATATGGCGATAGTACCAGTATAGAGTGATAAGTTAGGTAAAGAGTAGAGACCTTTAGTTTGGGTGAGTACACTCAAAATTCCTGAAAAAAMWTAMAAYGYWAYMYWAAGATNATAAAAAGAAATTTGCTTTTGTAAGAAGGGAAAGTTGCTTAATCTTTTTATTTGCAATGCTGCGTTGAAATTTTGTATGTCCTTCGGAGACTAAAGTACTAATCTCGGTACTTAGTCCCAAAAGTTGTGTAGAGGTTGACAATATGAGTAAGCCAATACCTGGAATAATAGTGATGGGTAGATACCAGTCCATTAAGATTCTTTAGCAACAAAATCAAGAGAAATGGAGTTCACGCAGTGACGAGTACTCTTTTCTGTCATTCTTTCACCTTTAAATACATGTCCCAAATGACCCCCACAGTTTGCACAGACTATCTCTATGCGTCTACCATCTGCATCAGATATCTCTTTGACTGCCCCAACTACCGCATCATCAAAACTTGGCCAGCCTGTACCTGAGTCAAACTTTGTGTCTGATGGAAATAGAGGAGTACTACATTGACGACAGACGTACATACCATCTTCTTTGTACTCCCAAAATTTTCCAGTGAAGGGACGTTCAGTTCCTTTGTTGACAATGACTCTGGTTTCTTCTTCAGTTAATTGATTAAATGCCATGTATTTTCCTTTATTGTTTATAATCTTTTAGGGGCTAGACTAGTTTAGTTCTATTCTTTATATCATATCTTAAAAATATGTAAATTGATATTTTTTATTCCTTGAAAAATTCAAGTGCATTAATCATTTTTTGGATGTTCTATATATCATCCTACATCAATTCTTTAAAGTGTTTTAGAAGTATTTTTAATTTAGGTTCTATACGAATCTGACAAAAAGGTTTGTCTGGATTATTCTTGTAATAGTTTAGATACTGCTCAACATTGAGTTTAAAGTGTCCAAATGGATAGGCTTTGGTAATGAGAGGTTTCGTAAAAATTTTTTGTTTTTTTTCTAAAATCGTTTGAACTTCTTTTTGTTGTTCTTTGGAAAAGGTGTAGACAGCAGAACGGTATTTGTCTCTTAAGGTATGGCTAGAAGTAGCATTGTGAGTGTATAGGTGCACTCCAGTCAAACTATCTAAAGATATCTGTGAGGCATCAAAGTAGACAATGACAGCCTCACTAAAAGCTGTGCCTTTAGGTAGGGTGGAACTTATCCAACCCTGTTCCACTTTTTTAACGCCTCTGAGTGACTGAAATACAGCTTCTGTACACCAGTGACACCCTCCACCAAAGCCTATTTTCCCCACTATCATTTTAAAATCCTTTCCAAATGCATATTAAAGGCGAGCCCAAGTATACTAGGAAAATAAATACACTAGTAAAATAAGTATACTAATAAAAATAAAAGAAGGTATTAAGATATGAGTATAGAAAAAGCCATATTGGCAGGCGGATGTTTTTGGGGTATGCAAGACTTGATTCGTAAACAACATGCTGTTGTTTCTACAAAAGTGGGGTATACAGGAGATGAAAGTCTACCCAACGCAACCTACCGTAATCATGGTACCCATGCAGAGGCTATTGAAATTGACTTTGATAATGAAATCACTACGTATAGAGATATACTTATATTTTTCTTCCAAATTCACGACCCTTCTACACTTAACAGACAAGGTAATGACGTTGGTACTGCATATCGTTCTGAAATATTTTATACCAATGAAGAGCAAAAAGAAGTTGCATTACGTACCATAGAAGATGTAAATGCATCAGGGTTGTGGCCTGCTCCTGTRGTTACACCAGTTACTAAGGCAAGTGATTTTTGGGAAGCAGAAGCTGAACATCAAGACTACTTAGAACGTATTCCTCATGGCTATACCTGCCATTTTCCACGCCCAGACTGGGTTTTACCAAAATCATCTTAAGTAGTAAAAGTTTGCATTATTTTTTCACTTTGTCTCTAGCAACAAACTCCAATATAGAGGCATTGATACAAAAACGTTGATTCCCTCCAGGTGCATCGTTAAATACATGTCCTAGGTGAGCACCAGATTTCTTGGCAACTATCTCTACGCGCCTCATGCCAAAAGAGTTATCTTCTTTTTCTACCGTAGAGCCATTTACAGACTTAAAGAAGCTAAGCCAGCCTGAACCAGAGTTAAATCTATCACGAGTATCAAAGAGTATGTCTCCAGAGATTTTGTCTATAAAGACACCATCTCCTGTGTTTTTAAACTCTGCATATTGCTTACAAAACCTACCGTCAGTTTTTTGTTTAAATGCGACATCATACCCTTCGCTGTTCTCGCCTAGTTTAAAGGCACCTACAGCTTTGTAAAAGGTTTTCTCATCCATATACCCTGTATATGATTCTACTTCTTTACCATCTTCTATAAATATGACGGTAGGTGTACCTTGTATTTTACTTTTGAGTTTAAACCCTTTAAGTGCTTCTTGATGTGCAGTTCTTAGCGGGATAGTCCCTTTGTAATGGTCTGTCACTTTTGCCTTAAACTTTTCACAAAACCTACAATGTTCTGCATCAATGACTACTATTTCTTTACCACCTAATGGAGAGATGGTGTCGATGTTTATTTTTTCATTATTAAACTTCACGCCAGTAGAGTGGTTAGGACAGTACCCAAAAGGATTTTTTGCCAAATAGTTTTGATGATATGTTTCTGCAGGATAGAATTTTTTCAACGGTTTTATTTCCGTTGTGATDGTVCCATAGCCTTCTTTHHTVAGTAGCTTCTGRTAGATTTTTTTGCTTGCTDGTGCVVBTTTCATTTGAGYATCATTRSWRTARTANAAGRSNNNGAACGRTAGTTWSTYCCTCTRTCRTTACCYTGTCTRTTKCCTTGYGTTGGGTCATGKAGTTCCCAAAAAGACTTRATGASTKTTTCTGTACTTATYTTRCKGTCATCATAGACTACTTCAACWGCTTCAGTRTGRTTKATGATRTYTTTRMKGCTGTTTCTRTRTTTGAGTACRTCTTCATAACTTGGRTTTTYATAATTYCCCCCTGCGTAGCCRGACTTGGCACTTGTTACTCCATCAAGATGTTCAAAGTACTTCTCTACACCCCAAAAACACCCGGCACCAAAGACAATGGTTTGTGTCTTGGCAAAAAGTCCTGTAGTAAAGGTGAGGCTTAAACCTAAAATGAGTAGTATTATTTTCATAATGTATATCCTTAATTTTATTATTTTTGGGAGTGTAGCATAGCATGTGTGTACTATCTGTTGGGCGACTTTGATGTGTGTCAATCAARATTTGGATAGTTTACATTATGCATATATATCTATTTCAAATGAAAGAAAATATCAAATYTTAAAGAGTATGACATYATCGTCATAGGYGCAAGTCATTTAGTACGTAATGCAGAGGAATCRGGCTTAAAAGTAGCCATCATAGTGAAGCAAAGTTTGGAGGTACGTGTCCAAACAGAGGATGTGTGCCTTTTAAACTTCTTATAGGTTACGCGCATGTCGCTCGTGCGATAAAAGAGTCATCAAGACATTTTTATAGATGCAAATATTAAGCATATAGATGTGGCTAAGATATTTAAAGAAACAAATGCCTACATAGGGCCTATAGATGGAGTAAATCATGAAAATGATTTCTTTCAGTATAAAACTAAAAAAAGCAAAATGAAATGACAGAATATATGTTAGATCTCGAGAGTGCCACGATGATGCATTAAATAAAAGTGATAATTGCTATCGTTTTAATTATGTTTTAAGAATACTTTTGATAAATTACGTTTCAGATAGATTTTAATTTCGATAATAACTATCAAAATATTATAAAATAAGGGAAAACAGTGAAAAAATTAACAACGGCATTAAGCCTTACAGCAGTATTGGCATTAGGGGCACAATCTGCAACACTGGATGAAAGAGTAAAAGCTCTTGAAGAACAAAATGAAGTCATAACGGAAGAGGTATTGGCATCACAATCAGCAGGTTTCACAACGATTGATACGGATCAGTCTTATGCAGGTATGGGTGCGGCAGCATCTAAAGTATATTATTCTAAAAGTCCACTATCTATTGGTGGATATGGTGAAATGTATTATGCCAATCCTGATAACGGGGATGATTTTGCAGATGTGTATCGTTTTGTTACCTATGTAGGATATAGATTTTCAGATAATATTATCTTGAACACAGAAATTGAATATGAACATGGCGGTTCAGCAGATGGTAATCCTGGAGGGAAAGTTGTTGTCGAGTTCATGTATCTTGACTTTTTATGGAAAGATGAAATAAACTTTAGAGTAGGTAATTTACTTGTACCTATGGGTATTGTAAATTTAAGACATGAACCAGTACTCTTTAATACGGTACAAAGACCAGAAGTAGAGACTGTCCTTCTTCCTTCAACTTGGGGAGAGAATGGTGTGATGGCATATGGTCGTTTTGATTCACTATCCATAGATTACAGTGCAGGGATCGTCAATGCACTTAATTTAGATAGTAGTAGAACACAAAATGCAGATAGAAAATGGATTAGAAGTGGAAGGATAGGTGCTACAAATGAAGGTTCATGGTCTCCTGCATTTGTAGCACGTGTGGATTATACAGGTATTAATGGACTTCTTGCGGGTGTATCTGGATACTATGGTGGTGCATCAAATCTTAAAGATGATGCAAATGCAATCTCCGGTGTGAATGCTACCATATTTGATATACATGCTATTTATGACAATGGACCATTTTCTGCTTATGGACTCTATACGCAAACTTCTGTAGATGGAGACTTGGGGCCAAGTGCTGCAAAAAAAGGAAGCGGATATTATGTAAATTTAGCGTATGATGTTTCGGAATTGATAGGTATTTCTCAGAAATTACCTATTTTCGTACAATATTCGAACTTTAATCCTGTGAGTGAAACAGTAGATGGTTTGAATGAAGATGCACAACAGACAGAATCGGTGATTGCAGGATTCAATTTATTTGTGCATGACCAAGCAACATTAAAATTTGAGTATGAGAAAAAAGAGATAAATAATGTTAGTCAAAATATATTCTCGACTGGATTTGCATTTATTTTTTAAACAGATAGGATAGTAAATGATACGACTTATAGTAGTAATAGTTCTTGTGCTGACTTTGTCGCAGGGGAGCTTAAAGAAAGCAAACAGCAAAGTAGAGGAGGTTATAAAATCCTCTTTCCCTAATGTCACAGAAGTAGAGCCTAAACAGCTCATTTTGACCAAGAGTCTTTTTACAAAGGTTCAGTTTTCTGCTAAAGCTTCCATGCGTACAAAAATCTACCGTTATTATAGAATTAAAAGTGCAAAAAAGATAATAGGATATGCAGTTTTGACTTCTAGAATATTGAGAACTAAAAAAGCAGTAGTTTTGTATGCGTTTGATATGAAAGGCAATTTAAAATTTACAGAAATTATGGCATTTGGGGAACCACCAGAATTTTCACCAAACTCCCAATGGATGACACTATTGCAAAATAAACGAAACAACACAAGGCTTACATTGGGGAAAGATATCCCCACTATCAGTGGCTCAACACTTTCTGCTCGGACTATTACTGAGGGTGCAAGAGTAGCTAGAGCCATCTACAATGAAATACTAAAAAATAAACAATGAAATTTTTAGTCACCAAAGACTTAGCATACTCTGCTCTCTTAAAAAATCTTATAGTAGGTGTGTGCATAGCACTCTTTTTTTACTTTATTTTAGATATTGTATTGCATGGGTATGTGATAGGTTTTGAATTCGAAGATATTATAGCGACACTYTATGGTAATACAGAAGADTTCATTGAACCTATACTCATTGACAGCTTACTTTTACAGGTGCATATGGACTTATTTATGTCGTTGTTAGCAGTGATGACGATTGCTTCGATTTACATTCGTCTGTTTAGTACGAAGAAAATGACGAAATGGCTTGTGCATAGCTTTTTTCTTTTGAGTTTACTTTCTCCTATCATTCTAATGGTCGCTTATTTGACTTCTAAGATATTCGTGATACTTTGGATAGGTGGGTTTTTAGCAGGGCACTTTTTAGCTATGGTGATGACGGTAATGATTATTAAAAAACTATTATTAAAATGAAAAATTTAAAACTCTATCATATCCCCATTGCCTATATGTTAGTCTATGTTCTGGCTATCTTAGTTACCGGTATTTGGCTTTTTTTACTCTCACAGGGCTTGGCTAGTTCTGAGTTACTTTCTACACTTTCAAAGGTAGTAGCGAGTCCAGCACCTAAAAGTATGCATAACTTTATAGAAGTAGCTACACCCCATATGTTTGCCATAGGGACACTTATATTTGTGGTAGCCCATTTTATGCTTTTTAGCACAAAGTTTTCACAAAAGTTTTCACTAAAAATCTCAGTATCGCTTTTTATAGTGGCACTTATAAATATCTGTGCTTATCTGCTTATCATTTTTGGATTTGTGGTATCTGGGTGGATTAAGTTGCTTTCACTGGCACTTTTTGTGTTACTCTTTTTACTTTTGTCAGGTATGGTAGCTTTCTCTTTATAGCTTTTCCAAGTAAGAGAAACAAACTTTTCTAAGTTCCCATGTACTATCTTCCCATTATTTTTTACCAGTACAAACCCTAGTTCTTTATGCCTTTTTAGAAAGGCAAAGGCTTTTTCCTCAGGCATGACAGAAAGAGCTGTAGCATAAGCATCTATCTTGGCATTGTCATCATGCGTAAAGAGTGAAACAGAAACAAAAGCTCGGCCTTGCATAGCAGTCTTTGGATTGATAAGATGATGATTGTCTTGCGTGTTTACATAACGTCTGTAAGTTCCACTTGTTGAGATGGAAAGTTGAGGGTTTTTACTCTTTAGACTAGCAAAGGTTTGTTCAGAGTAGGGAGACTGTAACTCAAAAGTGCAGACATGTAAACAACGTATGTCTCCAGAGAGAGCAATGATGCCTTGTGAGATGTTTTGTTCTGCTAAAAACTCCGCTACCCTATCAACTGCATAGCCTTTTCCCATGCCACCTAAGTCTATGGTAATGTTCTTATCTGTTGTGATGGTGGTACTGTTTATTTCTATAGCCTCTATGTTTCGTTTTGCTTGTTGCAGAGCTTCTTTRCAGGGCACAGTACTATTTTCCTCACCAAAGTGATACAAGCTTTTAGAGATAGACCCTATAGTGATGTCAAAATATCCATGCGTATCTTGGTAGTATTGCTTTGAGTCTTGAATAGCTTGGATTAAACAGTCATCATAAAATACTTTATGGTCATGATTAAGCTTATAGACTAATGCTTCTTTGTCATAACTAGAAAGAGAACGTTCTATTTCTCTTATGAGCATGAAACTTTGTGAGATTTGTTTGTTGTGTTGGATGGGGAGTGTGATGTGCACAAATGTACCCATGCGTGCTTGGGTACGGGTTTGCATCTCTTCAGAGAATAAGAGTATTGGGAGCAGAAAAAGAGATAAAAGTCTCATTGTCTTTTTTCAAGTACCTCTATAACCCCTGAAAAATCTTTTTCATGACCAAAACAAGAGTTGGAATTACAAATCATATACCCGTCATTGGTATCATTTTTAAAGAGTGAAAATGGATGAGGAAGTGCATCTAAGTCGCTGATATGCGTTTTGAGTTTTTCTTCTTTTGCCTTGATGATGACATCGTCTTTTAAGTAGCGAATGACCATGCGGCTCATACGTGGGGTAGAAATGGGTTGACGCATAACATCAAATGAGTAAATCTCAAGTGTTTTAAAGACAAACTTTTTATAGACGACATCTACCAAAGATGAAATGCTGTACAGTACACCAATCATCGTAGACACAGAAGAGGGGTAAGAGCTGTCATAAATGTCTGCATTGGTTTCAAATTCTCCACGTGAAAATTTCCATTTTCCTTTGTCAAAGTACTTTTCTATGGCGTTGTTAGCCAGCTTAGTGGCTGTAATGAGGTAGACTTCATTTAGTGTACTTTCATAGGCTTCTATGAGTGTTTCTGTTAAAAATGCATAATCTTCAAGAAAAGCTTTTATTTTTGGTTTTTTACCTATAAGCGTTGAATGGAACAGCTCGCTGTTAATATACATGCTTTGTAGGAGGGCATCGAGTGACTTGATGGCAAGTGGAAGGTATTTTGTATCAACACGGCTTGCTTTAAACATACTTTTAATCATCATGGCATTCCATGAGACGAGGATCTTTTTATCTATGAAAGGGTAGGCACGTTTTTCTCTACGCTTTTTGAGTGCATCAATCGCTTCAGTATAGTAAGGAATATCCAATACTTTAGGGTCATCCACTCGTACGATATTTTTGCCTTCAAAGTTTCCTTTTTTTGTGATATGTAAAGAGGCTGCAAGTTTTGCATATGCTTTAGACGGAATGCCCTCTTTTTCAAAAGAACGTAATGCTTTTTCGTAGCTATAAACAAAATACTTACCTTCTTCTCCCTCTGTATCTGCATCACTTGCAGAGTAAAATAAGCCATCTTCACTCATTTTATTTATCATGAAATCAATGGTGTCAAAAGCGATATCTTTATAAAAGTCTTGACCTGTAGCATGGTATGCTTTGATGTATACTTCTGCAAGCAGGGCATTGTCATAGGTCATTTTCTCGAAGTGAGGTATGAGCCATTCATTGTCTGTAGAGTAACGGCAAAACCCACCCTCTACTCTGTCATATAGACCACCTTTTGCCATAGAAGAAAGAGAAAATACAGCCATATTGAGCGCTTCTTTATCTCCTGTTAGTTTATAGAGGTCCAAAAGCAAGTCCAGAGTAGAAACCTGTGGAAACTTAGGTGCTTTGTTGAATCCGCCATGCTCAGAGTCAAACAGTTGTTTACTTTGGTCTAAAACCCTGTTTATGATAGTGTTATCCAGTTTGGTTGCCTGGATTTTATCTTCTTTGGGATTGAGAAACTGAAGGATTTTATCTGCTTCAGCAACAAGTGTAGATTTTTCATTTTTGTATTTATCGGCGATGGCTTCAAGCAATGAAGTAAAACTCATCATGCCGTATTTTGGTTCATCAGGTATGTAGGTAGCGGAGTAAAATGGCTTTAAATCTTCAGTTAAAAAGATAGAAGTAGGCCATCCGCCACCACGTCCGTTCATCAGTTGATAGACTTCTTGAAAATGTTTGTCAATGTCGGGTCGTTCTTCTCGATCTACTTTAATAGAGACAAAATGTTCATTGAGTATCTTTGCGGTTGCTTTATCTTCGAAAGATTCATGTTCCATAACATGACACCAGTGACAAGAACTATAACCGATAGAGAGAAAAACCGGCTTATGCTCTTTTAGTGCTTTTTCAAAAGCTTCTGTTCCCCAAGGATACCAGTCAACAGGGTTATCAGCATGCTGCTGGAGGTAAGGAGAATGTTCATTTTTAAGACGATTTGCCATTTTTGACCTTCATATATGAGTATTAATACATTTTTGATAAAATTACACAGCTTATACACAAATACTACTATAGAATACTATAAAAGTTTAACAGAAAAGAGAGAAAATGCATAATTTAATCAAAAAGTTACTTCTAGTGAGTTTACTTTTTTCTACCTTCTTATTTGGAGGGTTTGACAGTGCTTTAAAAAAACAGAAGTTTTTATCTCCAGATGAGGCTTTTGAAATTTCCGCAGTGCTTCAAGATGATATCATACATACAAAGATAAAGATAGCTGACACAATACATGTATATGACGACGATACATTACATTACAGAATCATTTCTCCCCAACACATAGAACTAGATGTTAAAAAACCAAAATCTCATGATTTTGATGGTGATATGGTTTTTGAAAAAGAGCTTCTTGTTGATATACCTGTAAAAGACATAGAGTCTAAAGTCAAGGGCAACTACACTTTAGAGATAGAACTTTTGGGGTGTTCGGATGCAGGTATTTGCTATCAGCCCGTGAAAAAATCATTTACGTTTGAAGGTGTTGAACTTGGAGTGTTTGAGAAAATATCACAGCTTGTAAAAGAGGGAAATGTATCTAGAATTGTAGATGTACTTGTGAATGAAAGTTCTATATTTGTACTTTTTATCTTTTTTGTTTTTGGTTTGTTACTTTCTTTAACACCTTGTATCTTCCCTATGATACCTATCTTGTCGTCTATTATCATCTCTCAGCAAAAAGGGGAAGAAAAACCTTCTATGGCACAAGCATTTTTCACTTCATTGGTGTATGTACTTGCCATGGCACTGACCTATACGGTAGTGGGTCTTGTCGCAGGAATTCTTGGGGCGGACTTACAGACGGCTATGCAAAACCCTTGGGTATTGACTATATTTGCAGGGGTGTTTGTGGCATTGGCACTTTCTCTTTTTGGTTATTACGAGATAGGACTTCCGTCTTCGTGGCAAACAAAAATCTCTAAAGCCAGTGATGAAGCACAGGGTAAAGGTATTTTGGGAACAGCCATTATGGGTGCCTTGTCAGCGCTCATCGTAGGTCCTTGTACAGCCGCACCTATCTCAGGGGCTGTTATATTTATCTCTCACACTGGAGATGCACTGCTTGGTGGGGCAGCACTTTTTGTGATGAGTCTTGGTATGGGTATGCCTCTGTTACTTGTAGGTGTAGGTGCTGGTAAATTTATGCCAAAACCTGGTGGCTGGATGACACGTATTTCACAGATATTTGGTGTCATGATGTTGATGTTGGCTGTCTTTATGCTTTCACGTATTCTTCCAGATGGTGTGACACTTGTGTTATGGGCGCTTCTGTTTATGGGTACGGCGATTTATATGGGTGTATTTGATGACAGCAGTCAAACTAAAGGTGCATCAAAACTCCTTCAACTCTTTGCCTTAACAATGCTTCTTTATGGGGCTTCACTTTTTATAGGAGCTGTGAGTGGCGCAAACTCAATGTTGCGTCCATTTGAGAGATTTACATCAAGTGAAGTTGTAGCAAGAAGCATTGTAGAGAAGAAAATGGGAAATTTAGGTTATTCTGTAGAACGCCTGATGAAAGAAGTAGAAGCGTCAGATAAACTAGTCATCGTCGATTTTGGTAAGGACTCTTGTACTGCATGTACTGAGCTTGAAGAGATAACTTTTCCTGATGCAAAGGTTCAAGAACAGTTGAAGCGATTTACATTTATCAAAATTGACCTTACGGCTAACAATGATGATGACAAAGCGTTACTGAAAAAGTTTGATCTCTTTGGTACACCAAACATTATATTCTTTGATAAAGACAATAAAAATTTATCTGAGAAAGCATTAACAGGATTTATAGGACCTGAAGATTTTGCGAAACATTTAGAGGGTGTTGATAGATAGTATAAGAGTAAGGTGTGAAAGAAAGTATTGCTTCACACCTGTATAAGATCAAGAGTCTTCTTTAAAGTCCAAAGAGAGAGAATTTACACAGTGGCGTGTGCTTGTATCTGTCATACCTTCACCCTTAAATACATGTCCTAGGTGACCACCACAGTTGGAACAGACTATTTCTACAGCATTTCTATCTGCATCCGGAGTTTCTTTTATCGCACCTTCTATTGCATCATCAAAACTTGGCCATCCGGTAAAAGAGTCAAACTTAGCAGTTGATGGAAAAAGTTCCGCATTACATTGGCGACAAGTATACGTTCCAGTTCCATAAAAATTCCAGTATTTTCCTGAAAAAGAACGTTCTGTACCTTTGTTTATGATAATGTTGCTTTCTTCTTCATTTAGTTCATTATATGCCATGATATTCCTTGGTTAATTTATTTTGCACTATAGCATAATATGCTAAAGGAAAGCTCTACTAATATCAAAATATTACGTTATAATGTTATTTAAATGCTCATGTGTAGACCATGAAACCTAAAAACGGAATAACAAATGCCCCAAACAACAGAAAAATCACAAAATTTAACAATCAATATAGGTGAAATAAATAGACTTGAAATCATGCGTGATACAGACTATGGATATTTTTTAGAAGCAAAAGACGGTAATGAAGTACTTTTGCCTAATGTTTATATTATGGAAGATGAAATGCCTATGGCTTCACTCATAGATGTATTTGTCTATACAGACTCAGAAGACAGACCTGTGGCTACTACCAAGATGCCTTATGCCAAACTTGGTGAGTACGGGTTTTTTACAGTGGTTGACTATAAACAGTATGGGGCTTTTGTAAATTGGGGGCTTCCTAAAGATCTTTTTGTCCCTCTTTCTCAGCAAAAAGAGCATTTCACCGTAGGGAAAAAGTATCTTCTGCGTGTTTGTCTGGATGAACAAACAGGACGTCTTTATGCGACACAAAAAATAGGTAAATACTTTAACCGTGATATGAAAGGTTTACATAAAAACAGGGCTTTAGATGCCATTGTTTTAGCGAAGACACCATTAGGTTATAAAGTTGTAGCAGACAATCAATATGAAGGTATGCTTTTTACTAATGAGATCTTTGAAAACACCCGTATAGGGGACAGAAAAAAAGTATATGTTAAAAATGTGAGAAAAGATTTTAAACTCGATCTTTCTTTGCAACCTATAGGAAAAAAAGCGAAAATAGGTGAGGCAGAAGGAATCATTATCCAATTGCTTAAAGAAGGAGAAGGTATATTACCTTTTACCTATAAAAGTGATGCAGAGGATATCAAGGAAACATTTGGGATAAGTAAGAAAAATTTTAAATGTACATTAACAGAACTGATTGAAAGAAAACAGATACAATTGACAGATGACTCAATTATATTATTGTAAAATGAAGTATCTTATCAATTTCCTGATACTTCTAAAAAAGAGGGACTGTTCAGAAAATTTGTATCAATGCGTTTTGTTAGTTTGTCCACTTCTATTGCATAATTTGGGTTAAATAAAGCTAGAAATTGTAGTTTGCAATAACTCTATATTCGTTCCATCCCATGCCAGGTGAGAAATCATTTGGAAAGTTTCCTCTAAACCTTAGTTGTAAACCTTTAATACTTTGTGGTTCATAGGTGAAATCAAACCCAGATTCAGTAGTTATCCACGGAGTATTTTGCTGAAAGGTATTTTCTGCACCTACATCATAATGTGCATAATACACAGATACTTTCAAATTAGTGCCTTTATTTTGAAAGTTATAAGTAGTTGCTACTTTCCATGCATCTGTATTTGCAAAAAATTGGTGTCGTACTACCATAGATTGTGTAAATGCGGGCATTCCACCCCAAGGAGATGCAATACCTCCATTCATAAATCCATCACTCTTTCCAGTCATAGAATAAGAAGCAGAGATTGTAAGATCTTCATGTTTGAAACCTATTTTTCCTGCACCATAATTACTATTAATACCACCAAAGCTATCCAAGCGGTTTCCAATATCAAATTGATTAATATATTGAGCAGATACAAATAAATTGGTATTTTTATTGAGTTGGTAGTTATAATCTGCTTGTAGGTACAAGAGATTCATAATGTCCCAAGCAATATAGTCCCATACTTTAAATTTAAAATTTTCAGAACCATCATAGGTGTAAGACAATGCTGTGACTCCCGCTGTAGAATTGTCTGCACCGGTCATTTGTTCATTTCCTAATGCGATAATTCCCATATTCACATAATTCCCACTAAGTCCTAGTACGGAACCATAACCATAACCACTTTGCATCGCAAGATTAGTACCTATTTGTTCTTTAGTTTGTCTCCATATATATACATTTGGAAAGGTACCTACAGTTTCACGTGTAATATGAGCTGCAAGTAAGGTGGTGTTTTCAATAGATGTATTACTAATAACTGCAGCTTCAAAAAGGTTAGGTAGCATTCTAGCGTCATCTGAACCAATCAATGGTGAATCAAATCTAATTCGTCCTACTTTTATTTTAGTATTTTTATTTTCATATCCTATATAAGCTTGACCAATAAAAGCATAATTATCTCCTCTGTATCCTTGTAAAGAAGGGTCATATCTTGATGCACCATTACCTGTTATAAAATCATTTTCTAGTGTTAATTCATCTATTCTAAGTCCATAAGTAGCGTATACAGCTGTCGTAAAATTAAATCCCTCATATTGAGGTGTGACATATCCTATATATCCCCCAGCTGCCCAGGCACTTCTGTTGTTCGATGATCCATCATCCCAGTGGTTTGTTCTGTCTACATAATAAGTTCTTGCCTGCCCAAATACTTTTCCTGCATCTTTTAAATGAAGAATATCTCCAAGTTCATAGTGAGATATTTTACCATCTATACTAGCTTGTTCTGCAGAATAAATCATATTTATTGTAGCTATTACAATAAAACCAAACTTAATCAATTTCATTATTGTATTCCTAATTATTGTATATTAGTTTATTTTATAATAAAAAGAAAAAAGTAGTGATATATTTTACACATGATTTAGAAGACAAAAAATATGATTGTGTAAAGGTGTAACATAAATATTTTATTAGGTACCCAATAGAAAAATATTACATACTAAACATTGACTATAAAATACCAAAGAAATTTTTCTTAAAGTTACTAAATGTGATGCTSAAKARATTAAAAAARTATTTGGCATGAGNTAARAAGAAYTTTAAANNNSSWWMWMTKMMWKSMSKMWTAKAGARAAAAGAGATAGAATTATTGGATTGTTCCATTAAGCTTTCATAAACCTTTTTCGATTATACTTTATACAAATAAGAAATTTGAGGAGAAAGATATGGATTTAATGGATTTATTAAAGGTAGGTGGTTCACTTATCCAAGGTAACAGTGATGATGCAACAACAGGTCTTGATATCGGCGATATTGCAAATGCACTTGGAAAACTCATAGGTAATGAAGAAGGTGGACTTGATTTGGGTGCACTTGTAGGTGGGCTATCTCAAAATGGTTTAGGTGAGATTGTAGGTTCATGGTTAGGTAGCGGTGAAAATACTTCTATCTCTATGGATCAGATTACTGATCTTCTTGGTTCAGATAAAATTTCGGAATTTGCTTCGAATCTTGGGCTTTCTGAGGAGAGTGCCAAGGGTGCTTTATCAGATGCCCTACCTCAAGTGATTGACCAAGCAACATCAGGTGAAGGTGGAATCATGGATGAAATGCTAGCCCAAGTAGGTGGCCCAGCAGGTGCGATGGAAATGCTTGGAAAAATGTTTAGATAAATGTTAAACTCTTTTACTATATACATCCAAAGAAGTGACTCCTTTGGATGTAATAGTAGATTATAATTCTAAATCTATTGTTCTTTTTTGATGAAAAATGAACCTATTGTTGTTGTTAAAAACATGAATACCAGCATACTCACTATACCCATTGCACTGCCACTGTCAGTATCTGGATCAGTTACAGGCTCAACAACAGGTGAAATATCGCCCCCTGCATAAAGACATGAAGTAATGACAGCTGCACTTATTAATAATTTTATCATAGTTCTTTTCATTGTATTTTCCTTTTGTATGTTTTATATACTTTACGTATCATAGCTTAGTTAGCTGCTTAAAAGATAAGATACCCAATGAGACCCCAATGAGTTTGAAATCCTTTGGATCAATATATAACTACAGCTTATTATATATTATAACAATTTATAGTTAATTTTATCATGCAGTGTATAAGTCCAGAACATTTGGCACTTTTTATGATATTCTAGACGATGAAAAAAACGAGCGCCTGAAAAACCTATTAAGTCTAAAATAMTCAAGGTCATACTRTTACAGATAAAACTTTTTTTTAAAATGATCTTCTACRTTAAAATATATTTCACCACTTCTGTTTTTAAATGTCAAATTCTTCTTAGAGAGTTTACTAATATGGTCAAAACCCATTACGGCCAGCATCATCTTCATACCCTTAATGAGATTATTATGATAATTAGCCATTTTATGTGCCTGTTTAAATACAAGGAAAGAGGCACGTTTCTTAGGGTCTTGTGTTGCCATACCTACAGGACATTTATGACCACCGTAACCTGAACACATCCGTGCACGTATACAGCCTCCACTCATCATAAAACCTCTAGCAATCCCTATAGCATCGGCACCTAATGACATCGTAATAATTACATCATCAGGAGTCAATATTTTTCCACTTGCTATGACTTTTATATCATCACGAAGTCCATGATTTCGTAGTGCAGAATCAACAATGTAAAGCGCATTATGGGTATCAAGCCCGACAGACTCCATCAATTCTAAAGGTGCTGTTGCAGAACCTCCACCACCACTGTCTACTGTGATGAAATCAGGAATGGCCAAACCTGCCTCTTTTCTTACAGATACCATGGCAGCCAGCCGATCTACCACGTTTGCATCTGAGACTACAATCTTCAAGCCCACAGGTTTACCTGAGATCTCCTGTAGTCTTCCCACAAAGTTCCAAAGATGTTCCGGTGAATCTGCATAAGGAAAACGGTTAGGAGAGAAAAGATCTTTCCCCTCTTCAATGCCACGGTAATAGGCAATATCTGCACTAACCTTTGAAGCCCCGAGTTTTCCGCCTGTTTGTTTAGCTCCTTGTGCAATCTTGATCTCTGTCATTTTACAAAAACGCATTACTTTGGCATAACGGTCTTCATCAAAATTACCCTCATCATCACGCACACCGTACAACCCTGAACTCATTTGGAAAATAGTGTCKGGAAGTGATTCAGGRACCTCTTTAGGAAAAGTACTTAATGGTGCCWTCCAGTTTACACGGAAGAGTACATGTGTATCAGTATCATAAATATAAGTATTTTCTGTTTTATTTTCTTTTARAAGTATCCTACGATAGGCTTTAACTGCGTAAGTACGGTTAAAAAGTTTTGCTACAATTTTAAATACAAACTCGGCCCATGGTGTACTGTTAATGATCTCCAGATATTCTGCATTTTTCAGATCAGGCCTAAGGGTRAAGAGGTGGTTGGACGTGAGACTACCTTCACCTGTATTGACTACATAATCTGAAAGTTTTGCTCCTAATGAAAAAGCTCGAACCGCTTCTGGACTTAATGCCCCATCACTCATTGCAGATCGTATGATAGGAGATTTTGAAATAAAAGGTTGTTCTCTGTTGGCACCGAAAGTTACAGAAAAATCATTAGAAACTTCATTGTCGTTCAATACATTTGTTGCATGTTTAACGATAAAACGGTCTTGTGCAAAAGGCTGATCTACAGAGAATGATTTATAATTAGGTACATCTTTGGATGCTTTATAGACCCAGTCCACTTTATCACGCGATTCATAGTAGGTCTCTTCTGCAAAGTACTGACGGAGCGGTTCACGTAAAGCTTCAAACAGATAACGAAAACGTCCTATCACTGGGTAATTGACAAGTAACGAATGTTGACGCTGTACGAAACGGTCATAGATAAATAAGAGCACTAAACCTACAAAAAATAGACTTAAAAAAGCGGTGGTTGCCTGCCCTAAAAATCCCCAAACATTATCTAACATAGTATTCCTTTTGAATTTATGGGCATATCACTTCTTCTAATTCTCTAGATTTTGGCTCTGAAGTGTGCCTAACTTTAATACACTTATTTTTCATTGGTTGTATCGTACCTTCTTTGTACTTTACAACCTCTAAGCTAGGAACACACTGTAGCAAAAGTAATCCTCAATAATTTCTTGAGTGCTTTGATTGTAGGCTGACTAAACTACTTATTTTTATGTCAATATGTCATACTTCCATCATATTGTTTAGTGCTTTATTACAATATATGAAAACTACAGGATATTAAATGCGCGTTGTATTGTTTCTTCTACTGCCTCTTTTGTTGTTTCCCACACCATTTAAAGTAGCCACTTATAATGTAGAAAATCTTTTTGATGCCCAGTATGTTGGTACAGAGTATAAGGATTATACGAAAAAACATAACTGGACAAAACGTATGGTAGAGATAAAGCTCAATCATGTAGCTGAGGTAATCTGTGATTTGGATGCCGAGATACTTGCATTGCAAGAGATAGAAAATGACAATATTTTCAAACAACTTCAAAAAAGACTTTCACGGGTAGGGTGTGGGTACAGGTATGCTGCTATTACATCTAAAAAAGATGCACCGATACAAGTGGCACTACTTTCACGTTTTCCTATTAAAAAACAAAGAGAGTTACAGGTGAGTTACGCTCCTCGTGTACGTAACATACTTGAAGTTGAGGTAGATGTAGGGGGTGAAGGCTTCACGCTCTTTGTAAATCACTGGAAGTCCAGAGCCTACCATGGACTAGAGAGTAAACGGATGAAGTATGCAAAAACTTTACAGTCACGTTTGCAAAAATTTCCAAAGTTGAAATCTTATATTATCCTAGGTGATTTTAACACAGACTACGACGCCCATTTAAGTCTTGAAAAAAAGTTAGATGACACCCATGGTAAAACAGGACTTCATCATGTTTTAGGTGTAGAGAAAAATGGACACCTCGTCACAGAGTTTGATATGCTACGACATGGTGATGGGTATCATTACACACTCTGGAAAGAATTATCATTGCAGAAGCGTTGGAATACGAAGTTTTATGGCAAAAAAGGCACTGCAGATCATATACTGTTACCAGCAAATATGTTTGATAAAAAGGGTATAGACTATGTCAATAACTCTTTTGGTATTTTTAAAAAATCGTATCTTTTTACAAAACGTGGCTATATCAATAGGTGGCAGTATAAGAAAGGTAAACATAGAGGAAAGGGGTACTCGGACCATCTACCCATTTATGCATATTTTGATACCAAACCTTACCATGCAGGACGTGACAGTATAGAGATGCAAACAACAAGAGAAGTAAAAAGTATAGAGTATTTGTATACACAAGAAGCGTTGGAAAATGAAGTGATACTCGAAGATGCTGTGGTGATTTGGAAGCATAAACGAAATGCAGTCATAAAGCATTCAAAAGAAGGAAGAGGTATTTTTCTATTTGGCTGTGCAGCTAAACTAGAAGTTGGGAAACGATATCATCTGCTTGCAAGGGCAATGAAAGAGTATAAAGGTTTAAAAGAGTTAACGCATGTCTATGTCTTGAAAGACAAAGGTAGGGAAGATGTGTCAAAATATTTACTAAGAGCATCAGATCTCTCCAAAAAAATATCTTATAGACAAAATGAGGTTGTGACTGATTTGGTTGGCATTTATAAAAATAAACATTTTTACATTGAAGATAGAAAAATCCCCATCTATTTTAAAAAGAAAAAAAGTACACCATCCAATGGCTCAAAGCTAAAGATACATAATGCACTTCTAGGGTATTATAAGAAATTACAGTTAGTGGTATCTAGCCCTAAAGATTTTACTGTATTGGAGTGAGTATGGCATATTATCATTGGATTTTGGCATTTCATGTKATGAGTTTTGTCTCTTGGATGGCGATGTTRTTTTATCTGCCGAGGCTTTTTATCTATCATAGGGAAAATGCTGATACAAAAGCATTTACAGATATTGTAGAGATACAAGAGTATAAACTCTTCAAATATATTGGTGAGCCTGCAATGTGGTTCACTATCATTACAGGAGCTGTAATGCTGTATTTGAATTCGGATATATTTTCAAGCGGTGGTTGGATGCATGTAAAGTTACTTTTTGTTCTTTTTCTTATCACATACCATTATTCTTTGGGGGCGATTAGAAAAATTATGATCGATGACCCTCATTATAAAAGTTCTAAGTATTTAAGAGTTTATAATGAAGTACCGACATTGTTGATGATAGTTATTGTGATTATGGTTGTGGTTAAACCTATTTAATCCATTTGTGTTATAATCTAAAACTTTTAAATTAAAGGATTGATGTATGACATTACCTGCTATAGAATTACCTAAAATAGAATTACCTTTTGATATAGAGGTTTTAATACATCCYGCAGTAGTTCATTTTACAATCGTTTTACCTATAGTCATTTTACTGCTTGAATTTTACAACCTGTTTACCAAGAAAAAGTCCATCGGCGGTTTTTCATTTTTGTTAATTAYTTTAAYRRTTGTAGTRTTTGCAGCATCTTATYTGACAGGTAGTGTTGACGGAAAAGAAGCYTATGATCTTCTTATTCCAGAAGGACAAGAAGCACTCAARGAGCATAAACTKTTAGGAACCTATTTGGTTTTTGCYTCTGTAGYTGTATTGTTCTTTAAGYTACTYGCAATGACAGGMAAGTCATCTTTGAAGTTTTTATTTTTYATTGTACTCATTGGYTTCTSKGYRGTGACATTGAAACAAGGTAAAGARGGTGGAGAACTTGTATTTAAATATGGTGCAAACATAGAAAGAGTACAAACACTGGATGATGAACTCTTTGATGTGAAAGGTGCACTGGAAGATCTTCAGTCAGAAAAAAAACCATTGACATCTAATGCCGATGAAGTTACAAAAACTGTTACAGAAAAACCTGATGCAAGTCATACAGAACTAAGGGAAGTGCAAACTGTTCAGGAACAAACAGTTACTGATGAATTAAATACAACCAATGTAAATGAAGTAAATGTGCCTATAGATAATCTGCTTGAAAATATAAGTGAAAAGACAGATGAGATAAAAGAAACAACACGCTCATCCGTAGAAAATATCGTAGATGAGGTAGTCGAAGAAGTGATTGAAGTTGTACCAACCAATACAGAACGTCCTAAAATTGAAACACATTAATTAGAGTAAATAATTACGACCCACCGTCTCCAGCAGGCTCGTATTCAATATCGTATCTGTCATCATTGACTCTTGTTTGTAAATTTGAAAGATACTCTGCCATTTCTGAGGTTTGATTTTCATCCAGTGCTTTAGCAAAAGATATCATCACTGCACCAAATGCAGACCGTGTTTTACCTTGTTGTAAATCCTTAAGTCTTCGTAAGAGTACACCTTTGGGAATGCCCTGAATCCTTGGAGATACACCCATACCTTCACCATACATTCCATGACATGAATTACATGCATTTTTAAGGTAAAGAGCTTCCATGTTTGCATAGGTATAAGTAAATAATGGAATAAAAAGTAAAAGTTTTAACACAGATTAACTCCTCAAAGTAATATAAATTAATAAATAATTCTAGCTAAATACAGCCCATTGGGTGGGGCAAGTTTTGTAGTATGTTTAGTTTTACATTCAAGCTGTTCTTGAAGTGACTCTAAGGGTAATTCATCCTTCGCACACAACATAGCAGCATCAACCATCATACGTACCTGTGAACGTAAAAATCCGTTAGCCTGAAAATAGATGAAGTGATAGTTGCCTCGTTTGAAATAACGTGCATGATATATGTGACGAATGCTCGTATATGTATCTGTCCCTGTTTTTCTGAAAAAATCAAAATCATGTTCACCCTCAAAAAGTTTAAGTGCTTTTTGAAGGAGTTTCGTATCGAATGTTTGATAATGGCCTATATATTTTTCTTCAAATACAGAAGGTTTAACTGTCTTAAAAACATAGCGATAGAGTCTTTTTTTTGCAGAGAAACGTGCATGAAAATCKGGAGGAACCTTCATGATATGTTTAAATGAAATRAAGGTTAGTTTTCTGTTTAARTTKAGTYTKAGTTTYTCTAAATCATGCCAATAAGCAGGTATATTAAAATGTATCACTTGCCCAGTTGCATGCACCCCAGCATCTGTTCGTCCACTTCCAACGATGGAAGAAGTTATGTGTAAATCACGTAGGGATTTTTCTATCATGGCAGCAATGGTTTGARGTGTACTGTTTTGCTTTTGGAAGCCATAAAATGCGTGACCGTCATAGGTAATAACAGCTTTAACACGCATGGGTTTTTTTTGCATTAGAAGTATCTTGCTACACGTGTATCAAAGAGACGTTTCCCTACAAAGAGTATGACAAATACAGTCATCAGTAATAGACTGAAAGTCCCCCATTTTTCAAGAGATGAAGCCAACATATAAAGTGTAAGTGTTGTTAAAAAGATAACAAGAAAAGAACGGTTTGCCTGATAACGGGGGTTAATCATGGTGAATGCTGCAACCAAGTAAACTGATAGCAGGGGGATAAGGCTGACAAAGATGAAAAAGAGGGCTCTACGTAAGATTTTGATATTGCTTGTTGCTTTGCTCCAAAAGGCAACAATAGCTTCAAAATTGAATGCTTTATTTTTTGTTGTGTCAAAAACTTCCAGACTTTTATATTTGGCTTGTTGCAGTTTTTCTTCTGTATAGGTGTAGCCATAGCCATCATTCAGTAAAAGGGATGCTACACCATTTTGTTTATTTAGTTTACCTTTTTGAGATGAAAAGAATTGTTCTTCATTTTTGTTTGTACGGTTATAGATGACAATATCGTGAAAAATTCCTTTTTTATTTTCTTTGACATAGATATAATAATTTCCAAATTTTTGACCCAATTTACCTGCTACAATGTTTAGCTTGGCTTCAGCCTTTTTAGATGTTTTAAATTCTTTGTAGAGTTGTTTACTTAACGGCATTGCCAAAAATGAAATAGCAGCTAGAAGCAAGGAGAAGAGAAGACCAAGTAAAAGAAGTGACCTTAAAACCTTGTTTGCTTTTAGTCCTAAAGCATAAAGAGCAATAAGCTCATTGTCTTGAGAGAGTTTCAAAAGAACATTAGCTAAAGCAGCTATGAATGATAACGGGAGAGTATAAAATATAATATCTGGCACAGAGTAACTGTATAATATGAGTAACTCGGCAAAACTTATTTGTATTTGTGAGGTCAGTGAAGAAATTTTCACTAAATAAACCAATGAAATAATGAGAAAAAAAGGTAAAAATATCGTCAAAAATGCTTTAGTAAAATTTGATGATATATACCCTTTGACATTAACCATAAATGAGCGTTTCCAAAAGTTGTGTTGCTTGTGTATTGTAAAGGTAAACAATAAATGTTGCAAGTGCTAAAAAGGGGACAAAGGGTACACCTTTATCTCTCCATATGAGTGCAGGAAGCATAGCAAGAATAGCAGAAAGAAAAATAGCTACAAAAAAATTGGGGAAGCCAAGTAATGCTCCCATCGTTCCAGCCACAATGACATCTGCTCCACCCATTGCCTGTTTTCTAGCGATAAGAGAAGAGAGTAACCCAACGAGGTATAGACCACCAGCAGCTATGGCAGCATAGAGTGCCGCAGTTAAAAACTCAGGCTGTATCAGTGCAAAAACAAGGGCAGCAAAGTTGACAGAGTCAGGAACAGCCATATATTTAAAATCTATCATAACAAGTGCAAACAGTGCCGCAAAGGATGCCGCGACAAAAGGCAGATACCATACTAAGCCAATTTTTAAAAAGAGGGCTACAAAAATAACACCTGTAACAAACTCTACAATAGGATATTGTTTTGCAATAGGATCTTTACAGAAGGCACATCTTCCATGAAGAGCAAGCCACGAGAAGATAGGGATATTGTGATACCACTTTAGTGGTGTCTGGCAACTTTGACATTTGGATGCTGGAAAAGAAATGCTTTCATTGTTTGGTATACGATAAATGACAACATTTAGAAAAGAACCTATCATGATTCCAAAGATAAAAACCAATATTCCTATAGGTAAGTCAATCATTTAACACCTCCAAAGCGTCGTGTTCGATTTGTATAATTTTGGATAATTGTATCCAGTTCATCTGCATTAAAGTCCGGCCATAAAGTTTGTGAAAAGTACAATTCTGCATAACTCACCTGCCATAAAAGAAAATTTGAGATACGTTCCTCTCCTGAAGTACGTATTAGTAGGTCTATATCACTGTAGGGGGTTTGAAGTCCTTGAGAGATATCATCTTGGGTAATAGTTGTTTTTCCTTCAGCTATCAGTTGATTTACTGTAGCTGTTATTTCAGAACGTCCTCCATAATTCAGTGCTAAGACTTGTGTAAGATTTGTATTATTTTGGGTAAGTTTTTCCGTTTCGGAAATGCGTTTTTGTAAAGGTTTGGAAAAGGCACTCATATCGCCTATAGCTTGAAACCGTACACCATATTTTTGATAGACAGGAAGTTCTTTTTTAAGATAGGTATTTAAGAGTTTCATCAAAAATTCTACTTCTAACCTGGGACGTTTCCAGTTTTCTGTACTAAATGCATAAAATGTCACTGTTTCAATAATAGAATGATTGGAACAATAGGTTGTAATGTCACGGATGACATCAGCACCTTTCTCGTGCCCTTTAGTACGTTTAAATCCACGTTCCTTTGCCCACCTTCCGTTACCGTCCATGATGAGAGCAAGATGCTTTAGGGGCATATCATTCATTATTTAGCATTTTCCTTATGAGTAAGTTTTTTTGCTTCATCAAGTATTTTTCCAGCGAGGGTTAATTTGTCTGTACGTCCTAAGTTTACCGTAGCATCTTTGCTTATAAAAGTAATTTCGTTTTCATCTCCACCAAAGCTTGTAGCGTCTTTCAGTAGATTATAGCAGACTGCATCTACACATTTTTTTGTGAGTAGTTCAACAGCATTATTTAGACCTTTTTCACTATCCATTTCTGCTTTAAAAGCAACCGTTTTAATATTTGTTTTATCTAAGCTCACGAGTATATCTGGTGTTTGTTTGAGTTCAATATTCCATGTTTCACCGAGCTTTGATTTTTTGAGTTTTCCATTTTGTGGAAATCTTGGTGTAAAGTCAGCAATGGCTGCGACCATAAATAAAAATAGTTCTTTCTGATCAAGATTGCCATCATTAGTATTTATGGCATCTTTGGTATAGTTCAAAATCTCTTCTGCATTTTCTGCATCTATCGTATGGATACCTTCGGGTAAACCCTCATTACCCATAGTAGTAATGTAGCAGACATCTGCACCTTTAAGATAAAGTGCAAGACAAAGAGCTTTTGCCATTTTTCCTGATGAAAAGTTAGAGATATAACGTACATCATCGATTTTTTCTCTTGTTCCACCACCAGTGACGACGATACGTCTATGTTCCCAAAAAGGGTCTTTAAGTAATGCTTTTGCAGTTTCAAAAAAGATTTCTGATGGTTCTGCCAAAGCACCAGAACCTAAATCACCACAGGCTAAAACTTTTTCCTGAGGGTTGATGATGATATAGTCATTTATAGCTAGCGTTTTGAGACTTTCAGTAGTGCAAGGCTTCGTAAGCATTTGTGTGTTGGCAGCAGGTGCGACTAGCATATCACCTTTAAAAGCCAGTACAGTTTGCGTTAAGATATTGTCTGCRATACCTTTRGAAAGYTTGTTTARTGTATTKGCWGTTGYYGGWGCRATRAYAAAAAYATCACAYTTYTTTCCTATATCWATGTGGTTGAGYTCTGWACTCCATGATTCAGTATTTTCGGTCAGTACAGYATTTCGRGTAAGKGCTTCAAAGGTSAGTRCAGAGACAAACCGYTCAGCTGAAKCCGTCATTACTACATGGACTGAAGCACCTGATTTTACAAAAAGACGTGCTAAATCACATGCCTTGTATGCAGAGATACTTCCCGTGACTCCTAAGAGTATAGATTTTCCACTTAAGTCAATTTGCATCTTAGTTAGTTCCAAAAAATTTATAGAAAAAGTTTTTGACTGTCTTCATTTCAGTTCGTGAAATAACGAGGCTTCCTTTTTCAACATCTTTATTTACTGTTGTGCCTGCGGCGACAATTACATCATCTGCTATAGTAACAGGGGCAACTATTTGAGTGTCAGACCCGATAAAGACATTTTTCCCAATTACTGTTTGGTATTTGTTTTTGCCATCATAGTTACACGTAATCATACCTGCACCGATATTGGTTCCCTCGTCAATACTCGCATCACCGATGTAAGCAAGGTGACCCGCTTTGACACCAGTCAGGGTAGATTTTTTGACTTCTACAAAGTTACCGATATGTGTATCTATAAGTATAGAATGCGGTCTTATACGCCCCATTGGTCCTACATCTGAGTTTTCTATATGTGAATCTTCTATCACAGAGTTTGTTTTGATATGTGACGAAATAATGCTTGATGCACCTTGAATGCTTACGCCATTTTCCAAGATACATTCACCTTCAAAGGTGGCACGAGAATCAATGTAAATGGTTTCTGGTAGACGCATACTCACGCCTAATTTCATCCAGTTTGTTTTAATACGTCTTTGCATAATCTCTTCTGCATGTGCCAAATCAAGTTTGGAGTTAACTCCTTTAAATTCTTCTTCCTCGACGATTACTGGATGTACAACTTTTCCCTCTTGCACGGCCATCTTGATAATGTCTGTGAGATAATACTCTTTTTGGGCATTATCATTGTTCAAGGCTGGTATATAAGCATCTAATACTTCTTTTTTGACACAATAGACACCTGCATTGACTGTTTGTATCTCTTTTTGCGCAGGAATACAATCTTTTTCTTCCACAATCTCATGAACCTTCCCATCTAAAATCACGACACGACCATAACCTGAAGGGTTGTTTAGGCTAATGACTGACATATTGATATCTGCATCTCCCTGCATGAGTGATTCAAGCGCGTTCATCGTTATAAGAGGCATATCACCATTGAGAATAAGAGCTTTGTTGTGTTGAACATTCACACCTTTCATGGCACCTCCAGTACCCGGAAACTGTACAACATCTTGCATATGAAAGTGTATACCTTCATAGCATGATTCAATTTCAGTTTGTATACGTCCCGCTTGATGATAGAGGACAACTGTAATATCATCAGAAATTTTTTGTGCTGCATCAATAGCATGAAAAAGCATAGACTTTCCAGAGATTGCATGAAGTACTTTTGGCGTAGATGATTTCATTCTTGTACCTTGACCGGCAGCGAGTATTACAACAGATATGGACATTTTTGTTCCCTTTACGATAAAANTACGAAAATTATTAATATTGCGATTATACCTAATTGTAATTAAAGGCATAAATTTGAATTGTAAACATTTTGGATCTTGCGGATCTTGTGGATTATATGACGTTGAATACGAAGAACAGTTAAAACAAAAAGAGACAAATGTCTCTACACTATTGGCTCCTTTTTATAGCAAAAAACTTGAAGTATTTGACTCGCCCTCTTCATACTATAGATCTAGAGCAGAGTTTCGCATATGGCATGAAGGTGACCGTTGTAATTATGCGATGGGAAATATAGAAAAGAATGGTGCAATTACAATAGAAGAGTGCCCTAAAGTCATAAGGCCTATACAAAAGCGTATRTGGAAACTTTTGGAACATATTAACAGTTCTACACAAGTGCTTAAAAAACGTCTTTTTGCAGTGGAATTTTTAGCGACAACCACAGATGAATGTCTTATTACTATGCTTTACCATAGAAAACTTGATGATGTTTGGAGTGCAGAAGCTAAAACTTTAGAATCTGAATTAAATTGTAAAATCATGGGACGAAGCCGTAAACAAAAAGTGATACTCTCAGATGAATATGTCACAGAAAAATTGGATATTGATGGGAAAACTTTTACTTATGTACARTATGARAGTGGATTTACYCAGCCAAATCCTAGTGTAAATGTAAAAATGATTGAATGGGCTGTAAAGCAAGCTAAAAAAGTAGGATATGGTGATTTTTTAGAGTCTTATTGTGGGTTAGGTAATTTTACTTTACCTCTTTCTCATTATTTTAAGAAAGTATTGGCCACTGAAATTTCTAAACGTTCCATCCATGCAGCACTTGAGAATTGTGGACTTAATGACGTACAAAATATAACTTTTGCAAGATTAGCATCTGAAGAGATAACAGAAGCGCTAAATGGTGTGAGAGCATTTACAAGGCTTAAAGATATCGACTTGAAATCCTATGATTTTTCTACAGTATTGGTAGACCCCCCTCGTGCAGGATTAGATGACGGAACCATAGAACTTATCTCCAGCATAAAAAATATCATTTATATCTCCTGTAATCCAGAAACACTTGCGAGAGATTTAGAAACCTTGACAAAAACACATAGGGTTAATGATGCTGCTAKWWWKKWMMARWTWSSRCATWYWYYWSAWSKMRARMSWSRAGWATTWYYTSRWRRWMWGYRWMMASKSKTRGSTATTATATCTTTATGTTATAGTTATATATAATATYTTTTGATTAGAGGAGAGGATATGCAACTAGCGTACAATATACTTATAGTAGATGATATTGTAGATAATATTCAAATAGCTATGAATATACTAAAAGAAGAAAACTATAGTTTGACTTTTGCACTTTCAGGAAATGAAGCACTTTCGCTTATGGAAAAAAGTGACTTTGACATGATTTTACTTGATATTTTGATGCCTCAATTAGATGGATTTGAAACATGTATAGAGATTAAAAAGAAAACTAAATACAAAGATGTACCAGTTATCTTTTTAACAGCAAAAACTGACATAGATTCTATATCYCAWGCKTTTGARGTGGGTGCCGTAGATTATGTTTCTAAACCTTTCCATGCKGAAGARTTACTTTCTCGTGTAAAAAGTCATTTRGARCTYTATCATTCCAGACAGGTGYTAAAAGAAAATCATTTGTCYTTGAAAATTAAAGCRAAAGAAGAAAAAGAACGATTGCTTACTGAACTTGAAGAGGGGCAAAAGGAGATTATCTATATCCTTGCCGAGCTTATAGAGTCGTCCTCCCCTGAAACAGGAGAACACATCAAGCGTGTTGCACAAATATCAAGACTCTTGGCACTCTATCATCCTGCAGTCAGAGATGAAGATGTTGAAACAATTTATCATGCATCTCCTATGCATGATATAGGGAAAATAGCAATACCGCATGACATACTTCAYAAGCCAGRTGCATTAAATGAAGATGAGTGGATAATAATGAGGACACATACGACGCAGGGACATAAGTTTTTAAAAAATTCACAAAGAAAAATTCTTAAGTCTGCCGATATTATAGCCTTGCAACATCATGAAAAATGGGACGGGAGTGGATATCCAAAAGGTCTTCAGGGGAATAATATACATATTTTTGGGCGTATCGTTGCGATAGCAGATGTATTTGATGCCTTGGCGCATAAAAGATGTTACAAACAAGCATGGAGTATCGATGATACAGTTGCATATATGGAAGAAAACAGTGGAACACATTTTGATCCAAAACTCATAGAAATTTTAATGGAACATTTAGATGAATTTGTCTCTATTATCTCCCCTAAGTAGAGTTTGTTTTCTTTTTTATATTGTCTTTAATTTTTTGGGTGCGTTAGAATTTACACAAGAAGAGAAAGATTGGATAGTTACACACCCAGAGGTAAGTGTCGGAGTAGACCGTGAGTGGCAGCCTTTTGATTTTGTTAATGCAAAKGGACAACATGATGGTATGAGTGCAGATTATCTGCAGTTCATTTCTAAAAAAACAGGACTGAATTTTATAGTAGATAAAGACAAGAAATGGTCAGAAGTTTTAGAAGCAGCTAAACATAAACAGATAGATATGATAGCAGCGATTGCACCAACAGATGAACGATTAAAGTACTTAAATTTTACAAATGCATATATGAAATATGCATTTGTTTTGGTCACTGCAGATTCGAAAAGTTTTTTTTATGAAATTTCAGATTTTAACGGTAAACGCGTAGGTGTGATTGAGTCGTATATTACGGAAGAAATATTAAAAGATGAATATCCTGAGATAGAAGTTGTAACCTATGAAGACTTAACAGCATTACTTGAAGGGGTAACAACAGGAGAAGTAGACGCTATTTTTGACAATGCTGTTTCTATTGCGTATCATATTAAAAAACAGGGATATTCTCATTTAAGAATGGTAACGATTGGAGAGCAGAAACGTAGTATAAGCATGGCAGTTACAAAAAACAATGCTACCCTTCTTTCCATCTTAAATAAAGCGCTAAAGAGCATAAGTGCCACTGAAAAAAGTAGTATACGTGATAGGTGGGTTTCTTTTGAATACGAGAAGACAGTAGATTATATTCTTGCCTATCAAGTACTTGGTCTTTTTTTACTATTCGTTGTAGGTACATGGTATTGGTATAGAAAGTTAAATAAGGAAGTTGAAAAACGTAAGGCTAGTGAAAATCAAATGTCTATGCTTATGGACAATATCCCACTTAATGTACTTGTGAGTGGATATGAAGGTAATGTATTACGAGCAAATGCCTATGCTCTTGAGTCATATAATGTTTTATTAGAAGATATTCATAAGTATAATACTATGGATTTTTATGCTGACTTCAAGGAGCGTGATGAAATCATACGAGTTTTAAACACAGAAGGTAAAGTTAAAGAACAACTTGTGAAGTTTAGGTATATAGATGGGAGTATAAAGGATGTTATGCTTTCAATTATACCTATAATCTATAATAATAAAAAAGCAATGCTTAGCATATCGGTTGATATAACTGAGCGTATAGAGATGGAAAAAGATTTACGTAAAGCAAAAGAGATAGCCATATCTGCAAATAAGTCTAAGTCAGATTTTTTGGCCAWTATGTCACATGAAATTAGAACACCAATGAATGCCATCATAGGTTTTACTGAGTTACTCAGTGAAGAAATAAAAGAGCCTCGTTTAGGAGGGTATGTAAAGACCATTAAAAGTGCTGGACACACTTTACTGTCACTTATTAATGATATTTTAGACTTGTCAAAAATTGAAGCTGGAAAATTTGAAATCCACAAACATGCAACCAATGTATATAAGTTAAGTGAAGAGGTACTCAGTATATTTAGAATGACAGTGCGTGAAAAGGGTATAGCGCTTAGACTTGAAGTAGATGAAAATATTTCTAAGGGTTTATTGTTGGATGATGTACGTTTAAGACAGGTTTTGGTCAATCTTTTAGGAAATGCCGTTAAATTTACAGACAATGGGTATATCACTTTAAAAATGAAAACATTAAATATAGATGATCATTTATCTAAACTTGATTTAGAAATCACGGTTGAAGACACGGGTATGGGGATACCCATAAGTCAATTAGAAAGTATTTTTCAATCCTTTGAGCAGCAAGAGGGACAAGACAACAAAAAGTTTGGAGGAACGGGTCTTGGACTTTCAATATCAAAGCGTCTTACTGAAATGATGGGCGGAAAGATATCAGTTCAAAGTGTTGAAGGTGAAGGATCAACGTTCACTTTATATTTTCCAAATATAGATATTTCATCTTTACAAATTTCTCATGCGACAGAAAATACAGGAACTTTAAAAGCAAACAATATTGTATTTAATTCAGCTAAGTTACTCATAGTAGATGATATAGAAAATAATAGAGAATTGATTGTTCAAAATTTTCAACATACTGACCTCACCATTGTTACTGCATATGATGGACATGATGCCATTAAACAATATCAAAATGAAAAACCAGATATCATTCTTATGGATATACGTATGCCTAATATGGATGGATATGAAGCAGCATCTAAAATTAGAGAATTAGACAGTACTGTTCCTATTATTGCACTTACTGCGTCTATCATGAAAGATGAATATGAACGTATGAAAAGTCAAAATTTCGATGGATATTTAAGAAAGCCGGTATTGAGAGATGAACTTTTTTTAGAGTTAGGTCGATTTTTATCTTATGATAAAGTAGATGAACAGGAAGAAAATATAGAAGATACCATGCACTTTGAATTCACTAAAAATACATTATTGAATGTTAGCAAAATCACAGATGAATTACAAAAGGTCATTACACCATTATAYATGAAAGTAAAACAGAGTAATAATATTTCCGACATGAAATTGTTTATATCAAAAGTACATGCATTAGCACTTGAATATGACATTGATGTATTGAAAGAATATGCAACTAGGCTAGATGTTGCAACAGATGCATTTGACATAAGTCAGATGCAATTTTTGCTTAGTGAATATAGTAAGTTTGAAGCTCAATTTAAATCGGACTAATACCTTCTTTTTAGTCTATTAATATTCTGTGTTCTACCATCGCACAGAAGTCTTGGACAACATTAATACCTGCATCTTTAACACGCTTTGCTGCAGCATCATTAATAAGTTCAAGTTGTGTCCAATAGGTTTTGACATCTCCTCTAGCGATGACAGCATCAGCTATTGCATCAAGTGCTGCTGGTTTTCTAAAGACGACTACCATATCTACAGGTTCATCTATCTCAGCAAGGCTTTTATATACTTTTTCACCTAAGATTGTGTCACCTTTTGGATAAACTGGTATCATTTTATATCCTACGTTTTTTAAATATTCTGCCACATGATTACTAGCTTTTGTTGGGTCTGGTGAAGCGCCTAAAACAGCTATGGTTTTAGTTTCATGAAAATATTTTTTCATCTCTTCTGAACTTGAGTTAATTGTTGCTGATTCACTTGCCATGTTATGTATCCTATATTTTGATATAATTCTTCCAATATAATATCTAGGAAAGTTAATGTTAGACTTAAACACCATTAAAAAAGCATATGCAAGAATATCAGATGTGGCATATCGAACACCCCTCACTTATGCACCAATCTTGAGCCAAATGAGCGGATATGAAGTGTATCTGAAAAAAGAAAACCTTCAACGTACAGGTGCTTTTAAACTTAGAGGGGCTTTTAATAAAATTGCCACACTTGTTGAATCTGGTACTCCAAAAGGTATTGTTGCAGCAAGTGCTGGAAATCATGCACAAGGTGTAGCTTTTTCAGCAAAATATTTCGAGATAGAAACTACTATCGTTATGCCTGAGACTACACCACTTACAAAAGTACAAGGCGTTAAAGACTTTGGTGCGAACGTGATACTTCACGGTAGTAATTATGATGAGGCATAYATCTATGCAGTAACATTTGCAGAGGAAAATGATTGCATTTTTGTACATCCTTTTACAGATGATGAAGTCATGGCAGGGCAGGGTACTGTAGCATTGGAAATATTTGAAGAGCTTGAGGATGTTGATGCTTTGGTGATTCCTGTTGGAGGAGGCGGACTTATTTCAGGTATGTCTGTAGTATCTAAAACGCTTTATCCTGAATGTAAAATTATTGCTGTCTCTGCTGCAGGTGCACCTGCAATGAAGATGTCTTTTGATGCGAAGACAGCGATAGATACCATATCTGTCAAAACCATTGCAGATGGCATTGCTGTACGTGATACATGGACAAAAACTTTAGACTATATTTTAAAGAATGTAGACAGTTTTGAGTCTGCATGTGAAGATGAAATAGCTTCAGCGATACTTTTTTTATTGGAAAAGCAAAAAGTGTTGGTTGAGGGTGCTGGAGCCGTAGGTGTAGCAGCACTTATGCATGATAAAATAGATCTACCTAAAGGCTCAAAGATTGCTATTGTTCTTAGCGGGGGGAACATAGATGTAACGATGCTTTCCTTGATTATAGAGAAAGGTTTGATGAAAACTTTCCGTAAAATGAAATTGCTTGTGATATTGGTAGATAAACCAGGAGCATTGCAACTGTTTACTCAAATACTAACTGACATTTCTGCAAATATCGTTCAAATCGGTTATGACAGAACCTCCACAGACTTGGAATTTGGTGATGCACATGTCTCTGTGTCATTGGAAACAAAAGGTATTGAACATCAAGAAGAGATAAGAAAAAAACTTAAAGAGAACGGTTTTTCTTATAAAGAAGAACACTAGTGATAGCCATAGATCTAGGTTCAAATACAGTTCGTGTACTTGCATATGATTGTGGCAGTGAAAAACAACTGTATGGTTATGAAAAGGTAGTGAAAACTGCTGATGGCTTAGCAGAATTTGGTACCATAAATGACGCAGCAATACAAAGAGTGATAGCCGCACTAAAAGAAGCACAATCACAGCTAGACTTTTCAGGACAGAACATAAGAGCGGTGACTACTGAAGCTGTGCGTAGAGCCTCTAACTCAGATGAGGTACTTATGCAGATAAAAAAAGAGACAGGTGTAGACTTTGAAATCATCACAGGTGAAGAAGAAGCAAAGCTTACACTTCTTGCTGTACAAAATAGACTCAAAAAACTGCATTATGCTTCAGAGTCTTTTGTACTAGTAGACATAGGTGGTGGCTCAACGGAGCTTATATTTCACTACGGTAATGAGACAGTGAGTAAGAGTTTTCAGGTGGGTATTGTGACTATTGCTCAAAGTTATGAAAATTTAGAAAACATTGAAAAAGCATTGCCAAATGAAATGTTAGACATGCAAAGGTTTTGTACTGAGATGTATGCTACAAAAGGGGAGCCAAATGCATTTGTAGCCACTGCAGGAACACCCACAACAGTCGCATCTATGAAGCTAGGGTTTAACTATGAAACGTATGATGCAAACAAAATAAATGGTACTATACTTTTAAAAAATGATTTAGATTTTTACCTAAAAAAACTACTAGATATGCCTTTTGATAAGCGGGAAATAGCTGTGGGAACAGGACGTTCAGATTTGATAGCAGCTGGGATTTTAATTTATAAACAGCTCTATACATTATTGGATTTTAACGAATGTGTGGTGGTAGATGATGGTCTTCGTGAAGGGGTTGCTTTACAGTCTTGTTTAGATGGTGCTTCTGCTAGTTAAGTTGGATGAAGTAAACGATGTTGATAGACATACAAACTACATCCGACTAGTAGAAGGCTTTTATGAAGTGTGGCTGAAGAATTAAAATAAAAGGAAAAAACATTCACACTTCATAAGAGAAATGATAATTAAAAAATGTCAAAAAATGTCAAAAAATGTTTTTTTTCACCTAGCAAAAGTACAGTATAATAATATTTGGATATAATCGGAAAAAATTTAATGGAGCGTGTTATCATGCAAATGTCTGGTGCACAAATGGTGTGTGAAGCGATCATCGCAGAGGGTGTTACGACCGTATTTGGTTATCCTGGTGGGGCTATCATGCACGTTTATGATGAAATATACAAACAAGAAGGGTTTAAGCATATCTTGAACCGACACGAACAAGCGTCTGTACATGCGGCAGACGGATATGCAAGAGCTACTGGCGAAGTGGGGGTTGCTATGGTAACTTCAGGACCTGGGTTTACCAATGCAGTCACAGGTTTAGCTACTGCTTATATGGATTCTATTCCAATTGTGGTCATTTCAGGGCAAGTGCCTTCTCAGCTTATTGGGACAGATGGGTTTCAAGAGATTGATGCAGTAGGTATTTCACGACCATGTACTAAACATAACTTTTTAATACGTTCTTTAGAAGAATTACCTAGGGTACTCAAAGAAGCATTTTATATCGCACGTTCTGGACGTCCAGGACCTGTACTAGTAGATATCCCTAAAGACATTACTGTAGATATTGGTGATTTTGTCTATCCTGATTCTGTGGATATCCCAAGTTACAAGCCGACATATAAAGGTAATAAACGACAGATAGAAAAAGCAGTTGAAGCTATAAAGTTAGCGAAAAAACCTTTACTCTATATCGGTGGAGGTGTTGTACTTTCAAATGCTCATGAACTCGTACGTGAATTAGCAAAGAAGACACAAATACCTGCAGTTGAAACATTGATGGCAAGGGGTGTACTGGGTGATAAAAACCCACTACTTCTAGGTATGCTTGGAATGCATGGTAATTATGCATCAAATATGGCAATGTCAGAGACGGACTTGGTTATCTCTCTAGGTGCAAGATTTGATGATAGGGTAACAGGTAAACTCTCTGAGTTTGCAAAGTATGCTGACATTATTCATGTAGATATAGATGCGGCTAACATCGGAAAAATTGTAGAAGTTGACTTTCCTATTGTTGGGGATATAACTGAAGTTGTTACAAAGATACTAGAACAGATTGATGATATTGATACAGATCGTTATGAAGCATGGAGAAATATTTTACAACGTTACGAAGAACTTCACCCCTTGTCGTATGTTGATTCTGATGAGGTTATAAAGCCACAGTGGGCTATCGAGCGTATTGGTGAACTTGTAGGTGAGGATGCTATCATCACTTCTGATGTCGGACAACATCAAATGTGGGCAGCACAACATTACCCTTTTGACAGACCACGTCAATGGATTAACTCTGGAGGCTTGGGAACAATGGGCTTTGGTTTTCCAGCAGCACTTGGTGCAAAAATGGCATTTCCCGAAAAGACAGTAATTAATGTCACAGGAGATGGTTCAATTCTCATGAATATGCAAGAGTTAGTTACGGCTGCAGAATATGAAATACCGGTTATTAACCTAATTTTAAACAACCATTTTTTAGGAATGGTAAGACAGTGGCAGACCTTCTTCTATGAAAAGCGTTACTCTGAAACAGATTTAACTTTTCAACCTAATTGGAAAGCCTTGGCGGAAGCATGTGGTGGTATAGGCTATGACGTGACAACAAAAGAAGAGTTTGATGCAGCAATCAAAGATGCTATAGAACAAGACAAAGTATGTTTTATGAATGTTATTGTGAACCGTTTTGAAGATGTACTGCCTATGGTACCATCTGGAGGGGCATTGTTCAATATGATGTTGCCACAGAAAATAGATGAGGAGGGGAAATAATGAGAGATTGTACAAATGAAAGACGTGTAATTTCTGTTATTGTAATGAATGAAAGTTCTGTATTGGCTCGTATAACAGCATTGTTTGCTGGGCGTGGGTATAATATTGAATCATTGACAGTTGCACCAATTCCTGATTCAGATATGTCTCATATTACTATTGCTACGACTGGTAGTGCTAAAGTCATGGAACAAATTACTAAGCAACTGCATAAACTCATCCCTATTTATAAAGTAGTAGAACATGAAGAAATGGTTGAAAAAGAGATGGTGTTGGCGAAATTTCCTATTGCAGAAAGTTTAGCAGACATCTCCGTTCTTTCTTCAGCATATAACGGTGGTGTTGTGAATGTAGGTAAAGAGATGATTATCGTTATGGTTGCAGATGAGCCTATGCGTGTAAAACATTTTATTGAAGCAGCGCAGCGTTATAATCCTTGTGAGATTGTACGTGGTGGTGTAGTRGCCATTGAAAGATAAGACTTTCGTAGGGTGCGGTTGCTACCGCACCAATAAAAAATATTAAAGGGGTAGTAGCAMCCGCACCCTACAAGGACTTCAATGACCTACAAACTCTCCCAAATCATTAAAGATTTAAATATCTCTTTTACCAGTAATGACATTGAAATAGATGGCATTCATACACTCAGCAAAGCAACATCCACGCAACTCTCTTTTTTTACTGACAGTAAGCATGTTTCAGAACTTCCCTCTACCAATGCTGCGGCAGTTTTTATAGATGAAAAACATGCAAAACTTTTACCTGCTTCCACCATTGCACTTATTACAGATGAAGCTTATTTGAAGTTGGCACTTGCTTCAAAATATTTTTCGCATAAGATTACTACCAAAGGTATGTATCCAAACTTAGGTGAAGGAAGTGATATAGATAAATATGCACGTTTTGGAAAAAATGTGACACTGGGTAAAAATGTCACAGTCATGGCAGGGTGTTATATCGGTGATAATGTAACAATAGGCGATGATACTTTATTGTATCCGAACGTTGTACTATATCATGGCACACTAGTTGGGCAAAGGTGTATTATTCATGCTGGAACAGTGATAGGCTGTGATGGTTATGGTTTTGCACATACGAAACAGGGTGAACATATTAAAATTTATCAAAATGGAAATGTTGTTGTAGAAGATGATGTTGAAATGGGAGCAAACTGTACCATAGATAGAGCAGTGTTTGGAACAACATATATACGTCAAGGTACTAAACTGGACAATCTCATCCAAATAGGACATAACTGTGATATAGGTGAGTATACATTACTTGCAGCGCAGGTAGGCTTGGCAGGCTCAACTACTTTAGGAAGAAATGTAGTGATGGGAGGGCAGAGTGCAGCAGCAGGGCATTTAGAGATAGGTGCATTTTCAACCATCGCCGGTAAAGGTGGGGTAACAAAGTCTTTGGAAGGTGGRAARACSTATGCAGGWTTTCCTGCGATAGAGCATAGAATGTGGCTTAAAATGCAAGCAAAGATAGCAGGACTACTAAAACGTAAAAAATAGTAATAATTTGTGATATAATTATTTACATTAAAAACTAAGGATTATGATGAGCGGAACAATAACAAAAATAGATGAAATGACTTTAAGTGGCACAAAAAATGGAAAGATTACCATTACTACAGTGCAACAACCTTATGGACCAAAGAGTGAGAGTGTTGCAAGTATTGGTATTTCTTTACAGGCAAATGCAGATGAACCAGATTGGAAAGTACATATTCCTAAAGCAAATATAGATGCGGTCATATCTGCACTTCAAGAAGCTAAAAAGAGTTTGTAACTCTTTTTAGCTTTCAAACTTTATATCTACATTCTCTTTAAACCTCTTTTTCCCCATACTTTGGTACAATTCAAATAATCTAATCATAGGAAAAGAAGTGTCTATTACAGAAACAATAAAATCACTTATACAAGAACGTATTTTAGTTATAGATGGTGCTATGGGTACGCAAATACAAGAATTAGAAGTACCAGCAGAAGCATGGTTAGATGATAAGGGTAAAGACCAAGAGGGCTGTAACGAACTTCTCATTGATACTGCACCTGAACTTCTTAAACGCATACATATGCGTTACGCAATGGCTGGAGCTGATCTCCTAAAAACAAACACTTTTGGAACTATGCCATGGGTACTAGATGAGTATCAAATGGGTGAACGTGCGTACGAGCTATCTAAAAAAGGTGCAATGCTTGTTAAGGAAATATGTGAAGAATACTCCACTCCCGAACAACCACGCTTTGTACTAGGCTCTATAGGGCCAGGAACAAAACTACCATCTTTAGGACACATACACTATGATGAGATGTATGAAGGCTATAAGATTTGTGCTGAAGGTCTCATAGATGGTGGCTGTGATATCTTTTTGCTAGAGACTTGTCAGGATCCACTTCAAATAAAAGCAGCTTTACATGCCTGTCAAGCTGCCAATGAAAGTAAAAATGTAGAATTACCTATCATGATATCTGTAACCATTGAACTTAGTGGTTCGATGCTCATAGGAACAGACGCACAGACCATTGTGACGATACTAGAACCTTTTGACATACTTTCACTAGGGTTTAACTGTGGTACAGGTCCTGACCAAGTCAAAAAGCACCTTAAAACGCTTGCGGAATTGTGTAAGTTTCCTATCTCAGTCCATGCCAATGCAGGACTGCCACAAAACCGTGGAGGCTACACATATTACCCTATGGGGCCAGATGAATTTACGGACAAACAGTTAGAGTTTACCGCCTTTGATGGCGTGAGCTTTTTAGGGGGGTGCTGTGGCACAACGCCTCAGCACATACAGGCACTTAAAAAAGCTGTAGGAGCTATGAAGCCAAAAGCGCCTAGTGGTAGCATAGAGCCTAGCATCGCTTCACTTTTTAACTCTACAGARCTYTTYCARGAGCCWGCACCTYTGCTCATAGGTGARCGTTCTAACTCTACTGGCTCTAAGGCTTTTAAAGAACTTATCATCGCTTCTGATTATGAGGGAACCATCACTGTAGGACAAGCACAAGTACGTGATGGGGCTCATTGTCTTGATGTCAATGTCGAGTTTGCAGGGCGTGATGGGGCTGTAGATATGAAAGCTATTATGGAACTATATAATCAAAAGATTCCTTTGCCACTTATGCCAGATGCTACCCGTGTACATACGATGGAAGAAGGACTCAAATGTATTGGTGGTAAACCTATCATCAACTCTGTAAACCTTGAAGATGGCGTTGATAAATTTAATGCTATTTGTAAACTGGCTAAGAAGTTTGGTACGGCATTAGTTTGTTTGACCATTGATGAAGTGGGTATGGCAAAAACAAAAGATGACAAAGTAGCCCAGGCAGAACGTATGTATGACATGGCAGTAAATGGACATGGTATAGACCCACGTAATCTCATCTTTGATTTACTTACATTTACCGTAGGCTCTGGAGACTTAGAGTATAGAGATGCAGCCATCCAAACGCATGCAGCCATAAAAGAACTACATATACGTCACCCTGAAGTAGGCTCAACATTGGGGCTTTCTAACATCTCCTTTGGACTAGACATCAATGCTAGACGTTACTTAAACTCAGTCTTTTTACACCATTGCTTACAAGTTGGGCTTACGACGGTGATTATCAATGTGAAGCACATCATCCCACTGGCTAAAATGTCTGATGAAGACAAAGCCATTTGTGAAGAGGTACTTTTTGCTCCTGATGAACAATCACTCTTTAAATTTATAGATTATTTTTCGGATGTAAACATAGATGAAGAAGCCAATGATGAAGAGTACGAAGCCATGAGTGAAGAAGAGAAGATAGCCAGACTTCTTCTCGATGGGGACAAAGAACGTATGATACCACTAGTTGAAGAGGCACGACATAACATAGAACCTGACCGCATCGTAAATGAGATACTCATAGACGCTATGAAAGTAGTGGGCGAACTCTTTGGCTCAGGGCAGATGCAGTTGCCATTTGTGTTGCAATCGGCGGAGACTATGAAAACTACGGTTGATTACTTAAATCCATTTCTCACCAAACAAGTAAAAGACACCGACACCACGCTAGTCATAGGTACGGTACGTGGAGATGTGCATGATGTGGGTAAAAACCTAGTAGACATCATACTTTCAAACAACGGATTTAAAGTTGTCAACGTAGGGATAAAAACAGACCTGCAAGAGTACCTAGATGTAGTAGAAAAGCAGTCCATTCAAGCCATAGGTATGTCAGGGCTTTTAGTAAAATCTACAGCAGTCATGAAAGACAACTTAGAGGCTATGGCTGAGATGAATATGACTATCCCTGTACTACTTGGTGGGGCTGCACTGACACGGTCTTTTGTAGATGACTTCTGTCGTCCTATTTACAAAGGCCCTATTTTTTATTGTCGTGATGCCTTTGATGGGGTTATATCTATGAGTAGGATAGAGAAATATAATGAAGACATTGAGAATGGACTTACCGTAGAACTAGACACACGTATGGCAGGCGATATGAAAGAGCGTGAAGAGAAGGTAAAAAAAGTAGTTGTCATTCCTCCTTTTTCTGAAATCAAACTTCCTGACCCTGAACCTGTTCCAACTCCTCCATTTTGGGGTAGACGTGTGCTTCAAAAGAAAGATCTCGACCTTGAGATGATATTTAACTGGGTGAACCAAAGAACGGTCATTAAATTTCACTGGGGCTATAAATCTAAAGGTATGACAAAAGAAGAGTACAAAAAACTTCTAGATAAAACAGTGTATCCTGCGTATGAACGTCTCAAGCGTGAGTTTATAGATAAAGACTTGTTTGAACCGACTATCATCTATGGATACTATCCTTGTCGTGCAGATGACCAAGATCTCTACCTCTTTGATGAGTCTGAGGGCTGGAATGTAGATGCCAATGCTAGTAGAGAGCCTTTTGAGACAATCAAAGACAAAGCCATAGGAAAATTCAACTTTCCAAGACAAGGACGCAAGCCACACCGAGCACTTTCTGACTTTCTTCGCCATGATAGGCATGATGTGATGCCTCTGACTTGCGTGTCTGCGGGATCCAAATTTTCTGCCTATGAAAAAGAGCTTTATGATGCAGGTAAATACCTAGAGTACAACATGGTACACGGTTTTTCCGTAGAACTAGCCGAAGCCTTAGCAGAAGTAGTCCATAAGCAGATAAGGCTAGACCTAAACATAGCAGACAAAGAAGGTGGTTCTTTACGTGACGTACGCATGAACCGTTACCAAGGTGCCAGGTATTCGTTCGGGTATCCTGCATGTCCAGACTTGGAGCAGAGTCAGTTAATTTTTGACCTATTAAAGCCTGAAGAGTTTGGCATAGAACTAAGTGAGACTTTCCAGATACACCCTGAGCAGAGTACTACTGCTTTGGTGGTGCATCATCGGAAGGCTACTTATTATGCTGTGTAACTTATTTTAAAAATTATGAATAGGAGTATAAAATGAAAATGATCTCATATTGGAAAAACTCTAAGGAATTCTATAATGATGATGGACTAGTGTTAATTTTTGGATATTATGACCACAAAAATATGAATAACGGTGGTGTTAAATCTTTAGGTGTCCATTGGGGAGATTATCCGCAGTCAAGAGGGATATTGAGTCCTTGCGTTATTCCAAAAGAGACAAGGAATGCCATGTTATCAGGCTTATTACATCAAGTTACAATTAGTGCGGATAAAAATAAAATTCAAAAAATTATAGAGGCTATACAGTTTTTTTAACTTGTTACCACGTTGTACATGGTAATTCATACTCCGAATTAACCCAAAAATAAATTCAAATCCATCGTTAGGTGATAAGAGTGTAGGGTGCGGTTGCTACCGCACCTTTACATTTGTATGAAGAAAAAACTTTCTCTGGTTCCACCTGTCCTCAGGTGTAACCCATAATCAATATAAATTCCAATCTCTATCCCTTCTACCTCAGGAGAGGATGGAACGAGGGAGATGCGATGTAAGGTGTGGTGGCAACCACACCCTACGATTTCCCCTTCCCATGAATCATATTAGAAATAATCCCTTGCTCCTCGGTAACATCTGCAACGACAACACCTGCAATGTGTAGCGGTACAAAAACAAGTACCCCATAGAAAAATACAAATTCATGTACCTCCTTGGTGTCGTGTGCAAGCTCTTTGGTAAGCCCTAATACTTCATAGAAGTGTATGGTGAGTCCTGAGATTGCCATGAAGGTAAGTATGGTATAGATACCTATATAAGAAAGTACTACCATCTTCTTATGTAAACTTTTGACTTTGAAATGTTTGTAGTTCATTGAGCCACTTTGGGTAAAAAAGAGTACTATTCTCCATAGAAGTAGGGCAGCGAGTGCATACCCTAAGAGTATATGCCACTCCCACAAAGGTGCTCGTATCGCTGTTGCCAAGACTTTTGCTTGTGCTTCTGTGACACTAAGGTCAATTTCTGAGAGTTTTTGGGTGAGTATTTCGGAGTTTGTTCTCCAACTTAGAAATGTTTTACGTAAAAATACTGTTCCCATCAGTCCTAAGACTATAAAAGCATGTATCCAATGCCAAATCCTAAAGTCTAAACGCCATTTTTTCATTATCTTATCCTTTTGAAATCGTACATAGTATATTATATCACTAAAAATGGATGTTGAGTATGGAACTTAAAATTGGACTTTATAAACACTACAAAGGTAATATGTATGAAGTTTTGATGACGGCTCGTCATTCTGAGACTGAGGAATGGATGGTGGTGTATAAGACTTTGTATGGTGACTTTTCTATTTGGGTACGTCCTTATGATATGTTTGTGGAGAGGGTAGAGGTTGATGAGGAGTTTGTTCAACGGTTTGAATATATTGGAGAATGATTTGTTTGAATTGCCTTAAAACTCTGATTGCAGTGTTGTTATTCTCTTCATTTTTTATATGCCTTCCATCACTTTGGCTTCAAAACTTACTAAATTATCACCGGAAAATTTGAAAAATAACTCTATAGGTCTACAGCATACTTCGCAGTCTTCTATGTAGTCGCTTGTTTCTTCTGTGTTGTCTAGTATCATGGAGATTTGTTCCCAACAGTAGGGGCAGGTAAAAAAGTGTTCCATATAGTGCTTTCTTTTTTAAATTATAGTACAATCACATAAAAATATAGGACAGCATATGTCAGCCATTATAGAACATTTTCAAACTATCACACAAATTCCTCACTGTAGTAAAGAAGCAGATAAATTACTAGAATTTTTAATAGACTTTGCAAAAAGTAAAAGCTACACGGTAGAAGTGGATGAGGTGAAAAACATATATATCCATAAAGGTAATCCAACCTTATGTCTTCAAGCACACTACGATATGGTTTGCATGGGTAAAGCACCTGTGCTTGAAACGTATATAGAAGATGGCATTATGAGAGCTAAAGACAGTTCTCTTGGCGCAGATAATGGTATGGCTATAGCTATGATGATGCAGTGCATGGATGAAGACAGAGATTTAGAGTTYTTACTCACKGCAGATGAAGAGATAGGGCTTATAGGRGCAAATAAAGTTGCTTTTGATTTGAAGGCAAAATATATGCTTAATCTTGACTCTGAAGATGAAGCAGAAGTGTATATAGGCTGTGCTGGTGGTGCTGATTTAATTGCGTTTAAAGAGGATGTTTTTGTAGAAGGAAATGGAACGTGTTATGAGGTATCGGTCAAGGGACTCACAGGTGGSCACTCTGGCGTAGATATAGATAAAGGTATCCCCTCTGCCATTAAAGTGTTAGGTAGATACTTAGTAGAAAATGATGTAATTGGGTTAGCCAGTATCTATGCTGGAGAACGTCGTAACTCCATTCCTGCAAATGCAGTGGCTATTGTACGAAGTGAAAAGATTTTAAAAAATGAAGGTGATGTGAAGGTACGTATATTAAATGAATCACCTAATATATTAAAARATGSTGACAAGGTCATCAAATTTATAGATGTATTTCAACATGGTGTACTGGGTATGAACGATGAGTTTGGTATTCCAAGTAGTAGCATCAATCTAGCTATCATTACAGCAGATGAAAAGGGTGGTGTACAGATGGAAGTATCAGCCCGTGCAATGACGGTAGAAGAGTTAGACTATGTTACAGAATCTACAGCAAAACTATTTGAGTTTTATGATTTTTCCGTAAAAATAGAAGACAAATATCCAGCATGGAAACCAGATATCTCAACGTTTACAAACATTGTGAGTGAAGAGATGAAAGCTGTCTTTGAGAAAACAAAAATGATGGCTATACACGCAGGTCTTGAATGTGGTGTTATCGCTCAAAAGTACCCTGCGATGAAGTTTGCCTCCATTGGACCTACGATACGGTATCCGCATTCTACACGTGAAGAAGTTGATTTGAACTCTGTTGAACGTACTTATGAGGTTTTACTTGGGATTATTAATCGTGTGTAGAGGTGTTTTTGTTAACGCACCCCATACAAAAGTACAAATATCAAACTTTAAATGTCTGCGTAGTTTTACAATGTGCTTCCATGAAACACCCTTCACATTCTGGTTTTATTGCTTTACATTTATAACGTCCAAAGAGCACCATTGCCTGATGCAGGAGATGTAAATCAGTTTTAAATTTTTTAGTCAGTTCTTCTTCACATTTAATAGCTGTTTTAGTATCACTAAGCCCAAGGCGATGTGCCACTCTATAGACATGAGTATCTACGGCCATGAGGTTTGCTCCTGCATATTCTATCATTACAACATTGGCAGTTTTTTGTCCCACTCCTGCAAGTTTAACAAGCTCRTCACGTTCCAAGGGTATTTCGCTGCCATAGTTTTCGACAACTGACTGTGCCATTTTGATGAGGTTCTTAGCTTTGTTGTTAAAGAATGAACAGGTGTTGATATAAGATTTTACTTCATCTAAGTCAGCATTGGCGAGACTGATAGGATCAGGGTACGCATTAAAGAGAGCAGGGCTTATGATGTTGACACGTTTATCGGTACATTGAGCAGAGAGCATGACTGAGATGAGAAGTTCATAAAGATTTTTATATTTTAATTCAGTGACAGAGTCAGGATAGTTTTTTAGAAAAACTTGTTTTATCTCTTCTATCTCTTTTTTGCTTGCTTTTTTGACTTTTGCCATGTTTTTACCTTGCTCTAAATGTAATAAGAATAAAATATTATCATATTAATCAACGATTTACCCAAGAGAGATATAATTCTGTTTATAATTTATAATCATTAAGGATAATAAAAAATGTTAAAACTAGCAAAAACTTCACTTCTAACGGTTGCAATGATAGCAACAACACTGACTGCATCAGATATCTTGGTTACTGTAAATGGCAAAAACATTACAAAACAAGATGCAGAGGCATTTGTAAGTGCCTCTTCACCTAAAGCACATTTTTCTCAACTAGATAAAACACAACAGACTATGATAAAGGACAGACTTATAGAAAAGGTACTTTTTACAGAACTTGCCAGAAAAGAAGGTATCGATAAAAAACCGGACTTTAAAAGAAATATGGACAAGATCAAAGAAGAACTACTTGTAAACATGTGGATGAAAAACCAAATGGATAATGCTGTTGTGAGTGACAGTGAAGCAAAAGAATTTTATGATAAAAATTCTGATAAATTTATGCAAAAAGAGTCTGTGCATGCAAGACATATTTTGGTGAAAGAAGAGAAAGAAGCAAAATCAATCATCGATGAATTAAAAGCCTTAAAAGGTGAGGCACTTAAAACAAAGTTTATTGCGTTGGCTAAATCTAAATCTACAGGACCTTCAGGTCCAAAAGGTGGGGATTTAGGATCTTTTAGCAAAGGTCAAATGGTTCCAGAATTTTCTAAAGCAGTATGGGCACTTAAAATAGGTGAAATTACAGTAAAACCAGTTAAAACACAATTTGGATATCATGTTATTTTTCTTGAAGGTAAAGCAGGTGCAAAACCAACAGTATATGCTCAGGTAAAAGATAAAATTATTGCATCACTCAAGCAACAACAATTCGCGAGAAAAATAGCAGAAATAGCGAAAGAACTTAAAAGCAAAGCCAAAATTATAGATTCATCGTCTGATACAAATAATACAAAAAAATAATGTATAACTCAAAATAACAGAAAGAGTAGTATGAAGAAAAGTTTAATAGCAATTGGCTTGTCAATATTTGTATTGACAAGCCCAGTTGTTGCAGATGCACTTAAAAATTCCTTAACAAATTTATTAAATGAAAAAGATTCAACAGGTATGGTGAATTTGGATGGTATCAGCATCAATGGAAAAGCAAGACCTCAAACTTCTCGTAATAATTTCGTAAAATCAAGATCTCCTGATGCAATTATTGCAACAGTAAAGGGCTATGAAATCCGTAAAAAAGAAGCGGATGCATTTTTAAAGAAAGTTACAAAAGGGAAAGTGAACGATTTTGATCGACTTCCTGAAGAGCAGCAAAAAGTAGTAATACAGGAATTGGTAAAAGCACATACATCTAAAAATATCAGAAGTAGACCGGATACTGCAATAGTAGCAACTGTAGATAGCACAAAAATTACCAAAAAAGAAGCAGACAACTTTTTGAGTGCAGTCTCTGGAGGAAGAGTAAAAGACTTTGACCGACTTGATACAAAGCAACGTGAGGTACTTATAAATGACTTGGCAAGACCAATTGTTATACGAGATGTAGCAGATGCAAATTTGACAGATAAAGAAAAAGATGCAGCGTTAAAACAATTATGGTTGAGAAAACAAAAAGCAAATATCGAAGTAACAAATGAAGAAATGTTAGCTTTATATGAAGCGAAGAAAGCGAAAGCATTAGCGGAAAATCCAAATGCAGAGATACCAGCTTACATAAGTCTTGGAGAAGTGCTTAAAAATGAAATRTTTGAGAAAAAAATCATGAGTACACTGATGAAAGACGTCAAAATTGAAGTGAATTATGATACAAATACGTCTGTTAACTTCAATAATCCTCTAAAAACATTAGGTAAAATACAAAATATAAAGGAAACAGAATGACAAAAGTTTTAGCAGCTTTGGGAGTGATATTTATACTAGGGTCTACTTCAGCAACAGCTGCAACAGCTGCAACCGTAAATGGTATGAAGATTACAGTAGAAGAGACCAATAAAGCACTTGAAGTCCTTACCAAAGGTAAAATGACCTGGAATAAACTTCCAAAAGATGGGAAAACACAGCTTATTCAGATGATGGCACCTTCAAAACTGGTATCAGCTGCGGCTAAAAAAGAATTAACAACAAAAGAAAAAGAAGCAGCATTATCTGGTTTTTGGATGCAAAAACGAATGTCAAAGATGAGTATTTCAGACAAAATGGCTAAAAGTGCGTATGAGAAAATGAAAAAAGCAGCAAAAGCGGCGAAAAGTAAAGAAAAAATACCTCCATTTGAAAAAGCGAAACAAAGTATTAAAATACAACTTGCACAAGAAGAAATTGTAAGTGGCTTGATGAAAAAAGCAAACATAAAAATAAAATAATCTCATAAGAGGAAATTGTAAATGTCTACAAAAGTATTAGATGTCGTTGATGTAGGTGTGATTACAGGTAAAGACCTTCAAAAACTATTTAAAGTAGCTAAAGATGAAGGGTTTGCACTACCTGCGGTCAATGTAGTAAGTACATCCTCGATAAATGCTGTACTTGAAGCAGCTAAAAAAGTAAACTCTCCAGTGATTGTTCAATTTTCTAATGGTGGAGCAGCATACTATGCGGGTAAAGGTTTACCTTCAAATGAAGCAGCAATTTTAGGTGCAGTCTCCGGGGCCAAACATGTATATACTGTTGCAGAGGCGTATGGTGTACCTGTGATTCTCCATACTGATCATGCAGCAAGAAAATTGCTTCCATGGATAGATGCACTTTTGGATGCAAGCGAAGAACACTTTAAATTACATGGTGTACCTTTGTTCTCCTCGCATATGATAGACCTTTCTGAAGAGCCTATAGAAGAGAATATTGCTACTTGTAAGATTTATCTTGAACGCATGGCCAAAATGGGTATGACTTTGGAGATTGAGCTAGGAGTAACAGGTGGAGAAGAAGATGGTGTTGATAATACAGACATCGATAATTCATTGCTTTATACACAACCCGAAGAGGTGGCTTATGCTTATGAAGAACTTATGAAGGTTTCTCCTAATTTTACTATTGCGGCATCATTTGGTAATGTGCATGGTGTATATAAACCTGGTAATGTCAGTTTAACACCAAAGATACTTGATAACTCTCAAAAGTACATTGAAGAGAAGTACAACACTGGTACAAAACCAGTAGATTTTGTATTTCATGGTGGTTCTGGTTCTGAACTTGCTGACATACGAGAGGCTATCTCTTATGGTGCGATAAAAATGAATATTGATACAGATACACAGTGGGCATTTTGGGATGGCGTACGTGGATATGTGGCTGAACATAAAGATTATCTACAAGGTCAAATTGGTAATCCTGAGGGTGAAGATAAGCCAAATAAGTCTCATTATGATCCACGTAAGTGGATACGTTCTGCAGAAGTTGCAATGGTTAAGAGACTTGAACGTGCGTTTAATGACTTGAATTGTGTTGGGCGGAATTAAAGTTTTGTTTTCTTTTGTTTGACTCAGTTCCTCTTTTTAAAATTGTGGCATTGTTATTCTCCTTGCTTTTAAGGGCATTCGGAGCAACAAGGACACGCCTTACGTGATTAATGGAAAGAGCATGAATTTTAATTCTCCTACGGAAAAGTATATTTTTGAAGGTCATACCTTCTACCTAAAAAGAGATGATCTTCTTCATCCAGACTTTTCTGGAAACAAAGCCCGTAAATTTTACTACTTCTTAGAAAATGATTTTCCAAATATTACTAAAATAATTTCTTATGGTTCTGCACAATCGAATGCAATGTATTCACTGTCGGTGTTAGCTAAGATGAAAGGGTGGCTGTTTGAATATGGCGTAGACCATATAGCTGATTATTTAAAGGAAAATCCTCATGGGAACTATAAATCTGCTTTAGATAATAGTATGCAGATTACCGTAGATCAAGGTGTACCTACTCCGGCAAGTGATATTTTGTATATAGAAGAAGGTGGACGTCAGAAAGAGGCCGAATACGGTATAAAGATATTGGCTCAAGAAATAGAAGATTGGCAAAAAGAGAATGATATCAAAGAATTAAATGTCTTTCTTCCTTCTGGAACAGGTACTACAGCACTTTTTTTGCAGAAGCATTTATCAAACAGTAAAGTCTATACAACTCCATGTGTTGGCGATGCACAGTATTTGGAAAAGCAGTTTTTAATGCTCGAGAAAGATGATGCGTATCATCCAAGTATTTTAACACTAGACCAAAAACACCATTTTGGAAAACTGTATAGGGAAAATTACAAAATTTGGCTAAAATTACAAGAACAAACAGGAGTGGTCTTTGACCTACTTTATGACCCTCTAGGATGGCGTACTTTGTTGGCTCACCCTGAGGTTTTTTCAAAGCCCACGCTTTACATACATCAAGGTGGTGTGTTGGGTAATGAGAGTATGCTCCCAAGATATGAACGAAAATATAAAAATGAAGAGTTAATAGATGAAAATATTTTACAGTAACGATGACACTTTTGAAGCAAACTTCAATGAGCTTTTACAACGTGGAAAGATGGACATAGAGGGTGTAACTAGCATCGTCTCTGGACTACTTAAAGAGATACAAACAGAAGGAAACAAAGCTGTTAAGTCGCAAATAGCTAAGTTTGACCGCTGGGAACCAAAAGCAGATGCTGAACTTCTTGTAAGTACAGACGACATGGCAAAAGCTTATGAGAACATAGACCCTGAGCTTCGTGATGCACTTCAGTTGTCGTATGACCGTATAGAGGCTTATCATCAAAAGCTTATGCCTAAAACATGGATGGACACAGAAGAGAATGGGACTATACTHGGGCAAAAGGTAACAGCAGTAGACAGAGCAGGGCTTTACATTCCTGGTGGAAAAGCTGCGTATCCAAGTTCACTTCTTATGAACGTTATTCCTGCACAAGTGGCAGGTGTAGAAGAGATAGTCATTTGTACCCCCGCACCAGAGAATGAACTGAATGAACTTTTACTTGCAGCTTGTCATCTCTGTAAAGTAACACAAGTCTACAGAGTAGGTGGAGCATCTGCTATAGGTGCGATGGCATATGGTACTGAGACTATACCTAAAGTAGACGTTATCACAGGACCTGGAAACATCTTCGTAGCAACAGCAAAAAAGTTAGTCTATGGTGAAGTAAACATAGACATGATAGCAGGCCCTTCTGAGATAGGTATACTCGCAGATGAAAGTGCTAGAGAAGACTATATAGCCATAGACTTACTAAGCCAGGCAGAACATGACGAAATGGCATCTTCCATACTCATCACCACTGATGGCGAACTTGCCAATAGAGTAAGTGACAAGGTAGAAGAATATCTTACTACACTTTCGCGTGCAGAGATAGCGAGAAAGTCCATAGAAGAACGTGGTGCCATCATAGTAACTTCGAGTATGGATGAAGCTATAGCACTCATGAATGACATAGCACCTGAACACTTAGAAGTGATGACAAAAGATCCTATGGGTTTGTTAGACGATATCAAACATGCTGGAGCTATTTTCTTAGGTGAAAACACACCTGAGCCTATAGGTGACTATGTAGCTGGTCCTAACCATACACTGCCTACTGGTGGAACTGCGAAGTTCTATTCACCACTAAGTGTAGATAACTTTTTAAAGAAATCTTCTATTATCTCTATGTCTAAGAAGGGTATGGATGAAATAGGTGGTGCTTGTGCGATGATAGCAAATACTGAAGGTTTGACTGCGCATGAGGAGAGTGTTAGGATTAGATTGGAAAAATAATTTGTTAAGAATTGTTTTTTACCTAACCTCTCATACCAAATCTATTAAGAATTAATATAACGGTATAGTAAGCCAATACAGTTAAAAATATTGATATTCCTAGACTTATGTAAAAGTTAAACCCCTGTTTTATTAAAATAGGAAAAGCTAAAAACAGTGTCATTGTTGGTGCAATAAGCCAAATTATAGTATTTGAAAACTCTACGGCTTTTTCACTACTATTTGTATCGATATACATCCATGTCATTGCAAGAATAGATACGAGAGGAATCGCAGCCAGTATCGCACCCAGGAGACTACTTTTTTTAGCAACCTCTGAGATGATTACAATTAAAAGCGCGGTTATAATGAGTTTTAGTATATAGTATGTCAAATAGTGTCCTTGGCTATGATCGTTTTTCTGTCATATGTGAAAATGTATATCTTGATGTAAAATAAAATACACCTTTTATTTTTGAATAGCATAAAGTATCCAATAATCTTTCAATTCCGTAAGTATTTTATCGAAAAAAGTAAAGTTTTAGTGGGAGAGTATATATTAGTTTGATAAAAATTAACTTTATAGCACTTGAATGAGTATGGCGCGGTGGATGGGGCTCGAACCCACGACCCCCTGCGTGACAGGCAGGTATTCTAACCAACTGAACTACCACCGCGCATGAATGAAAAACTAAAGTAGTTTTCATTTTGTAAAAAAATCAACTTTTTACTAACGAAATAAGTTTCGTGAGCTGTCTGCTGAAGACTGTAATCATGGTGGTCGCTATAAGACTCGAACTTATGACATCTACCTTGTAAGGGTAGCGCTCTACCAACTGAGCTAAGCGACCATTTTTGAAATGTGACTATATCGTAAATAACTTTGGCGACCCCTAAAGGATTTGAACCTCTGTTTTTACGTTGAAAACGTAATATCCTTGGCCACTAGATGAAAGGGTCAATAAGATACCAAATAAACAGTTATTTTAATGGTGGTCGCTATAAGACTCGAACTTATGACATCTACCTTGTAAGGGTAGCGCTCTACCAACTGAGCTAAGCGACCGAAAACTGTGATTTACTTTTTATAGTGGTGACCCTTCATGGATTCGAACCATGGGCCCATTCCTTAAAAGGGAATTGCTCTACCAACTGAGCTAAAAGGTCAYAMTGGYGSKSKSKAYRAGACTCGAACTNKMKRMCMYCTRCSTKRYARGSRKRKMKYYYWACCAACTGANNNRCYAMSSSAYMRRWRAMYRYKATWWAYTKTWWAWAGTGGTGACCCTTCATGGATTCGAACCATGGGCCCATTCCTTAAAAGGGAATTGCTCTACCAACTGAGCTAAAAGGTCACTGTTTACACTCTTATTACTTGAATAAGTGGACGGAATTATAGCCAAGAGTGCCTTTATTGTCAAGACAATTTGAACAAAACATTTAAATTTCTAATACTTCTTCAAGTTTCTTAATTGCAAAGGCTGTTGATTGTTCTTGAACATGTTCCCTGTCTCCATCAAATAAGCATTGAAATACCTCTTTATTGTATGGTGTTTTTAGTCCAATATAGACTGTACCTACGGGTTTTTCTTCCGTACCTCCTGTGGGTCCTGCTATGCCAGAGACTGCTAAAACATAGTCTGCAGCAGAAAGCTTTATGATACCTTCTAACATTTGAGAGACACACTCAGAACTTACAGCACCAAAATTTTCCAGTACCTCATTATCAACATTCAGCCATGCATGTTTAAGAGTATTAGAATAGGTCACAACAGACCCATTTAAGACTGTAGAAGCTCCAGAAATAGTGGTAAATGCTGCGGCTATTCTTCCTCCAGTGCAAGATTCCGCAAAAGAGATAGTCTGGTTTTGTGATGCCAGTTTTTTAATGATTTTTTCAACATTATTATAATTCATTTTCATATCATTATTATAACAAAACCTCTATAAAGTACGCAAGGCAGGACTACAGTAAATTATAATCATCTTTTGGATATAATCTCCCGATAATATAACACAGGCAAAAGCCTAAAACGAAGGTATTATCGACAATGGATTACAAAGACACATTGCTTCTTCCCAAAACTGACTTCCCGATGCGTGGAAACCTCCCGACCAATGAACCTAAAAAATATAATGCATGGTATGATGCTGACATCTATGCGCAAATGAAAGCTAAACGTGAAGGTGCAGAGATGTTCACGCTTCATGATGGCCCTCCATATGCTAATGGTGACATTCACATCGGTCATGCACTTAACAAGACACTTAAAGACATTATTTTAAAATACAACTATTTTCAAGGTAAGGCTGTACGTATGACACCAGGTTGGGACTGTCATGGTTTACCTATCGAGCAAAAAGTAGAAGAAAAACTTGGCAAAAGCAAAAAAGAGGCGATGCCAACAGAAAAGTTTAGAGAACTTTGTCGTGCACATGCCGCAAAGTTTGTAGACATTCAAAGAGATGGCTTTAAGCAGCTGGGTATCATCGCTGACTGGGAAAACCCGTATGTAACAATGGATTTCAAATTTGAAGCAAATATCTATAGAACACTATGTGAGGTAGCGAAAAAAGGTCTTTTGGTAGAGCGTCATAAGCCTATCTTTTGGTCATGGGCAGCAAGAACAGCATTAGCAGATGCAGAGGTGGAGTATCAAGACAAAGAAGACTACTCACTCTATGTTCACTTTGAACTTTCGGATGCAGCTAAAGAGAAGGTCGGAGTAGAGGGTAAAGCGGGGCTTGTTATTTGGACAACTACACCTTGGACACTACCTGCAAATACAGGTATCTCACTGAACCCTGAAGAGATGTATGTGTTGACTGATGATGGACATATTGTTGCTGAAGTACGTTATGACGCGATGATAGAAGAGGGTGTGGTATCTGGGCATGCCTCACGTAAATTTGCAGCAACAGAGCTAGAAAAATTACTTGCTATTAACCCAGTGAATGGTAAAACATCTACCATAGTACTAGGTGAGCATGTACTTATGGATGGTGGAACWGGAGCAGTACATACWGCMCCWGGRCATGGTGAAGATGACTACAAAGTAGGACTCAAATATGGACTAGATGTAGTGATGCCTGTAGATGAAAGAGGGTGTTTTGATGAGTCTGTGGTAGGACTGAACTTACTACCAAATGCTGAAGAATTTGTAGGTATGCACATTTTTAAAGCAAATGAGCCGATACTAGAAATACTTGGAGATAATTTACTTAAACAAAGTAAGTTTTGGCACTCCTACCCACACTGTTGGAGAACGAAAAAGCCACTTATCTACAGAGCAACAAACCAATGGTTTATCTCTATAGATGATAAGGCTGAGGGCGCTAAAGATACATTACGTGATACGGCACTTAATGCCATAGAAAATGTAGACTTCTACCCTAAAACTTCAAAGAACCGTCTCAAACCGATGATAGAAGGTCGTCCTGACTGGTGTATCTCTCGTCAGCGTTCATGGGGTGTACCTATAGCGTTCTTTMGRATTAARAGTACGAAAGAAGTCATCTTTGATSCTGATGTYTTAGAGCATGTGGCTAAYTTGTTTGATGTRCATGGTGCAGATGCWTGGTATGCTATGAGCAATGCAGAGTTATTACCAAAGGGTAGTAAGTATGACCCTGATGACCTAGAGAAATTAACTGACATTTTGGATGTATGGTTTGACTCTGGTTCTACTTGGAACTCAGTACTTGGTAGCGGTAACTATGATGCAGGCGAATACCCAGCGTCATTGTATATAGAAGGTTCTGACCAGCATAGAGGTTGGTTCCAATCTTCCTTGCTTCTTTCTTCAGCCATAAATGGAATTTCCCCATATAAAACACTCATCACTCACGGGTTTACCGTAGATAAAAAAGGTGAGAAGATGTCTAAGTCTAAGGGTAATGTGATGGCTCCAGACAAGGTCATCAAACAATATGGCTCTGAGATACTAAGACTATGGGTGGCACTATCTGACTACCAATCAGACTTGAAAATCTCAGATGAGATACTTAAGCAAACAGCAGAACAATACAGAAAGATACGTAATACCTTTAGATTTTTACTTGCGAATGTAGATGACTTGGAGGTGTATGTAGCCAACGATGCTTATGGAGAGTTAGATAGATGGATACTTGCTAAAGCGGGAGAAGTATTTTCTTCAGTAAAAGCGAGCTTTGATGAGTATGATTTCTTAAGAGGATTTGCAACACTTAACCACTTCATCACGAATGAGCTATCTGGTATCTACATGGACATTACCAAAGACAGACTCTATTGTGAAGATAAAAATGACCCTGTTAGACGTGCAACACAGTCCGCAATGGCACACATATCTAAAGCGATGTTAGGGCTTGTGGCTCCTGTACTTACTTATACGGCGGACGAGATACTTGAATACGCTCCAGCACTCTTTAAAGACGGTATGGAAAATGTGTTTGACCTTGTGTATATAGCAGTACCTGAAGTGAGAAGTTCATTTGATGATACTGTATTAATGCAAGCTAGAGTGAAGTTCTCTGAAGCAGTAGACAAGCTCAAAAAAGAGAAGCTTATGAAGTCCACACTTGAAGTAGAGATAGCAGGAGACATGAGCATCTTTGCCATTAGTGACTCTAAAGACTTAGAAGATTGGTTTGTGGTATCAGATATGAAAGCAAGTTCTGATACTGAACAGGTAGCTTCTTTTGAAGTAGAAGGTAAAATATTTTCAGTACATAAAGCTTCATCGGACAAGTGTCCTAGATGTTGGAGATTTACTTCAAGCGCTGAAAATTGTGCTTGTGAGCGTTGTGAAAAAGTTGTTAATGCTAAGGTAGTTGCTTAATGTTTGATATGACACAACCTATACAGATGGAAGTTATCATCGGTTCTATAGTAATTATACTAGGGTTGGTTGGTGTTGGGTTGGCTGTTGTAGTGTATTATAAAAAGAAGATGAATGTAAATATAGAGGACGAGAAGTGATAACACTAAAAGAAGCACTAACAAAATCTAACGAAGAGATGATAGCACTCTGTGCAGAACTAGAAGAAAAAGCTAAAGCCTCTGGGCTTAATGCCTACGTAGGGTTTGAGCGTTCAGGTGCTGGAGTACCTATACTTATAAAAGATAATATTCAAGTGAAAGGATGGTCTGTAACGGCTGCTTCTAAGATACTTCAAGGGTATATCGCTCCTTATGAGGCGACAGTAATTACTAACCTTAAATCTAAAGGTATGATGGCATTTGGTAGAGCAAATATGGACGAGTTTGCTATGGGTTCTACTACTGAGAGTTCTTTTTATGGTGCGACTATTAACCCACATGGTGACAATAGAGTTCCAGGTGGAAGTTCGGGTGGATCTGCTGCTGCAGTGGCAGGTGGTATTGCTATAGCCGCACTTGGTTCTGATACAGGTGGCTCTATAAGACAACCAGCTGCATACTGTGGTGTGGTAGGTATGAAACCAACCTATGGCAGAGTAAGCCGTTTTGGTTTAGGTGCGTATGCTTCAAGCCTTGACCAGATAGGTCCAATAGCACAAAATGTCGAAGATGCAGCTATCTTGTATGATGCTATAAAAGGGCATGATGACAAAGATTCAACGTCTGCTGGCTATGACGGGAAAAACTTGGAGATAGAAGACATCGCTAATAACTTGAACCCTGATGTGAAACTGACTATTGCTGTCATAGACTCTTATGTGGAAGCTGCAGATGCTGACATACAAAAAGCATTTGCTGAAACTGTGTCCAAGCTAGAAGCAGCAGGACATACCATCGTGAAAAAAGAGTTGTCTAATACGAAATATGACATTGCTACGTATTATGTACTCGCCACTGCTGAAGCTGCGACGAACTTAGCTCGTTATGATGGTGTACGTTACGGAACACGTGCCGAGTCTAAAAATACGGAAGAACTTTTCTTTCACACTAGAAGTGAAGGTTTTGGCGAAGAAGTAAAAAGACGTATTATGCTTGGTAACTTTGTGCTTTCTTCTGGGTATTACGATGCGTACTATGTGAAAGCACAAAAAGTAAGACACCTTATACGTGATGAGTTTAATGCTATCTTTGAAGAAGCTGACCTCATACTCTCTCCAGTTGCACCTTCTGTGGCACCAAAAATTGGTGAAAATGAAGACGCTTTAGAGATGTATAAATCAGATATGTACACGCTTGGGATTAACCTTGCAGGACTTCCCGGTATATCTGTGCCTGTAGGAAAAAATGATGAAGACATGCCAATTGGACTTCAGCTCATAGCCAAAGCATTTAATGAAAAAACACTTTTTGATGGTGCTGCTAGCCTTGAAAAAGCTGTGAATTATAAGAAATAAAAGTTAGAGGGGTCTGGTGATTTGTGATTTGTTGCAAGGCAATGAATCATGAATCACCAGACCCCCTCAGAGAAAGAAAGTAAATATCTACCAAAGGACTAAAACATGAACATTAAAAAGAGAGCACTTACATTTGAAGATGTACTACTTGTACCACAACATTCAACTGTCCTTCCTAAAGAAGTTAACATCACCACACAGCTCACTAAAAGAGTCAGCCTGAATATTCCCATAGTTTCTGCTGCGATGGATACAGTTACTGAGTTTAAATCGGCTATCGCTATGGCACGTCTTGGAGGGATAGGTGTAATTCATAAAAACATGGATACAGCAACACAAGCATTTCAAGTAACAAAAGTGAAGAAATCTACCTCAGGGATTATTATAGATCCTATATATATAGGGCCTGATGCCTCTGTAGGTGAAGCAGATGGGATGATGGCTGAATACAGAATCTCGGGCATTCCTGTAGTGGATGAAGATCAAACACTGATAGGTATCATTACCAACCGTGATATGCGTTTCATCAAAGATATGACACTTAAAGTTTCTGAAGTGATGACTCCGGCACCTCTTGTTACTGCTAAAGAAGGTACAACTCTTGAAGATGCTGAAAAAGTATTGCAAAAACATAAGATAGAAAAACTTCCTATTGTAGATGATGATAACAAACTTATAGGTCTTATTACCATCAAGGATATTGAGAAAAAAATACAATATCCTAATGCAAACAAAGATGAACATGGTCGTCTTAGAGTGGCTGCTGCTATTGGCGTGGGACAGCTAGAACGTGCTAAAGCACTGGTAGAAGCAGGGGTAGATGTCATAGTACTTGATTCTGCACATGGACACTCTCAAGGTATCATAGATACTGTAAAACTTATCAAAAAAGAGCTAGATGTAGATGTGATAGCAGGTAATATCGCTACAGGTGCAGCAGCACAAGACCTTATAGATGCAGGAGCAGATGGTGTGAAAGTGGGTATCGGTCCTGGGTCTATCTGTACGACACGTATCGTAGCTGGAGTAGGTGTACCACAAATTTCTGCCATCGATGAGGTTGCACAAGTAGCAAATAAAGCAGGCGTTCCCGTTATCGCTGATGGTGGTATAAAGTACTCTGGTGATGTGGCCAAGGCATTGGCTGTTGGTGGAAGCTGTGTGATGCTAGGCTCTGCTCTTGCAGGAACCTATGAAGCCCCAGGCGAGATGATACTTTTTAATGGTCGTCAGTTCAAAGAATATAGAGGTATGGGAAGCATCGGTGCGATGAGTCAGGGGAGTACAGACCGCTACTTCCAAGAAGGAACAGCAGCAGACAAACTAGTCCCTGAAGGTATAGAAGGACGTGTGCCTTACCGTGGTAAAATAGCAGATGTTGTACACCAAATGTTAGGTGGACTTCGTTCATCTATGGGTTACTGTGGGTCTGAAAGTATTAAAGTATTTTGGGAAAAAGCAGAGTTTGTTGAGATTACAGCTGCGGGACTTAAAGAGAGTCATGTGCATGATGTGACTATTACTAAGGAATCTCCTAATTATCATGGGTAATCTTGTAGGGTGTGGTTTTTGGCACACCTTCAATACAATATAGAAGCAAAAGTTTTTCTTCATACGAATTTAAAGGTGCGACAGCAAAGGCACCCTACGAATTTTCTTCAAAAAAATCACATATATTTACATTTAAAACTTTGGCTATTTTGTGTAGTTGGGTGATGTTAAAATGACGTTTATTCTTATAGACTTCTGCAGAACTTAAAAGACTAGGAGACTTGTTTCCCATCTCTAGAGACAATTCTAACTGACTTAATTTACCCTCTTTTCTAAGGCGTGCAACATTACGCCCTATGAGTTTATGTAATTCATCTGCACTTAAATCATTTAACTTTTTTTCCATATTTTCCTACACTATAATCGTAGTGTAAGTATGACTGTGTAATGATCTTTTATCAAACTACAATTGTAGTTTATATAAGGGGAAGAATATGCAAAAAATTACAGTCTTACTATCGGTATTGGTTATAAGTTTTTTTATCATTGGTTGTGTAGAAAGCAAATTTAAAAGTGCATCGCCAGAAACTGTAGCAAAATTAGATTTTGGATCAAAACCAAAGAAAGTTAAGGTAGCAAAGATTAGAGGCGCTTTTGAAAATGAGTTGAAAGATCCATATAGTGCAAAAATAAAATTAGTAAATATGCCACTAATAAAAGGTTATATGACTAATTATAATGGTAAAATTTATTGGAAAGGTTGGGTTACTACTGTTGAGGTAAACGCAAAAAATTCTTATGGTGGATATACAGGTAATAAATTTTATTATGTACCATTATCATATGGAGAAGGTATTGCGGCATTTGGCTTAAGTGATGAATCAATACTTAAAGTGATTAAATAAAATAAAATTAGTCTAGAAGTACATAAGTAGAAAAGGTAAGAGATGGATTCTGTAAATTGGTTATCAATAGCAATTTTTGTATTAGGAATAATTGTTTTAGTAGGTTTTTTTATTACAAAAGCTAAAGGATTTGGACGATTTTCTACAAGTGTAGTGTTACTTTTTTTAGTTTTGATATTATCAACTTTATTATATGCAAATGGGAAACTTGATGAAAAAGTAATTGCAAGTATACTTTTTGCTGTGTTTGGTTTCGCTGGTGGATTATTTACTAATAAAGGTAGTGAAAATTAATATTCTTTTCTCATTATACCTTTTCAAAGTGTTAATGCCTACTCCCATACAAACTCAAAATAAACCATAGAATCCAATAAATGTCGGTGAGTGAACACCCCGACCTACTGTTTTCTGTATTTTCAAATTATGTTATACTATAGTAATGAAATTATAGGAAACATATATGCAACAAGATTTAATAACCATAAATCCTACACAGCGTTCAGGAAAACCTTGTATAAGAGGGCTTAGGATTACAGTGTATGATATATTGGAAATGTTAGCTTCTGGTATGAGCTATGATGATATTTTAGAAGACTACACTAAGCTAAACAAAGATGATATCTTAGCCTCATTAAAATATGCAGCAGATAGAGAACATAAGACGAAATTGGTGCCTATGAGTGCATAAGTTGTTGTTTGATAACAATATATCACATAGAGTCTTGCCACACATAAGTAAAGAGTTTGTAGATTCAACACATGTGATGTTGAAAAATTTGGATTATGCCTCCGATTTAGAGGTGTGGTCTTTTGCCAAGGAAAATGATTATACTATAGTTACAAAAGACTCTGACTTTAATGATTTGGCTATTTTAAAGGGTACTCCTCCAAAAGTTATTTGGATTAAGTTAGGCAATTGTAGTGTTCCTGATATTGTGAAAATACTAAAAGACAATGGGCAAACCATAAAAGTATTTTTAAATGAAGAAGATAGTGCTATCTTAGAAATATAGTTTCCCCCTTTCTCTATAACTATAAAACTCCAAGTACCCATAAGATATAATCTACCAATACAATTTAATAAGGAAACATAATGCATGAACAAACATTAGCAATACACGCGGGATATGAAAAAGAYTCACARGGGACTATGGCWGTTCCTATTTATATGAGTACAGCGTATGAGTTTAGAGATACTGAACATGCTGCAAATTTATTTGCATTGAAAGAGCTTGGTAATATTTATACACGTCTTATGAACCCCACAACAGATGTTTTTGAGAAGCGATTTGCTGCTGTAGAGGGTGGTGTTGCTGCTGTGGGTACTGCATCTGGAATGGCGGCTACTTTTTRTGCCATTGCCAACGTGGCTGAGGCTGGAGATAACATTATCGTGGCAAAACAAGTGTATGGCGGAACTACCACACTCACAGGGCATACCATCAAACGTTTTGGTATAGAAACACGATACTTTGATGTACGTAATCCTTCTGAGATAGAAGCATTGGTAGATGATAAAACAAAAATAATATTGTTTGAGAGCATYACWAACCCAAGYATCGAYGTAGCAGACTTTGATGCGATTGTGGCTATYGCTRAYARRCATAACATTTTGACTTGTGTRGACAATACCGTMGGAACANCCWWTCTTNTGTAARCCKTTTGARCAYGGMRTKGATTTGACTGTGCATAGTACGAGTAAATACACCACAGGACAAGGACTTGCTATTGGGGGAATCATAGTAGAGCGTCATGATTTGGTAGATAAGATAAAAGGTAATGCACGTTACGCACATTTTAATGAACCTGATGAGAGTTACCATGGGCTTGTGTATTCTGATTTGCCTCTTCCATTGTTTACATTGAGAGTGCGACTTGCTTTACTTCGTGATCTTGGTGGAGCGCCGAGTCCTTTTAACTCATGGTTGTTTATTCAAGGGCTTGAGACTCTCTCACTACGTATAAAACAACACTCAGTATCTGCACTGGCTATCGCAGAATTTTTAGAGGCACATCCTAAGGTAAATAAGGTTAATTACCCTGGACTCAAGAGTAATAATCAATACCCTTTGATACAAAAGTATTTTAAAGATGGTATGGCAAGTGGATTACTTTCTTTTGAAGTAGCAGACAAAGAGACTGCACAAAAGGTGGCTGATAGTACAGAGATTTTTGCAGTGGTAGTGAACATAGGTGATTCAAAATCTATTATTACACATCCAGCGAGTACCACTCACCAACAGCTTTCTGATAAAGAATTATTAGAAGCAGGAGTACCAGGTCAACTTGTGAGACTAAGCGTCGGACTAGAAGATACACAAGATTTGATAGATGATTTGGCTAAGGCGTTAGGTTAAAACACTAGGTCGAGGAGAGTACTCCCTGACTTACGTCTAGTACCTCCACCACAAAGTTTAAATATGATAAAATATTACAATTAAATTTAAGCATTAAAGTCATCTATGAAAATCGAAACCAAAACAGCACAGTTTAGCTCCCCATTATACCTTGAAAGTGGACGTATCTTAGAGCCGTATGAGATAGCCTATGAGACGTATGGAGAGTTAAACGAAGACAAATCTAATGTTCTGTTGGTATGTCATGCGCTTTCAGGTTCCCATCATGCTGCAGGCGTGTATGAGGGTGAGAGAAAAGCTGGTTGGTGGGATGGACTTATTGGCGATGACAAGGCATTAGATACGAGTAGATATTTTGTGATTTGTACCAATGTACTGGGCTCATGTTTTGGTACCTCAGGACCTATGGGTAATAATAGTTCTACACAAGCACCTTATAGACTGAAATTTCCTGTAGTGACAATAAAAGATATGATTAGGGCACAAATGCATTTACTCTCTGACTTGGGTATACACCATGTTAGGGCCATCGTTGGTGGTTCTATGGGAGGTATGCAGGCGTTACAGTTTGCTGTAGATTATCCTAATTTTACAGATGATATTATCTCACTTGCTGCTACCTATGCAACCCGCCCTTGGACAATAGCATTTAATAAAGTAGCCGTAGAAGCGATACGTAGAGATCCCCGTTTTAAGCATGGAAACTATGAAGTAGATGCCTTTAAAGAAGAAGGTTTAGATGGTTTAGCCATAGGGCGTATAGCTGGACATATTTCATATTTGTCCCCTGATTCTATGGATGATAAATTTGGGCGTAACTATGTCAACAACGATGGACTTTTTGAACTTTTTGGACGTTATGAAGTAGAGCGTTATATGGAGTATAATACGAATAACTTTTCACGTACATTTGATCCACTTTCCTATCTGTATATTGTTAAGGCGATTAATACGTTTAATCTTGGTCGAGGTTATGATTCTCTACGTGATGCGATTAGTCGCATCAAAGCCAATGTACATATGATTTCGTTTTCTTCAGATTATCTATTTTTTCCCTCAGAGATGGAACATATAGCCAATATGATGGAAGAAAATGGACAGAGATATAGTTATATAGAAGTAGAGAGTAAGTATGGGCATGATGCCTTTTTAGTAGAATTAGAGAAATTTGAAAACAATATAAAAGAGGTGTTAAAATGAAGGCAAAAAGCTTTGAAGAAAAATTAGAATATTCAAAAGAGCTTCTGGAAAAATTAATGAACCCGGAAATTACACTTGAAGAATCCGTAAAGGTTTATGAAGAGGGTTTGAAAAATATCAAAGAAGCACAAATACTCATTGAAAAAGCAAAAACAAAAATTACTGTGATTGACCAAAAAAACCAAAATATTGGAGACAATAACTAATGTCTCAACTGGTTGTAGCAGCACTTCAATTACCTACACTTGGCATGAATGCTACAAGGCTTGAGTTTTATCTGAAGCAGGCTAAACAAAGGGATGCAGATGTAGTGCTACTGGGTGAGTATGTACTCAATCATTTTTTTAAAGAGTTTGAAACTATGTCTGTAGCCATGGTAAAAGCACAAACGAAAAATCATTTGGAACTYCTTAAAACACTTGCGCTTAAATATGATATTGTTTTTGTTGCHCCTATTATCATAAGCAAAAAAGATGGGTATCATAAAACGATTGTAAAAATTACACCTAAACATACACGATATTATGAACAACAAATATTGCTTCCTTATACACACTGGAATGAAAAAAAGTTTTTTTCAAATGCAGTTAAACCTCTAAAAGACACAATGGTTTTTAATCTTAAAGGGTTTAAAATTATGGTTATGGCTGGATTTGAACTTCATTTTGACCCTTTTTGGGAACAAGTCACACGTAAAAAAGTTGATTTGGTTCTCCTCCCAACTGCATCCACTTTCGGTTCACATAATAGGTGGAGAGAGATAATCAAAAGCAAGGCATTCTTGCATGGCTGTTACATCCTTCGCGCAAATCGTCTTGGCGAGTATAGTGATGATGAAGTAAAGTGGAAATTTTATGGTGATACAATGTTGGTTTCTCCTGAAGGTGAAGTTGAAATGATGCTTGAAGATAAAGAATCCATGCTTGTAGAGGTTATCGATAAGTCAGAAGTGCTTGAGCATCGGAAAGCTTGGGGTTTTGAAAAAGAACTTAAACAACGTGAGGATTTAATATGACACAAAGCGAATATTTTAATAGGCAAATACAACTCTGGGGATCAAATGTGCAACAGAGTTTAGAGAAAAAGAAAATAGCCATTATTGGTTCTGGTGGACTTGGATGTACCCTTGCGATGGCTCTTGGAACTTCGGGTATAGGTGAGATACATATGGTAGACTTTGATACTGTTTCTTCACATAATATTCATAGACAAATAGCATTTACATTAAAAGATGAGGGACTAAACAAGGCAAAAGTTGTTGCAGATCTAATAGTAGCTAAAAATCCTTTTGTCAAAACCGTGGCTTTTGATATGGCTTTTAATGATTTTAAGGAAATGGATAATAACTATGATTTGATACTGGATGCCACCGACAATCTCCCCGTAAGAGGAGAAATAGATAAATATGCTAAAAAAAGTAACACTCCTTGGATATATGCATCTGTAGAAGAATTTAACGGACAGGTGTGTTTTTTTGAAAAATCAAATTTCCAAGTCTTTAATATATCTGATCATAAACCAGGAGGTATAACAGCCCCAATAGTCATGCATATAGGGTCATTACAGGCTAATTTAGCACTACGTTATTTAGCGGGCTTAWCAGTAGTAAAAGACAAGTTATATTATCTTTATTTTAACGATGAAGGTGAACTTTTGACTCAAAAATTTGGAATGCCAAAAGCATAATGTTGCTAAACTAACATAAAATAAAGGAGATAAATGAAATTAAGAATATTACTGGGTTTTATATTCGTACTATTTGTCTCAGCTTGTACACAAGAAACACAAAATTCACTCAGCCGTTCACTTCAAAACTGGACTGGAACAAATGGRGTACTTGACATATATGCTGGCGATAAGCTTGTGCATAGGTTTATAGATATAGATAAACTATCAACAGCAAAAGGAACAAGTGATGGCGGGTCAAGACCTTACCGTTATGGTTATGGTATTGATGATTTAAATCTAAATGGTAAAAAAGATGCTGGAGAAAAAAAAGTCTATTTTGAGTTTTCAGATTACTCAACATCATACATTTTTTATGAAAGAAATACAAATTAAAGGGAAATAGGAATGAAATTTATATCTACAAAAGAAGCACCACAGGCTATAGGACCATATTCTCAGGCAATTGAAGCAAAGGGGTTTATTTATACTTCTGGGCAAATTGCTTTAATGCCTGATGGGAGTATGGAAACGAGAGATGTCGAACATCAAACTCATCAAGTGATGAAGAACCTTTATTATGTGTTAGAAGCGGCAAATGCTCACTTTAACGATGTGATTAAAACAACAATCTATTTAGCAGATATGAATGACTTTGATACCGTAAATAAAGTCTATGCACATTACTTTGGTACACATAAACCTGCACGTAGTACAATAGCAGTGAGGACTTTACCTAAAAATGCTTTGGTCGAGATAGAATGTATCGCACTTGCGGGAGCAAATTATACTTTTTAGTGTACATAAGTGAAATAGTGTATGTATTTAAAATTAGATTAAAATAGTTTTGGGTATAATCACAAACTTTTTAAAAAACATAGAATACAAAGGGTTTGCAATGTACGCAATCATTAAAGCAAGTGGTCAACAATTCAAAGTTCAAGAAGGTGATATCATCTGTTTTGACAAYATGGGTCTTGAGCCAAAATCAGCAGTAGAATTTAAAGAAGTTCTAGCATTAGATAACGGTGACTTAACTGTAGGTACTCCTTTTGTAGAGGGTGCAGTGGTTAAAGGTGAAGTAATCAATGAAGGTAGAGATAAAAAAGTTATCATCTACAAAAAAAGAAGAAGAAAAGATTCAAAACTTAAAAGAGGTTTCAGAAGAGACTTTACAAGAGTTAGAATAACTAAAATAGCATAAGGAGCGTTTAATATGGCACATAAAAAAGGACAAGGGTCCACTCAGAATAACCGTGATTCAGCTGGACGTCGTTTAGGCGTTAAGAAATTTGGTGGAGAAGTAGTCATTCCTGGCAATATCATCATCAGACAAAGAGGAACTAAAGTTCACCCAGGTAATGGCGTAGGAATGGGTAAAGACCATACACTATTTGCACTTATAGAAGGTGTAGTAAAGTTCGATAACAGAACTGCTAGACAGAAGAAAGTTTCAGTAGTACCTGCATAAATCTTAATTAGAGTAACTCCAAGCAGTCTTTGGTTTACTCTAAGTATCTCTTATATTTTATTATTCCTCATCAATCACAAGCAAATCTTTACATCTGTTCCGACCTAAGAACCAACCATCTTCATAATCTTTGTTATTTTGAAAAAGACTGTGTGATTTGTTATATGTTCCTTTAGATGTAGTACATCCATCTCTTATACCTTTTTTATAGATATTTGGGAAGTGTGATCCAAAGTAAATACCACTGTGGTAAAATCCTCCTTTATTTTCAGGAAGATGACTGGGGGTACATGCAGTGAATGTGAAGATGAAAATAATAAGAAAAATAATTTTTATTGAATATATATATTTCATGAGAGACCTTACAATAATATTGATATAAAAAATTATAGCAATACTTTCCCCCAATTTAGATATAATTCCATAATTTATATGCTACTCGAAAAAAGGGTGGTGTTTTCATAGTAATAAAGGTTTAGTTATGTTCGTAGACAGTGTGGAACTTATGATTAGTTCAGGTAAAGGTGGAGCAGGTTCTATCTCTTTTTGGACAGAGAAATTTGTAGCTAATGGTGGTCCAGATGGTGGAGATGGTGGTCGTGGTGGTGCAGTTTACTTTAAAGTAGACAATAACACAGATACTCTCTCAGGGCTTCGTGGACGTAAACATATGAAAGCAGAAAGTGGTCGTCCAGGTGAAGGGCGAAAATGTTATGGGCGTAAAGGTCAAGATATGACTATAACAGTACCTCCTGGTACAACTGTGGTAGACATGGAGACAGGTGAAGAGCTCATGGACTTAGTGAACGAGGGTGATGTTATACTCTTTTTAGAAGGTGGGAAAGGAGGACTTGGCAATATGCACTTTAAGTCTTCTTCTAACCAACGCCCGACCTATGCTCAACCTGGATTGCCAGGCATTACTAAACAGATTAGACTAGAGATGAAACTCATTGCAGATGTGGGACTTGTGGGTTACCCTAATGTTGGAAAGTCTACACTCATCGCGACGCTGTCAAATGCCAGACCACAAGTAGCAAACTATGAGTTTACAACGCTTACACCAAAACTTGGTGTGGTACACATAGGTGATTATGACTCATTTATGATGGCAGATATTCCTGGTATTATTGAAGGTGCAAGTGATGGAAGAGGGCTTGGCTTAGAATTCTTGAAACATATAGAGAGAACAAAAACGCTACTCCTTATGATTGATGCTGCTAACTATAGAGAAATGAAGTATCAGTATGAGACTCTACTTGTAGAATTGCAACGCTATTCMGAAACGTTAGCAACGCGTAAACATGCTATTGCAATTACAAAGATAGATGCTTTGTCAGTAGATGAAGTCAATGTTTTAACAAAGAAATTCTTAGATGATATTGGATTAGAAGCAAATGATACCTTAGGTAAATATAAAGCTGATATGATATATTTAAGTAATGGATTTAAAACAGATTTTGGAGTGCCTTTACCACAAGAGAAACCATTGTTTGTATTACCTATCTCTTCTGTGGCACATATAAATACTGAGGCACTACGGTATGCCTTGGGCGAATTTACAAAAAATGTAGAAGAAGAACAAGGAGTRTAAAATGGGTGTAAAACGTATAGTTATTAAAGTAGGTTCTCATATTTTAACAGAAAATGGTGCCATTGCTAAAATACGYATGCTGGGATTAGTAGAGTTCATTGCAGAGCTAAAAAAAAATAAATATGACATTATTTTAGTTAGTTCTGGTGCAGTTTCTGCAGGTTATACACAATTACAACTAGATAGAGGTGATGTTGCAAATAAACAGGCACTTGCTGCAATAGGTCAGCCACTATTGCTAAAAATGTATCAAGAGAAGTTTTCTATATTTGATTTACTTTGTTCACAAATACTTTTTCGTGCAGATGTTTTTGATTCTCCAAAGCATATAAAGCATGCAAAAAATGCAATAGACACACTTTTGAAACATAATGTTATTCCTATTATTAATGAAAATGATACTGTGAGTGTTGAAGAATTAGTCTTTGGAGATAATGATCGGTTGTCTGCACATGTGGCACATTATTTTGATGCACAAATGCTTATAATCCTTTCCGATATAGATGCATTTTATGATAAAGATCCAAATAGGTATGATGATGCAAAACGTCGAGCAGTGGTAACAGAAATAACCAAAGAAGAGTTAGAAGCAGAACATTCACCAAATAATGAATTTGCTACTGGTGGCATAGTGACTAAATTACAATCTGCAGATTTTATTATGAAGCATGGAAAGGAAATGTATTTAGCTTCCGGATTTGACTTGAGGGATGTCAAATCCTTGCTTATTGATGGTATACATATTGGCGGTACCATGTTTACTACCAAAGATAAACAATAAAAAAGTAGTAGCTAAAAAAATAATGAAACATAAAATAGTTTACATGGGAACACCCCACTATGCAAAAGAGATACTTCAGACACTTATTAATGCAGAAGATATGGAAGTCTCTTTAGTCATAACACAACCTGATAGACCTGTAGGCCGTAAAAAGGTTTTGACACCTCCACCTGTGAAGATATTAGCAGAAGAAAACAGTATTGAAGTTTTGCAACCGAACCGTCTTTCAGATGAAGGAATATTTGAGGTGATACAAAGTGTTAAACCAAACTTTATCATCGTAGCGGCTTTTGGGCAAATACTACCAAAGAGAATACTTGATATTGCTCCATGTATTAATCTACATGCTTCACTTTTACCTCAGTACAGAGGGGCTTCTCCTGTGCAACAGTCATTGCTTAATGGAGATGAAAAAACGGGTGTAACTTCTATGTTGATGGAAGAAGGTCTTGATACTGGAAATATGTTAGAAAAGATGGAATTTATAATTCCTGAAGATATACGTCTACATGCATTGATGCAGCAATTGACAAATGATGCCTGTACGCTTACGCTTAGCACGATTCGTAATTTTTCAAATATTATACCTCAAAAACAGGATGAGAGTCAGGCGACGCTTTGTAAAAAAATTAAAAAACCTGATGGAGAGATAGATTTTGAAGATGCAGAGCTAATTTATAATAAGTATAGAGCATTTGAAGGATGGCCTGGGATTTTCGATGCAAAAGGTACGAAGCTAGATGGTGTCGCGTTGATTGATATAAAAAGTAAAAATGATGAATGTGAAATACTTTCTTTTGAAGAAGAGAGTGTGATTGTAGGGTGTAGTAGAGGATCTTTAAAAATAGAAAGATTACAACCTAGTTCAAAAAAAGCAATGTCTGCTAAGGCATATTGTGTAGGAAGAGGGCTTAAAGTTGGAAATACAATTATTTGAGACACTTCCTTCGACACAAAAATATCTTGTTGAACAACTTCAAAATAGCATACTAAGTGCGCCAATCGCTGTATTAGCATTAGAACAAAATGCCGGTGTAGGAAGTCGTGATAATGCATGGTCAGGCGGAGAAGGGAATTTTTTTGCTTCTATTGCTGTAAGTCTGGACGATCTACCTACCGATCTGACTCTTGCTTCGGCATCTATCTATTTTTCTTATATTATGAAACAGACACTCGTAGAATTTGACGAAAACATATGGCTTAAATGGCCTAATGATTTCTATATAGGCAGGAAGAAAGTGGGCGGAACGATTACTCAAAAAGTTGACAATGTTTTGGTCTTTGGAATTGGTATAAATTTAAAAAAAAACCAAAACGGCTACAGTGCCTTGCAGAGCGATATCTCCCCTAAAGTTTTGCTGGATAAATATCTTTTAATGCTCGAAAAGTTTCCAAAATGGAAGCAGATATTTAGTGAGTATCAGGTAGAATTTGAACTAAGTAAAGAGTTTTCAGTTCATATTGAAAACTATCAAAAGAGCCTTGTAGACGCTTGTTTACAGCCTGATGGCTCATTAATCATTGAGGGGAAGAAAGTGTTTAGTTTACGATGAGCGAAATCATTTGTATTGCCAACCAAAAAGGTGGCGTAGGAAAAACAACAACAGCAGTTAACTTAGCAGCGTCTTTAGCTGAAAAAGGTAAAAATGTACTCCTTTTAGACATAGATCCCCAGTCTAATGCGACAACAAGCTTTGGGTTTAGAAGAGGTGATTACGAGTTTAATATTTATCATGTACTTATAGGTTCTAAAAGTATTTCAGAGATAGTATTGAAAACAGCAATTGACAATCTTTTCTTAGTGCCTTCAAACATAGGTTTAGTGGGTATTGAAAAAGAGTTTTATAATCCTAAAAAGAAAAATAGAGAATTGGTTTTAAAAGAAAAACTTAAAGAAGTATCATTAAGGTTTGACTATATTATTATTGATTCACCACCAGCACTTGGACCTATAACAATCAATGCATTAAGTGCTTCAGATTCTGTTATTATTCCTATCCAGTGTGAATTTTTTGCACTAGAGGGTTTGGCACAACTTTTAAACACTGTGAGTCTTTTGAAGAAAACAATTAATCCTAAATTGAAAATAAAAGGATTTTTACCAACGATGTATTCAGGACAAAACAATCTTTCGAAACAAGTATTGGCAGACTTGAGTCATCACTTTAAAGATAAACTTTTTCATATGAGAAAAGGGAAAGAGTGTATTGTTATACCTCGAAATGTGAAGATTGCAGAAAGTCCGAGTTTTGGTAAACCAGTGATATCATATGCGACGAACTCCAAAGGTTCTATTGCATATAGAGATTTGGCAACAGTGATTGTAAGAGGTTAATTATGGGATTAGGTAGAGGCTTGGGAGAAATTCTTTCAGAAGTAGAAGAAGCATACGAAAAAGATTTGTCAAATATTGATAGTTTTGAACTTGAAGCACAAGGTGCAAGAGTGGAAGAATTATCTATAGATAGTATCATGCCTAACCCTTTTCAACCTAGAAAACATTTTGATGAACAGGCACTACTTGAATTGAGTAAATCTATTTCTGAACATGGATTACTACAACCAATTGTTGTCATAGAAAAAGAAGATGGATATCTGCTCATTGCAGGTGAAAGACGTTTGCGGGCTCATAAATTAGCTAAACTTAGCAGTATTAAATCTATTATTGCAGATGCTGATATAAATGATATAAGACTTCGTGAACTTGCGCTTATTGAGAATATCCAAAGAGAAAACCTTAATGCTATTGAACTTGCAAACTCTTATGCAGAACTAATAGACGTACATAACATTACGCATGATGCACTCTCATCTATAGTACATAAAAGTCGCTCACAAATAACCAATACTATGCGTTTACTTCAATTGTCAGAATACACACAAGGGCACTTGATAACAAATAAAATATCACAAGGTCATGCAAAAATCTTAGTAGGGTTAGATGATCCAAAACAAAAAGTTGTTATAGATAGTATTGTTGGACAAAAATTGTCTGTACGTGATACAGAAAATATGGTAAAAAGTCATAAACTTTCAATTAACCGAAAGTCACATACATCTATAGAAAAAAAATTACTTGAGAAATATGAAAAAGACTTTGAAGAAAACTTACCTTTCACGTACAAAGTAAAAACAAAAAGTATAGAAATAAAATTTCAAAACGAAGAAGAGATTGAAATCTTTTTGAGACTTATAAAAAAACAAAGATAATCAATAGTTTCCCGAATTTAAATCCAAAGTGCAATTTTCCTATCTAAAAAATCATACCTAATTTTACCTACGCTACTTCTTTTTCATGAAAAACTTCATGAGGAGTCTTCCATTCAAGAGATTTTCTTGGTCTGTGGT